>NZ_JAALFW010000001.1:363160-645353 GCF_011800485.1 Pantoea sp. EKM20T | reverse complement strand
GAACTCAGAAGTGAAACGCCGTAGCGCCGATGGTAGTGTGGGGTCTCCCCATGCGAGAGTAGGGAACTGCCAGGCATCAAATTCGTTCCTTTTCCCCTGACAAGGAAAATAACAGGAACAGACGGCCATCAGCCAGTTGCTGACAGCTGTGAAAGAATCGGTGGAGCGGTAGTTCAGTTGGTTAGAATACCTGCCTGTCACGCAGGGGGTCGCGGGTTCGAGCCCCGTCCGTTCCGCCACTTAATTGGAAAGCCCTGACTTAACGGTCAGGGCTTTTTCCATTGCAGCAAATTCAACACGGAAAAATACACCGCGCTGATTCTCTTCGATCTCCCGGATCATTTTAACGATCGCTAATTCTTTGAATCTGAAGCGATAATCGCGCAATCGATCCCACCCCTTCCAAATTGTGTGCGGGCAGACCCCGATCAGGCCTGCCCCTGTAGACTTCAGGTACGCCACGGCTGGTCAGCTGTCCACTCACTCAGAAAATCGATAAAAGCGCGCACACGCTGGCTTACGCCAATATCACTGTAGTAAACAGCATGGAAGGGCATCTCGACCGGCAGACGCTGATCGGCCAACACTTCCACCAGTTTTCCCTCAGCAACTTCACGATCGATCATATAGTCCGACAGGCAGGCAATACCATTACCGGTAAGACAGAGCTGCTTAATCGTCTCTCCGCTGTTAGAGGAGATAGCCCAGCTAATATCATAGAGTTCGCCGCTTTCACGGGAGACGGGCCAGCGATTGAGTCGTGGGGAATCATCAAAGCCGAGACAGTGGTGGTTATCCAGCTCAGCCACCGTTTGCGGTGTCCCATGCTCACGGAGATAGGCGGGTGAAGCAACCATCTTGCGAAAGCTCCTGAACAGCAGCCGGGCGCGCAGCGTTGAGTCGGTGAGATTGCCGGCGCGAATGGCGATATCCACTTTCCGCTCAATCAGATTGATAAAACTCTCTGAGGAGATCAAAGAAAGAGTCACGTCAGGATAGCGCAGACGAAAGGGTTTAATCATCGGCATCAGCAAATGCAGAATGACCGGCGTCGCGGCATCAACGCGCAGTAGTCCTTTAGGCGCCTGTAAACTCTCGATCAAATCGCTTTCTGCCGTGGTCATCTCCTGCAAAAAACGTTGAACATGGCGAAAATAGCGTTCGCCCTCCTGCGTAAGCGCCAGCTGCCGTGTTGTGCGGGTCAGCAGGGCAATACCCAGCTTGCTCTCCAGCTTTTTAACTGTCCTGCTGACGGCAGAGTTAGCCATCTTCAGCTGTTCAGCAGCGCGACTGAAACTTCCACTTTCTACTACGCTGACAAACACTTTTAGTTCATCAGAAGATGCCTTCATTCTTCCTCCCTGCAGTCACATGGCCATTAAGCCAGTTTATGACTGATAATGCTGTTATAACCAGTACAGGAGCCGTTAACGATGACATCGGGGATGTCACCGCCTGATCTGCCTCGTTTTGCTTAGCGAACGTAAAAGGGCTGCTTTATTCTGGAAAAGGTGATGAATTCTGACATTCACCTGCATCCATTGAAACCCCGGTCTAAAATCCCTATAACAGACAGGTGTTAACTGTATTTTGAATCATCAGCCAGGCGGGAAAGTGCGCAAAAAAACTTATGCAATGCGATATGTAGCAGGACAACCAGTGGAACAGATCTTTCCACCTGGCGCGATGCTCCATCTCGGTCAGGCACTGCCACCCGGCGCACCCTTGCCCGCGCACCCAAACCTCAAAGTTCTGGTGTGGAACATCTTCAAGCAGCAACGCGCAGACTGGATGTCGGTACTGGAAGGATTTGGTAAAGATGCGCACCTGGTATTACTGCAGGAAGCGCAGACCACACCAGAACTGGTGGAATTTGCCACCAGTAATTATCTTGCTGCCGATCAGGTACCTGCCTTTGTGCTGCCTCAGCATCCCTCTGGGGTGATGACGCTCGCCTCTGCGCACCCGGTCTATTGCTGCCCGTTGCGTGAGCGTGAGCCTCTGCTGAGGCTGTCAAAATCGGCACTGGTCACGGCGTATCCGCTGCCCACGGGGGAAATGCTGATGGTCGTGAACATCCATGCGGTAAATTTCAGCCTGGGCGTCGACGTCTACAGTAAACAGCTGGGGCCAATCGGGGAGCAGATCATGCATCACCAGGGGCCGGTGATTATGGCCGGGGATTTCAATGCCTGGAGCCGTCAGCGTATCAATGCACTCTACCGTTTTGCACAGCGAATGAAGCTGGAAGAGGTCATGTTCACTGCCGATCACCGCCGTAAAGCCTTTGGTCGCCCGCTGGATTTCGTCTTCTATCGCGATCTCAGGGTGAGTGAGGCATCCGTGCTGGTGACGCGCGCGTCCGACCATAACCCCTTACTGGTGGAGTTCAGTTCAGGAAGCTAGTCCGGTGCATTAAGCGAGCCTGCAGAAGGAGGAGGGAAGTCCGGCAGATGAGTAAACGGTGGCGGATGAATAAAAGAAAAAGGCTGACAAATGTCAGCCTTTTCAACGTATCAGGTATCAGGTGTTGCGTTATTATTCACAAACAGCGTTAAGTTATCGCCGGGTTGAATATCTTTCGCACTGTCCAGCACACTGTTCCAGCGCATCACGTCTTTGATATTAACGCCGTGATGACGGGCAATACTGTCAAGAGAATCACCCTTACGAACACGATAGGTGATGCTGTTGCCGTTATCAGCCAGTCGGGTGCCATTCGAACCAATGGTCAGAGTCTGACCCGGTCGGATATCAGCACCGCGCAGGTTGTTATCCTGCTTCAGTGTCGAGACGCTAACGCCAAGTTTTGAGGCGATACCAGAGAGCGTATCACCCCGTCGCACTTTGTACCCGCCACTCGCACTGGCTTTCGCAAGCTGAGTAGGCTGTACCGCTGCGATGTCACCAGAAGCCAGTGAGTTACGCAGTTTCGCGACGTTCGACTTCGGCACCATAATATAGTGTGGGCCGTTTGGCGCTGTTGCGCCGCCTTTGTAACCGGTATTGAAGCTCTTCAGTTTCGTGAGCGACATACCCGCCATTTCGGCAGCCTGCGTCAGCTGTATCTGCTGACCCACTTCCACTCGCGCCAGAGCACGACTTTCATTAGGTGTCGGCAGTTTGATACCGTAACGCTTGTTATTTTTGAGCAGTTCACTCAGAGCTAACATTTTAGGCACATACACGGTCGTTTCACGTGGCAGCGATAAATGCCAGAAGTCAGTCGGCTTACCGCGCGCCTTGTTCTGCTTTATCGCTTTGAGTACACGTCCTTCACCACTGTTGTACGCTGCGATGGTTAATAACCAGTCGCCGTCGAACATGGTGTTAAGACGCTGCATCATATCCAGCGCAACTTTCGTGGATGCGACCACATCGCGTCGCCCATCGTAATACTGGTTCTGTTTCAAACCATAGTTTCGACCTGTTGCAGCAACAATCTGCCAGATACCAGCGGCATTGGCTGATGAAGTTGCCCGGGGGTCAAAAGCGCTCTCCACTATGGGTAGCAGTACCAGTTCCATCGGCATTTTACGTTTCTGTATCTGCTCGACTATCCAGTACATGTACGGCTCTGCCCGTAATGTTACATCGTGGAGATAGCTCTTATTTTTTAAAAATTTACTTTTTTGTTCGCGGATTGCCGGGTTTTCCGGAATCCCCATCTTCAACTCGTCACTAATGAAACTCCAGAGATCTGCGTCTGCTGCGAGGCCAGTTCCATCTTCCTGCCATCGCGGCGACAAAAACTCGTCTCCGTACTTTCCATTTTCACCTTGACCAGCTGAAGACAGACTCTGTGCATGCTGTACCGGGATATTGGCATCGTTCCTGGACGCCTGACATCCTACCAGCAAGACTGAGGCGAGTAAGATCGCTTTAGCCTTCATGTGTGTGTCAATAGTTCGCTTAAAAGACGAGCAACTATACGTGACGACTTTTCACAACACAACCCGAAAAATCAAAAAGCGTCTTTCTTCTCGCGTAGAACGGCAAATGAACGCCATACGGGTTCATCAGTAACGTTAACGTTTAATGCCCTTTGTAAATCAACGTCTTGCGTGCGAAGAAATAAATTTATTGTCCGTTCGTGCGCCAGTTTTGTGGGCAAACTAATGCCATTTTCAGCGCGTAAGTCCTTAATTTTCTGATATTCGGCCGTTATTTGTGGGTCATGGGGCAGAATAGCCGCAGCAAACTTCAGATTGGATAAAGTATATTCATGTGCGCAGCAGACTAATGTTTCACCTGGAAGCTGGTTAAGCTTTTGAAAGGAATCATACATCTGCTCTGCCGTGCCCTCAAAAAGGCGTCCGCAGCCGCCCGAAAAGAGTGTGTCACCACAGAAAAGATAAGGTGAGCTGTAATATGAGATATGTCCTAAAGTGTGACCAGGGGTGTGGATCACCTCAAACGTCAGGCCCAGTACCGTGACCTTATCGCCTTCGCTGACTATGGTTCTGGCCCCTTTAGCCGCAGTTTCCTGGGGACCATAGACCTCAAGCTGAGGGAAATGCTCGCACAGTGTTTTCACTCCGCCCGTGTGGTCGTTATGGTGGTGAGTCAGCAGAATAGCGACCGGCTGCCAGCCGTTGGAGGCCATTTTTTCTAACACCGGTTGGGCTTCGCCGGGATCGACAATCAGGCATTTACCGTCATCATCAGTCAGCGTCCAGATGTAGTTGTCCTGCAACGCAGGAATACTGGTAAGATTCATCATCACCTCTCGCAGGTCGTAGGAAAAGGAAGAGCGTAAAGCATGAAGCCCGCTAAATCACGCCAGATTCTGAACGCACCGCTGTCATGGCGCGATATGCCGTGGGGAGATTATTTCCGCGACGCGCTAACGCAGCAGCTTCAGCCTTACCTTGGAAAGCTTTATGGCTTTCATATGCTTAAGCTTGGCAACCTCAGCGCAGAAATCAACACCGAAAACTGTGCTATTTCACATCAGGTCAATGTTGGCAGGGAAGGTGAGCTGTTACAGGTGCTGGCTGACCCGATGCAACTGCCGTTTGAGTCGAAGTCGATCGATGCCTGTTTGCTGGCCCATACGCTCGCCTGGAGCCAGGATCCTCACCGGGTGTTACGTGAAGTAGATAGGGTGTTAATTGATGATGGCTGGATGATTATCAGCGGCTTCAATCCATTCAGCCTGCTCGGCGTGAGTAAGATGGTGCCGGGCCTGAACCGCAAAGCCCCCTGGAGCGGACGGATGTTCAGCCAGGTGCGGTTAGTCGACTGGCTGGGACTGTTGAATTATGAGGTAGTCTATCGCACCCGCTTTCAGGTGCTGCCGTGGCATCGGCAGGGCGGAAAACTGATCAGCGCCCACTTACCGGCGCTGGGCTGTCTGAATATTGTGGTGGCACGTAAACGCACCTTCCCGCTGCTGCCGACCCGGGCTAAGAAGAGTATGAGCACCAGCAAGATCCGCCAGACGGTCAATGCCACACGCCAGTTCCGGCAGGCAGAGGATCAGGATTCGGTTTTATAACCGATATCCTCAAAAGCGGGATTTTCAGCCGCGCTGCGGGCCAGCACGTCGCAGCGCTCATTTTCCGGATGTCCGGCATGGCCTTTAACCCACTCCCACTGAATCTTATGGGTGCTGAGTGCTAAGTCGAGACGCTGCCAGAGATCGACATTCTTCACCGGCTTTTTGTCGGCGGTTTTCCAGCCACGCTTTTTCCAGTTATGGATCCAGCTGGTAATTCCCTGACGCACATACTGACTGTCGGTACTGAGCACCACATCGCACGGCTGAGTCAGCGCTTCCAGTGAGACAATCGCCGCCATCAACTCCATCCGGTTATTGGTGGTAAGGTGATAGCCCGCGCTGAAGGTTTTCTCATGCTGACCGTAGCGTAAAATCGCCCCATAACCGCCGGGGCCGGGATTTCCAAGACAGGATCCATCGGTGAATATTTCTACCTGTTTGCGCATCTCTGGTAGACTTCCTCTCAAAAACGCTAAGTCTGACATAAAACGGGTCTTATGAGCACTGCAAATAACCGCCAGATCGTTCTCGATACTGAAACCACCGGCATGAACATGATCGGGGTACATTATGAGGGGCACCGCATCATTGAGATTGGTGCGGTAGAGGTGATTAACCGTCGCCTGACCGGTAACAATTTCCATATGTATCTCAAGCCCGATCGGCTGGTCGATCCCGAAGCCTTTGGCGTACACGGCATTGCCGATGAGTTCCTGGCCGACAAGCCTGCCTTCAGCGAGATTGCCGATGAGTTTCTCGACTACATTCGCGGTGCTGAATTAGTGATCCATAACGCCCCGTTTGATATCGGCTTTATGGACTACGAGTTTGCAAAGCTGAACCGTGGCATTGAGAAAACCGAAACCTTCTGCAAAATCACCGACAGTCTGGCGCTGGCGCGCCGTATGTTTCCCGGCAAGCGCAACAGCCTTGATGCGCTTTGCTCGCGTTACGAAATAGACAACAGCAAACGAACCCTGCACGGCGCACTGCTCGATGCCGAGATTCTGGCTGAAGTCTTCCTGACGATGACCGGCGGACAGACTTCACTCTCCTTTTTATCGGAAAGTGAAAGCGCCCGACAGGCGCAGGGAGAGAGCATCCAGCGCATCGTGCGTCCCACCTCTGCACTGCGAGTGGTCACGGCCAGCGATGAAGAAGTGGTTGCCCATGAGTCACGTCTGGATCTGGTGATGAAAAAGGGTGGCAGCTGCCTGTGGCGCGGCTGAATTACGCATTTTTGTGGATAAAATCAACGGCAAGCTGAAAAAAACAGCAAACGATTTGTTCGCCTGGAAAAAGCGTTGACGTCGCAACAGGCTGCCATTACTATGCGCCTCGTTCCCGACGGGGAACAAAGCGCGGAGCGGTAGTTCAGTTGGTTAGAATACCTGCCTGTCACGCAGGGGGTCGCGGGTTCGAGCCCCGTCCGTTCCGCCAATCTCTTTAAAAAAGCCGATTCAGAAATGAATCGGCTTTTTGCTGTCTGCTATTCAGCGGTGGCCTGGTTCTTCTGCGGCATCACCTCGCCTTGCCAGCGGGCGACATCCTCCGCCTCACGATCTTCACGGGCGATAAAGCGATAGCAGCCTGCCGCCAGACCGGCGCCAATAAACCAGCTGAAATTCGCCACCTGATGCAGGGAAGGGATAAAGCTAATCACCAGGCAAATCGCCACCGATGGCAGCAGTGCGCCAATCGCTTTAGGGTTAAAGCCACCGCGATACCAGTAACGGCCTGCTGGCGTATCGTTAAAAAGATCGTCGACCGAGATACGTCCACGTTTAATCAGATAGAAATCGGTCAGCAGAATCCCGAACAGCGGCCCGATAAACGATCCCAGCACATCCAGCGTATAGTGAATCAGCTCAGGAGACTGGAACAGATTCCACGGCGTTAACAGCACCGACCCCACCGCAGCGATCATCCCGCCGGTACGGAAACTGATTTTCTGCGGTGAACAGTTGGAGAAGTCAAAAGCGGGCGAGACGAAGTTCGCCACGATATTGATGCCGATGGTAGCGGTAATCATGGTCAGCAATCCAATCGCGACCGCCAGATCGTTGCCGACCATGCTCACGGTTTCGATGGGATCGGTAATCATTTTGCCAAACAGCGACTGGGTGCCCGACACAATCACTACGGTCACCACCGAGAACAGCAGAAAGTTAAACGGCAGTCCCCAGCGGTTGCCGCGACGGATCTCTGACATGCTTTTGCCGTAGCGTGAAAAGTCACCGAAGTTCAGCAGCGGCCCGGAGAAGTAAGAGACCACCAGCGCCGTCGCCGTAATCATCTGCCACGTCTGCTCGCCTGCGGTCAGCGATTTGCTGGCGAGAGTAAACGAGATCCCATCGAAGCCGGTCTTGTATACAATCCAGCCCGCCAGCGCCACCATCACCACATAGACCGCCGGTCCGGCGACATCAATAAACCGTTTGATGGCGTTCATGCCATGCCAGAACACCATCGCCTGCAGTAACCACATAATGCCGAAGCAGCACCAGCCCAGCAGCGACAGACCAAGCCAGTGCGGCACGGTCATCGACGTCAGCGACGGCGCGAACTTCAGCAGCACCAGCATCAGCGCATTCGCCGCCAGATAGGTCTGGATGCCATACCAGGCGAACGCGATCAGACCGCGTATCACTGCCGGGATATTGGCACCAAACACCCCAAACGCCTGACGGCAGATCACCGCATAGGGGACGCCCGCCATCTGGCTCGGTTTCGCCACCAGATTCGCACAGATCTGCACGATGCAGATCCCCGCCAGCAGGCAGAGCAGCACCTGCCAGCTGGCTAATCCCAGCGTGAAGAAGCTGGCGGCCACCACATAGCCGCCCATGCTGTGCACATCCGACATCCAGAAAGAAAAAATGTTGTACCACGACCAGTTCTGATCGCGAGTCGGTGCCAGGTCGTCGTTACAGAGTCGTGGGCTGTAACGGGCGTTGGCTTCAGAGGCCGTGCTGGCCACCGTTGATTGATTTGGCATGAAACCTGCTCCTCTACCCGAGAGTGGAATGAATAATCTGGTAAAGCGGTATTGCAGGATCCAGGCCAGATCTCTTTTCTTGTATACAATATTTATTTTTCACGTATACGATATGTGGCGTACAGCAAGCGACCGGAGCGGGTAATGACGAGTAAAACAGGACAGCGAGACGCCACCAGGCTGCAGGATAAAGATGAAGGGATTTACCAGGCGTTGATGAACGCCATTGTTGAGCATCAGCTGCCGCCGGGCAGTAAACTGCCGGAAGAGGCCCTTTCCGGGGTCTTCGGTGTGAGCCGCACCGGCATCCGCAAAGTGCTGCAACGCCTCGCGGCGGTGCAAATGGTCACTCTGACGCCCAAACGTGGTGCGCAGGTCTCCACACCCGGCGTTGAAGAGGCGCGGGATATCTTCTCAACCCGCAGTTTAATGGAGTGCGCTAATCTGCCAGTGGTCCTGGCCCATCTGCAGCCCCCGCATCTGGTGGCGCTGGAGCAGCTCATCGCGCAGGAGAATCAGGCGCACGCCGATCATGATGGCCCGGCAGCCATCCGGCTGTCAGCGGCCTTTCATATTCAGTTACAGGCGATCTCCGGGAATCAGGTGCTCACCGGCATGGTGACCAGTCTGACGCAGCGCTCATCACTGGTGATCGCCGCCTATGGCGCACCCTGGCAGCGTGGCTGCCGCTGTGACGATCATGCGAATCTGCTTCAGTTATTGCGCGCGCGTGCGCTGCAGCCGCTGACGCAGGCGCTACAGCATCACTTCGAGCACATCGTCTCCAGCCTGCACTTTGAGCGCAGCGGGGAAACGCTGCCCGACTTTTCCCGACTGTTTGCCGCAGGCTCTGGAGCGGCCTCATGAGCCTGATTCAGGTTATTAACCCTAATACCAGCCTGGCGATGACCGAAACTATCGGTCAGGCCGCGCGTGCGGTCGCCGCACCGGGCACCGAAATTCTAGCTGTTTCGCCGTCGCAGGGCGTGCCTTCCATTGAAGGGCACTTCGATGAGGCGATCGCCGCCATCGGCGTACTGGACCAGATTAAACTGGGCAGAGCGCAGGGCGTTAGCGGCCACGTCATTGCCTGCTTTGGCGATCCGGGTTTGCTGGCGGCACGCGAGCTGGCCAGCGGACCGGTGATCGGCATTGCGGAAGCGGCGATGCATACCGCCACGCTGCTGGCGACGCGTTTCTCCATTGTCACCACGCTGCCGCGCACCCTGGTGATTGCGCGTCATCTGCTGCAGCAGTATGGCTTTACCCATCACTGTGCCGCGCTGCATGCCATCGATCTGCCGGTACTGGCGCTGGAAGATGGCAGCGGCCTGGCGCAGGAAAAAGTGCGGCAGCGCTGCATTCAGGCTAAACGGGAAGATGGCAGCGGGGCGATTGTGCTGGGCTGTGGCGGAATGGCGACGCTGGCCGGGGAGCTGACCCGGGAGCTCGGCCTGCCGGTGATCGATGGCGTCAGCGCGGCGGTGAAGATGGTGGAGTCGCTGGTGGCGCTTGGTTTTGGCACCAGCAAACATGGTGATCTGGCCTGGCCTTTGCAGAAACCTCTCTCAGGTGCGTTTCAGCATCTAAACTAACGGAACTTTCCCGAATCAAAACAGGTGGAGTGATGACTGACGCTGCAGAGAAGAAAGAGTACAGTTTTAATAAAAACTATCCGCGCGATTTAATCGGTTATGGCGCTCATCCGCCGCACGCCGCCTGGCCCAACAACGCCCGTGTGGCGGTGCAGTTTGTTCTGAACTACGAAGAGGGCGCAGAAAACAGCGTGCTGCACGGCGACACCGGCTCAGAGCAGTTCCTCTCCGACATCATCGGGGCAGCCAGCTATCCCGATCGCCACATGTCGATGGAGTCGCTGTATGAGTACGGCTCACGCGCCGGTTTCTGGCGCATCCACAACGAATTCCAGAAACGCGGTCTGCCGTTAACGGTTTTCGGCGTGGCGATGGCGCTGGCGCGTCATCCGGAAGTCGTCGAGGCAATTAAACAGGCTGACTACGATGTGGTCAGTCACGGCTGGCGCTGGATCCACTATCAGGGCATGGATGCAAAAACCGAACGCCAGCATATGCAGCAGGCGGTCGATGTGCTGGTCGATCTGTTTGGTAAAGCGCCGACCGGCTGGTACACCGGCCGCGACAGCCCGAATACCCGGCGGCTGGTGGTGGAGCAGGGCGGTTTCAGCTATGACAGTGACTACTACGGCGACGATCTGCCTTTCTGGACCCAGGTCACCTGTCAGGATGGAACGGTTAAGCCGCACCTGATTATCCCCTACACCCTGGAGTGCAATGACATGCGCTTTGCCTCGCCGCAGGGATTTAATACCGCCGAACAGTTCTTTACCTATTTGCGCGACAGCTTCGATGTGCTGTATGAAGAGGGCGAAACCGCACCAAAGATGATGTCGATCGGTATGCATTGCCGCCTGCTGGGCCGTCCTGGCAAATTCCGCGCGTTGCAGAATTTTCTCGATCACATCCAGCAGCATGAGGATGTCTGGATCTGTACCCGTCAGCAGATCGCTGACCACTGGATCAACACGCACCCGGCACCTTAAGCCGGTTCCGGCGCTCGCCCCGCGTTGATCGGGCGAAGCGCCGGACGATGTCAGCTCATCAGGCTGACCTGCGCCGCTACGATGCACCAGCCGTGGGGCATGCGTACCCAGGTCTGCTGCTGACGGCCAATTTTATCGCTGCCGGTGCGGGTAAATTCGGTGCTGCAGACCGCATAATCCTCGCCAAAGGTGGTGATCACGGTGTTTCGCAGCGTCCGGTTCAGCCCGGCTGAAGGACGCGCGGCGCGGAAGGCCCGAATCTCATCAATGCCATACAGATTCTCACCTGCGCCGAGGCGCACGGTTCGCGGGTCGTGCCAGAACAACGCATCCAGTTCGGCCACGTCATTGCTGACCAGCGCCTGCTCGTAGCGGTAAAACTGCGCCGTCACCTCGGTGACTACCTGCGGTAAATTAATCTCTCTGTTCATCAGGCTCCAGCCATATTGATTTGCGGTATCGTAATGCCGCGTTGTTCCAGTGCCCAGGCGGCACGTAACACCGCCTCTTCATTAAATGGACGGGCGATAAGCTGTAATCCAATCGGCAGACCGCTTCGGGTCGCCAGCGGCACGGTACAGACCGGCAATCCCAGGAAGGAGATCGGCTGCGTCAGCATACCCATGCTCGCCTTAGCGGGCAGCGATTCCCCCTGAATCGACAGGGTCTGCTGACCGATGGTGATCGCGCTGCAGGGTGTCGCCGGCGCTATCAGCACATCAAACCGATCAAAAAGCGGCAACACCTGCTGCTGGAAATGGCGGCGGAAACGCTGCGCCTGCACGTACCAGGCACCTGGCATCATGGCACCGGCCAGCAGACGCTCGCGTGAATTGGGTTCAAACTGCTCAGGCGTCTGGCGCAGGGCGGGCAGATAGTGATTGCCGCCTTCTGCCGCGGTCATGATAAACGCCGCCGAGCGTGCCAGCTCAGCGTCTGGCATCAGCACCTCTTCCTGTGCATCAAGTGCTGCCGCGATCACCGCGACGGCAGCGCGGGCATCCTCATCGCACCAGCGGGCAAAAAAGCCACCCAGTACGCCGCAGCGCAAGCCTTCGCTGCCCTGTGACAGCCCCGGTAGCGTCGCGGCCAGCGGGCGATCGGCCTGAAACGCATCGGTGTGGTCTGCGCCCTGCAACAGATCATATACCAGCGCCAGGTCTTCAACCCGCCGCGCCAGAGGACCGATGTGATCGAGGCTGGCGACAAACGGATGGCTGCCGCTGCGTGACAACCGGCCAAAGGTCGGCTTAAGACCAAAAATACCGCACAGCGACGCGGGCACCCGAATCGAGCCGTTGGTGTCGGTGCCCAGTGAAAAGTGGACCAGACCGGCGGCCACGGCAGCCGCCGAACCGCCTGACGAGCCGCCAGCCACGCGGCTGAGATCGCGCGGATTGTGCGTCGCGCCGTAGTGGCTGTTTTCGGTGGTAAAACCATACGCGTAGGCATCCATGTTCAGCATGCCAGACAGCAGCGCACCAGAGCGACGCAGTTTATCGACAGCAAACGCATCTGCACGTGCCGCCGGCCGGTCGCTGAACAGGCTGGCACCGGCCAGGGTAGTGTGACCCGCCACATCAAACAGGTTTTTTACCGCATACGGGATGCCCGCCAGCGGTGGCAGGGTTTCGCCGCGCTGCCGCTGCGCATCAATCGCACTGGCTTCTTTTAACATGCGCGGCCCGGTCACTTCCGTCCAGGCATTCAGCGCCGGATTGTGCTGCTCAACCGCCTGCAGCGTGCGCTTTGCCACTTCCAGCGCACTGATTTCACCCTGCTGAATCGCCCGCTGCAGGGTCTGAATCGAAACGTCACCTAATCTCATGCCTGGTATACTCCTGCCACTTCAAGCCGGTCATCCAGCGGAAACGCCATCAGCGGCGCGGCCATCTCCGCGATACGCGACAGCTGGATCAGCAGTTCAGCGCGGCGGGCGTCATCCAGTTCCAGTTGCAGTATCTGCTCCATATGGCCGATGTAGCTGGCCCAGTCGTGTTGATTCATGATTCGCTCCTGTTAAAAACCGGCGGCGCTGCCGTTACTGCGTGGATCGCTTGCGCCCTCAAACATGCCGTTGCTGTGGCGCACAATGGCGCCCGCATGGCCTACGGATTCGCTGAAGTCCGGCAGCAGCTCCACCTCATGTCCCCACAGACGCAGCATCAATACCGTTTCGTCGTCAAAACGGCCTTCCAGTTTCAGCGAGTCTGATGATTGCCCCCAGGTCCGGCCCAGCAGCCAGCGCGGCGCACTGACTGCCTGTTGTAACGGCAAGCCCTGAATCACATGGCGGGTAAAAATCGCCGCCTGAGTCTGCGGCTGTCCATCCCCACCCATCGCGCCATACACCAGCGTCCGGCCATCTTTCAGCCGTGCGGCGGCGGGATTCAGGGTATGAAACGGTTGCTTACCGGGTGCCAGGGCCAGCAGATGGTCAGGATCGAGGCTGAAAGCGGCGCCGCGGTTCTGCCAGGTGATACCCGTGCCGGGCAGCACCACACCACTGCCAAATTCGTGATAAATGCTCTGAATAAAGGAGACGGCCAGGCCGCTGCTGTCCATCACGCCCATCCAGACCGTATCGCCCGGCCCGCGTCCGTTTCCCCATGCCGCCGCCTCTCCATCGGTGATCTGGCTGGCGAGCGTGGCAAGGTGATCGCTGTCCAGCAGCGCCTGCAAATCTTCCGTGACGTGACGCGGATCGGTGATGTGTTTGTCGCGCAGTGCAAATGCTTTTTTGGTGGCTTCCACGATACGGTGCACCGTCTGCGCATCGTCAGCCTCCGCCATCTCCAGCCGATCGGTGATGCCCAGGATCGCCAGCGACACCATGCCCTGCGTTGGCGGGGTGATATTCCAGATGTCACCTTCGCTGTGGGAGAGATGCAGCGGCGTCGTGCGGCGGGCGCGATGCTGCTGCAGATCGGCCAGCGTCACCGGCATGCCCAGCGTGGCCATCTCATCGGCCATATGGTGAGCCAGCGGGCCGCGATAAAAGCTGTCGAGTCCCTCTTCAGTAAGCTGGCTCAGGGTGTTTGCCAGGGCGGACTGGGTAAAACGGCTGCCTGGCTGCGGCACGTTGCCGTCAGGCATAAAGGTGGCGCTGAAGCCAGGCTGATGCTGCAATTCACTGCGGAACGTCGCGGTGGCGGCGCTCTGTGAGGCAGTCACCGGAATACCGTCAGCGGCGTAGCGAATCGCATCGCGCAGCAGACGTGCCAGCGGCAGCGGTGGGGTGCCCATCTCAGCCGAGAGATTCAGTGCCTCCTGCCAGCCGCTGACCGTACCGGCCACGGTCAGCGCCGCTTTCGGCCCGCGATGCGGAATCTTAGGGTGATCGGCGTAGAAATCGTGATGAGCCAGCGAACCGGCTGCGCCGCTGGCGTCGATAGCGACAGGATCGCCGCCGGGCGGCAGAATCAGCCAGAAACCATCACCGCCCAGTCCATTCATATGCGGGTAGACCACGGCGATGGTCGCGGCAGCGGCCACCATCGCTTCAATGGCATTACCGCCATCACGCAGTACCGCGAGCGCGCTTTCACTCGCCAGATGGTGTGGCGTCACCGCCATCCCCTGCGGGGCCATATTGCTTTGAATCATCTTTTTCTCGTTATCCGGGTGACAGAACCGATAACAAAGCAAGAGCTGTTCCAGTTTTCACCCTGAGCTGACAATACGCCGGTTAACCTGGCGCAAATTGTGCTAGCTTCTGCTGAAACAAAAGTTACAGGACGGGTTATGAAACAGCTTGATGAACGACTCAGGAGTCACTATCCCCAGCTCTCCCCGCAGGAGCAGCGTATTGCCGACTTCGTGTTTGACCACTTCGATGACCTGATCAGCTACAACAGTGCCGAGCTGGCGCGGCTCAGTGGCGTGTCGAAAGCCACGGTCAGCCGGCTGTTTAAGCGTCTGGGCTATGAAAAATACAAGGATATGCGTGATGAGTTACGCATCCTGCGCCAGAGCGGCATGCCGCTGACCGATAATCGTGATGCGGTGCAGGGCAATACGCTGCTGGCGCGACACTACAAGCAGGAGATGGCTAACCTGACGCAGTGGGTGAACAGTCTGGATGCCCGGCACTTTAATGAGGTTATCCAGCAGCTGGCGCAGGCAAAACGCGTCTTTATCATCGGCATGCGCAACGCCTATCCGGTGGCACTGCATCTGCGACAGCAGCTGGTGCAGGCGCGTTCGCAGGTACATATCCTGCCGCAGCCGGGCCAGACGCTGGCTGAGGAGCTGGTGGATATTACGCCGGAGGATATGGTGGTCGTGATGGCCTTCCGTCGTCGTCCCCGCATCATTCGCCCGCTGATGCAGCAGTTGCAGGCGGCCGGTATCCCGCTGCTGGCGCTGTGTGAGCCGCAGGCGCAGACGGTGATTGCGCTGGCGCGCTGGCAGCTCTGTACGCCGCTGGACAGCGTTTCCGCCTTCGACAGTTATGGCTCCGCCATGAGTCTGGTTAACCTGATTGCCAATGCACTGCTGCATGAAATGCTGGCACAGGGACGTCAGCGCATTCATCAGATCGCCGACCTTTACCAGCAGTTTGACGAGCTGGAGCACCGCTAAAAGGCACCGTTTTGGTGCTTTGCCCCATTTCAGAACAGACCTTCCCCCGGCGTAGTCGTCCCGATTACGCCAGATTTCAGCCGAATGCTTTGCCGCTTAACCCTTTTTCTGTGGCCGTCCGGATTGGCACATTAGTTGCAGATTGCATCTCAAAGAATCTTTTGTTTCACGTTAATCTCACCGGGGTGCATAATGAAAAAAGTTTTGATGGCGGTTGCGACAGCGGCATTACTGATGGCACAAGCGGGAAGCGCGCTGGCCGATCAACTGCAGGACATCCAGAAACGCGGCGTCATTCGCATCGCCGTGCCGCAGGATTTCCCGCCGTTTGGCTCGGTTGGCACCGATCTGCAGCCGCAGGGGTATGACATCGACACGGCCAGATACCTGGCAAAGCAGATGAAACTTAAGTTGCAGCTGGTGCCGGTCAGCAGTGCCAACCGCGTGCCTTATCTGCAAACCGACAAGGTCGACCTGGTCATCTCCAGCATGGGTAAAAATGCCGAGCGGGAAAAAGTGATCGACTTCACCCGCGCCTATGCGCCGTTCTTCCTGGGTGTATTCGGGCCGAAAGGCGATGAAATCAAAGCGGCGTCTGCCCTGAGCGGCAAATCGATCGGCGTAACACGTGGTGCAGTAGAGGACATGGTGCTCAGTGACGTTGCGCCGAAAGATGCACAGGTGAAACGCTACGAAGATAACAACACTACCTTGTCTGCGTATCTCTCCGGTCAGGTGCAGTATGTGGCGACCGGCAACCTGGTGGTCGCCGCCATTGCCCGTCAGAATCCGGCTAAAGCGCCGGTGGCGCAGTTTATGCTGAAAGATTCTCCCTGCTATATCGGCCTGAAGAAAGATCAGCCGGCACTGAAAGCGAAAGTGAATGCGCTGATTGAGCAGGGCATCAAAGATGGCACCCTGAATAAACTGTCAGAAGAGTGGCTGAAAGCGCCGCTGCCCGCCAACCTCGGCGCCTGAGGAAAGATTCATGACCGGGCAACTTAACTTTCCCGCCCTGTGGCCCTACTGGCCGGAGCTGCTCTCCGGTCTTTGGGTCACCATTCAGCTGACGGTGCTGGCGACTACCGGTGGTGTGGCGCTCGGCATTGCGGGCGCGGCGCTGCGCAGTGGCAGACCCAGCTGGATGAGCCGCCTGTGGGGCATCTATGTCGAGCTGATCCGCAACACGCCGTTTGTGGTGCAACTGTTCTTTATCGTTTTCGGTCTGCCTGCGCTGGGGCTGAAACTCACTGCTGGCGAGGCGGCGCTGTTGGCGATGCTGATCAACCTCGGGGCATATAGCACCGAGATTATTCGTGCCGGAATACAGGTGACACCCAAAGGGCAGTGGGAAGCGGGACGGGTGCTGGGATTAACCCGCAGCCAGACGTTTCTGCGGGTGGTGTTGCCGCCCGCGCTGCAGCGCATTTATCCGGCGCTGGTGAGTCAGTGCATCATCGTGATGCTGGGTTCGTCGGTGGTGTCGCAGGTCTCCTACGAGGAGCTGACCTTCGCCGCCAACCTGATCCAGTCGCGCACCTTCTTAAGTTTTGAGGTCTATCTGGTGACCACGCTGATCTACCTGGCGTTGTCGATTGCAATGCGCCATCTGCTGCTGGCGATTGGCCGTAAATGGTTTGGAGTGCAGCCATCATGATGACGACCTTTACCGACTGGGACATCCTGCGCAACCTGCTGCTGGCGGCACGCTGGACCCTGTTGCTGTCGCTGGTGGCCTTTGTCGGCGGCACGCTGGTGACGCTGCCGCTGCTGTTTATGCGCCTGCTGCAACGCAAATGGTTAACGCGGCTGGTACGCGGTTACACCGCGCTGTTTCAGGGCACGCCGCTGCTGATGCAGCTGTTCCTGGCGTTTTTCGGCGTCGGCCTGTTCGGCATTGATGTTGCACCCTGGACGGCGGCCTCGCTGGCGCTGACCTTCTACACCAGCGCCTTTCTGGTCGATATCTGGTACGGCAGCATCCGCGCCCTGCCAAAAGGCCAGTGGGAAGCGTCGCGCTGTCTCGGCCTGACCTTTGGTCAGACGCTGTGGCGGGTCATTGCGCCGCAGGCGATCCGCATCGGTATTGCCCCGACGGTGGGGTTTGCTGTCCAGGTGATCAAGGGCACCGCGCTGGCGTCAATTATCGGTTTTATCGAGCTGACCAAAGCGGGCACCATTCTGAACAACGTGACCTATCAGCCGTTTAAAGTCTTTGGGCTGGTGGCGCTGGGCTACTTCCTGATGTGTTATCCGCTGTCTCGCTACAGCCAGTATCTGGAGAAAAAATTCAATGCCGCTCATCACCATTAATCAGGTGCAAAAATATTACGGCGACAACCATGTGTTGAAAGGCGTGGATCTGGATATCGACATGGGCGAGGTGATCTCAATCATCGGTCGCAGCGGATCGGGCAAAAGCACGCTGCTGCGCTGCATGAACGGGCTGGAAGGCTATCAGGAGGGCAGCATCAAGCTCGGCGGTATGACGATTACCGATCGCGACTCGCAGGCGCGTGAAATCAGCCGCTCGGTCGGGATGGTGTTTCAGAGCTTCAATCTGTTCCCGCACATGACGGCACTGGAGAACGTGATGCTGGCGCCGCGCCGGGTGCTGAAAAAAAGCGAGGCCGAGTGCCGGGCGCTGGCGGCGCAGATGCTGGAGAAGGTCGGGCTGGGCGAGCGTCTCAACTACTATCCTGCCAGCCTCTCCGGCGGTCAGCAGCAGCGCGTGGCGATCGCCCGTGCACTGGCGATGACGCCGAAAGTTTTACTCTGTGATGAGATCACCTCCGCGCTCGATCCCGAGCTGGTGGGCGAAGTGCTCAAAGTTCTGGAGCAGCTGGCGTCAGAAGGGATGACGCTGATCCTCGTCACGCATGAAATGAGCTTCGCCCGCGACGTGGGCGATCGTGTGGTCTTTATGCATCAGGGGCGCGTCTGGGAGCAGGGCGACAGTAAGACGCTGTTTGCTCAGCCGCAGTCACCGGAGCTGAAGCAGTTTATCTCTTCGGTTCGCCTCTGATTCTGAAAAAGGAAATTACGATGGATATCAATCACTACCCACAACTTAACCCGCCACAGCGTCTGCTGATGGGGCCAGGACCGATCAATGCCGATCCACGCGTGCTGCGCGCCATGTCGAGTCAGCTGCTGGGGCAGTACGATCCCGCGATGACCCACTACATGAATGAAGTGATGGCGCTCTATCGCGGCGTGTTTCGCACAGAGAACCGCTGGACACTGCTGATTGACGGCACCTCCCGCGCCGGTATCGAATCGATTCTGCTGTCATCGATCCGGCCTGGCGACAAAGTGCTGGTACCGGTGTTTGGCCGCTTTGGTCATCTGCTGTGCGAAATTGCCCGCCGCTGTCGGGCGGAAGTGCACACCATTGAAGTGCCGTGGGGCGAAGTCTTTACTCCCGACCAGATTGAAGATGCGATCAAAAAAGTGCGGCCGCGCCTGCTGCTGACCGTGCAGGGCGACACCTCAACCACCATGCTGCAGCCGCTTGAGCAACTGGGTGCGATCTGCAAACAGTATGGCGTACTGTTCTACACCGATGCCACCGCGTCGCTGGCGGGTAACGCGCTGGAAACGGACGCCTGGGGACTTGATGCCGTATCCGCGGGGATGCAGAAATGCCTGGGCGGTCCATCGGGTACCTCGCCGATCACGCTGAGCGCAGAGATGGAAGCGGTGATCCGCAAACGCAAATGCGTAGAGCAGGGGATCCGCACCGAGGCGCATCAGGATGGCGAAGAGGAGATGATCTACTCCAACTATTTTGATCTCGGCATGATCATGGATTACTGGGGGCCGGAGCGGCTCAACCACCATACCGAAGCGACCAGTGCGCTGTTTGGCGCGCGCGAGTGCGCCCGGCTGATCCTGCAGGAGGGGCTGGACAACGGCATCGCCCGCCACAAGCTGCACGGTGAAGCATTGCTGAAAGGCATTCAGGGGATGGGGCTGGAGACCTTCGGCGACCTGAAACACAAAATGAACAACGTGCTGGGCGTGATGATCCCGTCTGGCGTAAACGGCGATCAGGTGCGCAAGCTGATGCTGGAAGATTTCGGCATTGAGATTGGCACCTCGTTTGGCCCGCTGCATGGCAAGGTGTGGCGCATCGGCACCATGGGTTATAACGCGCGCAAAGATTGCGTGATGCAGACTCTCTCCGCGCTGGAAACGGTGCTGACCTATGTCGGCTATCGCACGCCGCAGGGTGCCGCGGCGCAGGCCGCCTGGGATCACTACGGGAGCCACGCATGATGATGAGCGCCAGCGAAGCCCAGGCCGCTGCACAGCGCGTTATGGCGCGCTGCGACGCGCTGGCGGCGATCAGCGAAACGGCCGAGGGGCTGACCCGCGTCTACCTCTCACCCGAACATCTGCGCGCCAACGCCTGTGTCGGTGAGTGGATGCAGGCGGCGGGGATGCAGGTGTGGCAGGATGAAGTCGGCAATATCTGTGGGCGCTACGAGGCGGCAGAAGCGGGTGCACCCGCGTTACTGCTTGGCTCGCATCTCGACACGGTGCGCAACGCCGGTCGCTACGACGGCATGCTGGGCGTGCTCAGCGCGATTGAAACCGTACAGTGGCTTAACGTACATCAGCGCCGCTTACCGCTGGCGATTGAAGTCATTGGCTTTGGTGACGAAGAGGGCACCCGTTTTGGCATTACGCTGCTCGGCAGTCGTGGCATTACCGGCAGCTGGCCGCAAAGCTGGGTGACGCATCCTGACGGCAACGGCATTACCGTGGCGCAGGCGATGGCGGATGTCGGGCTCGACAGCGACAGGATCGCATCTGCGGCGCGGCGGGTTGAGGATATCGTCGGTTATCTTGAGCTGCACATCGAGCAGGGCCCCTGCCTGGAGCAGGAGGATCTGGCGCTCGGTGTGGTCACGGCCATCAACGGTGCGCGCCGCCTCAACTGCCGTTTCACCGGTGAAGCGGGCCATGCGGGCACGGTGCCGATGACCCACCGCAAAGATGCGCTGGCTGCTGCTGCCGAGTGGATGGTGTTTATTGAGCAGACCACCCGTGAGCAGGATCCGCAACTGGTGGCTACCGTCGGTACGATTAACTGCGCGCCGGGAGCGGTCAATGTAATCCCTGGCGAGGTATCGCTGTCGCTGGACGTGCGCGGTCCGCTGGATAACCCACTGGAGACACTGCTCTCCAGTCTGTTAACCCAGGCGGAGGCGATTGCGCTGCGGCGTGGACTCCGCTTTGAGTCGAACGAATATTATCGCATCGGTGCCACCGCCTGTGACTCCGCGCTGCAGCAGGCGCTGAGTCATGCGGTGGAAACGGTGCAGGGTCGCAGCCTGTCACTGCCGAGCGGTGCCGGGCACGACGCCATCGCTATCGCTGAACGCTGGCCGGTCGGCATGCTATTTGTGCGTAACCATCGCGGTATCAGCCACCATCCGGCGGAGTCTGTCGCGGTGGCTGATGTGGCGCCCGCGCTGCAGGCTTATTTACAGGCGGTCTCGCTGATTGCTGAACGGAGCTGAACATGGAATTAGCCGCATTTAATCAGCTGACAGCTGATGAGGCGCAGGCGGCCATCCGGCATTGTGTCGCTATCCCGCACTGGCAGCAGTCGCTGGTGGCAGCGCGGCCTTTTGACACCCTGGATGCGCTACGGGAAACCGCCGATGCGCTGGCCCGCCAGTGGCAGCAGCCTGAGCTGGAGGCCGCACTGTCGGCGCATCCCCGCATTGGCGAACGCGCGAACCGCACGGATAAAGAAGCGGCACTTTCACGCGGAGAGCAGTCCGCCATGCAGCAGGCCGACAGCGCTTTGCAGCAGGCGATGCAGCAGGGGAATCAGGCGTATGAAGCCCGTTTTGGACGGGTGTTTCTGATTCGCGCCAAAGGGCGCAGCGGCGAGCAGATGCTGGCAGAGTTGCAGCGTCGGTTGCAGAATAGCGATCCTGCCGAGCAGCAGGAGGCGCTGGATCAGCTGCGTGAAATTACCCTGTTACGCCTGAAGGAGACGATTCAATGAGTACTGTTACCACCCATATTCTGGACACGGCGCTGGGCAAACCGGCCAGCGGTGTAGCGATTTCACTTGAGCAGAACAGCCCGGAAGGGTGGTTTCCGATTTCACAGGGTGAAACCGACAGCGACGGGCGTCTGAAAGATCTCACGCCCGAGCCGCTGACGCCGGGCCACTACCGTTTAACGGCAGAAATCGGCGACTATTTTGCCGCCGCCGGTCGGGATGCACTCTACGTCAGCGCGCAGATCGATTTTATGATTGCCGAAGCGGGCAGCCATTTTCATCTGCCGTTTCTGATTTCGCCCTGGTCGTGGTCAACCTATCGCGGCAGTTAATGGGCGGTCTGACTTCCCGCCCGCCATTCACAGCGAAAAGCGATCCGCATCCTGCCAGGCCGGGAAGCGCTCGCGATAAGCATTCAGTGCGTTCAGCGACAGCTCTGCGTCCAGCCTGGCGCGCTGGTGCGGCTCAGCCGCGCTGAGGATCTCGCCCTGCGGTGAAATAATCTGGCTGTCGCCGCTGTATTCATGCTGATTGCCGTCACTGCCGACGCGGTTACAGCCTGCTACATAAGCCTGATTTTCAATTGCCCGCGCCAGCAGCAGTGCCTGCCAGTGCAGTGCACGCGGTGCAGGCCAGTTGGCGACATAGAGCGCCAGATCGTAATCGTTGCGGTTGCGCGAGAAGACCGGGAAACGCAGGTCGTAACAGATTTGCGGCAGGATGCGCCAGCCGCGCCACTCAAACACCTGACGCTGTTCGCCAGGCAGATAGTGGTGATGCTCGTCCGCCATGCGGAACAGGTGGCGCTTGTCATACTGATGCAGCGTGCCGTCCGGCTCCACCAGCAGAAAGCGGTTTACCGCGCCGTGTTCGGTCTGAATCGCCGCGCTACCGCCGACCAGGGCATCGTTGCGACGGGCATGCTGATGCAGCCACTCCACCACCTGCGCCTGAGGCAGCGAGCTTTTCGCCGCTTCCATTGCAAAGCCGGTGGTAAACATCTCTGGCAGTAAAATCAGATCGCGCCCGGTGAGTCCATCCAGTTGCTCGTCAAAATGGCGCAGGTTGGCCTCGCCATCCATCCAGCTCAGCGTCTCCTGCAGTAACGTGATTTTTAAAGCTGACATAAGCGCTCCGCGGCGGCATCTAATGTCGCCGGCTGTTTGGCAAAACAGAGGCGGATCAGTTTATGAGGAAAGGCATCGGCGCAGAACACCGACAGAGGAATCGCGGCAACGCCCACTTCGCGGGTCAGCCACTGGCAGAAACTGACATCATCCAGATCGGAGATGGCGCTGTAATCGACCAGCAAAAAGTAGGTACCTTCGCAGGGAAGCACCTTAAAGCGGCTGCTGCTTAGCGCCGTTGCCAGCCGATCGCGGCGGTCGCGATAAAACGCCGGCAGCTCAAGATAGTGCTCCGGATGCTCACGCAGCATATCGGCAATCGCCAGCTGCGCCGGCGTATTCACCGAGAAGGTCAGATACTGATGCACCTTGCGCAGTTCCGCGCTGATCGCGGCAGGGGCAATGCAGTAGCCCACTTTCCAGCCGGTCATATGGAAGGTCTTACCAAACGACGACACCGCGATAGCGCGCTGGCGCAGTTCGGGATGTGCCAGCACGCTGGCGTGGCCTGCCTGATCGAAGCAGATGTGCTCATAGACTTCGTCGCTCAGTACATAGACCGGTCGCGCAGCAATCGCCTGCCACAGCGCGGCGAAATCCTGCTGCTGCCAGACGGTGGCGGAAGGATTGTGCGGCGTATTCAGGATCACCAGCCGGGTTTTATCACTCAGCAGGGCAGCAAACGCCTGCCAGTCCACCCGGAAAGCGGGCGGCTGCAGCGTAATGCGTTTCATCACGCCGCCCGACAACTCTACCGCAGGCGCATAGCTGTCGTAGCTGGGATCAAAGCAGATCACTTCATCGCCTGGCCGCACCAGCGCGGTAATCGCCGCATAGAGCGCTTCGGTTGCGCCTGCCGTCACCGTAATCTCTGTTTCGACATCAGGACGATAGTCATAGAGCCGCGCGGTTTTCTCTGCAATCGCCTCACGTAACGGCAGCGCACCGGTCATCGGCGCATACTGGTTCGCGCCCTGGCTGACGTGATACGCCAGCCGCTGCTGCAGATAGTCCGGGCCGCTAAAATCAGGAAAGCCCTGAGAGAGATTGATAGCGTTATGCTGCTGCGCCAGCGCACTCATCTGGCTGAAAATGGTGGTGCCGAGCAAAGGGAGTTTACTCTCGGGGATCAGGTTGTGCTGCGTCATGATGTCAGGCCTTAAGCGCGAAGATTGATGCGGTGTCACCCGGTGTTTGTGCCACTATAAACAGGATGATAGTATTTGGCAATCAAGACGCTTAGATGGCTAAATGCGTCATGCTCCACACCTCAGCTTCGTTAGCTTCGTTTGCTTACCCCGGTCACTGACAAGTGTCAGCTCCCGGGGATGCGCGCACTTGCTGCCTTGCTGAGATGCGGATCATCTGGCAGGACCCGGAGAGTATGGTTCAGCAGTCGGGCACGTTTGCTAACTGTTTAAGATTTTCAACCTGTTGTAATTTTATAGCCATTATCGTTATCTGGGCTGAGCCACCCGAGATCACATTTCACCGCAAGGAACTTTTATGTCGCAGAGTCTTCCATTAGATCAGCTGGTCGCCGCCTGTCACTGGATTGGCGAGAAAGGCTGGGCACCGGCCACCGGCGGAAATATGTCGGTGCGCCGCGATGAACATGTCTGCCTGCTGAGTGAATCGGGCAAAGATAAAGGCACGCTGACGCGGGATGACTTTATCGAGGTCGATATTGCTACCAGCCAGTCGCTCTCTGGCCGTAAGCCGTCGGCAGAAACCGGTCTGCACACGATGATCTATCGACTTTTTCCCGAGGCGGGCGCGGTGCTGCATACCCACACCGTGAATGCGACTGTTCTGTCGCGGGTGGAGCAGGGCGCGGCGCTGCTGCTGCACGGCTATGAGATGCAAAAATCGTTAAGTGGCCAGCACACCCATCTGGATACGCTGGCCATTCCTGTGTTCGACAACAGCCAGGACATTGCGGCGCTGGCGTCAGAAATTGAAGATTACGCCGCCCGCTTTCCGCTGCGTTACGGCTTTCTGCTGCGCGGCCACGGCTTAACCTGCTGGGGCCGGGATGTCAGCGAAGCACGCCGTCATCTGGAAGGTCTGGAATTTTTATTTGAATGTGAACGTCAACGTCGCCTGCTGGAGAGAGCATGATTCGCGCCATTGTTACTGATATCGAAGGCACCACCAGCGATATCCGTTTTGTACATAACATCCTGTTTCCCTACGCCCGCCAGCATCTGGCGAGTTTTTTGCGTGAAAATGCGCATCAGCCCGAGGTCGCCGCAGCGCTGCAGTCGGTACGTGAGGAGGCCGGTCAGCCGCAGGCCGACCTGAATGCGGTGACAGAGATTCTGCTGGGGTTTATGGACCAGGATCGCAAATCAACCGGCCTGAAGGCGCTGCAGGGCATGATCTGGCGCGATGGTTATGTTAACGGCAGTTTTACCGGCCATCTCTATCCTGACGTCCTGCCAGCACTAAGCCGCTGGAAGGCACAGGGCATTGAACTGTATGTATATTCCTCCGGCTCGGTTGCGGCGCAGAAATTGTTATTTGGCTACAGCGACGAAGGTGATATTACTGACCTCTTCAGCGGCTATTTTGATACGCACGTGGGTGCCAAACGCGAAGTCGCAGCCTATCGCGCTATCGCCGCTGAAATTGGTCAGCCAGCGGAGCAGCTGCTGTTTCTCTCCGATATTCATCAGGAGCTGGATGCCGCCGCTGAGGCGGGCTGGCAGACGCTGCAACTACTGCGTGGCGATGCGGACGGCGAGAGCCGCCATCGTCAGGTGACGGATTTTTCCCAGATTAACCCGGAGTCAATTTAGGATGAGCGCACTGACTATTTTTACCGACCGCGAAGCCAGCCAGCCGGTGTGGCACAGCACCGACGCGGAAGAGATTCGTGAACGCCTGAGCACCAAAGGCGTCCGTTTTGAGCGCTGGGAAGCCGATCGCGATCTGGGTGAAAATCCGGATCCCGAAACGGTGATCAACGCCTATCAGCATGCGATCGATCGGCTGGTGGCAGAGAAGGGCTATCAGAGCTGGGATGTGATCAGCATGCGCGCCGATAATCCGCAGAAAACCGTGCTGCGCGAGAAGTTCCTCTCTGAACATACACACGGCGAAGATGAGGTGCGTTTCTTTGTTGAGGGTGCCGGACTCTTCTGTCTGCACCTGGATGGCGAGATCCTGCAGATCCTCTGCGAAAAAAACGATCTGATCTCGGTACCAGCGGGAACACCACACTGGTTTGATATGGGATCGTCACCGCACTTCACGGCTATCCGTATTTTCGATAATCAGGAAGGCTGGGTAGCGAACTTTACCGGCGATAAGATTGCGGATGCCTATCCGCGTCTGGCGTAAACCGCCCGTTGTTTTCGCAAGGCGTTTACCGTGAGCGGCAAACGCCTTGCAGACCGTTATTGTGGCTGGAAAATGCCACCCTGAACCTGGTCAGGCGTGACTACCCCGGTGTCCAGTACCCAGCCGCTGATCAGGGTGGCGGGCGTGACATCAAACGCCGGGTTATAGACCTTCGCCGCTTCCGGCGCCCACTGCACGCTGCCAAAACTGCCGGCAACGCCCGTTACTTCACTGGCGGCGCGCTGCTCAATAGGAATCGCTGCGCCGTCCGGACAGCTGCGATCCAGCGTGGTATGCGGGGCCGCCACGTAAAACGGAATCTGATGATAATGGGCCAGCACCGCCAGGCTGTAGGTGCCGATTTTATTCGCCACATCGCCGTTGGCGGCAATGCGGTCAGCGCCTACCCATACGGCATCGACCTCTCCACGGGCCATCAGGCTGGCGGCCATGGAATCGGTAATCAGGGTGTAAGGAATCGCCAGCTCACCCAGCTCCCAGGCGGTTAACCGGCCGCCCTGTAACAGCGGACGGGTTTCATCAACCCAGACATTCTTAATCAGCCCCTGCTGATGGGCGCGGGCAATCACGCCAAGGGCGGTGCCCACACCGGCGGTGGCGAGTCCGCCGGTATTACAGTGGGTCAGCAGCTGGCTACCGGGTTTCACCCGCGTACAACCCGCGTCAGCAATGGCGTCACACAGCTGCTTATCTTCCTGCACCAGTCGCCAGGCTTCTTCTGCCAGCGCGGGGGCAAAGTCCGGCTGCGCCAGCGCCAGTTTCATCCGGTCCAGATTGTTCATCAGATTGACAGCGGTAGGGCGGGCGGCGCGCAGGGTCTCCAGTGCCTGCGCCAGTTCAGCGCGCGTCTGCCCCTGTTCTGCCAGCAACGCCAGCAGCAGCGAGGCGGAAAGGCCGATCAGCGGCGCACCGCGCACCCGCAGCGCATGAATATGTTCAATCAGCTGGGGCACGCTGTGCGCGGACAGCCAGTTCTTTTGCTGCGGCAGTGCCTGCTGATCCAGAATCCAGAGCTGATTGTCACGAACCTGTAAGCTGGTGGTTTGAAGTGTCTGCATTGTGGGTGAAATCCATGTTGCGTTAATGATACCTATTGTGCCAACATGCTGAACGGATGTATAGACGTCTGAACGGCTTATTACACCCAGGTTATCCCCCTTCGATTGATGAGGAACAGGCAATGTCGCAATACCGTACCTTTACTGCTGCTGATGCTGTGGAATATGCCCGACAATTTGGCGGCGTGGACAATCCTGCCGCGCTGAGCAGCGCAGAAGAGATTGGTGATGGCAACCTCAACCTGGTGTTTAAAATTTATGACGATCAGGGCAACAGCCGGGTGGTGGTCAAGCAGGCGCTGCCCTATGTGCGCTGTGTGGGTGAGTCCTGGCCGCTGACGCTGGATCGGGCGCGGCTGGAAGCGCAGACCCTGGTCGAACACTACAAATATTGTCCGCAGCACACGGTGAAGATCACCCATTACGATGCGGAGCTGGCGGTGATGGTAATGGAAGATCTCTCCAGTCATCGCATCTGGCGCGGCGAGCTGGTAAAGGGCGCTTATTACCCGGAAGCGGCTCAGCAGTTAGGCGACTATCTGGCACAAACCCTGTTTCATACCTCCGATTTCACCCTGCATCCGCACCAGAAAAAAGCGGAAGTGGCGCGTTTTATTAATCCGGAAATGTGTGAAATCACCGAAGATCTTTTCTTTAACGATCCCTATACCGACCATGAGCGCAATAGCTATCCCGAAGCGCTTGAACCGCTGGTCGCCAGCCTGCGTAATGACGATGCACTGCGCATTGCGGTGGGCGGTCTCAAGCATCGTTTCTTTGCCCACGCTGAAGCGCTGCTGCATGGTGATATTCACAGCGGATCGATTTTCGTTGCTGATGGCAGCCTGAAAGCGATTGATGCGGAATTTGGTTATTTTGGCCCTATCGGTTTTGATGTCGGCACCGCCATCGGCAACCTGCTGATTAACTACTGCGGCGTGCCGGGTCTGCTGCCACCGCGTGAGGCCGCCGATGCACGCGAGCAGCGTCTCAGCGATGTACACACCCTCTGGACCACCTTTGCCGCGGGCTTTCTGGCACTGGCGGCAGAGAAAACCCGTGATGAGGCGCTGGCTTATCCAGGCTATGCGGAGGCGTTTCTGCGTAAAGTATGGGCTGATACCATTGGTTACTGCGGCACCGAACTGATTCGCCGCACGGTGGGGATGTCACACGTGGCGGATATGAAGCTGATTGCCGATCCGGCGATGCGTACCGACTGCATCCGTAATGCAATTAATCTGGGACGCACGCTGATTCTGGCGGCCGATCATGTAGAAGATGTGGATGCGCTGATTGCCCGCATCCGTCAGGCGGGATAAAAAAAGCCGACGTGATGTCGGCTTTCAGGTAAATCAAAGGCTGGCTGTAAGAGTGTGCCCGCGCCGGAAACAGGGGCAGATCGGAAAGTCGCTAAAGCCATCCCTGGCTCGCTCGGCCCGCGTTGTCCTGACGCGGGACGCTTTCCTCTTCTGACCCTGTTCCTGCGCCGGTGATGCAGGCTAACGCTAACCCTATGCTGCCTCACTCGCCCGCGACGCAGCCTGAGGGGCTTTCTCTGGCACCGGCACTGCCAGCGCATCCGCCTCAAACTCATCGACGTTAATCGAACGCAGGCGGCTGGCCTCAGCACGCTGCAACACTTCAGCCTCTTTAGCATCAATCCAGCCCTGCTCCAGCGCGCGCTTCGCCAGCGCATCCAGCCGGGTAAAGGAGAGGTGCTGCTTCGTCTGTTTGCACAGCCTGTCATGGATCACTTCTGCCGCCATCACATCCTGCAACGCCTGTTCCAGCTGACCGGCAGGGTTGTGCTCGCTGGGCGTCAGGTACATGCCACGGCCCAGACGGCTGCGGGTAGCTGACGGCTGTTGCAGCAGTTTTGCCAGCTGATGGTCCAGACGGTCAGACGGAGCAGGGCAGTGATGACCGCCTGCAAAAATAGTCATCCGCAATGCGCCCGCGACCAGACGGTTCGGGAAGTTACGCAGCAGATCGTCCATCGCGACTTCCGCCTGATGTAACGCATCCTGCACGCCCCAGTGCACCAGCGGCAGATCGGCTTCGTTGCGGCCTTCATCGTCATAGCGTTTCAGCGTCGCCGAAGCGAGATAGAGCTGGCTCAGCACATCGCCCAGACGCGCCGAAATACGCTCACGACGTTTCAGGCTGCCGCCCAGCACCGCCATCGACACATCAGAGAGCAACGCCAGGTTGGCACTGATGCGGTTCAGATGCTGATAGTAACGGCGGGTGCCATCGCGGGTCGGGGTGGCGCTGGTGCGTCCGGCGGTTAAGCCCAGCCACAGGCTGCGCATGGTGCTGCTGCCGACATGACCGATGTGGCTGAACAGCGCCTGATCAAACGCGTTAACATCGTTGCTGGCTGCCGCCGCCATCTCCTGCAGTACGTAAGGATGGCAGCGAATCGCACCCTGTCCGAAGATAATCATGCTGCGGGTCAGAATATTAGCGCCTTCTACCGTGATGGCGATAGGCGCACCCTGATAGGCGCGGGCCAGGAAGTTGCTGTTACCCAGCATAATGCCTTTACCGCCGGCAATATCCATGGCGTCGATAATGGCGCGCTGACCGCGATGGGTGCAGTGATATTTCACAATCGCCGACAGCACTGCCGGTTTTTCACCCTGCATAATACCGGCGGTAATCAGCGTAGCCGCCGCATCCATCACGTAGGCGTTACCGGCAATGCGCGCCAGCGGCTCTTCAATCCCTTCCATCTTACCGATTGAGACGCGGAACTGACGACGGATATGGGCATAGGCGCCTGTCGCCAGCGCCACACTTTTCAGGCTGCCGGTTGAGTTCGATGGCAGCGTAATGCCGCGACCCACAGACAGACACTCCACCAGCATCCGCCAGCCCTGACCGGCCATTTGTGGGCCGCCGATAATATAGTCAATCGGTACAAAGATATTATTGCCGCGTGTCGGCCCGTTCTGGAACGGCACGTTAAGCGGGAAGTGGCGATGGCCAATCTCCACGCCGGGCGTGTTGGTCGGGATCAGCGCACAGGTAATGCCAGGATTTTCGTTATCGCTGAGCAGATGATCCGGGTCGGAGAGTTTAAATGCCAGCCCCAGCACGGTGGCTATCGGCGCCAGCGTAATATAGCGCTTGTTCCAGGTCAGCCGCATGCCCAGCACCTGCTGACCCTGCCACTCGCCCATGCAGACCACGCCGGTATCGGGGATGGCTCCGGCATCTGAGCCCGCTTCCGGACTGGTCAGCGCAAAGCAGGGGATCTCATCGCCGCGTGCCAGCCGGGGTAAATAGTGATTTTTCTGATCTTCAGTGCCGTAGTGTTGCAGCAGTTCGCCCGGACCTAATGAGTTAGGCACGCCCACGGTAATCGCCAGAATCCCGGAGACGCCCGACAGTTTTTGCAGCACGCAGGCCTGCGCATAGGCGGAGAAATCGAGTCCGCCATACTCTTTTTTGATAATCATCGCGAAGAAACGATGCTCTTTCAGATAAGCCCAGAGTTCCGGCGGCATATCGGCCAGCTCATGGGTGATCTGGAAATCGTTGGCCATGCGGCATGCTTCTTCAACCGGACCATTGAGAAAAGCCTGCTCGTCGGCAGTCAGGCGCGGCTGCGGATAGTTGTGCAGCTTCTGCCAGTCTGGTTTGCCCTGAAACAGATCGCCTTCCCACCAGGTGGTGCCCGCATCGATCGCTTCTTTTTCGGTGCGTGACATCGGCGGCATCACCTGCTGGAAGCGCTGAAACATCGGCTTTGAAAACAGGCTGCGGCGCAGTGACGGCAGGTTGAACGGCAGCAGGATGATCGCCAGCGGCAACAGTAACCATGGCGTCCAGAGGTGAGCAAAAGCCATCGCAGCAGTCCACAGCAGCAGAATCGCGCTGCTGAGCCGCAACGACAGGCGGTGATAGAACAGGGCGCCAATCAGCGCCACCGTGGCAAGTATCGAGACAACCATCATAATGAACCGCTCCAAGTAGTAAGAGGTCTGACCTGTTATGTAGAGAGGTTTAGAGCAGTTGGGTTGATTTATCAATTTGTTTACATCGCAATTACAACCTGCCTCACAAAAACCGATTTCTGTCCATTTTTGCATCACCCGCTGCAGCGATAATCGCCGCCACTGCCTGGCCAGCCATGGCATGACGCTTTGCGCTGACCGGCCATTCCGTTAAACTTGCTGCGATTAACCTCTCCTAAAAAAGGACATCCCTATGTACCAGGACATTATCCGCTCTGAGCTTAATGAAGCTGCTGATACGCTGAATAAATTCCTCAGCGACGAGGCCAATATCCATGCGATCCAGCGTGCGGCGGTGCTGCTGGCTGACAGCTTTAAGGCGGGCGGCAAGGTGCTTTCCTGCGGTAACGGCGGTTCACATTGCGATGCGATGCATTTCGCTGAAGAGCTGACCGGTCGCTACCGCGAAAATCGTCCTGGCTATCCGGCGATTGCCATCTCTGATGTCAGCCATCTCTCCTGCGTCAGTAATGATTTTGGTTATGACTATGTCTTTTCACGCTATGTGGAAGCGGTAGGGCGTCCGGGCGATGTGCTGCTGGGCCTCTCAACTTCCGGTAACTCTGCCAATATCATTAAAGCGATTGAAGCTGCCCGTGCGCAGGGGATGAAAGTGATCACCCTGACCGGTAAAGATGGCGGTAAGATGGCAGGCAGTGCCGACATTGAAATCCGGGTGCCACACTTTGGTTATGCCGATCGTATCCAGGAGATCCACATTAAAGTGATCCACATCCTGATGCTGCTGATCGAAAAAGAGATGGTGAAGTAACTGCGCTGGCCTCCCGCCTGACGGGAGGCCGCTTACTCTAAGGCGGTGGCTATGTGCGAATTGCTCGGGATGAGCGCCAATGTTCCCACGGATATCTGTTTCAGCTTTACCGGTCTGGTTCAGCGTGGCGGTGGAACCGGGCCTCACAAAGATGGCTGGGGCATTACCTTCTACGAAGATAAAGGTTGTCGTACGTTTAAAGATCCGCTGCCGAGCTTTAACTCGCCGATTGCGCGTCTGGTGCAGGAGTATCCGATCAAATCGCATTCGGTGGTGGCGCACATCCGCCAGGCGAATCGCGGGCAGGTGTCGCTGGAAAATACCCACCCGTTTACCCGTGAGTTGTGGGGCCGTAACTGGACCTATGCGCACAATGGGCAGCTCAGGGGCTATCGGCAGCTGGAGACCGGCACATTCCGGCCAGTAGGCGAAACGGACAGCGAGAAGGCGTTCTGCTGGATCCTGCATCAGCTGGCGACGCGCTATCCGCGTACGCCAGGCAACTGGCCTGCGGTATTTCGTTTTATCGGGGAGCTTGCCGGCACGTTGCGGCAGAAGGGCGTGTTTAACATGCTGCTGTCAGACGGCCGTTATCTGATGGCCTTTTGCTCCACCAATCTTTACTGGATCACCCGCCGCGCACCCTTTGGCCGGGCGCAGTTACTGGATCAGGATGTGGAGGTCGATTTTCAGCAGCACACCACGCCGCATGACGTGGTGACGGTGATTGCTACGCAGCCACTGACGGCCAATGAAACCTGGCAGCGGATCGTGCCAGGTGAATGGGCGTTATTCTGCCTTGGAGAGCGCCAGGAATGAACGTGAAGCGGCTTCGGGACTGGCTAAAACCGGTGCCGGGCTGCTGTTCATCACATACTTACCGCTGGCGACATTGACCATCGGCGGCTGATGATATTTAGCAAAGTAAGCATATCCCGGCTGCAGCTGCTGCCAGAAACTGGCATAGGTGGAGTAGCGGTGACGCTGCATATTGCTGTCGGTCATGCGGAATGGATAGATGCTGATGCTGATATCCTGCTGGCCGTTACGCAGCGCGGCATTCACATAGGTAAAAATCTCATCCATATAGGCGTTAGTCATGGCATAGCAGCCAATCGACTTACAGTCGCCATGAATCATCAGGTAATTGCCGCTGTAGCCCTGATTACGATCGTACTGATTCGGAAAGCCGATGTTGATCGCGCGATAAAACCGGCTATCCGGCTTCAGCTGATTCAGCTTCACGTTGTAAAAACCTTCCGGGCTTTTGAAATCGCCTTCACGGCGTTTCGGGCCGAGGCCGCCAGAAAAGTTACAGATGCGGTAGGTGTCCAGCAGGCGGTATTCGTTACCGATTTTGCCGTAGAGTTCGAGCGTGCGTTCTTCCTTGAAGATCTGGATATAGACCGGGGTGCCGAGTAACTGCTTCTTTAATTCTTTGCTGACCGGTGCCGTTGAGACGGGTTCGGGTGTCATTGCCATGCTGAGGGCTGGCAGTAAAATCATCGCAAACAGGAGTGCGATTTTGCCCATGCTGTGTGTACCTTGAGGTGAAGAGAACATGACGCAAAATGTGCGTCTCTGTTTGCATTATCGGAACTGTCCGCTACCGCAGCGCAACATTAAACATTGTCTGTTTTTTTAGCAAGACGGCGTCAGCCAAATTCGCGATTTACTGAAGGATATTCGACCAGAAATTTGTAAACTTTAATCGTCAGCGCGACAAATATTGCAGTTACCCCTGCCAACTGTATACTTATCCAGTGCCGGAGGGGGTATGCGTAAAATCATTCATGTCGATATGGACTGCTTCTATGCCGCGGTGGAGATGCGTGATAATCCCCAGCTGCGCGACATCCCGATCGCCATTGGTGGCAGCCGCGAGCGTCGCGGCGTGATCAGCACCGCCAACTATCCGGCGCGCAAATTTGGCGTGCGCAGCGCGATGCCAACCGGCATGGCCCTCAAGTTATGCCCGCATCTGCGTCTGCTGCCAGGACGCTTTGACGCCTATAAAGAAGCCTCCGCGCAGATCCGCGACATCTTTACCCGCTATACGCCGCTGATTGAACCGCTCTCCCTCGATGAAGCTTACCTGGATGTCACCGACAGCCCCCACTGTCACGGCTCTGCCACACTGATGGCGCAGGCGATCCGCGCCACCATCTACCGTGAAACCGGGCTTACCGCCTCAGCGGGCATCGCCCCGATTAAATTTCTGGCGAAGATCGCCTCTGACCTCAATAAGCCGGACGGCCAGTTCGTGATTACCCCGCCGGAGATGTCCGGTTTTCTGCTGACTCTGCCGCTGGCGAAGATCCCTGGCGTCGGCAAGGTCTCGGCCAAAAAGCTGGAAGAGATGGGGCTGGTGACCTGTGGCGACGTGCAGAAGGCGGACTTAGCGCTGCTGTTAAAGCGCTTTGGCAAGTTTGGCCGGGTGCTGTGGGAGCGCAGCAATGGCATTGATGACCGCAGCGTGATCGTTGAGCGCGAACGTAAATCGCTGGGGGTTGAACGGACGCTGGCGGAAGATATCAGCGACTGGGATGCCTGCCTGGAAATTATCGATTTTCTCTACGCCGAACTGGATCGCCGGCTGACGCAGATCCGACCTGACAAGCAGGTGGCGCGTCAGGGCGTCAAACTGAAGTTCAGTGATTTTCAGCAGACGACCCAGGAGCATATCTGGCCGGTGCTGAACAAAGAGGACATGATTGCCATCGCCCGTAAAACCTGGGATGAGCGTCGTGCCGGGCGCGGCGTGCGGCTGGTGGGATTACATGTGACGATGGTGGATCCCCAGCTGGAGCGTCAGCTGCTGCTGGGTCTGTAACCGTCAGCCTCACCGACCGGCAAGGCTGACATCCGATTACTTCTTATATTTCGCCGCCAGGGTCGCAAACCACGGTGCGACGAAATCCTCATTGCTGCCCCAGCCCGGAATGATCTTGTTCAGCGACGCGACGTTCACCGCGCCAGGCTGGCTGTTAAGCTGCTGCTGAGAGATCGATGCCGCTTTAAACTGATAAGTCGCTGGCGTCTCTTCACCGGCAATTTTCTTCGCCACCAGACGCATATTCACCGCGCCAATAGTTTTAGGATCGACCGCTACCGTCTGCACCCACGGGCTGTTTTTCTCGCGCATCAGCTGCAAATCCTGGTTCGAGACATCAATGCTATAGAGCTTGATCTCGGTACGGCCATTCTCCTGCAGCGCTTTGTAAGCGCCCTGGCTGAAGGCATCCCAGGCACCCCAGATGGCGTCGATTTTGCCTTTCGGGTATTTCGCCAGAATCGCGCCAATTTTATTGGCGGTGTCGCCCTGAACGTCAGTTGAAACCGCACCAATCGACTCAAGCTGATGAATGCCCGGATTCTCTTTCAGCAGTTTTTCATACACCACCTGACGGCGTTCCATCGGCGGGAAACCGGCAACCCATAGCTTGACGATGTTCGCCTTGCCGTTGAAATCATGGATGAGCTGGCCCAGCGACAACTGCGCCAGTGAAGCGTCATCCTGCGCGGTGACGGTGACGCCCGGGATCGGGCTATCCACCGGCGTATCAAACACCGACAGCTTAATGCCTGCATCGGCAATGCGCTTCACCAGTCCGCTGGCGTAGGGTGCTTTACCGTGCGACAGCACGATGCCGTCATATTTCTGGCTGATCGCCTGATTCACGAAATCCTGGAAGCGCGCATCGTCGCCGTTGCTGAGGAAGGTGCTGACCTTGAAGCCAAGCTGGCGACCCTGCTGAATGGCACCGGCAACAAACTGGGTGGTGTTGTCATCGGAGCCGAGATTGCGGATCACCGCAATACGGATCGGGCCATCATGACTGGCGATAGCCGCAGGCACCGGCGTGACGGTATCCGCGAAGGCGGCGCTGGCGTTCAGCAGGCTCAGGGCCAGCAGCGAGAGTGTTATTTTTTGCATTGTTATCAACTCCGGTAAACGCGCCTCAGCGGCGCTGGATATAGGTGATCGCCAGTGCTAAACCCAGCACCAGCCCTTTAATAATGTCCATGGCGTAGTAGGGAACAGAGAGCATCACCAGACCGTTCTGCAGCACGCCGAGGATCACCGCACCGACCAGCGTGCCCAGCGCATTCGGCTTGCCGGAGCCCGCCAGTGAGAAGCCAATCCACGCCGCCGCGACCGCGTCCATCAGGTAGCCGCTACCGGCGTTCACCTGCGAGGAGCCGATACGCGAGGCGAGCAGAATGCCGCCCAGACCGGCCAGCAGTGAGGCGATCACATAAGCCAGCACCCGATAGCGGGTGGTGCGGATGCCGGAGAGGCGCGCCGCTTCCGGATTGCCGCCCAGCGCATACATCCGGCGACCATGTTTAGTCAGTGAGAGCGCCAGCTGCGCGGCGACGGTGACGACCAGCATGATGATGACGATGGTGGGCACCTGGCCGAGCAGGCCAAACGCCGCCGGAATGGTGCCTTCCGCCATATCACCGCTCGGCAGCACCATGTTCTCGGTGATCGATCCGCCAAAGCTGTAGGTCATCGCCACCCCCTGAATCACAAACAGTGTCGCCAGCGTTGCCAGCATGTCGGGGATGCGCAGGATCACAATCAGAAAGGCGTTAAACAGCCCGACCAGGGTGCAGAGCGCCAGGGTGAGCAGGATGGCGGTGGTAGTGCCGAAGCCGTACCAGACAAACAGAGAAATCACCAGCGCATTGGCCAGCGAGGCGGTCGATCCGACCGACAGATCAAAGCCGCCAACGGTCAGCGAGATCGAGACGCCGATCGCAATCACCGTGACAATGGCAATTGAGCGCAGAATATTGATGATGTTGTTGGGTTCAAGGAAGCTGTCGGAGGCGAGACCAAAGGCGGCGATCAGGATCACCACCGTGAGCAACATGCCCCATTTATAGAGAAAGTCGAACAACTGGTGACGCCACGGCGAGGCTGTCAGATTCAGGCTGGTTTCTTTGCTGCTCACGCAGGGGTTCCTCCGGTGGAATAGAGCAAAAGCGTCTCTTCGGTGACGTCGCGTGCAGCCAGCTCGGCCACAATGCGTCCATCCCAGAGCACGCAAATCCGGTCGCATAAACCGACCAGTTCAGAAAACTCTCCCGACGCGTAAATGATGCCTTTCCCCTCGCGCGCCAGGTTATCGATCAGGGTGAAGAGTTCGGTTTTGGCTTTGATATCGACGCCTTTCGTCGGCTCATCGAAAATCAGCACGTCGGCGTTGTTGCGCAGCCATTTGCCTATCGCCACTTTCTGCTGATTGCCGCCGGAGAGACGGCGCAGCGTCTGTGCCGGACCGGTGGTGCGCACCTGCAACTGCTGGATAACCTGCTCCGCCCAGCGCCACGCCTGGCGATGGCCAAACAGGCTCCAGCGCGAAAAGCTGTCGTCTGCGCTGACGCTGAGGTTCATTGCCACCGACTCATCAATAAAGATCCCCTCTTTGCGCCGCTCCTCCGGCACCAGCGCCATGCGGCGACTGACGGAGTCATGCGGCGAACGGGGCTGCCACGGCTGGCCATGCAGTTCACCGCGACTGACGCGGCTTTTGCTGGCACCAAACAGCGCCTTACAGAGTTCGGTTTTACCGGCACCGGCCAGGCCTGCAATGCCCAGAATTTCCCCTTTGTGCAATCGTAGCGAGATATCCTGCAGCAGTTGCTCATCATGAAGACCGTCAATCGCCAGCAGCAGCGGCTGAGTCTGCTGCGCACGACGGGCCGGGAAGATATCGGTGAGCTGATGCCCCAGCATCTTCTCCACGATCTGCTCACCGCTCAGTGCCGCCATCGGGCCGGTTTCGATCAACCGGCCATCACGCAGCACCGTCAGCTGGTCACAGATTGCTTTCAGTTCATGGATGCGGTGAGAGATAAACACCACGCCGATGCCGCTGGCCTGCAGGCGACGCACCACAGCAAACAGCCGCTCACTTTCATGCTGATCCAGCGGGGCAGTGGGTTCATCCAGAATCAGAAAGCGGCAGTGGTGCGACAGCGCGCGCGCCAGCAGAATTTGCTGCTTTTCAGCCAGGGTACAGCGCTCCACCAGCCGGTTGACGTCAAGCGCCACGTCGAGCTGAGCCAGCAGCGCCCGCGCCTGACGCCGAACCTCGCCCCAGCGATAGCGGTGGCCAGGCTCTGCCAGCCGATCCAGCAGAATGTTTTCCGCGACGCTGAGCTGCGGCACCAGCGCCACGTCCACTTCCTGCTGAACCAGATGGATACCCAGCCGTTTCGCATCACGCGGCGTACGGATGGAGACCGGCTCACCATCCAGCAGGATCTCGCCGCTGTAGTGGCTGTGCGCACCGGAAAGGATCGCCATCAGCGTTGACTTGCCCGCGCCGTTAGCGCCGGTCAGAGCATGTACTGAATGGCCGTCACTGCGGAAATCCACCGACGATAGCGCGGCAAACCCGCCAAAAGCGATGGAGATGTTACGCATCTCAAGGCAGTTTAACCCTGGCATGTCATTACTCTCCTGAAGAATCACTGGCCGCATTTTTTCCTGAACCTTCAGGCGCGGCAACAGCCGAAAGCGCATAAGCTAGCACGAAATCTTATTAGCCATCCAGACATCTGGACATAATGGCGGCTGTGACCAGCGAAGCGCGGGAAAGCGGCGGAATAGCGGGGTAAAGGGCGGAAAAGGCAGCGAATTATGCTGGGAGAAAGTCACAGGCATAAAAAAACCAGGCCGGAGCCTGGTTTACTTTTTTTGTGACAGAATTACTTTTCTGGCACCACATTCAGCAGGGTGGTCAGCAGTTTCCAGTAAAGGCCAACGCTTTCGATGTGAACCTGCTCATCCGGCGAGTGCGGCCCGGTGATGGTCGGCCCAATCGATACCATATCCATCTCCGGATACGGTTTTTTGAACAGACCACACTCCAGACCGGCGTGGATCACCTGAATGTTCGGGGTCTTATCAAACAGCGCGATATAGGTCTGACGGGTCAGCGCCATAATGGCGGAGTCCGCATCAGGCTGCCAGCCTGGGTAGCCGCCTTTCGCTTTGGTCTGTGCACCGGCCAGCTGGCCCAATGAGGTCAGCATCTGCACCACATAATCGCGGCCGGTGTCGATCAGCGAACGGATCAGGCAGTTGATCTCTGCATGATCGGCTTCCATGGTCACCACACCGATATTCAGTGAGGTTTCTACCACGCCTTTCGCCACGTCGGAGTTGCGGATCACACCGTTTGGCATGCTGTTGAGCAGGTTCAGGAAGCGATCGCGGCTGTCAGCGTTCAGAGCATCACCCTGATGCGCCAGCGGCTCAGTGACCAGGGCGATGTTCGGCTCTTTGATGCCGTGCTCATTTTTGATGGCGCTCAGGAAGTGCGCCGCCGCTGATTTCAGCGCATCCGCTTTGTGGCTCTCGACCGCCACGGTAGCGAAGGCTTCACGCGGGATCGCGTTGCGCAGCGTACCGCCGCTGAAGGCCAGCAGACGCAGATCCAGTTCAGCAGCGTGTGCCGCCAGGAAGCGCGCCAGTAGTTTGTTGGCGTTGCCGAGGCCCATATGAATATCGGCACCGGAGTGACCGCCACGCAGGCCTTTCAGCGTCAGCTTCAGGGTCTGGAATTCAGCAGGCACCGCTTCACGGGTCAGCGGCAGGGTGGTGACGAAGTCGATACCGCCCGCGCAGCCCATGTAGATCTCACCTTCTTCTTCGGAGTCGGTGTTGATCAGGATTTCTGCCTGCAGCCAGTTGGGTTGCAGACCGAATGCGCCATCCATACCAGTCTCTTCAGTCATGGTCAGCAGCACTTCCAGCGGGCCATGCGTCAGGCTGTTGTCAGCCAGTACTGCCAGCGCAGAAGCCATACCGATGCCGTTGTCCGCGCCCAGCGTGGTGCCGCGCGCTTTCACCCACTCGCCGTCAACCCAGGGCTGAATCGGATCTTTGGTGAAGTCATGAACGGTGTCATTATTTTTCTGCGGCACCATATCCAGATGCGCCTGCAGCGCAACCGGGGTACGGTTTTCCATGCCTGCGGTGGCGGGCTTACGAATCAGGATGTTGCCGACCTGATCGCGCTCACACCAGAAGCCTTGCTCTTTGGCCCAGCCGACGATGTAACTCGCCAGCGCTTCTTCGTGAAAAGAGGGATGGGGAATAGAGCAGATCTTAGCGAAAATATCCCACAGCGGCTGTGGAGAGAGTTGAGACAATTCAGACACGACAGGTCTCCTGTGTCAGTGTACCGGCGAGGCCGGACATCGCGAGTTTCCAGTGAAAAATCGCCGTCAGAGAATCTGACGAGCCAGGCCCGAGAATATCACTGTTTTCTACCGGGTGCGCTCTCAGACGCGCTAAAAAGCCGCAACCAGTGCGCGGGTGCTGGTTTTTAGTGCGTCAACTCCTTATAATCTCGCGCAACCTTTTCCCCGTTGCACATTTTTACGCCACCTCGGTTGGCTGGGATTTCTATTCTATGAGCGAAAAATACGTCGTTACCTGGGACATGCTTCAGATTCATGCCCGTAAACTGGCCCAGCGCCTGCTTCCTGTTGAACAGTGGAAAGGCATTATCGCGGTGAGCCGCGGCGGTCTGGTACCGGCTTCGCTGCTGGCACGTGAACTGGGTATCCGCTACGTCGATACCGTCTGCATCTCCAGCTATGACCACGATCATCAGCGCGAAATGAAAGTTCTGAAGCGCGCAGAAGGCGACGGTGAAGGCTTTATCGTGATCGATGACCTGGTAGATACCGGCGGCACCGCCCAGGCGATTCGCGAGATGTACCCGAAAGCGCGTTTCTGCACCATTTTCGCTAAACCGGCCGGTCGCTCACTGGTTGATGATTATATTGTCGATATTCCGCAGGATACCTGGATCGAGCAGCCGTGGGATATGGGTGTGGTCTACATCCCGCCGATTGTTAAAAACTGATTGATACACATCAGACAACGCCCGGTTTTCCGGGCGTTGTGCTTTCTGTGCCTCGCACCCCGAATTGCCGTACAGTACACTTAGCCATCGCCGTTTCTGTTGCAGGAGAAGTGAGTATGTCGAGCAAAAATCTCAGCGAGGAGTTGTTCAAACCGCGCTTTAAACATCCTGAAACCTCATCCCTGGTTCGCCGCCACCATCATGCTACTTCGGATGTCCACTCAGCCCTGGATGGTGACAGCCAGCGTGGCTGGTATCGTATGCTGAATAAGCTGATGTGGACATGGCGTGGCCTGACGCCGCAGGAGATCAGCGAAGTGCTGGCTCGGATTGCCATCAGCAATGTTGAACATACTGATGAGACTCTGCTCGACACTGTAATCGGTTTTCGCGGCGGCAACTGGCATTTCGAATGGTGTAAACAGGCGGGTATCTGGCAGCAGAAAGCGCTGGAGGCCACCGACGACAGCGAGGCGGGCGACTACTGGTTACACGCGGCGCATCTCTACAGCGTTGCGGCCTATCCCTATATAAAAGGGGATGAGCTGGCCGACCAGGCGCAGACGCTGGCGAACCGCGCCTATGAAGAGGCGACTCAACGCCTGCCGGGCGAGCTGAAACCGCTGACGTTCGCCATTCAGGGTGGCAGCCCGGTTAACGGCTTTCTGCACATGCCGCCTGACGTTGAAGCGCCTTATCCCACCGTGCTGTTCTGTGGCGCGCTCGACTCATTACAGAGCGATCACTATCGCCTGTTCCATGATTACCTTGCACCGCGCGGCATCGCCATGCTGACCATTGATGTGCCGTCGGTAGGCAACTCGGTGAAATGGACGCTGAGTCAGGACACCAGCTTTCTGCATCAGCAGGTGCTGCGCGATCTGAAAAACGTGCCCTGGATCGACCATACCCGCGTGGCGGCGTTTGGTTATCGCTTTGGCGCTAACGTGGCCGTACGACTGGCCTATCTGGAATCGCAGCGGCTGCGTGGGGTCGCCTGTCTTGGCCCGATTGTGCATGCGCTGCTGACGCAGACGGCGTTGCAGGATGAGATCCCGGATATGTATATGGATATGCTGGCGAGCCGGCTGGGCATGGCAACTGCCTCTGACAGTGCGCTGCGTACCGAACTCAATCGATATTCGCTGAAAACTCAGGGATTGCTGGGCCGCCGGACGCCGACACCCATGCTGTCGGGCTACTGGCAAAACGATCTTTTCAGCCCGGAAGAGGAGAGCAAGCTGATCGCTAACTCTTCGTCAGACGGTAAGGCGTTGCTGATTCCGGTGAAGCCGATGATGGCCAGTTTCGACAAGGCGCTGAATGAAATTTGCGACTGGCTGGAGAAGCGTTTAAAAAGGTAACTGGCAAAATTTACAGTATTTGCTACAACTAGTAGCGGAATTCTTCCGGGCTGCCGTTAAGCGAAACATGACATCCCCTGGCCGTCCGGAAAATCAAGGCTGTATAGCGGTCAAAATCTATGGAGATTCAGCATGACGTTACCAAGTGGTCATCCCCGCAGTCGCCTGCTTAAGCGCTTTACGGAGCTTGGGCCTTATATTCGCGATGGGAAATGTGGCGAAACCCGGTTCTTTTTCGACTGCCTGGCTGCCTGCGTTAATGTGAAACCGGCACCGGAACTGCGTGAGTTCTGGGGCTGGTGGATGGAGCTGGAAGCGCAGGCTGACCACTTTACCTATGTCTACCATATCGGTCTGTTCGATAAAGAGGGTGACTGGTCGGTGGCAACCATCAAAGGCAAAGAGAATACGGCGCGCGTGGAAGAGACCTTACGGAATTTCCATACCCGTCTGAAAGCGATGCTGAAAGAGTTCGAGCTGGATCTGATTCCGGCCAGCGATTTCGATGAGAAACCGGTGAAGCTGAGCGCCTGATTGGGTGTTTAGAGATTAAAGGGTGAGTTAAAACGTTTGCCCACAAACTGCTGACAAATCTCAAGTAGGGTGAATCTGGCAGCAACGAATAAGCTCAACACGCAGGGAACATGGGCAGAAGAGGAAAGCGTCCCGCGCCAGGGACGGCGCGGGCCGAGCGTGTCAGGGATGACGTCTTTTGCGTCTTTCCGATCTGACCGTGTTCCCTGCGCCAGCTCGATCTCATAGCAGAGCGGGCCAGATGCTGTTAACAAGCAAAGGGCGCGTTGAAAAACGTGCCCTTTTTCATGCTCACACATTCTGTAGCTTATGCTGTGCGGCATTAGCCTGAAATCAGAACTGGTAAGTCACACCCATCGCGACCACGTCATCGTTGTTAATCGACAGCGCGTTGTCATCATCCAGCTGGTTGATTTTGTAATCAACGAAGGCGGACATATTTTTGTTGAAGTAGTAGGTCGCGCCCACGTCGATATATTTCACCAGATCCGCATCGCCGATACCGTTTTCGATATCTTTGCCTTTGGTCTGTACATAGCCAATAGAAGGACGCAGGCCGAAATCAAACTGATACTGCGCCACCAGTTCGATGTTCTGCGCTTTGTTGGCTGCGCCCGCGACGGTAGCACCGGTGTTACGGTTGGTGCCGCTGATTGGTGTCATGTTGCGGGTATCGGTATAGATCGCCGCCAGGTAAACGCTGTTGGCATCATACTTCACGCCTGCGCCCCAGGAATCCGCACGGTCACCGCCGCCATAGGCACGTGCCTGCTGCTGGTTGGTACGGTCAGAAGAGGTGATGGCACTCATCAGGCTCACACCGGAATCACCCAGGGCATAGCCCAGTGAGGCACCGTAGCCGTCGCCATTCTGACGGTTAATGTCGGTGCGGGTGTTGGCGCTGGTGGCGTCGTTTTTACCCTGATACTGCAACGCAAACTTCAGCCCATCGACCAGACCAAAGAAGTTGTTGTTACGGTAAGTCGCCACACCGGTAGCGCGCTGAGTCATAAAGTTATCGGAACGGGCTGTACCGTCACCGCCGAATTCCGGGAACACGTCGGTCCAGGCCTCAACGTCATACAGCACACCGTAGTTACGACCGTAATCGACCGAACCATACTGCGAGAATTTCAGACCAGCAAACCCAAGGCGGGTTTTGTTGCCATTGTTGGCGTCGCTGCCTTCGGAGTTATTGACGTTGTACTGATATTCCCACTGACCATAACCGGTCATCAGGTCGTTAATCTGTGTCTGACCCTTAAAACCGATACGGGTATAGGACTTGTCTCCATCCTGGCTGGCATTATCGCTGATGTAGTGCTCAGCTTTAACTTTGCCGTATAAGTCCAGTTTGTTGCCATCTTTGTTATAGATTTCGGCAGCCTGCGCGGCGGATGCCAGCGTCAGCGTGGAGAGGATCATGGCCAGTGTGCTTTTCTTCATTTGCTATCAATCCCAATGTGAACGCCGTAAAAAAATGAAAGTTTTTGTAAAGCACGGACTTTTTACCCGTCGGCGATGAACTTTTTATGACACTTTTCATGATTTCTTGTTAACCCTGAACTTTTGGTCTACGTCCTTGTCCGCGTAAATTCGTGCTTTTCCCCCGCTGGCTGTTGGCTTCCTTATCGACTCCTGTTAAAACGTCCTTTCGTAAAAATTTTTCACTACGGCAGGAAATATGAGTGGCAGTCAGACCTTAGTGGTCAAGTTGGGTACCAGCGTTCTCACCGGCGGCTCCCGCCGGCTGAATCGGGCGCACATGGTGGAACTGGTTCGTCAGTGTGCGCAGCAGCACGCGGCGGGCCACCGCATTGTGATTGTGACCTCTGGCGCGATGGCCGCCGGACGCGAACATCTGGGTTACCCCGAACTGCCACCCACCATCGCCTCAAAGCAGCTGCTGGCTGCGGTGGGGCAGAGCCGTCTGATTCAGCTGTGGGAACAGTTGTTCTCAATCTACGGTATCCATATTGGTCAGATGTTGCTGACCCGTGCCGACATGGAAGATCGCGAGCGCTTCCTGAATGCCCGCGACACGCTGCGCGCGCTGCTGGATAACCACATTGTGCCGGTGATCAATGAGAACGATGCCGTCGCCACCGCTGAAATCAAAGTGGGTGACAACGACAATCTCTCGGCGCTGGCGGCGATGCTCGGCGGTGCCGACAAGCTGCTGCTGCTGACCGACCAGCAGGGACTGTTCACCGCCGATCCGCGTAACAATCCTGAGGCTGAGCTGATCAGTGATGTCCATGTGATTGATGATGCGTTGCGTGCCCTGGCGGGCGACAGCGTATCGGGTCTCGGCACCGGTGGCATGTCGACCAAGCTTCAGGCGGCGGATGTCGCCTGCCGCGCCGGTATCGATGTGATCATCGCCTCGGGCAGCCGCAGCGGCGTAATCAGCGATGTTATTGACGGCAAGCCGGTCGGTACGCGCTTTCATGCGCAGCAATCGCCGCTGGAAAATCGTAAACGCTGGATTTTCGGTGCGCCTCCGGCAGGTGAACTCACCGTCGATGATGGTGCGCTGGCAGCAATTATTGAACGCGGCAGTTCGCTGCTACCGAAAGGGATCCGTGCTATTCAGGGGAATTTCTCACGTGGGGAAGTGATCCGTATCCGCAGTTTGCAGGGCAGGGATATCGCGCATGGTGTTTCACGCTACAACAGCGACGCGATGCGGATGATTGCCGGTCATCACAGCCAGCAGATCAGCGAAATCCTGGGCTATGAATATGGCCCGGTGGCGGTTCACCGCGACGACATGATCGTCAGTTAAGGAGCGGACAATGCTAGAAGAGATGGGAAAAGCGGCGCGCGCCGCAGCTTACACCGTGGCCGATCTGTCGACTGCAGAGAAAAATCAGGTTCTGATGACTATTGCCGACCGTCTGGAGGCGGAAAGCGCAGACATTCTGGCGGCCAATGAGCTGGATTTAGCCGATGCGCGTCAGAACGGTATGAGCGCCGCGCTGCTGGACCGGCTGACACTCAATCCGCAACGCCTCGGCAGCATCGCCAGCGATGTGCGCCAGGTCTGCCAGCTGGCCGATCCGGTTGGACAGCTAATTGACGGCGGTCAGCTCGACAGCGGGCTGCGCATTGAGCGTCGTCGCGTGCCGCTGGGCGTGGTGGCCGTAATCTACGAGGCGCGTCCCAATGTCACGGTGGACGTCGCCACTCTGTGCCTGAAAACCGGCAACGCCGCCATTCTGCGCGGCGGTAAAGAGACCTGGCGCACCAATGCGGCCACCGTCCGGGTGATCCAGAACGCGCTGAAACAGCACGGTCTGCCTGCGGCGATCGTTCAGGCGATCGAAAATCCGGATCGCGAGCTGGTGAATCAGCTACTGAAGCTGGATCGCTACGTCGATATGCTGATCCCGCGTGGCGGAGCCGGGCTGCATAAGCTGTGCCGGGAAAACTCCACTATTCCGGTGATCACCGGCGGCATCGGCGTTTGTCATATCTATATTGATGAGACGATGGAGATCGAACCGGCACTTGATCTGATCGTCAACGCCAAGAAACAGCGTCCCAGCGCCTGTAACTCACTGGAGACGCTGCTGGTGGATCAGGCGATTGCCGATCGTTTCCTGCCCGCCTTCAGCGCGCGTATGGCACAGGAAGCGATCGCGTTGCATGCTGACAGCAACGTGCTGGCGCAGCTGCAGCAAGGCCCGGCATCGGTCACGCAGGTGAATCCGCAGCAGTACAATGATGAGTGGCTGTCGCTGGATCTTAACGTCAAATTAGTGGCGGATATGGATGAGGCGATCGATCACATCCGTACGCACGGCACGCAGCACTCGGATGCCATCCTGACCCGTAATACCCGCAACGCCGCGCGTTTTGTCCGTCAGGTCGACTCCTCAGCGGTCTATGTCAACGCAAGCACCCGCTTCACCGATGGCGGACAGTTTGGCCTGGGTGCCGAAGTGGCGGTCAGTACACAGAAACTGCATGCCCGTGGTCCGATGGGATTAGAGGCGCTGACGACCTATAAATGGATAGCATGGGGCGACGATACGCTCCGGCCATAACTGCCATAATTTTTAACAAAGCGGGAGTCTTTCAGAGACTCCCGTTTTTTTTAGCTCCATTTTCCGGTCCAGTGAAAGATAGAGTTTTCTGCGCATCAGCTTAATTTCCGTTCCGGTCTCGTCACTACTGGCCATTATTCTGGCTGATATTCACGCAATTTTTTACGGAACATTCCTGAAAGCCGGGGCTGTACGCGGCCTGAGGCAATATTTTTTGTCCAGCCGCGGGCTGAAGCGGATAATGATTATCAGGAATGCTTGATAAAGCGGTTAGGTAGTAAACGAGCGGTAATATAAAATGAACTGGTAGCAATAATGAAAATAACATCCAGTATCTCTTCTATGGCTGATTATTAACTAATGGTTAAAAAAGAAAGTACAAGACAAGCTTTCACCGCCAGGCTGATAGCGGCCTGTGAGAGTGCCGGCATTGCCGGACATGGACGAAACAAACAGGTTGCCAGGGCTCTGCAGCAGCAAGGCTGTAAGATTTCAACGCCGGGAGTGTGGAAGTGGTTTAACGCGCAGTCAGTGCCGGATGGCGGCAATTTACTGGCTCTCAGTCAGCTGCTAGGCGTCAGGGTTGAGTGGCTGCAATACGGTATGGAACAACCTGCTGAACCGGTGACGCTAAGTGCGCTCACCGGTCAGAAGAATGTGTTTCGGATTGATAGCCTCGACATTGGTCAGCGAAGTGCTGCAGGCCTGCCCGCGCGTGATGAGTTTGTCGAGACTATCCAGGCGATCGAATATGGTCTGGATGAGGCGCGGGTGCTGTTCAACGGGCGCCCGGCGGAAAACATCCGGTTAATCGCTATCAACAGTGACTCCATGGCTGACACCTTTGCGCCGCGCGATCAGCTGTTTGTGGATATCAGCGTGCGGATGTTCGACGGCGACGGCATCTATATTTTCACCCTCGATGAGCAGCTCTATCTCAAGCGCCTGCAGCTGCAGCATAAGAAAATCGCTGTGATATCAGACAATAAGCGCTATGAAACCTGGTATCTCAATCATGATGACGTCACCAGCCTGAAGGTACTGGCCAAAGTGATCATGAGCCAGGCGCGACATTATCAAATCCTCGGTTAAGGCCACTTCTGCCGGTTTTTTCAGGAAGGCTGAAAAAAAAATAATCGGCATAAATTCATAAATTTAACCAGCGGTAAATAAAAAATTAACCAACAGTGTTTGATAAAGCATAAGAACCTGTTAATAATTTGGATATGGATGAACGAAGCAGTTCTTTCAGGGACGAGCCGCTCTTAAACAATTGAGGCGCTGCACAAGCGCGAATCATACCACCACAAAGTTAGTGAACTTTGGGATGGGGTGGATGCGCAAAATGCAGCGTCGTCAGATGCCGTTTATTTCCCCTCGCTTACTTTCCACCTGACTGCTGATGCAGCCGGGCGGCAAGCGTGCGACCGTGATACGCGACATTCGGGCCCGTTCGGTTCGCCGAAAGCTCGCGCCTGCCACCCCATCGCCAAAGACTCATTCACAGGAGGAGTTATGGCGATAATTCACTATGGCAAAAGCGTTTTTATAGGCAACGCACGTACTCGTCGCCACCGGCGGCGCCAACCTCTCAGCAGCCTGACACAGAGTATCGACGAGGCCCTGAACTTCCCAACTGAAACACCCACCCTGAGACGTGCAGAGCAAATCTGCCAGCGTCAGGTCGCCCCGCGCGTTGACCGCGCAATTACTGCACCCCGCGTCACCAGTCAGGAAACACCCAGTTTCGACAATTGCTGTCTTCCGCACGTTCATCTCTACGCCGTGAGCTGAAACGCGCAGAAAACGCATTTTTCCGTTCCGGCTAACTCTTCGCTTTCTCCAGTTCTCACTGGGCGCAATTTGCTGAATTACTGTTCAGTTTTGCTGCAGGGTCAGTAAGGCCTTCTGCTGCGCCGTGCTGAGTAATGATCAGCGAGCGTTATGTATTTCTTTTCACAAGGCTGAGTTGCTTTAACCCGTCATTGAGGAGTCGTTATGAGCCAGATAATCGCAGTACTGAATTTTGAAGAGGGGTATGTCGACACGCCCTATCTCGACACGCTGGGCTTTCCCACGGTGGCCGGCGGCATTCGCATTGGACCCAAGGGGGCGTCTCTGAGTAATTACGCTTTCCGCGTGCCACGGCGCGTCGGTGATGTCTGGAAGCAGTGCATTCTTGAAAACAAAATTCAGGAGATGCAGGGCAGGGAGCTGCTGCGTAATGCGCTGGCGAAGTGCAACGACGCCCGCACCGACGTGCTGCTGAGCATGGCTTATCAGCTGGGCGTCGAGGGCGTCCTGCAGTTCAAAAACATGCTCAGCGCGATCGTGGCTGAACAGTTTAATGATGCGGCTGACGCGATGATGAACAGCCTCTGGGCCCGTCAGACGCCGGGCCGCGCCAGACGTCACGCGGAGATGATGCGCAGCGGAACCTATGCGGTTTACAGGGGGTTGCTATGAGATGGCTCATGTTTCTCACCGCCGTGCTGACGGCAATCATCATTCTGCTGCTGCTGCAGCGCTTTACCACCCTCCAGTTTGTCTCTCATGCCCGTCTGCTTTTCAAAACCTGGTCTGTCTGGCTTGCGTCGCTGGGTTCCATGCTCAGCGCCTGGGCGCAGTCGTTTCCTTCGGCCGCCGTTGATGCCTGGAGCGCACTGCCCGAAGACGTTAAAGCGATTCTGCCGCACAACTACCTCGGGCTGGTGGGCGCCTTCATGGTGGCGATGGGGGTGATTGCACAATTTGTTCGTCAGAAAAACCTGCTCAATGCGAAGGAGCAGTCTGAAGGAGCGAAGCCATGACTCTGATTACCACCTTACTGGGCGGCAGCTGGCACTGGATCGCCGCGCTGGCTGCGGTCATCGCGGCGCTGGGCGCCAGTTATTTCGGCGGCAAGAAAATCGGCAAAGTGCAGCAAAAAGCGCGTTCTGACGTCGATAACGCGCAACAGGAGGCGTCCCGCGTCACCGCGGTAGCGCAACAGCAACAACATAACCGCGAGGAGGCTAACCGTGTGGCGACTGACAACCATAGCCTTGATGACGCTGCTGCTCGCGACAAGCTGCAGCAGTCGAAATACCACAAACCCTGAGCCGGTGGCGATCACCGACTCTGCCTGCGTACTTTTTTCCCCTCTTTATACCTACGGCGATGACGCGCAAAAAATGGACGTTCGTACGGTGCGCGCCATCAACACCCACAACGACATGTGGGACTCCCTTTGCGGCCATCCGGCTGCGGCTAAGTAGTGCGCTGATTTCAGCGCGATATCTCTATGATCCTGAGGAGGATTCTATGATCGAAGTTAACTCTTTTGCTGAACTGCGTACCACTGTTCCACCAAAATCAGGTGAAGTCGCGAGCCTTAAACGCTATTACGATAAGGACTCCAGCTTCCGTGGCGGCGCAGACTTTGTCGGTTTTCTCAGCACCACTCCGCTGAAAGATGATGGCGGTACGGTGGCGGTGGGTAACGGTTTCTACTGGAAGCGCACCATCAACGATCCCGCCGAAGTGAACATTCTGCACTTTGGCGCGAAAGGGGATGGCGTGACCGATGACACTGAAGCCTTTAAGCGGATGCTGGCATGGACACAATCCTACAACGCCTACGCGAAAGCGATTCCGGTGCGTTTTCCGGGGGGCCGCTTCCTGATTTCACCCATCGATATCAGCGATACGGAGTTGTCGTTTTTTGGTCTGGCAGGCGATGATATCGAGCTCGGCTCGGCACCGCGTACCACCATTGTTTCTGATAAAAGCGCGAAAACCGTGTTTAAGGTTAATGCGCGTCGAATCGTCATTAAAGGCATCTGCTGGCATGGACAGGCTAACGCCGGGACTGTCGACACCACGGCCAAAGTCACCGTCACGCCTGAACAGTGCAGTAACACGCAGCCGTTCTTTGAAAATACCATTGTCGGAGGCCAGATCGTCAATATCTTCTGCTTCAAGGCGCAAAGTACCGGGGGAACCGTCTTTAAGCTGCAGGATACGCTCGACAGTAAGTTCGATCAGATTTACAGCTCCAATACCTTTTCACGGGTATTTGATGTCGGCTGGTCAAACACGCCGAAGGGGAACTGGGACCACTCAACCGCCATTGAGCTGTGTAATGCCAACTTCCAGTCGGGCTATGGCGACGCCACGCTCTATATGCCGCGCGTCACTCAGGGGCTCATGCGTAACGTCTGGATTGAGCACACGACTAACCCGGGGGATCTGTCGGATGGCGGCTGGAACATCGAAACGCTCAACATGGAAGATTGCGGCACGCCGCTCAATCTCAATAATGCCCGCGTGGTGATGCGTCATATCAACCTGCAGGCGGGGGCGAAAATCACCAATGATCTGGCCGGAAGTAAGTGGTTATCGACCTTCGAATATGGCTATCGTCGGGATGAGAACTACGGCACGTTCATGACCGGTTCGCTGCGTGCCGGCTACTACAGCGGCTATAAAGTGGTGAACAACACTGATACCGACAACTGGTATCGGCTGGGGCAGCTCTATTTCCCGGCGCCTAACCAGCAATGGGTAATGGAGCTGATCGGGAAAGCGGATGCGACCACGCCCTCCGGCACCGCCGGTTCGCCGGTTAATGTGGTGGGCACCGGTAAAACCCTGATCAACCTCCAGCGACTGGAGACGGTCTGGGCCGATGCTTACCATATGGGTCAGCCTTCCGTGCTGGACATTCGTTATGGCCGGGTAGGGACCACCTATGCCGTAATCTGGGTCAAGCTGAGAGCGAACAGCGGCGAGACCATGTTCAACCTGAAGACGACCGGTCCGACCCGCTTCGATACCGGTTCCTGCTCGCTGTTCCAGGCTGATATGTCGGTGGTTACGGACATCACCAAAATCAGCAATCTGAAACCCGCTGCACGTTTTGGCATGCACAACGGGCTGGCGGGCATCGGGGCCAACGAAAAAGGGGTGGTTACGCTGGCTACTGCTGCGGGTACGCCGACTAATAAGACCGCTCCGACCGGTTTTGTGCTGATCAATATCAACGGCGTTGACCGTAAGGTTCCTTACTACGATTGATGATCGGCATGTTTTGGGCGAGGCTCCGGCCTCGCCCTTTTTTGATCTGACATTATCTCCGCTTCTTTTTACGTCGCCGGGAAAGTCACAGTTGCACTGTGAAGCCAGACAGTCTCCCTGACACAGCCTTTCGCCTTCATCCTCGTCAGCGGGCTGATTGCGATTAATTTGAATTACGGCTTGCGTCACTTTAAGAAGTGTGGCCTAATGAATCGTCGGTTTGATTAACAGACACTATCAAAGTAAGTAACCAAAGCAGTTCTCATCTCTAAGTTTGTCGCGAGACATCCCTTCTTTTTGAGTCTTCTCTTACGTTCTGATTAAAATCTGTTCTCAGGCCATTATGTATGCCGGAAGGCTCGATATATTAAGGATTTAAGCATGTCTAACAAAATTCGCGGTACCGTTAAATGGTTTAACGCAGAGAAAGGCTTCGGTTTCATTTCTCCTGCAGACGGCAGCAAAGATGTATTCGTACATTTCTCTGCAATCCAGGGCACCGATTTCCGTTCATTAGATGAAGGTCAGCAAGTTGAATTCACAGTAGAAAATGGCGCCAAAGGCCCAGCTGCTGCGAACGTTGTTGGTCTCTAAGGACTGAAAATTACTTTTAAATGTCCTCACTGTAGTGGCTCACAGTTTCGTACATCACATTTTGATGTTACAAGAGCCAACCCGCATGGAGCGAAATGCATTTTCTGCAAATCTGTCGTGGTTCAGGTGAACCTGGCAAGGATTGCAATTCAGAGCCAGCTGCGCGCTCTCTGATTAAGGCTAGTGAGCTTTATAGCGTTGTTGCATTTACAGTAATAAAAGGCTGCCTCTGGCAGCCTTTTTTGTTTCTGCGTTTCCTCCTTCTCAAACCCCACGCTTTTTTACTCGTAACCTGCCTGTTTACCTTCATTTTCGCTGTTTAGTTGCAACTCCCTTGTATAACGTTCATCGCTTCCCGCTTCCCGCTTCCCGCTTCCCGCTTCCCGCTTCCCGCTTCCCGCTTACCGCTCTGTTGCCTGTAACCTATCCGCCCTTATCGTCACCATTCTTGAACTGGCCCGCCGAAGCAGGCCGTTGAGAGGGATTAACGCAGTACGGGTTGCAGTGAGAGCTTGCCGGTATTAAAGACGCTCATCGCCTGTGCCATACGCTCTGCCTGATCCTGCAGCGCTTGTGAGGCGGCTGACGCTTCCTGTACCAGCGCGGCGTTTTGCTGCGTCACCGCTTCCATCTGGGTAATCGCCTGATTGATTTCATTGATGCCGCTGCTCTGCTCGCTGCTGGCAATGGTGATTTCGCTCATGATGTTTGCCACGCTCTGCACGCTGTTCACCACTTCGCCGATAGTTGAACCGGCATGTGTCACCAGCTTGCTGCCTTCATCGACTTTAGCGACGGAATCTTCAATCAGTACCTTAATCTCTTTGGCCGCTGAGGCTGAGCGCTGCGCCAGATTACGCACCTCACTCGCCACCACCGCAAAGCCACGACCCTGTTCACCCGCGCGTGCCGCTTCAACCGCGGCGTTGAGGGAGAGAATATTGGTCTGGAAGGCGATGGAGTCGATAACGCTGATGATATCGACAATTTTTCGTGAGGAGAGGGCGATCGCTTCCATCTTCTCAATGACCTGCTCCATCACCACGCCACCTTCACGCGCCACGCTGGAAGTGGTTGAAACCAGGTGATTGGCTTCACGCGCGTTGTCGGCGTTGTGTTTCACGGTCGATGTCATCTGCTCCATGGCAGAGGCGGTCTCTTCCAGCGAACTGGCCTGCTGTTCGGTTCGGGTCGAAAGATCAAGGTTCCCGCTGGAGATCTGATTAGAGGCCACCGCAATAGTGTCGGAACCGGTACGCACTTCAGTCACAATCGACAGCAGATTATCGTTCATTCGTTGCAGCGCCTGCATCAGGACGCCGGTTTCATCACGTGAGGTCACCTGCATCTGTGAACTCAGATCGCCTGCGGCAACGCGTTCAGCAACGTCAACCGCTGCAACCAGCGGACGCACAATAGAACGGGTCAGGAAGTAGCCCAGCAGAATAGACGCCAGAATCGCCAGCGCGGAGAAAATCAGCGTAATGGAGATAGCTGACTGACCATTTTCCACAATACCCTGACCTTCACTGCGCAACTGTGCGTCCTGAGAGTTGGCAAAATCCACGGCATCCTGAAGGAATTTGTTCTGGGTGGCGGTCATTGATTTCAGGACATAGGTGCTGGCAGCCTCAAAATCGCCCGCTTTCACCAGGGTGATCAGCTCTGCTTTAACTTTCTCAAAAGCCTGGGAAGAGGCCAGCAGACCGGCGATCTTTTTCTTGCCGACCGGCGTGACCTGAATATCTTCGATCCTTTTCATTGCGCTGTTGGTGCGTTGCGTGGCTTCATCCAGCTGACCATAACGCTTCACATTCATTTCCGGACGTGTCGTGTCGATCACCATGCCGCGCAGGTATTTGATCTGATCGTTGACGCCATCGCGCACATCAAATGCCAGTCGTACTTTCACATAACGATCGTCAACGATCGAGGCGATCGCCGTATTAATGCTGTTAATCCTGGTTATGGATGTCACGCCAATCACTATCAGTAACGTCACAATAATACCGAAGGCTGCTGCGAGCCGCATTCCCACCTTCATATTCTTGATACTGAACATGTTCTCTTCCCCGTTTTATTATTAATCAATTTGTTAGCAACACTCAGGTTTCCTGCTGTTGTGCGCAGTGCCTTGCTGATGTCTGTGGTCACAGCCGCAGGCAAAAAGGTGATCTCGCGCATACTGTTATCGGAGCACGAAGTTGTACCTTTAATAATTTTTAAGTAATAACGTCGGGTGAATAAATAGTCAGTAAAAATCATCAGAAACGGTTAAGTAATAACCAGAGGAAATTCAGACAAAAAAAAGGGCTGTCAGCAGTGATGCTGACAGCCCGATCCAGACAAGGATGAATGGATTTAGAAAACTAAGAAGTAGAGGCCTGTCCAGAACGCGACGCTTAACGTGACGGCGCTAATCCAGGCCAGCTGGCGTAAACGGCCACGCAGCACCTTTTGACGGGAAGGCGTAGCAGGTGCAGGCGTAACGGGTAAAGTTTCAATGTGCATAGTCGGTTCCTGATCAGGTCAGCCATTCCGCTGGCTAAAAAGTAAAAGCGTGCCGGGCATTCTTAGCGGCCCGCATTCGCTTAGCGGGCAGTGTCGAGAACGTTGAAAATCACGTCTGACAGCTCATTCAACTCGAACTTCGCCACATAGCCGTCGGCACCCACTTTGCGCACGTGATCTTCGTTGGCGCTGCCAGAGAGTGAGGAGTGAATGACGACCGGCAGAGCCTTGAGGATCGGGTCACGTTTGATGTTGCGGGTCAGCGTAAAACCATCCATCTCTGGCATTTCCAGATCGGTCAGCACCAGGGCGATTTTGTCGTGAATCGATTCGCCGGCAGCCTGCGCTTCCTGGCTCATCAATTTAATTTTTTCCCAGGCATCCAGACCGGTGTTAAACATCAGCGCCGGAATGCCCATACTCTTCAGACCCTGCTCCAGCAGCTGACGCGCGACTTTGGAATCTTCTGCCACAATCGCCACCGCACCTGGGCGGTAGTTGAAGGCACGCGGTCTGGCCGCTTCCGGTTCGACGCCGCGCACCGATGGGATGATGTCATACAGGATTTGCTCAACGTCCAGCACCATCGCCAGCTCGTTGCTCTGCTTGTCACTGTCCAGGCAGGCGATGCTGGTAATGTTGCGGCCGCCGATACCGGCTTCGGCGGTATGCACCTGGCTCCAGTCGAGACGCACAATGTTCTCGACTGACTCTACGGCAAACGCCTGGGTGTTACGGGCATACTCGGTAACCAGCAGCAGGTTAAGACCGGTTTCCGGCACACAACCCGCCACGGCAGGCAGGTCGATGACCGGAATGAACTGGCCACGAATACTTGCCATACCCAGCAGCGGCGAACGCATGCCTGCGGCTTTGGTGATAGTTGGCATCGGCACAATTTCACGCAGCTTGAAGACGTTAATGCCAAACAGTTCAGACTTGCCTTTCAGCTGATCGGAACCTAAGCGAAACAGCAGCAGCTCAAACTTGTTCGATAACGCGAGGTTCGCTCTCTCATCGATCTCTTTCTGAAAATTATCCATGGTTGCCTCTGCATTAACGCAGCTGGTGAAATAGGGTGTGAACAGGTTATCGGCAGCAAACGGAAAAAGGTGAGAAGAGAAGGGTGAAATAAAACGGACGCCAATTAATGTGCCAGGATTAACCCTGAAGGTTCAACATGGACACCTTTCCAATAAAGGAGTGTGAAATGAAAAAAGTGATTCTGGCGTCGTTGCTGGTGATGATGAGTGCGGGTGTTTCGGCCGAAGAGGGCGGATACAAAGCAGGCGATACGCCACCACCGCAACACAAGCAGGATGCCGGCTATAAAGGTTCAGAAGATACCGGTCAGACGCATATTGATCAGATCCGCGATTTCCGTCAGGGCGGATATGTGACGCTGGAAGGTTACATTGTGAAGAAAGAGCAGGGCGAACGGTATCAGTTCCGCGACAACACCGGCACCTTACCGATTATCGCGCCGAAGAAGACCTTTGATGGTAAAACCTACACCGCAGAAGACAAAGTACGCGTCAGTGGCAAGGTACAGGGCAAAGGGGATAAAACCACGCTGCATGTGACCCAAATCGAAGAGCCGTAACAAACCGGGCGAGGTAATCTCCTCGCCCATTTTATTTAGTCTTTCAGCAGAATCGCCCGGCAGGTTTTGCCTTTGATTTTGCCCTGCTTGAGTTTAACCAGCGCATTTTTGGCCTGATTCGCCTCAATCGCCACATAGGCGTGGGTCGGCGTCAGGACAATTTTGCCGATCTGCTCGGCACGATAACCCGCTTCACCCGTCAGCGCGCCCAGAATATCTCCCGGACGTATCTTGGCTTTACGGCCACCATCAATGCACAAAGTCATCATAGCTGCAGGCAGCGGCTTGCTGCTGCCCTTTTTCAGCGTGCTGGCAGAGACCCACGGCAGCTTCTGCTGCAGGAAATCTTCCAGCGCATGCGCGCGAGCCATCTCATCGGCAGCAACCAGGCTGACCGCAACGCCATGTTCGCCCGCACGCGCCGTACGACCAATGCGGTGCAGGTGGATTTCAGGATCCCAAGCGAGCTGATAGTTAACCACCATCGCCAGCGATTTGATGTCGAGTCCGCGTGCAGCGACGTCGGTGGCGACCAGCACGCGACCACTGCCGTTAGCGAAGCGGATCAACACGCGTTCGCGATCGCGCTGCTCCAGATCGCCATGCAAAGGCAGGGCGCTGATATCACGCGCGTTAAGTGCCGCGGCGACATCATCACATTCACGTTTGGTGTTGCAGAAGACCACACAGGATGAGGGCTGACGATCGCTGAGCAGGGCTATCAGCAGACCCAGTTTTTCATTGTGGCTGGCTTCGAAAAACTGCTGATCGATTGAAGGCAGTTCGCTGACATCTTCTGTCACCACGCTCAGCGCATCACGCTGAAAGCGGGTGCTGATAGCCGTAATGCCGTCTGGCCAGGTGGCGGAAAAGAGCAGCGTCTGGCGCGAAGCGGGCGTCGCTTCAATGATCGTTTCCATATCATTCAGGAAACCCATCTCCAGCATCCGATCGGCTTCATCCAGGACCAGCGTGCTGAGCTGGTCCAGCTTGAGGTTTTCGCGGTTAATGTGGTCGAGGATACGACCCGGCGTGCCGACCACGATATGGGGCGGATGCACCAGCGAATCACGCTGTGCGCTCATCGGCTGTCCGCCACACAGAGTGAGAACTTTGATGTTGCGGGTGAAGCGCGCCAGCTGGCGCAGCACATTGCCTACCTGATCCGCCAGTTCACGGGTCGGACAGAGAATGAGTGCCTGGGTCTGAAAGCGGGCGCTGTCGATATGGTGCAGTAAACCAATACCAAAGGCAGCCGTTTTACCGCTGCCGGTTTTCGCCTGCGCGCGCACGTCGCGTCCCTGCAGAATGGCGGGCAGCGTAGCGGCCTGCACGGGCGTCATGCTGGTGTAGCCCATCTCGCGCAGGTTTTCGAGCTGGCTGTCGGGAAGCGAATTGAGGGTAGAAAAAGCGGTCACGGGCGCGGCCTCTGAGGCTGAAAGTGTAGGGCATTATTGCGGGGCAAGTCTGGCAGAAAGCACGCCTGACAGCAACGGGAACCTCGATGGTTAGCAGTATGAAACTATATCTGTCAGAGGGCTTAGGAATAGACTGAAGTTTACGGGAAAAAGGTGGTTTATTTTTATAGATTAACCCCGACTTAATGTGATTGTTCCAGGATGAGGATCTTTTGAGGCCAGCGATTATTTGATAAGTGGCCGTTTTTAAATATTTATTTCATTGTTAATCAGATAAATCCTTAACTACTACTCCAGTAATAGAATTAATCATTAAAAAATATCACCACTGGTGCCGATAAAAATCCTGAGCTAATTGCTTTATATTTAGCGCGCCATATTCCTGGTACAACGACCGGTAGAGGGTATTTGCATTGAGTAATCGCATCCAGGGACCACATGAAAATGTGCTTAAAATAGTAGGCCGCGCCGTACTGACACTGCATGTTCATGGAGAGAGCTTATCGGCTGATAAGATCGCTTCGATGATTGCGTGTTATGCGGAAGATGAGCCCTGTGATCAGGAAGATCGTCGCTTATACGCGCTGGCAATGGAACTAATGTCGAATGATAAATGGGCCAAAAGCGCGTAACCCGCACTCCGCTCAGGTAAATGCAGAGCCTCCCTTGTGGAGGCTCTGTTGTTTTTGGAGGAGTGGGTTTGCGTTGTGGGGCAGGTACTGGCTCCCGGCGCTTTAGGTAAGGTGGTCGTCTGTAACCGGGCCGGAGCCGGCTCGATCTCTCCGCATTTGCTGAGAAGGCTCAGCATGGTCGATTACACACCGCATCCCTGAGGTGCGCTCGTAGCCGTGCCAACGCTTTGCGTCGTTCAAAAACGCTCCCGGCGTTTTTGTCGGTGGCCCGTAATGCTTTGCTACAGGCATATGCTCCCTTCGCTTCACGTCCGTCAGATGCTTCCCGTTTCTGGACCGTCGCTGCTGGTAAACCACGGGCACTGAGAATCTATCAGCAATAAACAAGCTTAAAGCGCAGGGAAGCCGGTCAGAAAAGGAAAGCGTCCCGCGCCAGGGACGGCGCGGGCCGAGCGTCCATGGATGGCTTAAGCGCCTTTCCGATCTGACCGGTTTCCCTGAGCCGGCTCGATCTCTCCGCATTTGCTGAGAAGGCTCAGCGCGGGCGATTACGCACCTCATCCCTGAGGTGCGCCCGTAGCCGGGCCAACGCGTTGCGTTGTTCAAAAACTCTCCCGGCGTTTTTGTCCGCAGCCCTGCTGTTTCAGGCTGATGCCAGCGCAAACACCGGTTTACCGCGCGAGAAGGTCGCGACGACTGGCGAAATCCGTGCCACGGCTTCGGCGGAACAGCTCGCCGCTACCAGCATCATGCTCGCTTCATCGCCCGGTACTGGCCACTGGCGTTCACCCTGGGCTGTCAGCGGCAGCCGATCGTCTGTGGCGATCGCCAGCGCCCGCGACAGCGAGAACTCATCCGATCCCCGATAGAGCTGCGCATAGAGATTCGCTTTTTCCAGCATGCTGCCGGTGCCAAACGGTGACCAGTGATCGATAACGCTGTCGGTGCCGGTCATCACCTTCACGCCCGCTGCCTGTAATTGCGGAATCGGCATGGTCAGCTTGCCGATCGGCAGCGTAGAGGCGACGCTGAACTGCTGCTCCGCCAGCCCTGCGATCATCTTATCCAGCGTACTGCCGGACAGGGTCGCCAGCGCAAAACCGTGGCTCAGCGTCACTTTGCCCTTCAGCGCCGGATTCTTTGCCACGGTGTCAATCATGTACTGAATCGCCGCCACGCCAGCGGGTGAGGTTTCATGCAGATGTATATCCACGCCGCGCTGATAGTCGAGCGCAATCTGGAACATCGCATCCAGTGACTTCTCCATGGCACCATCGACATTGGTGGGGTCCAGGCCGCCGACATACTCAACGCCGTGCTGCATCGCCTCGCGCATCAGCCCATCGACCTGCGAGTGCAGCAGGCCATGTTGGGGAAAGGCCACAATCTCGCAGGGAAAGGCGGGGTGACGGGCTAATGCCGCCTGCAGATGCTCCAGACTTTGCAGGCCGCTGACCGGATCGATATTGCAATGGCTGCGGGCGCGGGTGGTGCCTTTGGCGTGCAGCAGAGCGATCAACTCTTCGGCGCGCGCCTGAGAGTGCGGCAGCAGTTGCGGAATCAGCACCTGTTCACGCGCAATCATGTCCATGATAGTTTTGCCCTGACGGGGACGCGGAGCCTGCCACGGGCCGCCGTAGAAGGTTTTATCAAGGTGGATATGCATATCCTGGGTGGCGGGCAGCAGCAGGGCATCCTGTGCATCCCACGACGGCAGGGTGCTGTCACCCTGACCGGCGGGTGTCAGCTGGTCAATTTTACCGTCGCGCACGCTGATGTCGTAACGCCCGGTGCGGGTCGCAACGATCTCATCATCCTCACGGATAAAGCCCTCCTCCAGCCGCACATTGCGCAGCAGATAGTGATCCTGCCGGGGCAGGGCGGCGGGCTGGTCGGGATTGATGGAGGACAAAGGTGATGGCGTGGCGGCACTGGCATGGCCGAGACCGGCGGCCAGCAAGCCGCCTGCGGCAGTCCAGCGGACGCTCTGGCCAAGGAAATCACGACGGCTCGGCGAAGAGGAAATAGGCATCAGAGGCTCCTGCAAAGTGAACAAGGTCTTAATCTGACAAACGACGCTCCACCCTGCTGCGTTATTTTCCACTGACGACTATTCGATATCTCACTGCCAGCGCAGCTGGCTGAAGGTTGCCAGGGATTCCGCCAGCTCGCGCTGCAGCGGATCCTGCGGATGACGACAGAACAGCGCCAGTTCGAAGGTATCAATCACCGGCAGACCCTGTTCCGGGCCCAGTACCCGATGTTGCGGCAGGCGGCAGCTGGCGGGCAGTAATGTCAGCCCCAGACCCTGCGCACTGGCGGCGGCCAGCGCGACCAGGCTGGCGCTGCTGTAACTAATGCGCCAGCTACGGCCCAGTGCGTCGAGCGTCTGACACACCTCATCGCGATAGAGCCCCTGCTGGGGAAACAGCACCAGCGGTACCGGCGTCTGCTCAAAGCAGGGCCACTCTGCGCTATCGAGCCACAGCAGGGGTTCAGGACGCGACGCCAGCGGACGCTCGCCAGCGGGCTGTTTAATCAGCATGATGTCGAGCTCTTCACGCTGCCAGGCGCGACGCAGCTCCACCTGCATGCCGCTCATCACGTCCAGCCGAAGTTGCGGATGGTCGCGACTGAAGTGCGCCAGCAAACCGGCCGTGGGCGCGGCGAAATCTTCCGGCACGCCAAGACGCAGCACACCGTCGCGCCACTGGTCACTCAGCACATCGTGCGCTTCCCCATTCAGGGCGATAATCCGCCGGGCGTAGCCTAAAAGTTTCTCGCCCTCTTCGGTGATCTGCACCTGATGCGAGGAGCGGTTCAGCAGCTCTTTGCCGACCATCTCCTCCAGCCGTCGCACCTGCTGGCTGACGGTGGACTGCGACAGGTGCACCCGGTCAGCGGCGCGGGTAAAGCTGGCGGTTTCGCACACCGCGACAAAGCTGAGCAGCTGTTGCGGAGTAAACATCGGCTGACGATTCATATTTCCACTACCTGGCAGAGTAATATTTCATTTCCAGATAGTAACGACTGCTGCCAGGCTGGCAACTTTTAACTGTGTGGATCTCAGATGAAGAGAGAGAACAACCTGCTGCTGGCGGCGCTGGTGTTAGCCGGGCTCAATATGCGACCGCTGATGACCTCGGTCAGTCCGTTACTCGGCGAGCTGCGTCAGAGCATCGGTCTGTCGCCGCTGGCGGCATCGCTGTTGCCTGCGGTGCCGATGATGATGATGGGTGCCATTGCGTTAGTCAGCGCCCCGCTGATGCAGCGCTTTGCGGTGCGTAAACTGCTGCTGGGTGGCCTGGTGCTGCTGTTGCTGGCGCTGGTGAGTCGGCTGTTTGTGGCTGACGGAGGCTGGCTGGTGCTGAGTACTGTGCCGGGAGGGGCGGGCATTGGCATTGTGCAGATGGCGATGCCGGGATTGATCCGTCAGCGATTTGGCAGCCGCAGTGCCGGCGTGACCGGACTGTGGGCAGCGGCGCTGATGGGCGGCGGTGGGATTGGCGCGGCGATCTCGCCGTGGCTGAATGGGCAGCTTGGCTGGCAGGGCGCGCTGAGCAGCTGGGCGCTGCCGGTGGTGCTGGCCATCCTGCTCTGGCTGTTTATCACCACCCCACGTGCAACCCGGACAGAGGCCGCCGCTCTGCCTTCGCTGTGGCGGAAAACCCGCGCCTGGACGCTGGCGTTGAGCTTCGGTCTGGTGAACGGCGGATATGCCATCTGTGTCGCCTGGCTGCCCGATTTTTATCATCAACTCGGCTGGAGCGCACAGGCGGGCGGGTCACTGCTTGGCATGATGATCGGCTGTCAGGTCACGGGTGCGCTGCTGCTGCCCTTGCTGGCGCGGGGCCGCGATCGCCGTCCGCTGCTGCTGCTGACACTGGCGATGCAGTTCAGCGGCATGCTCGGTTTCCTGTTTGCGCCACAACTGGCGCCGTGGCTCTGGGCGGGGATTGCGGGCTTCGGGCTGGGCGGGGCATTTCCGCTGGCGCTGGTGCTGGCGCTGGATCATCTGGAGCAGCCGCAGGCTGGCGCGCGGCTGGTGGCTTTTATGCAGGGCGTCGGCTTTATTATCGCAGGCAGCATGCCGTTTATCGCCGGGCAGTTGCATGCGCTCACCGGTCACTTCACCAGCGTCTGGTTATTGCAGGCGGCGGTCACGCTGCTGTTAATCGTGCTTAATCTGCGTTTCCATCCGCGCAGCTATCAGCACGCCTTTCCTGAGGTGAATCGCTGATTTTGGTCCGACCAATCCCGGCAATATTTTTCTCTGGTTCACACTCCGGGAAAATTCGCGCATCTTCTGTTGCCACAGGTTAACAATGCGTTAACTATCTGTTGCCATAAGCCCCGACAGAGCGGTTTGGTCTGACCAATCCGGGGCAGATGGCACCAGCGCTGCGGCTGCGTGCCACGTCACCTTTTCCTCTGGAGATACTGGCATGCAGATCTGGCAACAAAACTACGATCCGCTGGGTAATATCTGGCTTTCAAGCCTGATCGCACTGATCCCGATTCTCTTTTTCTTCTTTGCGCTGATTAAGCTGAAAATGAAAGGCTACCTGGCGGCCACCACCACCGTGGTGCTGGCGCTGCTGGTGGCGCTGTTTCTCTATCAGATGCCGGTTGCACAGGCGCTGGCCGCCGTGGTGTATGGCTTTCTCTATGGCTTGTGGCCGATTGCCTGGATTATTGTCGCCGCGGTGTTCGTCTACAAGATCTCAGTCAAAACCGGCCAGTTCGACATTATCCGCGCCTCTATCCTGTCGATTACTCCCGATCAGCGTCTGCAGATGCTGATTGTCGGCTTCTCGTTCGGAGCGTTTCTGGAAGGGGCTGCGGGCTTTGGTGCGCCGGTGGCGATTACCGCCGCGCTGCTGGTGGGACTCGGCTTTAATCCGCTCTACGCCGCCGGGCTCTGCCTGATTGTGAACACCGCGCCGGTGGCCTTTGGCGCGATGGGCATCCCGATTATTGTGGCGGGGCAGGTGACCGGGCTGGATAGTTTTGCCATCGGCCAGATGGCCGGACGCCAGCTGCCGCTGCTGACCCTGATTGTGCTGTTCTGGATTATGGCGATCATGGATGGCTGGCGCGGGGTGAAAGAGACCTGGCCAGCGGTGGTCGTGGCAGGGGGATCGTTTGCCATTGCCCAGTTCCTCAGCTCCAACTTCCTGGGGCCGGAGCTGCCCGATATTATCTCGTCGCTCGCCTCGCTGATTTCGCTGACGCTGTTCCTGCGGGTCTGGAAGCCGGTTCGCATCTTCCGCTTTGCGGATGCAGAGGCGAAACAGGGCGATCCGTTGCTGCCACCGCAGAAGTATCGGCTGGGGCAGGTGATCCGCGCCTGGATGCCGTTCCTGTTTCTCACCGCCACCGTCACGCTCTGGAGTATCCCGCCGTTTAAAGCGCTGTTCGCCAAAGGCGGTGCGCTCTATGAGTGGGTGCTGGCTATGCCGGTTCCGATGCTGAATGAACTGGTGGCGCGGATGCCGCCCGTGGTCGGCACTGCAACCCCCTATCCGGCCATCTTTAAGCTGGATCTGGTGTCCGCCACCGGCACCGCCATTTTAATTGCGGCGATCATGGCGATGATTTTCCTGCGCATGAAGCCAAAGGCGGCATTGCAGACTTTTGGTGAAACGCTGAAAGAGCTGGCGCTGCCGATCTACTCTATCGGGATGGTACTGGCCTTTGCCTTTATCTCGAATTACTCCGGGCTGTCTGCGACGCTGGCACTGGCGCTGGCGCACACCGGCCACGCTTTTACCTTCTTTTCACCGTTCCTGGGCTGGCTGGGCGTCTTCCTGACCGGATCAGACACCTCATCGAATGCGCTGTTTGCTGCTTTACAGGCCACTACCGCGCAGCAGATTGGCGTCTCCGATATTCTGCTGGTGGCGGCCAACACCACCGGTGGCGTGACCGGTAAGATGATCTCGCCGCAGTCGATCGCTATCGCCTGTGCGGCGGTCGGGCTGGTGGGTAAAGAGTCCGACCTGTTCCGGTTTACCGTTAAACACAGCCTGATTTTCACCTGTATGGTCGGTGTGATAACCACGCTTCAGGCCTACGTCTTCCCCTGGATGATCCCATGAGCAGCAATGCCGATCCGCTGGTGACGCGCCTGCGGGCCTATATCACCGAACATCAGCTCGAGCCGGGCATGCGCCTGCCCGCCGAGCGGCAGCTCTCTGCGGAGCTTGGCGTCTCGCGCTCCTCGCTGCGTGAAGCCATACAACAGTTGATCAGCAACGGCATGCTGATTAGCCGACGCGGCGGCGGCACCTGGATCCGTCAGCAGCTGGCGCCCTGGTCGGAACAGCGCATCGTCGAGCCGATTCGCCAGCTACTGCGCGACGATCCCGACTACCGCTACGACATTCTGGAAGCGCGCCATGCCATCGAGGCCAGCACCGCCTGGCACGCCGCACTGCGCGCCACCGACGCCGACAAAGAGAAGCTGCAGTACGCTTTCGACGCCACCCTGAAGCTGAAAGAGAGTGACGATCCCGATCTCGCCGCCCAGGCGGATGTGCGCTTCCATCTGGCGATTGCTGAGGCGTCGCACAACGTAGTGCTGTTGCAGACCATGCGTGGTTTTTTTGAGCTGCTGCAATCGTCGGTGATGCAGAGCCGTCAGCGCATGTATACCCAGCCCGCGATTTTCGCCCGCCTGACTGAACAGCATCAGGCGCTGCTCGATGCGATCCTCACTGGCGATGCCGACGCTGCGCGCCAGGCGGCGATGCAGCATCTGGGATTCGTGCACACCACCATGAAAAGCCTGCATGAAGATGAAGCGCGTCAGGCGCGCATCACCCGCTTACCGGATAACGACACACGCAACCCAAAGGAATCTGACTGATGATTATCTCCGCTGCCAGTGACTATCGCGCGGCCGCGCAACGTATCCTGCCGCCGTTCCTGTTTCACTATCTTGATGGCGGTGCCTATGCCGAGCACACCCTGCGTCGCAACGTAGAGGATCTCTCGGATGTGGCGCTGCGCCAGCGCATTCTTAAAAATATGTCGGAACTGAGTCTTGAAACCAAACTGTTCAATGAAACCCTGTCGATGCCGGTTGCGCTGGCACCGGTCGGCCTGTGCGGCATGTATGCCCGCCGGGGTGAAGTACAGGCGGCGCGCGCGGCAGACCTGAAAGGCATTCCGTTTACCCTGTCGACCGTCTCGGTCTGCCCGATTGAAGAGGTGGCCCCGCAGATTAAGCGTCCCATGTGGTTCCAGCTCTATGTGCTGCGTGACCGCGGCTTTATGCGCAATGCGCTGGAGCGCGCCAAAGCCGCCGGTTGCTCCACGCTGGTGTTTACCGTGGATATGCCCACGCCGGGCGCGCGCTATCGCGATGCGCACTCCGGGATGAGCGGCAATCACGCGGCGCTGCGTCGTTACTGGCAGGCGGTCACCCATCCACAGTGGGCGCTGGATGTGGGTCTGCAGGGGCGTCCCCACGATCTGGGGAATATCTCCACGTATCTGGGCAAGCCTACCGGGCTGGAAGATTACATCGGCTGGCTGGCGAATAATTTCGATCCCTCTATCTCGTGGCGCGATCTGGAGTGGATCCGCGAGTTCTGGGATGGACCGATGGTCATCAAGGGCATTCTCGATCCGGAAGATGCGCGTGATGCGGTGCGCTTTGGCGCCGATGGCATCGTGGTCTCTAATCACGGCGGACGCCAGCTGGATGGCGTGCTCTCCTCGGCGCGTGCGCTACCGGCCATTGCCGATGCGGTAAAAGGTGACATCGCCATTCTGGCGGACAGTGGCATTCGCAACGGGCTGGATGTGGTGCGGATGATTGCGCTGGGGGCAGACAGCGTGCTGCTGGGACGGGCATTTATCTATGCGCTGGCAACCCACGGTCAGCGCGGCGTAGAAAACCTGCTGACGCTGATTGAAAAAGAGATGCGCGTTGCCATGACCCTCACCGGCGCGAAGTCGATCGGTGAAATTACCCGCGATTCGCTGGTGCAGGCGGAAGCGTTACTGGCACCGCAGAGCACACCGCCACGTCCCCGCGCGGTGAGTTGAGCCTGCGAAAATGAATGTATTGTCTATACTTAGCTTCTTTACCAACAGGAGGAACGACATGACTATTCATAAGAAAGGTTCGGCGCATTGGGAAGGCGATATCAAAGGCAAAGGCACCGTCAGCACCGAGAGCGGCGTGCTGAGCCAGCAGCCTTATGGCTTTAACACCCGTTTTGAAGGCGGCAAAGGCACCAACCCGGAAGAACTGATTGGTGCAGCGCATGCAGCCTGTTTCTCTATGGCGCTGTCGCTGATGCTGGGCAACGCAGGTCATCCACCGGAAAGCATTGATACCACGGCCGACGTGTCGCTGGACAAAAAAGGCGATGGCTTTGCCATCACCAAAGTGGCACTGACCAGCACCATCTCTCTGCCAGGCATTGATGAGTCGACCTTCGACGAGATCATCAATAAAGCCAAAGCGGGCTGCCCGGTTTCTCAGGTACTGAACGCGGAAATTACGCTGGATTACACCCTGAACAACTGATGCCGGTAACGGGTCGCCTTTTGGCGGCACGGGCGTTATGCTATGCCTCACCGGTCCTGTTGCTGACCGGAACAGATGCGCCTTCTGGCGCATCTTCGCTTTCTGACCAGAGGAAACTGAGGTGACGAGATACCGGGCAGCCAAAAAGTACTGGAAGATGGTGCTGGTTCTGTTGTGCATCTGTGGCGCGCTGCTGCTGATTCGCTGGGCTGCCATGATCTGGGCCTGAACAGATGAAGGGGATTGGCCGCCACACGCTGGGCATATTATTAATGGTGATTATTGTGCTGGAAGCGGTTCACTATCTGCTTACTGCCTCATGGCTGCCGTGGCGATAAACGCGCTCAGACAAAGGCATCCTCGCGCCTTTTAGCCCGCACATCGCTGCGCGCAATGCGATAAGCCTTGCGCGGATCGCCTACCACAAACTCAAAGGTTGGCGTGTAGTAAAATGGCAGCCAGCCGCCATAGCTGCTCTCCCACTCCCAACGGACGGGGCAGGGCCACAGAATGCCATCATACAAAAGATAGTAAACCCAGCGTCCACCAGGACGACGGGGGCGTGATGTTTTCATGGGATTCACAACGATAATGGTTAACAACAGCTTATATTTTGTACGCTAAAGCGTCAGCTTGCAACGTTACAGCCCTGCTTTATTGAACCTGGCCCTGAATTAGCGATGTACTTCGCCGCACAGCAGTACCACATTCGGTCTGACTTTATGAATGCGGTTCGCCATCGTTTCACAGTCGACCTTCGTCGGATAGATGCGCTCTGATACCGGCAGCGCCTCGCAGGCATCGTAGCCGCATGCGCTCACTAACAACACAAATCCTATCAACATAGATCCTCTCCTTTACACGGTCTGGTGGTCCGGACTGTGGTGCTTTTTATCCCTTTTTAACATCCAGTATAGACAAACGTGCCGGGGCGGCATTGTCAGTGTGAGCTATGGTCCGCCAGCCAGGGTGTGATGCGGCGGCCTGTAAGGTGTGTCAGAAGGGGCGGGCCTGGCGCTAGCCTGCGAAATACCAGGCGGGCAGCAGCGCAATCAGGTTATTCAGCGTGTGCAGGAAGATGGGCAGCGCCAGACTGTTACTCCGCAGCCGGGCGTAACAGAGCAGTAGCGAAAACAGCGTCAGGGCGATAAGGGTCTGCCAGTGCACATACTGCGTATGCATCACCGCAAACAGCAGTGAGGTCAGCAGCATACAGGCAAAGCGGCTCCGTGGCGCCCACAGCAGAAAGCCCTGCAACAGAAAACCGCGGAACAGCACCTCTTCAAACACCGGTGCGAGCAGCACGGCGGTGAGCAGCAGAATTAGCAGCGAATTGCGTCCCTGTTGGGCCTGCATCACCAGCCATCCTTCCGGCTGCATGAATTGCATCTGTGCGGCCATCAGAACAAATAGCGCGCCAGTAAACAGCAGAGTTTGCAGCGTGCAGAGTTCACCCAGCGGCAGGTCGGTGCGGCGCTGGCAGTAAAAGCGGTAAAGCGGATAGATAACAGCAAATTCAAACAGGCAGAGCACCGGCACCAGCAGGCCGTCATTACGCAGCACGCTGTAATTAGGGAACAGCGTGATCAGCATGGTAACCAGGTAATAGACCACAAAGCTGCCGACGTAGAACAGCGTCAGTGTCACTCTGTCGGAATTGGTATTCATAGGCGACTCTGCCAGCGAAGGTTAGCGCATAGTAGCAATGCACCAGATCGCTGTCGAGTCAGCCTGTAACACAATATTTAAGCGCAAAATGTTAACCGCAGACTAAACACCCGCGCGCGCGAGCCGATAACTGAGGAAACTAATCTGGTCAGCACTGCATGTTGTATTGCAGGCCCGTCATCTCAAACTCTGACTGTGTAGTGAGCACTCTTAATGACTTCTAACCCTCCGGCGCCACCCTCGCCTCCATTCAGTCATGCCGCTGAAGACCGCACTGTCCGCTTTACGCGGCGCAGCCTGCGCACGCTTTCGCTGCTGCTGTTTGGCGTGCTGGTGCTCTCGATGCTGATGGTGCTGACGATTGCGCAGCGGCAAAACAGCGTATCGGTTGAGCATGACCAGTTGCTGATGCAGCAGGCGTGGAAAAATCGTCAGGAGGCGATGGTCACGGATATCCGGGATTATGCGTTCTGGGGCGAAGCCTGGCGCAATCTCCATGTCAGGGTCAACAAAGTCTGGGCTTATGACGAAGAGAACTTTGGTCCGGGCCTCTACGAAGAGTATCACTATGAGGGCGTATTCGTGGTCGACGGCAACGGTCACACCACGTACAGCGTCATTAATGGGCAGCTGGTGGATACGCCGCTGGAAGCCTGGCTGGGAAAAGAGGCTCCAGCGCTGATTGCGGCGGCACGTCAGCGCAACGACGCGGCGATAACCCGTGATGCGCTGATTAATCATCTGCCCGCCATTGTGGTTGCCGCCCCCATCGGCAGCGGCAAACTGACGAATATGCCGCCGATAGCGGGGCCAGCGTCAGTCATGGTGTTTGTGAATCTGTTCACCCCTGCCAAATTACAGGCGCTGGGCGCCACGCTGGATGTGCGCGAACTGCGCCTGCCCGTCAGTGCAGGGGATGCCCTGCGTGAACCGCGGATGGTGCAACCGTTACCCGGTGGCGATCTGATTGTGCTGCGCTGGACTCCAAAGATGCCTGGCATGGGCCTGGTCTGGTTTCTGTTACCACTGCTGATGCTCATGGCGATCATCATTGGCATAATCACCCATCGCGTCAGCCGCCATGCGCTCTCTAATGCGATTCTTTCTGACCGGCGCTTTGCCCTGCTGGCGATCAGTCAGCAGGAGCTGGCCAACAGCGAAGCGCGGTTTCGCGATCTCGCTGAGGCAGCGTCAGACTGGATCTGGGAAACGGATGAAGAGGGCCGCCTCATCTACCTCTCAGCGCGCTTTCAAACCGTGACCGGCCACGATATTACACACTGGCTGGGCCGTCACATCGATCACCTGCTGACGCATCCCAGCCATTCGCTGGTCGCCTGGCTGCAGCGTCAGGAGGAGGAGGGGCAACGGATGCCACTGCGCTGTCAGTTTATGTCGGCGCACGGCAACCGCCGTATCGGCCAGCTGGTCGCGAAAACAATCTGGCATGAGGCGCGACGTATCGGGTTTCGCGGCACGGTATCGGACATCACTCAGAGCATGGAAGCCGAGGCGCGCATTCATTTTTTGTCGCGTCACGACGTCTTAACCGGCCTGTCGAACCGCGTGCAGCTGCAGGAGTTTCTGACGCTACACCTTGAGCTGCCTGATGGCGCTGCGCCGCTGACGCTGATTACCCTCGATCTCGATCAGTTCAGGCCGATTAATGAAACCTGGGGCCATGCGGCGGGCGATGAAGTGCTGAGCCAGATAGCGCAGCGTCTGAAGCGCTGTATCGGCCCGCAGGAGCTGGTGGCGCGGCTGAGTGGCGATGAGTTTGTGCTGGTATTGCGTGAAACGAACCGTGAGCGGGTCGATCAGCGTTGCGCACAGCTGGTGCACGAGGTTCAGCAGCCCATCAGCACCGGCCAGCATGTCCACTATCTCACCGTCAGCATGGGGATTGCCTGTGTACCGCAGGATGCCAGCCATCCGGAAGCGCTGCTGCAAATGGCTGATATCGCGCTGAATGAAGCGCGCGAAGCGGGACGCAATCAGTGGGTCTGGTATGCCAATGAGATGGCCAGTCAGCGTGAGGATAAGCGTGAAATGGCGCGGCGGATTGAGAAAGCGCTGAAGAACAATGAATTTCGCCTGCACTACCAGCCCCGCTATCAACTGCTGACGGGTCAGCTGGCGGGTGCTGAGGCGCTGATTCGCTGGCAGATTGCGCCGGATGAGTGGATTACCCCCGATCACTTTATTCCGCTGGCGGAAGAGAGCGGTCTCATCGCCACTATCAGCGACTGGGTGTTGATGCGGGCGTGTGAGGATGCGCTGGGATGGGGGGGCGATCGCTATGTTTCGGTTAATATTTCGCCCATGGAGTTCCGCACCAGCGATTTAGTGCAGCGGGTTGCAGATGTGCTGGCGAAAAGTGGCCTGCCGGCTACCCGGCTGGAGCTGGAGATCACGGAGAACGTGACCTTTGAACATCCGCAGCATGCGCTGGAGGTGATGCAGGGTTTACGGTCACTCGGGGTAAGGTTAACCGTTGATGATTTCGGCACCGGCTATGCGGCCCTGGGCTACCTGAAGACCTTCCCGTTTAATGGGCTGAAGATCGATCGCTCCTGGATGAAAGATTTCCCGGAGTCGCAGCAGGCACAATCGGTGGTCGCGGGGATTATTGCGCTGGCACGCGCCTTTGCCCTGACAATTACGGCTGAGGGGATTGAGACAGAAGCGCAACTGAACCAGCTAAAACAGCTCTCGTGCGAAGAGGGGCAAGGCTACTTCCTCGGTCGACCGATGCCGCTGGCTGCATTCAGTACGCTTCTGGAAAGAACCGCGCAGAACCAGGCTGAACCCGTTTAACGGACTTTAACCGCCACGGCGGTCATCAGCATTGCGCAGACGACAAAAATAATCAGTTCCATCATGACCTCCTCAGGGCTAAGACTATTCTTAATATTGTAGTGGTCCGCTGTGCTTTTTTTAGGCAATGAGTGCGATTAATCTTAAAAAATGACCTGTGCCGCGACCCGTTTAATGCTGCTGTAACAACTTTACTTTTTAGGGGTTCAGGTCAGCAGGTGCGCTTTGCTACTCTTGGGGCAGGGTTTTACACGTCCAACAGGAGAATAAACGTGAAATTTTATGGAAAAGGGCTGCTGGTAATGGGGCTGTTTGCATTAACCGCCTGTCAATCTGCCTCTAAGCCCGATACCGCCAGTGTGGCACAGGATCCCGAAGCTGACCGCTGCGGTGCCTCTCAGTATCAGAATTATGTCGGTAAACCGTTAACCGCGCTGCAGGGTCAGCACTTCGAACAGAAGGTACGCGCCATCCCCTATAATTCTGCCGTCACCATGGACTTCAACCTTAACCGGCTGAACTTCCTGGCTGACAAAAATGGCAATATCAGCTCAGTTTATTGTGGTTAACGGCAAAGATGTCATAGGTTTGTCATAACGGCAGGCGAGGATAGCAGCGCGTTTAAGAAACTTCCTCGTCACACAATAGATAGTGCTCGTCTTGTTTATTCCCGCCCCGGCGGGAATTTTTTTAGCGGCTTCGGGCCGTAACAGGAGCAGAGAAGATGAAACGCATAATCGGGGCACTTCTGCCCGCATTGTTACTCAGCAGCACACTGGCGCAGGCTTCCAGTGAAGAGGCCTGGCAAAAGAGCCGTCAGGTGATGGTGCAGGCCTGCATTAACGCCAGTCATCTGAGCAAAGTAAAGGTGCTGGGCGAGGCGATCGAGTATGACGACAATACGGGCTACAGCGCACTGTTGCTGGAGGGACGTTATCCCCAGCCGCAGATGAAAAATAAGCGTGGACGGGAGCTGTGCCTGTTTCAGCGCAGCAGCGGACGAGCCAGCATCAGCGAAGCGGATAAATTGCGCTGGGTGAAGTAGGTGGTGGGTTTACGCCTCCGGCTGCGTGTCGATCAACTGCGCCAGCAGGGTGCGATAACGCTGCAACTGCGTCTCGTCGCCCTCTACTTCCAGTTTATCGATAACCCGCGCAATAAGGGCTTTATTGGTGGCGGGTTCTCCCGCTTCCATTATTTCACGCAGAATCACCGCCAGCAGATCGGACTCAGGCGGTATTCGCCAGTCCGGGCTGTTAAAATAGTCGCTGATAGCACGGCTGGCGCTGTCAGGTTGTACTCTCATTACCCACCTCCGCTAAAACAAGACTCCCTCCCTTACACCTGAGCATAAGGGCGTATAACCATGAAATAAGCTGGTTCGCCTCAGCGTAGCCGGACGGTCTGCACCGTTTTTTGCGGAGGATGTCGCGCCGATTAAAAAGATTGCTATACCGCCGCGGCTGGCGGTTTTTTAAACATAGAAGCGGGGTGAAGAGTTGTCAGTAACAGAATGACATATTTTTCTATATTGACGGGCCGGATTGAGGGAGATCGGGTCTGGCCAGACCATCGCCCGCGTGCTTCGCGCTAAAAACCCGGTGGGCTGGAAAATTTGCGCCGGTGATTGCGCTGAATCAAAGAGGAAACCGGTCTTTTGCCATTTGTGCCATGTTTTGTCGGTCACGCTGAGAATAGCCGCGTTAGACTGAACATTCCCTCTCTTTAAAATATCTGCTCATGCCACGCACTATAGAACCCTGGAAGATAAACCTGATCTCGGTCTGGTTTGGCTGTTTTTTTACCGGCCTGGCCATCAGCCAGATTATCCCGTTTCTGCCGCTCTACCTTGAGCAGCTTGGCATAACCGGTGGCGAATCACTGAGCCTCTGGTCGGGTCTAACCTTCAGTATCACCTTTGTGGTTTCGGCGGCCGTAGCCCCGCTGTGGGGCAGTCTTGCCGATCGTAAAGGCCGTAAGCTGATGCTGCTGCGCGCCGCTTTTGGCATGGGCGTGGTAATTCTGCTACAGGCTTTTGTCACCGAAGCCTGGCAGTTGCTGCTGCTGCGTGCCCTGATGGGGCTGACCTCCGGATATATTCCCAACGCCATGGCGCTGGTGGCCGCTCAGGTGCCGCGTGAACGCAGCGGCTGGGCGCTGAGCTGTGTCTCAACCGGTCAGATTGGCGGGGTGATTCTGGGGCCGATGCTGGGCGGGCTGCTGGCAGACTGGGTCGGTTTGCGTACGGTGTTTATTGTCACCGCAGCGCTGCTGATGGTCAGCTTTCTGGTGACGCTGTTCCTGATCAAGGAGACCGGTTACACCCCGGTGAGTAAAAAGGAGAAGCTCAGCGGACGCGAGGTTTTCAGCTCGCTGGATAATCCAAAACTGATGCTCTGCCTCTTTTTCACCACCATGGTGATTCAGATGTGCAACGGATCGGTGAACCCGATCCTGACGCTCTTTGTGCGGGAACTGGCACCCACCGCTGAGAATATCGCTTTTCTTAGCGGGGTCATTGCCGCGCTGCCTGGCGTCTCTGCACTGCTGGCCGCGCCTCGTCTGGGACGACTCGGCGATCGCATCGGCACGCAGCGTATCCTGCTGGCAACGATGGTCATCTCGCTGCTGCTGTTTATCGCCATGTCGTTTGTCACCAGCACGACACAGCTGGGGGTATTACGTTTTCTGCTGGGCTTTGCCGATGGCGCGATGATGCCCGCGGTGCAGACGCTGCTGGTGCGTCACTCGCGTGACAACATCACCGGCCGGATCTTCGGCTATAACCAGTCCTTTATGTATCTCGGCAATGTCGCGGGTCCGCTGCTGGGCGCCGCGGTGTCGGCGGTGGCCGGTTTCCGCTGGGTCTTTTTTGCCACCGCCGTGGTCGTGCTGATTAACGTACTGTTTCTGAAGCGCTTTTACCGGCGTCCGAAGACAGCGCTGCCCGCGTCGGCTGACAAATCGTCAGTTCAGCCTGCCAGCGCTGCTGAGTCAGTAAAAACTCAGGACTGACGCTGGGGCTCCAGGAGTCATCGCCGCCGACACCCATGTGGCAGGCATCCAGATGCAGCCAGCAGCCCGCTTCCGGACGCAGATGGTGGCGGTGTGATGCCTCCCGCAACTGCTCCAGGCTGAAACGGCTCAGTGAGAAAGCGAAATCGCCGCTGACCTGCCAGCTGCCGCTGTCGAGCTGACGGGTGCCGCAGCGCAGACCGTTCTCACCCGGGAAAACATAAGGCGTTGAGAGCTGATCCAGCGGCAGCTCCCAGCGGGAAAACTGCGCGGCCAGCTGGCGATCGGGATAGTTTTCATGCGGACCCAGGCCGAGCCAGCTCACCTGTTGTGGTATCTGCGTCAGCTCACAGCGTAATCCGATACGGGCGGGCGGGGGCAATCCACGCGACTGCTCAACGGAAAGCTGCAACTGCAACTCACCCTGCGCATTGATCAGATAACGTTTACGGCTGATAAAGGCGATCTGGCCATGGGCGAGCCAGCTGTGCAGCGTTTCAATCTGCACCGCCTGTGGCAACGCATTCGCCGTCATCGACACCAACTGGCTGCTCATCTGGTCATAACCCGCCGCTTTCCAGCGCTCAACCCAGGCATTGGGATCAACGCGTTCCGCTTCGCTGGTGCCGATGTCATTGTCGAGCGGCGCGCGAATAAAGCAGTCCTGAAGCGGTGAAAGCAGCGTGGGCTGTTCATCCACAAACCACTGCGTCAGTTCGCCGCTGTGGCGTGAAAAATGCCAGCGTTGCTGCTGATGGGTGATGACAATCTCACGGGTATCATCGTGCAGGCCCGGTGCGTGGCCGCTCTCCGGCTTTGATGGCAGCGCCAGCGATGAGGGCAGCGCCCACTGGTGCCAGGCGACACGCCAGCCAGCGGCGCTCCATTGGGTCGGTTGAATCTGATGAACCGCGACGTTCAGCCAGCATTCGCCCTGTAATGCTGGCGGTGACGGCAGCGTGATCCGCTGCTGGCCCTGTGGAGCCATATCCAGCGGCACTTCTCCTTCCGTCACCACATGACCCGCCTGTTCGATGCGCCAGCGCAGCACTTCGTTGTCACTGTGGCGGAACAGATAGTCGCTGCTGACCGTAAAGCTCAGCGGATCGCCGGGATCGACGACAAATTGCCAGAACTGCTGGGCGCACTGCGCCTCATAAAGCGCCGGATGCGGCGTGCGATCGGCAAATACCAGCCCGTTCATACAGAACTGACGATCGTTGGGTTTATCGCCAAAATCGCCGCCGTAGGCCTGCCAGGGTTCGCCCTGATCGTCATAGCGGGTCAGGCTCTGATCAACCCAGTCCCAGACGAAGCCGCCCTGCAGACGCGGGAACTGGCGGAAGGCCTGCCAGTACTTAGCAAAACCGCCAAAGCTGTTGCCCATGGCATGCGCGTACTCACACAGGATCAGCGGACGCGTCTCACCCGGCAGACCGATCCACTTTTTCAGCGACCATTTCGGCACCGCCGGGAAGGGCTGATCTTCATCAACCCTGGCATACATCGGGCAGATGATATCGGTAGCAGCGGTATCCGCACCGCCGCCTTCATACTGAACCGGACGCGTTGGATCGCTGCTTTTTACCCAGCGGTAGAGCGCATCGTGCGTGGCACCATGTCCTGACTCATTGCCCAGCGACCAGATAATAATGCTGCAGTGATTACGATCGCGCTGCACCATGCGCGTCACGCGTTCGCTATAGGCGGCGAACCAGCGGGGATCATCGGAGAGCCGGTTCATCGGCTGCATGCCGTGGGTTTCGATATTGGCCTCATCCACCACATAAAGCCCATACTGATCGCATAACCGGTACCAGAGCGGATGATTAGGGTAGTGCGAACAGCGCACCGCATTAAAATTGTGCTGCTTCATCAGCTCAATGTCGCGGCGCATCGTCGCCTCATCCACCACCTGACCGCGCTCCGGATGATGTTCATGACGGTTGGTGCCGCGGATCAGCAGCGGCTTGCCGTTCAGACAGAGCAGTCCGTTGTCGATGGTGACCTGACGGAAGCCGACATCATAGGCTTCCACCTCGATCAGCTGCTGATTCTCATCCAGCAGCGCCAGCGTGGCGCGATAGAGGTGGGGTGTTTCGGCACTCCACAGCGCAGGCTGTTCCACCGGCAGGCTGAGCAGGGCGCGTTCGGGATAGTGACCCCGCTCGTCAATAATGGCACTGCCCAGCGGCTGCTGACACTGAGCAATCTGCTGGTCACCCTGCCACAGCGTCAGGCGCAGCTGATAGCGCGAGCTGACGTCAGCTGGCAGAGCAACACGGACCCGGGCACGCAATTCGGCACGGTAAAACTCCGGGCTGAGCCGGGTTTCCAGCTGAACATCGGCCAGATGCACCTGCGGTTTATGCAATAACGTGACGTCACGGAAAATACCGCTCATTCGCCACATATCCTGATCTTCCAGATAACTGCCGTCGCTCCAGCGCAGCACCATTACTGCCAGCCGGTTTTTGCCCGGCCGCAGATAAGGCGTCAGGTCGAATTCAGCGGGCAGACGACTGTCCTGAGAGTAGCCAATCCAGTGTCCGTTGCACCACAGGTGAAAGGCCGAGTTTACGCCGTCAAAAATGATGCGTGTCTGCCCATTATCCAGCCAGGCTGCGTCAGTGCTGAATGTGAGCGAGTAACATCCGGTTGGATTCTCTGTGGGTACCAGCGGAGGATTGACCGGAATCGGATACTGCACGTTGGTATAAATGGGGGCATCGAAGCTGTGCATCTGCCAGTTGGCCGGAACCGGAAGGGTCGTAGTGTCCGGCAGATCCTGCAGTAACCAGCTGGCCGGGACCGCTTCAGGCTGCGTAAAATAACGGAAACCCCACTCTCCGTTGAGGCTCTGCAGTGACGCCGAGGGGCTGTCATCCCGCGCGGCTGCTTCATCTCGCCAACTGGCGAATGGCGGGTGCGCATCCAGCCGATGCAGCGAGGTCACGACCGGATTTTCCCAGTCGCGCCGGGAGAGGATGTCACTGAAAGCAGCCTGAGAGAGAGTCATGTTTATATCCTGTAAATGTAATGCGCTCACAATGCGCAAAATTACGCCGCCTGTAAAGTGTTCACCCTCCCGATTTGCACAAATAATTTGTGCTGTAATCCAGCCGGGATGTTGAGATTGTGCCGCCTTAATGGTGGTAAATCGTTAAGCCTGGTCAGCAAAGATGAATAGTCGCCGGATGCGGAAGAATCTCACTTGTCGCCATGCAGGTGGCTCCATACACTCAGCCCGATTTCATCACCCTGAGGTAGATATGGTACGAATCTTTAAGCTGGCTGCCGTTGTGGCATTGGTTACTGCATTAAGCGGATGTATTTTCCCGCCTCCAGGCGGCGGTGGCGGTGGCTGGGGCGGACACGGCGGCGGACCAGGCCGCGGATTTGTCGATCCTCGCTAAGCAAAAGACCGATTTCGGGCGTGCGAAACGTTTAACCATAGCGTTGATTGCAGGGAAAACGTTTCGCTCGCAAGGTTAGCCGGAATCGTCTGAGCAGACGGTGAGGAATGCGGGCTAACTCACTGAAAAAAGTAGCGGTTACCCTCTGTTTTTTTAGCCAGCGTGGTGATAATTTCAGCTTTTCTCCACCGCTGAGATAACAGCATGAAAAATCTGATTGCTGAATTGCTGGTAAAGCTGGCTGAAAAAGAGGCGACAGCCAAAGAGCAGATGGCGCAAATCGAAGCGCTGGAGATTGTTGTTACCGCACTGGTTCGCAAGCTGGAGCCGCAACAACATCTGGCTATAACCACCAGTATTGAAACCGCAATAGACAATGTGGCCGATGCCGGAGATGAAAATGCGCAACTGCTGCGCAATTACATCGAAAAGTTACTCCGCCATCCTCGTCAGTAACAATCCCAGTGCCAGACTGGAATGGGATCTTCACATCACTTTGACCTGAAACATTTTCCGCTTTGCTTATTCGCTGCCAGAATAACAAAGGACAATCCACTGTGGAGATAACAAGATGAAAGTCGGTTTAATGGCGATGATGATGGCGGGCCTGCTGGTCAGTGGACTGGCCGGTGCGGCGGAAAAGACCCCGCAGCAGGAGAAGATGACGATGTGTAACCAGCATGCTAAATCACAGGATCTTAAAGGGGATGCGCGCAAAACCTTTATGAGTGAATGCCTGAAAAAGGACAGCAAGCTGTCGCAGATGTCACCGCAGCAGATGAAAATGAAAAGCTGTAACGGCGAAGCTGGTGATAAAAAACTGGCGGGCGGTGCGCGTAAAACCTTTATGAGCCAGTGCCTGAAAAAAAGCTGATTATCCCCACGGCCACGCAGGTGGCCGCTTCTCCTTCCCGCGCAATGCTGATTAAATTCCATTCTATAACAGCATGTTAACCTTCTGATAAGCATTCATCGCCAGGCTTCCCGGTTCTTTTGCCACACTTAATGTTTGTGGGGATTTGCGCAGCACTCTGTTTTGCCGCGCAGCACAAGACAAGAACCGTTAAAGGAGCCATGTCGTGAACTATCAATTTACCGTCGACCTGAACGATCTGCCCCAGCGCCAGCCGGTTAAAAAAACGCTCGGCGAGGTGGAAGTGTTGCTGATCCGCGAAGGCGACAACGTACGTGCTTATCAGGCGAAATGCCCGCACGCAGGCGCGCCGCTGGAGCAGGGCGCGATTTGTGGCGATCGGCTGGTCTGTCCGTGGCACAAAGCCGCGTTTAATCTGGCCAGTGGAAAAATGTGTGAACCGCTGGCGTTAGCCGATCTCAAACAGTATCCGCTGCGCATTGAAGAGGGCCGGGTGCTGGTGAATCCGAAAGCGATGTCGCCCGCGGCGCCGATTGGCAGTGGGGCAGCCGCACCGGTCTATGTGGTGCTCGGTGGTGGGGCAGCGGGCAGCGCGGCGCTGTGGCGTCTGCGCCATGAAGGCTTCAAAGGCCGCGTGATTCTGGTTGAACGGGAAGCGGATGCGCCTTACGACCGCACCGCGCTGACCAAATTTGTGCCGTCGGGCAAAATGGATATCAGCGAGGTGCCGCAGCTGCTGAAAGCGGATGTGATGGACCACGTTGAACGGCTTCAGGCTACCGTGAGCCGCCTGGATGCCCAGCAGCAACGGCTGATTTTCGAGGATGGCGAGACGCTCCCTTTCGACAAACTGCTGATCGCCAGCGGCGCGACGCCAGTCCGCCCCGATTTGCCGGGCAGCGATCTCGATGGGGTTCATCTGCTGCGCAGCAAAGCGCAGACAGATGAGCTGCTTCAGTCGGTGGATGCCAGCCATAAAATCGTGATTATCGGCAACAGTTTTATCGGCACCGAACTGGCGTCGGCGCTGCGTAATCGTGAAATTGACGTGACGGTAATCGCCCGACAGGCGTTGCCCTTTGCTAAACAGTTTGGCGATCAGATTGGCCGCTATTTCTATCAGCTGCATGAGCAGAACGGCGTGAAGTGGGTGCAGGGCGAGATCGAAGCCTTACAGGGCGACCAGCGGGTGAGTGGCGTGCAGCTCAAGGGCGGACGGTTGCTGGACGCGACGGTGGTGCTGTTTGCCACCGGGGTCGAACCGGCTACCGACTTTATCCACGATCTCCCGCTGGCAGAGGATGGCAGCCTGCAGGCGGATGAGCAGTTGCGGGTCGCTGACAATATCTGGGTGGCGGGAGATATCGCCACGTATCCGTCGGCGCAGGGGCCGCTGCGCATTGAACACTATCGCGTCGCGCATCAGCAGGGACAAACCGCCGCATGGAATATGCTGGACCAGACCGTCGCGTTTGATCGTGTGCCGTTCTTCTGGACTACGCAGTATGGCACCCGTTATGAGTATCTGGGCCATGCCAAAGAATGGGATTCATTCCAGCTGCTCGGCTCGCTGGAGGATAAAAAGTTTATGGCGTTTTATGGCCAGCAGGGGAGGCTGGCGGCAATCTGCTCATGCGGCATGTATACGCTGACCGCTGAGCTGGTGGAGCGGATGCAGCAGCCGATGACGTTTGCCGACGCGGTGGCGCTCTGTCAGGCGCACATCAGTTAAGCCGGTAGCAAGGCGGGCCAGCCAGCGTGGCGGGCCGCCTTGCGCAACAACACTCACTCTGTTAGCTGCGGCTCAGTTTCTCTGACTTCGCCATGCACTGCAGCATCGCTTCCATCACCGCCGAGCGCATGCCTTTCTCTTCCAGCACTTTCACCGCTTCAATGGTGGTGCCGCCTGGGGAGCAGACCATATCTTTGAGTTCAGCCGGATGTTTACCTGTGGTCAGCACCATCTGCGCCGCCCCTTTCACCGCCTGTGCAGCAAACTGATAGGCCTGAGCGCGTGGCATGCCGCCCAGTACGGCCGCATCGGCCATCGCTTCGATAAACATAAACACGTAGGCCGGCGCAGAACCGCTGACGCCGACCACGGAGTGAATCAGATATTCATCCACCACGGCCGCTTTGCCGAAGCTTTCAAAAATCGCCACCACCTCGTCGATTTCCGCCTGCTCAACCAGCACGTTGGGCGTGACTGAGGTCATGCCTTCGCTGACCAGCGAGGGTGTATTCGGCATCGCACGGACAATTTTACGATCGTAACCCAGCACCGATGAGAGCGAATCGAGCGTCACCCCAGCCGCAATCGACACCACCAGCGCCTCTTTTTTCAGGCTGCCTGTCAGCTCTTTTAAGACTTTCAGAATGACATTGGGTTTGACCGCGCCGAACAGGATGTCTACTTCACGCGCCAGCGCTTCAGCGCTCTCCGCTGCGTTAATGCCATACTGCTCTGCCATCGCCTGGTTGGTCTCTGCTTTGCGATCGTAAACGAAGATATCAGACGGGGCGATTTTGCCGCTGTTGACCAGTCCGCCGATAATGGCTTTCGCCATATTTCCCCCGCCGATAAACCCGATTTTCTTTGCCAGCATCGCCATCTCCTTAGGACATTATTCGTTTTTCTCAGTGAGCTAGCTTACTTCAGCCAGCCTGAATAACAAGTCAGCCGGGCGCAGGCTGGAAAGCACGCCGCAAATAAAATTTGCCATTTAGGGGGAACCCGGCAAGATCTTACTCTTCTCTGACTGTAAGGAATCATGATGTTTATCTGGGTCGATGCCGATGCCTGTCCGAATGTAATCAAAGAGGTGCTCTACCGCGCAGCCGACCGCACCGCAACTACCATCACTTTTGTGGCGAACCAGTTTCTGCGTGTGCCGCCCTCACCGTATCTGCGCACCCTGCAGGTGCCTGCCGGATTTGATGTGGCGGACAATGAGATCGTCAGACGTTGTCAGCCAGGCGATCTGGTGATCACCGCCGATATCCCGCTGGCAGCAGAGGTGATTGAGAAGGGTGCGGCGGCGCTGAATCCGCGCGGCGAGCGTTACTCACCGGCGACGATACGTGAACGCCTGACGATGCGGGATTTTATGGATACCCTGCGGTCAAGCGGCGTGCAGACCGGCGGCCCCGCGGCGATGAGTCCGCGTGACCGCCAGCAGTTTGCAAATGAGCTGGATAGCTGGCTCACCCAGCAGAAACGCTGAAGTTAAACGAAGCTGTCGTCGTCGTAATCGTTGCCGCCAAAATCATTGAGATCGCTGTTGTCGGCATAATTGCTGTCCCAGCCCGTATTCTGGTCGAGGAAGGCGTTGTCGTTACCGCCGTTAAAGGTATCGGCATTGTCATCGCCACCGTTGAAGGTGTTGAGATTGTCATTCACATCGGGCAGGGGTGGCTCATTGATGATGTTCACAATCTCTTCCGGCTGTGAATGGTGGAACATGCTGGTCAGCATATCGGCCATCACCACACCGCCCGCCACACCCACAGCTGTCTGCAGTGCGCCGCCGAGGAAACCGGTGCCGCGTGGTGCAGGCGCTTGTGCAGGCGCATATTGCGGCTGAGCCGGTTGCTGTGGCGCACTGTTCCACGGTGACGATTGCTGTTGCTGCTGCACAGGCGGCTGCTGACGCGAACCGCTGCCAAACAGCCCGGACAGAAAGCCGCCGCTGCTCTGTGCAGGTTGCTGCTGCTGTTGCTGGGCCAGCTGGCTTTCCAGCGCCGATACTTTCTCATTGAGTTTTTTCAGCGCCGCTTCCTGAATCAGGATCGCCTGTGCCATGTAGTAAGGCGCGCCCGGCTGCGCCTGCAGATGCTGGTTGATCAGTTGTTCGGCAGCGGCATCGCGTGCCACGGTCTGGCTTTCAGCCTGTTTCAGACGGCTGAACAGCCCTTCGATCAGTTGTTGTTCTTCGCGTTGCATGATGACTCTCCTGTGGCGATTGTTACCAGTATATGTGGGCGCCAGCGTGAAAAGTAAAATCGGGGCAGTAAGCAAATATTGCCGACGCATTTTAGCCGCTCTTTTGCGGAGTTTTTATCGCTCTGTTACGGCCCTGATGCACAAAACGTGCATGCATTTCCCCTTGAAAACACAAAGATTGTCGCTGTTCAGGGGACGAAAATGCGTAAATCGTGCCTGACAGGTAGAGGCCATAATAATTTCCAGTTATTATGCGTCGCATTAATAAGCTCACCATGCAGCCGCATCGCGCGGTCAGGCGGAGGAACGGCCCTGATGTCACTACCCATCTTTTTGATTGGCGCTCGCGGTTGCGGCAAAACCACGGTCGGCGAGGCGTTGTCGCGGGCGCTGGGCTACGCCTTTACGGATACCGATCACCATCTGCAACTCAGCACGCAGCGGAGCGTGACGGAGATTGTGGCGGAGGAAGGCTGGGAAGGTTTCCGCGCCCGTGAAACGGAATCGCTTAAAGCGGTGACGGCACCCGGAACCGTCATTGCCACCGGCGGCGGCATGATTCTGGCTGAAGAGAACTGTCGTTTTATGCAGGAGCAGGGCCAGGTGATCTGGCTTAGCGCGTCCCCCGAGGTGCTGGCAGAGCGGCTGGAAAGTGAACCTGAAGCGGCCCAGCGTCCGACATTAACCGGCCGTCCGATTGCTGATGAGATGAGTGATGTGCTGCGTGAACGTGCGCATCTCTATCAGGCTGCGGCCCATCATCAGGTGAATGCGATGCAATCGCCCGAGTGCGTGGTAGAGGAAATTCTGCTGTCACTCTCTCTGGCGCGCGCCAGCTAACCCTCAGATTTTTCCCGCTTTGATCCCGCTTCAGACGGCATTGTCTATACTTATCCTATGACAGGCAGCGGCCTGTCCTGTGGAATGTTATTCAGACAAGAGGGACACAGTATGCCGACCAGACCACCGTATCCACGTGAAGCGAAAGTTGTGCCTGTTGAAAAGGGCACTGAAGGTAATAAAGTAACCTCTTACGAATTGCGTGCTGATCATCCCAAACCGAATTCATTAATCAGTGAGCACGAAACGGAAGAAGAAGCGCGTGACGCTAAAGCGCGCTACGAAGACGTTGAAAAAGAGTAAAGCTTCACTGCTGGCAGGGACGCCAGCCTGTTACACCGGATAACTGCTTATTACTGACCCGCCTGACGCTGTGCCTGAACCACGCCTCTTTTTACTCCCACCTGAAGTCGATCGGGTTATTTAAGAAGCGAAATTGACGCAGATTTACTGTCGAATGCTCTCTGCGTATGCTTCTGTTCTGCACTCTCCTTGTCTCACCAGATAAAGCCCCGCTAATCATTTTTATCCCCTTATTTTCTCTGCTGCCGATCTCTGTGTGAGTCAAATTGTCGCTTGACCGATTCAGCGCCACGTTTTATTTTCATCAAACCAACAGAGGAACTTAGTTCCATATAGTGGAACACGTAACATGACCACACTTGAAAATGCTGCCGCCGTACTTCGATTGTTTCAGCACAAAGGTGTGACGCAGGGGCATGTTGGTCTCTCATTCAGTGAGGTGGTTGAGGCGTTAAACCTGCCAAAAAGCACCGTTTCGCGTCTGCTGGCCACCATGGAAAGTCAGGGGCTGCTGGAGCGGAATGCGGCTACGCGCGGTTATCACATTGGTCGCGTATTGCTGGCTGCCGCCGGACATTATCTTTCGGCACCGCTGGTTGACAGCGTTTCAGCGGCAATGGTCAGGCTGGCTGCGAAGACCGGCTGCATGGGTTACGTGTCGAAGCTCGACGGGCGGGAAGTATTAGTGATGCGTATGTTTCATGGGCGTCACTTTACGCAGATGGTCACGCCGCCGGGCAGTCGGATGCCGGCTGCCGCTACCTCAACCGGCCGGGCGCTGTTAGCGCAGTTAAGCGATGAAGAGGTGCTGGCGCGCTTCCATGATCAATGGCAGGTCGCATCAGCAAACTCGCCGCAAAGTCCTGAGGCACTCTGTGCCAGACTGGCTAAGATCCGCCAGCAGGGCTGGTCACTGGCCCGAAATGAATCGCTGCCAGGCATCAGCTCGCTGTCAGTTATTGTTCATAACAAACATCATGGCGAAACGGTGGCACTCTGCCTGTCGTTTCCGTCTATGGAGTCTGAACCGGGTTTCCCGTCAGAGCTCCTTGAAGCATTACGCGCAACGGCCACTGAGATGACCGAAAAATATGGCGCGTAACTTCACACCGTTTTTATCGGCGTAGTACTTTCGCCACACCAGGGAAAACAAAGGCCTTCGGGCCTTTTTCTTTCAATCTGATCGCCACGCTTTACGCAGCACCCCGGTTGCCTGTGTCCGTCTCTCATTGCCTCCTGTATCGGTTCAGCATGCGGAGGGACGACCATCTGTAGTGGCTGTTGCAATCTCTGTGCGCATCAGAGCAGTGAAACTGATAACCGGCGTAAACCGGCCAGCGAGCGGGTAGACGTTATTTCATTTCTTCTGGACAAGGACTGGCGGGGACATATGGAACGGGTAAATCCGATTAAGCACGTTGGCGTGGCACTGGTTTTAATTCTTCTCTCCATCGCGGGTGCCATTATTGGCATTCAGCTGATTACCACCATTGGCGTAACGCCTAACACCTCTATTATCGGCGCGCTGTTTGCCATGCTGCTGGCGCGTATTCCGCTGCAGGCATTTCGCCGTTATCGTTCAATTGAAATCCAGAACCTGGCGCAGACCGCCATCTCTTCAGCCACCTTTGGGGCGGCGAACAGTCTGTTGATGCCGATTGCCGTGCCCTGGGCGCTGGGTGAACCGCAACTGGTCCTGCCGCTGTTCTGTGGCGTCAGCGCCGCGATGCTGCTGGATGCCTGGCTGCTCTATCGGCTGTTTGATACCCGCGTCTTTCCGGCCAGTAATGCCTGGCCACCGGGCGTTGCGGCAGCAGAAGCGATCAAAGCGGGTGATAAAGGCGGACGCCAGGCGTGGCTGCTGGTGCTGGGCATCGTGGGTGGCGTCGTCGGTGCCATGCTGAAGATCCCGATGTCCGCCTTCGGCACCGCGTTTATCGGCAATATCTGGGCGCTGTCGATGCTCGGCATCGGTTTTCTGCTGCGTGCCTATGCGCAGCCGGTGGCCGGTATTGATATTAATGCGCTCTATATTCCGCATGGCGTGATGGTCGGTGCCGGTCTGGTAGCGCTGATTCAGGTCGTGATGGTGATTCGCAGCCGCAAAAATGATGCGCTGGTGGTGAGCCGCAATGGCAATGAGGTGCAGCGGGCGCTGGGTTTCGGCAGCGTGGGTTACATCGTGATTTCGGCGCTGCTGGCGCTGGCGGGCGGCCTGTGGAGTGAGATGGGCATCGCGATGCTGCTGCTGTTTGTTCTTTATGCCGCGTTTGCTGCTTTCGCCCATGAACTGATTGTCGGCATTGCCGCTATGCACTCCGGCTGGTTCCCGGCCTTTGCCGTGGCGCTGATTACACTGATTATCGGCATTCTGATCGGCTTTCCTCCGCTGGCGCTCTGCCTGCTGTGCGGCTTTACCGCCGCCACCGGTCCGGCGTTCGCCGATATGGGTTATGACCTGAAGGCAGGCTTTATCCTGCGCGGCAACGGTGCCGATCTGCAGCAGGAGCTCTGGGGACGTCGCATTCAGCTCATCGCAGCTATGATCGCCTTTGTTGTGTCGATTCCGCTGGTCTGTTACGCCCATACCTTCTTCTTTGCTGACAACCTGTTGCCGCCTGTAGCGCGGGTGTATGCCAAAACCATTCAGGCGGGTGCTGAGCCAGGTATCGCCGGTAATCTGCTGATGTGGGCGATTCCGGGGGCCATTATCCAGCTGATCGGCGGGCCGAAACGCCAGCTGGGCGTGCTGCTCGCCACCGGTTTATTAATTAATAACGCCATGGCGGGCTGGGCAGTGGTGGTGGGGATCGCCTTACGCATTGTAATCATCCGGATCTGGGGCGAGCGGGGCCGGTCGCCTATGGAGGTGATGGCGGCAGGCTTTATTGCCGGTGATGCCCTCTACAGCTTCTTTCATTCGCTGTTTGCCAGCAGCAGCAAGAAATAAAAGGATAAAGCATGAGTTTGCAGCAGACCCTGGCGGTTTTTGAGTTACTGGATAGCGCCCACATTGACGGACAGCAGGTGGTGGATCTCTTCGCGGCGTATCCTGATGTTGATGCCCGCTTTACCCGTGTCTCCGGTCCCAAAGGCCGCACCGATTTTGTGCGCATTGATATTCCGGGGACGCAGGGCAAATCAGGCGGCGGCAGTGCACCGACGCTGGGGATTATTGGTCGCCTTGGTGGCATCGGCGCTCGTCCTGGTCGTATCGGCATGGTGTCAGATGCGGATGGCGCGATCGCGGCCGTTGCCAGCGCGCTTAAACTGGCGCAGATGCAGAGCAAAGGCGACAGGCTTGATGGCGATGTCATCATTACCACTCATATCTGCCCGGATGCGCCAACGCGGCCGCATCTGCCGGTCGATTTCATGGACTCGCCGATTGACGATGTCACTATGAATGATAATGAAGTGGTGGCGGGTGTGGATGCAATTCTGTCAATCGACACCACCAAAGGTAACCGCATTATCAACCACAAAGGCTTTGCCCTGTCGCCGACGGTGAAAGAGGGCTACATCCTGCGGGTTTCGGAGGATCTGCTGCGCATCATGGAGATGACCTGCGGCCGTCCGGCGGTGACCTTTCCCATCACCACGCAGGATATTACGCCTTACGGCAATGGGGTTTATCACCTCAACAGCATTCTGCAACCTTCTACCGCCACGGATGTGCCGGTGGTGGGGGTGGCGATCACTGCCGAGTCGGTGGTGCCGGGCTGCGGAACCGGCGCCAGCCATGAAGTGGACATTGCGGCAGCGGCGAAGTTTGCCATTGAGGTGGCCAAGGAGTTTGGTCGTGGAACCTGTCACTTCTACGACGCCGAAGAGTATGCGCGGCTGATTTCACTCTATGGCAGCCTGGCGCATCTGCGTCACCGGAATCACTAAGATGACGAAACCACTGGTAACGCTGACTATCGGCCAGTCTCCGCGCAGCGATATTCTGCCGCTGCTGCGGCAGCATCTGCCGGATGCGCTGACCGATCACGCCGGTTTACTGGATGGACTCAGCGCGGCAGAGATTGCCGCACGCTTCGCGCCAGCAGCGGGCGACCGGGTTCTGGTGTCGCGGCTGCAGAGTGGTGAACAGGTGCGGCTGGCGGCCTCGAAAGTGGAGCAGGGATTGCAGCGCAAAATCAGTGCGCTGGAGCAGGCGGGCTATGCGACCATTCTGCTGCTCTGCACCGGTGAATTCAGCCGGCTCCGCACCCAGCGTGCGCTACTGCTGGAGCCGGATCGCCTGATTCCACCGCTCATCTGCGCCATGGTGCAGCAGCAGCAGCGGGTCGGCATTGTCGTGCCGGTTGAGGAGCAGATTGTTGAGCAGGCAGGTAAATGGCAGCAACTGCCTGCGCAGCCCTGCTTTGCGGTCGCCAGTCCCTATCAGGGCGATCAGGCAACCTTCGCCGATGCCGCAAACAGTCTGAAAGCGCAGGGCGCAGCGCTGGTGGTGCTCGACTGTATGGGGTATCACCAGCAGCATCGGATAGGGTTACAGCAGCGGCTGGGCGTACCGGTTCTGCTCTCTAATCAGCTGGTGGCGCGCCTGGCGGCGGAGTTGCTTCCCTGAGTGAAGAGATCACAAACGGCCATCATTTCGCGTGACAGATCAGCGGGTTCCCTTCTACACTGCCAGACACACAACATGTGCTCTGGAGAACTATTATGCTCAACGTAAGTGAGTATTTTGACGGAAAAGTTAAGTCTATCGGTTTTGACAGTGCGAGCACCGGACGTGCCAGCGTGGGCGTAATGGCTGAAGGCGAATACACATTCGGTACCGGCCAGCCGGAGGAGATGACCGTGGTCAGCGGCTCGCTTAAGGTATTACTGCCAGGTGAAACCGAGTGGAAATGGTTTGAAGCGGGTTCGGTGTTCAACGTGCCGGGTCACAGCGAATTTCATCTGCAGGTTGGCGAGCCGAGTTCCTATCTCTGCCGTTACCTGAAAGATTAAAAACATGGCCGCTTAGCGGTAATGCTGGTCAGTTAAGATTAGATTTGTAAAGGCTGCCACGGTCAAACGTGGCAGCTTTTTTTCCGGGCGAGCCAGCCGCAGTGCGGGCCAGCGCACCTCTGCTGCTGCCGGGCCGTCCTCGCGCCGCTCACGCGGTTCCTTCGGCTTTGACGTCGTGCCGACGAACCGTTCGGGGATCGGCCCTCCCTGGCCGGCCCCGAACTGTCCACGCTTCCCGGCGTGGACTTCTGGCCCACCGTCACGCCTCAGCGCTGCGGATAGCCCTTTCAGCAGCAGAGGCGCTCAGGCCTCCACTCTCGTGCCCTTTTTAACAATACACACTGAAGTTTCAGAGCAGGCCGGTGGCGGGCAGGGGCAGGCAATCCGCAGCGCTGAACAGAATGAGTCTGCCAGGAGAGCCCGCAGGACGCGGGCGAAAGGCGGGGCGGCACAGGATGTGCCATCCCCGGCGGTCCGTCAGGCAGGCGAATGAAGTGAAGGAACCGCGAAGCGGCGCGAGGACCGCCAGCCCCTGCCCGGCACCAGACTGCGGTATCACCTGTCGCTTAACTGACTGACATTACCGCTTAGCGGCCATTTTTTTGGCGAATATCGTCTGTCAGGATGATTCTGCCGGTGACTGATTAACGCTGGGCTTCGCCGCCCAACGCTTCAACCAGATTGCTGGTCAGTGCGGCCAGTTCGCTGGTCATCAGAATAAAGTCCGCATCAAAGCGCTGTGCAAAATCTTCGCGGTCAATATCGTCGTTCTGGTCGCGCAGCGTGTCGCTGAACTTCAGACGCTTCACTGAACCATCATCGGCCAGCACGAACTGAATGCGCTCCTGCCAGTCGAGCGCCAGTTTGGTCACCAGCTTGCCCGCTTCGATGTGGTTGGCGATCTCATCGCACACCAGATCCTGTTTCTTGCAGCGGATAACGCCGCCATCTTCCAGCAGCGCTTTCAGCTCCGCTTCATCCATCAGGGCGAATCCGGCAGGCAGCTCGCCTGATCGTACCCATTCGGTCAGGGTCAGTTCAATCGGGCTTTCCAGCGTCAGCGGCACCACCGGCAGTGAGCCCAGGCTTTTACGCAGCAGCGCCAGGGTATCTTCCGCTTTTTTAGCGCTGGCACAGTCAACCATAATCAGGTTGTTGACCGTATCGATCCACAGGTAGGTCTGGCTGAAACGGCTGAAGGCGCGCGGCAGCAGGCTGTGCAGCACTTCATCTTTCAGCGAATCTTTTTCGGTCTTTTTGAGCTTGCGGCTCTGCTCAGATTCCAGCTTGTCGATTTTCGCTTCCAGCGCCTGTTTCACCACCGGCGAAGGCAGGATTTTCTCTTCTTTGCGGGCGCAAATCACAATCTGGCCTTTGTTTTCATGGGTCAGCGCATCGCTGCGGTTGCCCATCGGCGAGACCCAGCCGGTCTTGCTCATATCCTGACTGCCACACGGTGAAAACGTGAAGGCGTCGAGCTGCTTTTCCATCTCATCTGCGGACAGCGGAATGTCACGATTCAGACGATAAACCATCATATTTTTAAACCACAACATCGGGATTCCTTACCGTGGCGCGATCGGGCGCACAAGTCTGCGAGAGTCAGCGCGCATGATAGCGAAACATCGGAGTGGTTTCATTGCCTTTCCGGCAGACGCCTTTTACTGTATCTCTCACCTGAACGAATAACGAGGACGTAATCTTGCGCATAGGCATAGATCTGGGTGGCACCAAGACAGAAGTGATCGCATTGTCGGATAAGGGAGAGGAGCTGTTCCGCCACCGGGTGAATACCCCGCGTGATGACTATCAGGCAACGGTGCAGGCGATTGTCGATCTGGTCACGCTGGCGGAGCAGAAAACCGGCGAAACCGGCACGGTCGGCCTCGGTATTCCCGGCACGCTTTCGCCTTACAGTAAGCGGGTAAAAAATGCCAACTCCACCTGGCTCAACGGTCAGCCGCTGGATAAAGATCTGGCGCAGGCGCTGAACCGGGAAGTGCGTATCGCCAACGACGCCAACTGCCTGGCGGTGTCGGAAGCGATCGACGGTGCCGGTGCCGGACAGTCGCTGGTGTTTGCCGTGATCATCGGCACCGGATCGGGCGCCGGTGTGGCGATCAACGGTGAGTCGCGTATCGGGGGCAACGGCAATGCCGGTGAGTGGGGCCACAATCCGCTGCCGTGGATGGATGAGGATGAGCTGCGCTACCGTCAGGAAGTGCCCTGTTATTGCGGGCAGCAGGGCTGCATAGAGACCTTTGTTTCAGGCACCGGTTTTGGTATCGACTATCAGCGGCTGAGCGGCGTGCATCGCAAAGGTGCGGAGATCGTCTCGCTGCTGGCGCAGCAGGATCCGATCGCCGAACTGGCGATGAGCCGCTATGAGCTGCGGCTGGCAAAATCGCTGGCGCAGGTGGTGAACCTGATCGATCCCGATGTGATTGTACTGGGCGGTGGGATGAGCAATGTGGATCGTCTCTATCAGACCGTGCCGGTGCTGATGAAGAAGTGGGTATTTGGCGGGGAGTGTGAAACGCCGGTGCTAAAGGCGCAGCATGGCGACTCCAGCGGCGTACGCGGTGCGGCGTGGCTCTGGCCGCTTAACGGCTGAGTTACCCGAGCATCCGCTGACGATTCAGCGCCGGAGAGACCCGGCGCTGAATCGTTAACCCACGGCACTCACCCGCGCCGCTTTTATTCGCCGACCAGCATACTGTCCTGCGGCGCCCGATCGCGCTGCGCTTTGGTGGCGAGGAAGTAGAGATAGCCTGCCAGCATGATGGCGAAAAACAGCGCGCCTATCACCGGATTAAACCACAGCATCGCCAGCAGACAGACCACCGACAGCAGCAGGGCGATGCCCGGAACAATCGGATAGCCCGGCGCGCGGAAACTGCGGACCATCTCCGGCGCGCTGCGGCGCAGTTTAAACAGGCTCAGCATACTCATGATGTACATCACAATCGCGCCAAACACCGCCATGGTGATCATCGCCGCCGTCAGCGTCATCCCCTGCAGATTAATCACGCCATCGCTGTAAATTGCCGCGATACCCAACACGCCGCCGAGTATAATCGCCCGATGCGGGGTCTGGAAACGCGACAGTTTGGCCAGAGAAGGCGGCAGATAGCCCGCGCGTGCCAGGGCAAAAAACTGCCGTGAATAGCCGAGGATGATGCCGTGGAAGCTGGCAATCAGGCCAAACAGTCCGATCCACACCAGCATATGCATCCAGTTAGAGTGTTCGCCGACAATCATTTTCATCGCCTGCGGCAACGGATCGTTAATGTCGGCAAGTTTGCGCCAGTCGCCCGCGCCGCCCGCCATCAGCATCACACCTATCGCCAGCACCACCAGCGTCAGAATTCCGCTGATGTAGGCGCGGGGAATGGTCCGGGTCGGATCTTTCGCCTCTTCGGCCGCCATCGCCGCGCCTTCAATGGCCAGGAAAAACCAGATGGCAAAAGGAATGGCGGCGAAAATCCCGGAGAAGGCGGGCAGTCCGAAGCTGTCACTGCCTGCCCAGCCGTGCGCGGCGAAGTTCGCCAGGCTGAAGCCGGGTGAAACCACACCCATAAACACCAGCAGTTCAATCACCGCCAGCACCGTCACAACCAGTTCAAACATCGCCGCCAGTTTTACGCCGAGAATATTCAGCGTCATAAACACCAGGTAAGCCCCGACCGCCGCAGTCTTCGGGTTCAGTTCGGGATACTGCACGTTGAGATAAGCCCCAATCGCCATGGCAATCGCCGGTGGCGCAAAGACAAACTCAATCAGCGTCGCCAGACCGGCAATCAGTCCGCCGGTTTCGCCAAAGGCGCGGCGACTATAGGCAAATGGCCCGCCTGCATGGGGGATCGCGGTGGTCAGTTCGGTGAAGCTAAAAATAAAGCAGGTATAGAGCGTGGCGATTAACGCGGTGGTGACCAGAAATCCCAGCGTGCCCGCCACGGCCCAGCCGTAACTCCAGCCAAAATATTCGCCTGAAATGACCAGGCCAACCGCAATCCCCCACAGATGCAGGGTGCCCAGAGTGGGCTTGAGTCTGTTTGTCATTCTGTTATCCCCGTCGTTGTTGGTCTCACGCGGCGTTACACCGCCATTACGCTACAGTAAGGGGATAATGCCGTTGCATTACTCGCCACGACTTGACGCGGGCGCAGTGAATTCTGTCCTCCACGGTCAACTCACGGGCAACAACCGGGCCAGCTGCACGCTGCGGTCAACTTTGTCTCTTCCGGAGTCAAGCAGCTCACCTTCTGGCAACGCATGCTGAGATAAAGCAAGTGACAAGGAGCCGGACTGATGAGCGCTAAACAATATGACAACCTGACTGATTCCCAACTCACCCTGATGGCGCAGCAGGCGCTGGCCTGTTATCCCGCCGCGCTGCAGGGCCAGCTCAGCCTGCTGTGCCGCTCAGAGAACGCCACGTTTCTGCTGCAGGCGGCAGGCCGGCGTTATGCGCTGCGGCTGCATCGCGGCGATTATCATCAAAAAGCCGACATCGTCAGCGAACTGTTGTGGCTCAATGCGCTGCGCGAAACCGGCATTATGGTGCCGGAAGCGGTGCCGGACAAAGAGGGCGAAACCGTGCTGACGCTTCGGCTGCCGGAGGGCGGTGAACGCTACGTGGTGCTGTTTCACTGGATCGACGGAGAGATGCCGACCACCGACGTCGATCCCCGCGCTTTTCAGCAGCTCGGCCAGATCACCGCGCGGCTGCATCAGCACAGTAAACAGTGGCAGCCGCCTGCGGGTTTCCAGCGCATCATCTGGGATCACCACACCATGACCAGCGCAGAGAGTCACTGGGGACGCTGGCAGGATGCGCCGAATCTGAATCCTGCCGATCACGGCGTGGTAGAGCAGGCGATAAGCCAGGTCGGCGCGGCGATGACGCAGTTCGGTAAAGGATCGGATCGCTATGGCCTGATCCACGCCGATCTGCGGCTGACCAATCTGCTGCTGCACAAGGGCGAAACGCGGGTGATCGATTTCGATGACTGCGGGCTCGGCTGGTATCTGCACGATCTGGCGGCGGCGATCAGTTTTGTTGAGCATCATCCGCGCGCGCCAGAGTGGATCGATCACTGGATCCGCGGCTATGAGCAGGTGGCGCATATCAGCGATGCGGAGATGGCCATGCTGCCCGCGCTGTTGATCCAGCGTCGTATCCAGCTCACCGCGTGGGTGGGATCACATGCCGAAACCGAAATGGCGCGCAGCCTGGGATCGGCGTGGGCCAGCCACTCGGTCCGCCTCTGCCGCCGCTATCTGGAAGGTGAGCAGCTGCCGGTCGGCGTCTGATGCACCAGCGGCGGGCGTCGCTGCGCCGCCGCAGTGCCCTGCGCGTAGCCCGCGCGCCGCCCGGACAGCCCGCAGGCGGCGCGTCGGGCATCAGGGACCTGGTATGGAAATTGCTCGGATAGGAGTAACGGGTGATCCACCTGAATTCTGACTGAGGCGACCATGAATCCGACACTGATAAAGCCCGATGCGTTTGCGGCCTGCTCGGCAGCGGCGGGGGCAGGCAATCACGGCGTGCTGGCAGCGGCGGCGACCGGCTTAGGCGACTTTATTCATACCCAGGGCGGCGATGTTGATCGTATCTTCGGCATCAGCGGCATCGATCCGGAGCGCCTGGCCAGTCCGACGCTCAGCCTGGGGCTGGTTAACTACTGTCGGGTGCTGGAAGAGGCGGCGCGTCACTCCGGTTTTGATAACTTCGGTTTGCACTACGGCAGGCAGTTTAAACCGCAGTCATTAGGCCTGATCGGCTACATCGGTTTGTGCTCCGCCACGCTGGAACAGGCGCTGCATAATGTGGTCAACGCGTTTCCCTGGCATCAGCACGACACCTTAACCCGGCTGGTGGATAAGGGAGAGTGCTGGCGGCTGGATTATCAGGTGCGACATGGCGCGATCCTGTCGCGCCGACAGGATGCAGAGCTGACGCTGGGGATGTTTATGAATCTGATCCGCCACGTGGCAGGCAGACACTGGGCACCGCGCGAAGTCCACTTTGAACATCCGCGTCCCGGCCAGTGGCACGATCACTGCAAAGTGTTTGATGCGCCGGTCTGGTTCGATCAGCCGTTTAATTCACTGGTGATCCACAGGCGCGATCTGCTGCGCGCCATGCCGGAGAGCGATCCGATCCTGTTAATGGTGATGCAGGATGCGATCCGACGGCTTAACCGTGGGACGTCGCAGCAGAGCATGATTGAGCAGGCGCGTTCGCAGGTTAATTTATCGCTGATGCAGGGTGAGCCGGTGCTGGAAGAGGTGGCGGATAAGCTCGGACTGTCGAGCTGGTCACTGCAGCGGCGGCTGCGCGAAGAGGGCAGCAGCTTTACCGCGCTGGTCGATCAGGTGCGCTGCGAAATGGCGACATACTATCTGCAGCAGAAGCAGCTGCCCATCTCTGAGATGGCGCTGCTGCTGGGCTACTCGGAAGTCAGCGCGTTTTCACGCGCGTTTCGTCGCTGGTTTGGCATCAGTCCGCGCCAGTGGCGTCAGGAAGGTCTGGCCAGCTAACCGCGCGGCGCAAAGCCGAACCACGCCGGTTGTCCAGGCTCCGGCGGCGGCGGCAGATCGCGGGTCTGCGCGACCAGCTGCCAGGCGCGCAGGCAGAGCGCTTCATCACCCTGCGTCTGGGTCACCGCATAATGTCTGCTGTGTGGTTGCCACTCCATCCGTACCAGGCATTGCTGACCGGCGTAACGCGCCGCATCGCTGAACTGCCGGTTCAGTACTGGCTGCATTTGATTAGTCCAGTGACAGGATTTGCTGTCAGGATCTTTCGACGGCTGACAGAGGTTTGCCACGCTATCCCGTTGCTTTGTCACAGGTTGCTGACAGGCGCTGAGCGACATTGCAATAATCACTCCCGGCAACATTCTCATCGTTATATTAATTAAATTCATTTAACTGGCCAACTTTCCTTAAAGATCTTCCGTTCTGCTGCCGACAGTCTACAGACCGGCATCATGAATGCTATGGCATTACTCCGACTGTCGACAGAACCAGAATTTACCGCTCTGGCGCCCGTTATCCCTGCGGCAGTTCCAGCTGGCTGTAACCCAGCCCATTCATCTTGCGTACTTTAATCTGTACCGGAATACGCTCCTTCATCGCTTCCACGTGACTGATGACCCCAATGGTTTTGCCGCTGGCGTTGAGTGCATCGAGGGCATCCAGCGCGGTGTCGAGCGTCTGCGCATCCAGCGTGCCGAACCCCTCATCCAGAAACAGCGATTCGATGCGCGTTTTGTGGCTGACCAGATCCGACAATGCCAGCGCCAGCGCCAGACTCACCAGGAAGCTCTCACCACCCGACAGCGTGCGGGTATCGCGCGCCGCATCGGCCTGCCAGGTATCGACCACATCCAGCTCCAGCAGATCCTGCGCCCGTCGCTGCAGCAGATAGCGGCCATGCAGCCGATCGAGCTGACGGTTAGCCAGGGCCACCAGGTGATCCAGCGTTAAGCCCTGGGCGAAGCGCCGGAATTTATCGCCGCTGGCGGAGCCAATCAGATCGTTGAGCAGGCTCCACTGCGCCAGCGTCACACCATCCTGTTCAATCTGTGTCATCAGGCTCTGCTGGCGCACACGAAGGCTGGCATCGCTCTGTAGCTGCTGCTGAATCTGACCCTGCTGGCTGGCGTTGTCGCGCAGTGCCAGCCGTAACTGCTCCAGCTGCTGCGCCAGCGCCTCGGCGGATTCCGGTATCGAAGCGGGTTTCGCCTGCTGATGGACACTGAGCCGCTGACGCAGATCCGCCAGTCGCGCCTGCTGCTGCTGGCATTGCTGATCGAGCTGCTGCAACTGCTGACGCAGTTGCACTGCGGTTTGCTCATCCAGCAGCGCCGCGCGCAGGCTGGCTTCATCCGCGAATCCGGCGCTCTCCAGTGCCTGCTGCAGCGCGCTTTCCGCCTCTGCCAGTTTGCTATTGAGCGTCTGCCGCTGATTTTCCAGCCCCGAAAGCTCACCCTGCAGGCGACTGACCTCGGCCTGCGCCTGTTGCAGGGCAGTGAGCTGCTGTGCCAGGTGTTCATCAGCCTGCTGAACGCGGGCCTGTATCTGCTGACGGGCGTGGGTGACCTCGCGGTCGCCAAACAGCGCCTGACGGGCACGGCGCATCTCGCTGAGCTGCGTCTGGTTCTGGTTTTGCTGCTGCTGACGAGTGGTGAGCTGCTGCTGCTCCAGTTCTGCCTGCTGTTGCAGGGCAGTGAGCTGGGTTTCCCCCTTTAACAGCTGCGGTTGCAGGTTTGCTAGCAACCGCTCACTTTCCTGCCAGCGCTCCCAGCGCCGCTGCTGTTCTGTCAGCCACGCCTCGCGATGGGCGGCGTCGGGTAGGGCAAGGTTGTGTGCACTGAACTGCTGCTCCAGACGACTCTGCAATTGCGCCATGGCCTGCTGTTCCTGCTGCTGACGCTGTTGCAGCGCATCCAGCGCCTGTTGCAGGCTGGACAGCGACTGCTGCGCCAGCTGTTCTGCCTGCAAATGCTGCTGCCAGGCCTGTGACTGCTGAAGATAGTAATCCTTTGCGGCCTGACGCGCCTGTTCGGCGGCTTCCTGCGCCTGTCGCTGTTGCTCAAGCTGGCTTTCACGTTCGCTTTGCTGCTGCTCCCACGCGGTTAAGGTATCCCGATCGGCGAGCGGGAAGGTAAGTGCCAGCTCACCGCTCAGCGCCTGCCATTGCTGCTCAAGCCGATCGAGCTGTTGCTGCATCTCCGCGATCTCATCGCGCAGGGTCTGCTGCTGCACGGCTGACTGTTTCAGCTGTTCGCTTTTTGCCGTGCCCGCTTCGCGCAATGCCTCGGTTTGTTGTTGCAGTGCAGCCCGGCGCTGCTGGTTAGCACTTACTTCCAGCGTGCTGTAGGCCTCAACGGCGGGATGCGTGCAGGAGCCGCACAGCGGACAGGGCTGATCGGCGGCGAGCCGGGCGCGGTAATCGCTGAGATCGACAATCTGCTGCTCCAGCGCGCAGATTTTTTCGACATCATCCAGCTGCTGTTTTTCGCGTTTCCACGTCTCGCGCAGCGCCTGGAGTTCCGCTTCACTCTGCTGATGCGCTTTTGCGAGCGCGATAAGCCGCTGCTGGCGCTGGTCCAGCTGCTGGTGCAGCGGCTGCCACTGGGTTGAAAGCAGCAGCAGTTGCTGACGCGCCGGACGGCTGTTCTGCAACTGGCTTAATGCCTGACGCAGTGCGGCAGGCGGATGCTGTTCCTGTAGCGAAGTTAGTACTTGCTCCGCCTGCGAGAGCGCCTGGCGGGCCTGTTGCTCCGCCTGCTGGCGCGGCAGCGCCTGTTCTGCCTGCTGCTGCTGTTCCGCCTGCTGGGCAGCGATCTGTCGCTGCTGCTGCTCGCGCTGTTGCGCCAGTCCGGCCAGGGTCGCTTCACGCTGCGCCAGCAGGGCAAAGTTCTCCTGCCACACCGGCAGCGAAGCGCCCCATTGGGCGAGATCGGCAAGCTGCTGGCGTAACTGATGCTGTTCGGCAATCGCCTGCTGCCATGTCTCAACCTGGCGCTTCTGCTCTGCCAGGCTGGCCTGTGTCTGATCAGCATGCTGCTGCTGTCGGGCATTTTCCTGCTGCTGCTCCGCAAGCTGCTGCTGCAGTGCGCTGATCCGCTGATCCAGCGGCAGCACCTGTTCTGTCAGCAGACTTTCCTGCTGCTGCTGTTCCTGCAGCGCCTGCTGGCGGGCACTCTGGGTCGTCGCGTAGTGCTGTTGATGCTGCTGCTGTTGGCTCTGCGCCTGCTGCTGCGCCGACGTGAGTTGCTGACAGCGGCTCACGACCTGCTGCTGTTCGGTGCGTAACGCGTCGCGCTGCTGCAGTTTTACCCGCAGCTTTTCAGCCGGTTCGCTGCGTGCAAGACGCTGACGATCGGCCTCTGCCGCCTGGGATGCAGCCTGGGCCTGCTGCAGCGCGACGTCAGCCTGCGCATCTTCCTGCTGTAACTGCTGCGCCTGCTGTTGCCACTGCTGCTGTTGCTGCGCCTGCTGATAGTGCGCGCTGAGCTGCTGTTCCGCATCGGTCAGATCGGTGAGCTGCTGTTGCAGCGCGGCGCGTGCGTCGCTATCCAGCAGCGCCATCGCTCCCGCCTGGCTGCGCAGCAGATCCAGCTGGGTTTTTGCCTCTTTGTGGCGCTCGTAGATGGCGGCGGAAATCAGACCGTAAATTTCGGTGCCGGTCAGCTCCTCAAGCAGTTCCGCGCGCTCACTGGCTTTGGCATTGAGAAAGGCGGCGAACTGGCCTTGTGACAGCATCATCGAGCGGGTAAACCTTTCGAAATCGAGCCCGGAGAGGGTTTCGATCAGCTTCAGCTTGTCACCGACTTTATCGGCAACAATGATGTTGTCGGCGCAGCGTGCCAGCTCAACGCGCGGTGCCTGAAGTTTGCCGTCGGCAGTGCCGCGCGCGCGGTTCTGGCTCCAGAAGGCGCGCCAGGCTTCTCCTTTGATCTCAAACTCCACCTCGGCCAGACATTCGGCACAGTCGCGGGTCATCAGCGCATTCTGGCTCTGTGAAATCGCGCCCAGGCGCGGTGTCTGGTGATAGAGCGCCAGGCAGATGGCGTCCAGCAGGGTGGTTTTACCGGCGCCGGTGGCACCGGTAATGGCGAACAGGCCGTTGCTGGCAAAAGGTTCGGCGCGGAAGTCGATGAACCATTCACCGCGCAGGGCATTGAGGTTTTTGAACCGTAGCGTGAGGATCTTCATTGGGTCTCTTCCATGGCGGCCAGCGTCTGGCGGAACAGGGTGGTCATCTCGGCGATTTGCTCCGGTTGTAGCTCCTCATCCAGCGCCAGCCGGCGGGCAAAGACCTCCTCCACCTTCAGCTCACTCAGGGTTTCGTTGTCGAGCCGCGCCAGGTTCTGTTGCCGCTGTTCACGGCTGCGGCGGAGCAACAGGACTTCGACCGGCAGCGTGGCGGTCAGGGTTTCTACCTGACGCTGCAGATCGCTGAGGTACTCCTGGGTGGTGACTTCGATGTCGAGCCAGGTCGACTTCTCCTGCTCTGCCGTGCTGAAGGCATTTAACTGTTCTGCAATCTGCGCCAGCGATCCTTTCAGCACCTGCATCGGCTGCGCCTGTGGCACCACCAGCGGCGTGACCGATTGCAGGCCGCTGATGGTGAGTTCCAGCAGGAAGACGCTTTTTTCTGTGCCCAGCTCGTCAAAGCTCAGCGGAATCGGTGAGCCGCTGTAGCGGATATGCTCGCTGCCCGCGACGCGCTGGGCGCGATGAATATGCCCCAGTGCGATATAGTCAGCCGCGGGAAACGCGCTGGCCGGGAAGGCATCCAGCGTCCCGATATAGATGTCGCGCACCGAATCGCTCTGGCTGACGCCGACGGTGGTGAGATGGCCAGTGGCGATAATCGGCAGTGCATGGCCCAGCGCCTGGGCGGCGGTGAATCGCTGCTGATAGTGGTGGGCGATCGCTTCCAGCAGCGAGGTCTGCTTGTCGCGTCCCGACTGACCCGCCCGGCTGCGCAGGATATCGCGCGGCCGCAGATAGGGAATCGCACACAGCAGCGCGCCCGGCTCGCCCTGGCGGGTGTTGAGCAGCAGCACATCATCCTTCTCCTGCGGGGTGGCGATCACCCGGGTATTGAGACAGGCGAGCAGCTCACGCGACTCATTCAGCGTGGCAACGGAATCGTGGTTGCCCGCCAGCACAATCAGCTGACAGCCGCTGGGCTGCAGCGCCACCACAAAGCGGTTGAACATTTCGCGGGCGTAGCTGGGCGGTGTACCGGTATCAAACAGATCGCCTGCGATGATCAACGCATCCACCTGATGCTGTTCAATCTGGATCAACAGCCAGTCGAGAAATGCCTGATGTTCGGCTGCCCGACTTTTGTTGTAGAAGAACTGCCCCAGATGCCAGTCCGCAGTATGAATGATGCGCATGATGAGTCCCTGCCGTTGTGATTCGCCCGGCGATTATACTGGCTCTGCGGCCAAAGCAAAAAATTGTCGCTGCGCTGTCATAAATGATTACCAGTGAGGTTACAGGCAGGTTATGTTTTTCATAAAAGTGTCACAAATCTGACGCATAATGGCGCCGCGAATCTCAGTGACATCCGTCATAATCAGCAGGAGTAATAATGGCTAAGCGCATTTTGGTTGTGGAGGATGAAGCCCCCATCCGTGAAATGTTGTGTTTTGTTCTGGAGCAGAACGACTATCAGCCAATCGAGGCGGAAGATTATGACAGCGCCGTTGGCAAGCTGATTGAACCCTGGCCCGATCTGATTTTGCTGGACTGGATGTTACCCGGTGGCAGCGGTATTCAGTTTATCAAACATCTGAAACGCGAGGCGATGACACGCGATATCCCGGTGATGATGCTCACCGCGCGCGGCGAAGAGGAGGATCGGGTGCGCGGCCTGGAAGTGGGTGCCGATGATTACATTACCAAGCCCTTTTCACCTAAAGAGCTGATGGCGAGGATCAAAGCGGTGATGCGCCGTATTTCGCCGATGGCCGTGGAAGAGGTGATTGAGATGCAGGGGCTGAGTCTGGATCCCTCCTCACATCGCGTGATGTCCGAAACCACGCCGCTGGAGATGGGTCCCACCGAATATAAGCTGCTGCACTTCTTTATGACCCACCCGGAACGCGTTTACAGCCGCGAACAGCTGCTGAACCACGTCTGGGGCACCAATGTGTATGTGGAAGATCGTACTGTCGATGTTCACATCCGTCGTTTACGTAAAGCGCTGGAAGTGTCCGGCCACGATCGCATGGTACAAACCGTTCGCGGAACAGGGTATCGTTTCTCTGCCCGCTACTAAACGGAGCCTTTACCGTGCTGGAACGCCTCTCCTGGAAGAGATTACTGACAGAACTGCTGCTGGTCTGTCTGCCCGCAGTGCTGCTGGGCCTGCTGTTCGGCGGTCTGCCCTGGTGGCTGCTGCTGAGCGTGCTGACGGTGCTGTTGTGGCATTTTCACAATCTGATGCGGCTGTCGCACTGGCTGTGGCTGGACCGCACCATGACGCCACCGGCCGGGCGTGCCAGCTGGGAACCGCTGTTTTATGGTCTTTACCAGATGCAGCTCCGCAACCGGCGGCGGCGGCGTGAACTGGGCAATCTGATTAAGCGTTTCCGCAGCGGTGCCGAGTCGCTGCCGGATGCGGTGATCCTGACCACCGAAGAGGGCACCATTTTCTGGTGTAACGGCCTGGCGCAGCAGCACCTGGGTCTGCGCTGGCCGGAAGATAATGGTCAGAATATCCTCAACCTGCTCCGTTATCCGGAGTTCTCCCGCTATCTTCGCCAGCGCGATTTCGACAAGCCGCTGACGCTGGTGCTGAACAACAAACTTCACATGGAGTTCCGCGTCATGCCCTACAGCGAAGGGCAGTGGCTGCTGGTGGCGCGTGATGTCACGCAGATGCATCAGCTGGAAGGGGCGCGCCGCAACTTCTTTGCCAACGTCAGCCATGAATTGCGCACACCGCTCACGGTGCTGCAGGGCTATCTGGAGATGATGAACGACTCGGTGATGAGCGAGCCTTCGCGCAGCAAAGCGCTGCACACCATGTCGGAGCAGACGCGCCGCATGGACAGCCTGGTCAAACAGCTGCTGACGCTGTCGCGCATTGAAGCCGCGCCCGCAATCGATCTGAAAGAGAAGGTCGATGTGCCGGTGATGCTGAAACTGCTGCAGCATGAGGCGGCAACGCTGAGTGGCGGCCGTCACGACATCCACTTCCATACCGATCCCCATCTGAAAGTGTTCGGCAACGATGAACAGCTGCGCAGCGCCATCTCCAATCTGGTTTACAACGCGGTAAACCACACACCGGATGGCACGCGAATTGATATCAGCTGGCTGCGCGGCAAACAGGGGGCCATTTTCCGGGTGTGCGATAACGGGCCGGGCATCGCCTCAGAACATATTCCGCGTCTTACCGAGCGTTTCTACCGGGTCGATAAAGCGCGTTCGCGTGCGACCGGCGGCAGCGGGCTGGGGCTGGCGATAGTGAAACATGCTCTGAGCCACCATAACGCGCGGCTCGATATCACCAGCGTGCCGCACAAGGAGACCTGTTTTACCTTTACGCTGCCAGCGAGGTTGATTGTCAGCAGCGTGATGCAGGAGAATGCCGTTCATTAATTGCTGCCGGATCTCCCTGATGCGCATCCTTCTTTTGTTGATCGTTACTCTGCTGCCGGGCCTGGCACTGGCCCAGCCCGGCGCGCTCTCCGGCAATCTCAGCAGCGTCGGATCGGATACGCTGGGCTATCTGATGACGCTGTGGGGCGAAGATTTCAGTCGCCAGGCGCCGGGCGTCAATGTTCAGGTTCAGGCCTCCGGCTCCTCTACTGCGCCGACCGCGCTGGCGGCGGGTGCAGCACAACTGGGTCCGATGAGCCGCCCGATGCAGGCAGATGAACGCCAGGCCTTTGAGGCGCGCTACGGCTATCCGCCGCTGGCGGTTCCGGTGGCTATGGATGCGCTGGTGGTAGTGGTGAATCAGCGCAATCCGCTGCAGCAGATTGAACCGCGACAGCTCGATGCCATCTTCTCGATTACCCGTCTGTGTGGCGCACACAGCGTGCCGCTGCGCTGGGGCGATCTCGGCTTAACCGGCGCGCAGTGGAGCAAACGGCCGATTCAGCGCTATGGACGTAACTCCGCCTCCGGCACATGGGGTTTCTTCAAGCAGCAGGCGCTGTGCAAAGGTGATTTTCGCAGCGATGTGGCGGAGTTTCCCGGCTCGGCCGCAGTGGTGCAGGCGGTGGCCGGTAATTCACGCAGCATCGGCTACGCCAGTTTTGGCTTTCATCTCAGCGGCGTAAAAATGCTGGCGGTGATGAATGATCAGGGGCAGGCGATTACCCCGGATGCCGATGCCATCCGCAGTGGCCGCTATCCCTGGGCGCGCCCGCTCTATCTCTACGTGAATAAAGCGCCCGGCAAACCTTTGCCGCCGCTGGTGGCCGCTTTTCTGCAGCAGGTACTTTCGGCACAGGGACAGCGGCGGGTCAGCGAAGCGGGCTATCTGCCGCTCTCTGATAGTCAGATGATGCAGGCGCGCGCCGCGCTGCGTTAATCCCCCGAACGTGAATTTTTTTCAACATCACTGAATTTTCTTCAGTTGCAGAAGAAAGCCGCTCATGCCACTCTGTGTTCAGACATGTAGCCATCCAGATGGCTATTTATATCAGGATGCAACTATTTCCTGCCGTCATTATCGGCAGGGGAGACAGGAGTGATCATGCAAAGAGAAACCGCCCCGTTCCGTGCCGATACCGTTGGCAGCTTTCTGCGTCCCACCGCCATTAAGCAGGCGCGCGAACAGTTTGCAGCCGGAGAGATTGATGCGGCGGCCCTGCGTCAGGTTGAAGATGAGGCGATTCGCGATGTGGTGGCGAAACAACGGGAAAATGGCCTGAAAGTGGTCACTGATGGCGAGTTTCGTCGCGGCTGGTGGCACTTCGACTTTTTCTATGGCCTGAATGGCGTAGAGCGCTATGAAGCGGAGCAGGGCATTCAGTTTAATGGCGTGCAGACCAAAGCGCATAGCGTGAAAGTGGTGAGCAAACTCGGTTTCCCGGCGGATCATCCGATGCTGGCGCATTTCCGCTTCCTGCAGAGTATTGCCGGTGATGCGGTGCCGAAGATGACCATTCCCAGCCCCAGCGTGCTGCACTTCCGTGGTGGCCGTAAGGTGATCGACGCGGAGGTCTATCCCGATCTGGCGGACTACTTCGACGATCTGGCGCAGACCTACAAAGCGGCTATTCAGGCGTTTTATGACGCGGGCTGCCGCTATCTGCAACTGGATGATACCGTCTGGGCTTACCTCTGTTCTGAGGATCAGAAGCGCGATATCCGTGCGCGTGGCGACGATCCTGACCAGCTGGCACAGACTTATGCTCAGGTGTTGAATAAAGCGCTGGAAGGTAAACCTGCCGATCTGACTGTGGGTCTGCATGTCTGTCGCGGCAACTTCCGTTCAACCTGGATCTCTGAAGGCGGCTATGGGCCGGTCGCAGAAATCCTGTTCGGCAGCGTCAACGTGGATGCCTTCTTCCTGGAGTATGACAACGCCCGTTCCGGCGGCTTTGAGCCACTGCGTTACATTAAGCCAGGTCATCAGCAGGTGGTTCTGGGTCTGATTACGACCAAAGTGGGAGAACTGGAAGATCCGGAGCAGGTGAAAACCCGGCTGGAAGAGGCGGCGCAGTATGTCAGTCTGGATCAGATCTGCCTCAGTCCGCAGTGTGGTTTTGCCTCAACCGAAGAGGGCAACAGCCTGACCGAGACGCAGCAGTGGCAGAAGATTCGCTTAGTGGTCGATATCGCAAATCAGGTCTGGTAGTGCTGTAACGTTGTGCAGACAGGCGCGTAAAACGCGCCTTTTGTGTATCTTCAGGCCCGTTTATGCGGGGATTTCTCGCGCTCTGTCTATTATTTAGGCACATCATCTTGTGTGCCTGCTGCAAAAATTAACGCTATCCACTGCCTTTTGAAAAAATGGCGGCATAACCTTCTGGTTTTCCGATCCCGTATTGCCTTTCACCGCTATAAACGTTTTACTTAGCGCCGTTGTCGATCCATCCCTCTGTGAACAGAATAAAAGCAGCTTAAATCACCTGCGCTTTACCCTGCGACGAGCATAATGCGCTGACATTGTCAGCCTGGTCGTGGTTTACACGCAGCGAGGGGACAACACTAACCCAACTTCCACCGCAACATCAGTGACAGGCCGTATGACACATCGTTTAACTTCGAAGGACATTCTCGCGCTGGGCTTTATGACATTCGCCCTGTTTGTTGGCGCGGGCAACATCATTTTCCCGCCCATGGTCGGTATTCAGTCTGGCGAACACGTCTGGACTGCCGCGATTGGTTTTCTGATTACCGCAGTCGGTCTGCCCGTGATGACCGTGATCGCGCTGGCCCGCGTCGGCGGCGGCGTGGATGCACTCAGCACCCCGATTGGCAAGGTCGCTGGCATCGTGCTGGCCACCGTTTGCTATCTGGCTGTCGGGCCGCTGTTTGCCACACCGCGTACGGCCACGGTCTCGTTTGAGATGGGTATTGCCCCGCTGACCGGTGATGGCGCGCTGCCGCTGTTTATCTATAGCCTGATTTACTTCACGCTGGTGATTGGCGTATCGCTCTATCCCGGCAAGCTACTCGACACGGTAGGGCACTTCCTTGCGCCATTAAAAATTATTGCGCTGACCGTGCTGGGCGTTGCTGCCCTGGTGTGGCCTGCTGGCGGCACGGTTCCGGCTACCGCTGATTATCAGCGTGCGGCCTTCTCCAGCGGTTTCGTCAATGGCTATCTGACCATGGATACGCTGGGCGCGCTGGTATTTGGTATCGTGATTGTCAACGCCGCCCGTTCGCGTGGCGTCGATAATGCCGCGCTGCTGACCCGTTATACCGTGCTGGCAGGGTTAATCGCCGGTCTGGGCCTGACGCTGGTCTACCTCTGCCTGTTTAAGCTGGGCGCGGGCAGCGGTGCGCTGGTGGATCAAAACGCTAATGGCGCAGCGATTCTGCACGCGTATGTTCAGCACACCTTTGGCAACATGGGCAGCTTCTTCCTTGCCGCGCTGATCTTCGTCGCCTGTATGGTGACCGCCGTAGGCCTGACCTGTGCCTGTGCGGAATTTTTTGCGCAATACCTGCCGTTATCGTATAAAACGCTGGTGTTTATTCTGGGTCTGTTCTCCATGGTGGTGTCGAATCTCGGCCTGAGCCACCTGATTCAGATCTCCATCCCGGTACTGACGGCAATTTATCCGCCCTGTATCGTGCTGGTGGTGCTGAGTTTCACCCTCAACTGGTGGAATAAGAGCAGCCGGATTATCGCGCCAGCCATGTTAATCAGCTTGCTGTTCGGTATTGTTGATGCGATTAAAACCACCGGGTTTAAAGATTTGCTGCCCGCTTTCAGTCAGAATCTGCCGCTGGCCGATCAGGGTCTCGCCTGGTTGCCGCCGTCGCTGGTGATGCTGCTGATTGCCGCTGTTGTTGATCGGGTGAAAGGGCCGGAACAGGTGACCGTTCACTCGTAGCAGAGAGCACTGATTTTTCTTTAACCACGGGCCTGCCCGTGGTTTTTTCATTTCACAGGTACAGGTTGTTATGCAAGAAACCAACAAGCTCAAACGCGGACTGAGCACGCGCCACATCCGCTTTATGGCGCTGGGATCGGCGATTGGCACCGGGCTGTTCTACGGTTCCGCTGACGCGATAAAAATGGCCGGACCGAGCGTGCTGCTCGCCTATATCATCGGCGGGGCAGTGGCTTACATCATCATGCGCGCACTGGGTGAGATGTCCGTTAACAATCCTCAGGCCAGCTCCTTCTCACGTTACGCGCAGGACTATCTTGGGCCGATGGCAGGCTACATCACCGGCTGGACGTACTGTTTTGAAATCCTGATCGTGGCGATTGCGGATGTCACGGCGTTCGGCATCTATATGGGCGTCTGGTTCCCTGAGGTGCCGCACTGGATTTGGGTGCTGAGCGTGGTGCTGATCATCGGTGCCGTCAATCTGATGAGCGTGAAGGTGTTCGGCGAAGTGGAGTTCTGGTTCTCCTTCTTCAAAGTCGCCACCATTATCGTGATGATTCTGGCCGGTTTCGGCATGATCATCTGGGGTCTCGGCAACGGCGGCCAGCCGACCGGCATCCACAATCTCTGGACTAACGGCGGCTTCTTTGCTCACGGCGTAGTCGGTATGCTGCTGTCGCTGCAGATGGTGATGTTTGCCTATGGTGGCATCGAAATCATCGGTATCACCGCCGGTGAAGCGAAAGATCCGGAGAAGTCGATTCCGCGCGCCATCAACTCGGTGCCATGGCGCATTCTGGTGTTCTACGTCGGCACGCTGTTTGTGATTATGTCGATCTACCCGTGGAATCAGGTGGGCACCTCGGGCAGCCCGTTTGTGCTGACCTTCCAGCATCTGGGCATTGCGGCGGCCGCCTCTATCCTCAATTTTGTGGTGCTGACCGCGTCACTCTCGGCGATTAACAGCGATGTGTTTGGCGTGGGCCGCATGCTGCACGGGATGGCGCAGCAGGGACATGCGCCGAAGGTCTTTATGAAGGTCTCTTCGCGCGGGATTCCGTGGGTGACGGTGGTGGTGATGATGTTCGCCATGCTGATTGCGGTTTATCTCAACTACCTGATGCCGGAAAAAGTCTTCCTGGTGATCGCCTCGCTGGCGACCTTTGCAACAGTGTGGGTCTGGATCATGATTCTGCTGTCGCAGATCGCGTTCCGTCGCAAAATTGGCAAAGAGGCGGCCAGTAAGCTGCAGTTTGCGCTGCCAGGCGGCAGCTGGACTGCTGGCGTCGGCGTAGCCTTCCTCTGCTTTATTATCGGTCTGATTGGTTATTTCCCCGATACCCGCATTTCCCTTTATGTCGGTATGGTGTGGATAGTGGTGCTGCTGCTGGGCTATAAGCTGGTTCGTAAACCCCGCTAATCTCCTGTTCTGCTCTCTCATTCGTGGGGGAGCAGAACACGCTATTTCCCGCGCTTTTATATTCCTGCTCATCTGATTATTTATGTGACCCAATCCACAATATGGAATCCTGTTATCAGGAGCAAAACGCCTGCCTGCGAAATAAGTTTATGTCCCGGTTTATATCCATAAATGCGTATTTTAATTGGCAGTGAATGTGGCGGATAGTGATAACCGGGCAGAAAGCGATAAGGGAGATTCAGAGAAGTGAGCGTGCAGTCACACAGGCGCTGGCGGGCAGCAGTAGCGGGGCGTGTAAGAAATAAAAAACGGCGAAACCAGTCGCCGAAATACTCAAGAATTACAGGAAAATAGTTAATAAAGGGATGATTGACGGGTCTATCGTAAAACAAAACGAGTGGCGCTGATAGTCAGGCGATTTAAATAAGAAAAGGTCGGAATGGCGTTAATTAACAGCGGTTAACATTATTCAGGCCGCGTTGATGCTGCGGCCTGAATTTGATTAGCCACGGACTCAGGGCAATATAACCGAAACCGGCAGCACAGCGCTGTTATCCAGCTTTTTCCGTAGCTGAGTCAGCGTGGATTGATAAGGGCAGAGCACGCCGACATCGGTGATTCTGCAGTCTTGCTGATGCCACTCCTGACGTAATAACGGATGTTTATCATCAATCGGTTGTAACTGACGAATCCCATCCAGACTCTGCGCCTGGAAATAGAGCCGCAAAAAACGTTCGCCGCTGTGGGTGTCGCGCCAGCGCTCCAGCACCAGACTACTGCCCGGTGGAATATTGCCGCGTGAATAGCCTGGCAACTGCCAGCTAAAGCCCATCAGGGTGCGCACCATCGCAATATTGGTGTCATGTGCCACCAGAATCAGCCAGCGGCCCGGCGCGCTATCGGAAGCAATCGCCTCCAGCAGGGCGTTGAGCAATATTGATCCACGGCGCTGTGCCTGATAGAGCACGTCGTTGCTGAGATCGTAGTTTGCGGTCAGCAGCGGCAGCAGCGTGGTGATCTGCGCGGCCGAGGTGATGTGTCCCCAGGCGAGCTGGTCCAACGGCAGGTTTTCGCTGTAGCCCAGTCGCAGCGTCTCCACCATGCTTGCCATCACACTCAGCCCGTAAACGTATGTGTTGCCGTTACGGGTTTGCCGGAACGACCAGGGCGCATCAAAGAGGGGGCAGTCAGTAGCTGGCGGGCAGACGGCGGCTTTCAGCTGCTGAATGGCGGGTTGCAACTGCTGTTGCAGCCGCGCCAGATCGCCCGCTTTCTGCTGCTTAGCCGCCAGCTCCTGAGCAGGATCGCTCTGGGTGATCGTCAGCTTTTCACTCTGGAACAGGGGATCGACATCGCCCGCTACGTGATGCACCGGCACGCCGCAGCCGGGAAAGGCCCCGTCAGTCAGCGCTGCGGCCGTGGCACGGGTGCGCTGCAGCGGACTGGCGCGCACGTAGACCTGTGCCGCATCAGGACAGCCCGCGCCCAGCAGGCCGAGCTGGCGATAGTGCTCGCCTTCCCAGCGGCCTTTATTGACCACCGCGCTGTAGCCATGACCGGTCAGCTCGCCATCGGCGGTGGTCCACTGCGTCCAGGGTTGCTGGCTGGCGGCTTCAATCTCTTTGCGATTGCCGGGGGTGGGCGGACGGACACCGTGACGGCTCAGTTCGACCACCTTCTCCAGCTGGTAATCCGCCGCCTGTGACACCGGACTTAACAGCCAGAGAGAACAGAGGATCAGCGCGCAGCGGTACAGGCCTGGCAGCGTCATTTACTCCTCCAGCGCGCGATTACCGGTCAGCGCTTTGATTTTTGGATAAAGAGTCGCATTGGCCAGCAACACCGGGTTGCCGTTTTTTAGCCCCTCGTTGCGCAGATAATCATTAGTGACGCCGCCCGCTTCGCGCATCAGGATGATGCCCGGCAGACTATCCCAGGGATGCATATGCGCTTCATAGTAGCCAATCAGTCGCCCGGCGGCCGCCCAGGCGCTGGTCAGCGCGCCAGAACCAATGCGAATAAACATGCCACCCTGTTCAGTTAAGCCGCTAATCAGGCGCGAGACGCTTTCGGCAGGGGTGCGACTGGAGTTGCTGATGCCGAGCAAACCCTCGTTGAGATGCGTCGCGCTATGAACCTGCAAACGGCTCTCATTAACCCACGCACCCTGACCTGCTCGTGCGTGAAACAGCTCCTGATGATTGGGATCGCAGACCACGCCGATCACTGGTTCGCCGTCACAGACCACCGCCAGCGAGACGCACCAGTTAGGCAGGCCGTTGACGAAGCAGGCGGTGCCGTCGATGGGATCGACCACCCAGATAAAGGGCGCGCCCTGAACCTCACCACCGCTCTCTTCGCCATAGACAGCATCGTCAGGAAAGCGCTCAGCGATTAATGTCTTAATCAATGCCTCAACGTTACGATCAGCCTCGCTGACCACATCCTGCAAATCCCTTTTGTGTTCCACCACCAGTGTCTGACGCTGCTGATACCACGAATAAGCCCGGCTGGCCGCCGCACGGGCGATGTCGCAGGCGTAACGGTAACGCGCGTCAATTTCAGAATGCGAAGCGGATGACATCTTTTCCTCTTATGTCTTTTGGTCAAAACGAACGGAAGGCACGCCTGAACAGGCGGTCTGGCTGTGATATTTACTTAACTATTGTTAAGAAAGGCTTCATTAAGCCGCAGATAGGCAGCAATGGCAAGATGGTGCGGGGTCGGGTGAGGCGCTTTCCCGGCGGGCGAAAGCTGGCGTCCGCCAGCCCGGCAGCAGAGGATCGGGTTTTACAGGGTTCTGCTGGTCGCCAGCGCCATTAAACGCGGATAAAAAACAAAAAACAGCGCTTCCAGCTGATCATAGTGTTGCGTGAAATCGTGGTAGGAGTCGCGCAGGGCTGCCAGGCGTGGACGGCGGCTTGCCATGCCGTGCAGCACCCGCTCCAGCCGCGCGGGCTGGGCATAATGCTCAAACCAGCGCTCGCGCCACATCACCGCGTTGAGTTCCTGAAACTCGATGGGGGTGTCTGCCAGTTGCGGCATGATCTCGCGCTCGGCGGCGGCAGAAAAGTGCACCAGGGTCTGGCCGGGCGTGAAGTGCTGCCAGTGCCGGGCCAGAAAATGGTCCCAGATGACGTCCAGCGTAATGGGTGCCACGCGATAGGTTTCGGCACGGAACAGCTGACGGGCGCTGCGCACTTCCGGCAGCGCATCGGTCATCACGTCGAGACGACGATGCATCAGAATACCGTCCGCGACGGGCGCAGACCAGTGCTGGTGCGGGTTGCCACGCACAAAATCGGCCATTAAATTGCCGAGTAAGGAGCTGTCGGCCAGCTTAGCCAGATGGAGATGAGCAAGAAAGTTCATGCCGCATTATAGGCTGAACTGCCTTTGCGCAGCCAGTTGTTCAGAATTGGTCGATTTTCCGCTAAACTGTGCCGCCTGTTTTTGCCTGAGAAAGAACTCTTTCATGCGTGTCGCCGATTTTGCTTTTGAACTGCCCGAATCCCTGATTGCTCACTATCCCCAGGCGCAGCGCAGCGGCTGTCGTCTGCTGTCGCTCGATGGTCCCAGCGGGACGCTGTCGCACGGTGTGTTCACCGACGTGCTGGATAAGCTGAATCCGGGCGATCTGCTGGTGTTCAATAACACCCGTGTGATTCCGGCGCGCGTCTTTGGCCGCAAAGCCAGTGGCGGCAAAATCGAGATGCTGGTGGAGCGGATGCTCGACGACAAGCGTGTGCTGGCCCATGTGCGCGCCTCGAAAGCGCCGAAGCCGGGAGCAGAACTGCTGCTGGGCGAAGACGAGAGCGTCAAAGCGACGATGGTGGCGCGTCACGATGCGCTGTTTGAGATTGTGTTTGATGATGAGCGCGCGGTGCTCGACATCCTCAACAGCGTCGGCCATATGCCTCTGCCGCCTTATATCGACCGTCCGGATGAAGAGGCGGATCGCGAGCTCTATCAGACGGTTTACAGTGCCCGGCCGGGTGCCGTTGCGGCACCGACCGCCGGTCTGCATTTTGATGAGCCGCTGCTGCAGGCGCTGAAAGAGAAGGGCATTGAGATGGCGTTTGTGACGCTGCATGTCGGTGCGGGAACCTTCCAGCCAGTGCGCGTCGACAACATCGAAGAGCATCACATGCATGCTGAATATGCCGAAGTGCCGCAGGAGGTTGTTGATGCGGTGCTGGCCTGTAAAGCACGCGGCAATAAAGTAGTCGCTGTCGGCACTACCTCTGTCCGTTCGCTGGAGAGCGCCGCCAAAGCGAGTCAGGATGCCCTGATTGCGCCGTTCTTCGACGATACCCAGATTTTTATCTATCCGGGCTATGAGTATCAGGTGATCGATGCGCTGATCACCAACTTCCATCTGCCCGAATCGACTCTGATTATGCTGGTCTCGGCGTTTGCCGGTTATCAGCACACCATGGCCGCGTACTGCGCAGCCGTGGCTGAGCAATATCGTTTCTTCAGTTATGGCGACGCGATGTTTATCAGCAAAAATCCGCAGGCGCCGCTGGAAAAAGTGGGCGACTGATTTATTAACCGATAGCCGGAATCGACTGAGAGCGACTGAAGGTTATCTGCATCGGACTGTTTCTCCGATGGAGGCTTTGTGAAATTTGAACTTGATACCACAGACGGGCGCGCACGCCGTGGCCGTCTGATTTTTGATCGCGGTGTGGTGGAAACCCCTGCGTTTATGCCTGTTGGCACCTATGGCACCGTTAAAGGCATGACGCCGGAAGAAGTGCAGGAGACCGGCGCGCAGATCATTCTGGGCAATACCTTCCACCTCTGGCTGCGTCCGGGCCAGGAGATCATGAAACTGCATGGCGATCTGCATGACTTTATGCAGTGGAAAGGGCCGATCCTGACCGACTCCGGCGGCTTCCAGGTCTTCAGCCTGGGCGACATCCGTAAAATCACCGAAGCGGGCGTGCATTTCCGTAACCCGATCAACGGCGACCCGATCTTCCTCGATCCGGAAAAATCGATGGAGATTCAGTATGACCTCGGTTCTGACATCGTGATGATTTTCGATGAATGTACGCCCTATCCGGCGGACTGGGACTACGCCAAACGCTCGATGGAGATGTCGCTGCGCTGGGCGCAACGCAGTCGTGACCGTTTTGACAGCCTGGGCAATAAAAATGCGCTATTTGGCATTATTCAGGGCTCGGTTTACGAAGATTTACGAGATGTCTCGGTGAAAGGTCTGGTAGAGATTGGCTTTGATGGGTACGCTGTGGGCGGCCTGGCGGTGGGTGAGCCTAAGCAGGACATGCACCGTATTCTTGAGCACGTCTGTCCGCAGCTTCCGCAGGATAAACCGCGTTATCTGATGGGTGTCGGCAAGCCAGAAGATCTGGTTGAGGGCGTCCGTCGCGGCGTCGATATGTTTGACTGCGTGATGCCGACCCGTAATGCCCGAAATGGTCATCTGTTTGTGACTGAGGGTGTGGTGAAAATCCGCAACGCCAGATACAAAGATGACACTGCGCCACTGGATGCGGAGTGTGATTGTTACACCTGTCGCAATTATAGTCGTGCCTACTTGTATCATCTCGACCGTTGTAACGAAATACTGGGCGCGCGTCTGAACACTATCCACAATTTGCGCTATTACCAGCGCCTGATGGCAGGTTTACGCCAGGCCATCGAAGAGGGTAAATTAGAGCGCTTTGTAAACGAGTTCTACCAACGGACGGGCAAAGAAGTTCCGCCTTTAACGTCTGATAATTCATCAATGAGGGAAATTTAATGAGCTTTTTCATTTCTGACGCCGTGGCCGCAGCAGGCGCACCGTCTCAGGGAAGTCCGTATTCTCTGGTGATCATGCTGGTGGTGTTTGGTCTGATTTTCTATTTCATGATCCTGCGTCCGCAGCAGAAACGTGCGAAAGAGCACAAGAAGCTGATGGATTCTATCTCTAAGGGTGATGAAGTGCTGACCAGCGGTGGCCTTGTAGGCCGCGTAACAAAAGTCTCTGACACGGGCTACGTAGCTATCGCGCTGAATGACACCAATGAAGTCGTCATTAAACGTGATTTCGTCGCCGCCGTGCTGCCTAAAGGCACTATCAAGGCGCTGTAATTCTTTCTTCCCTAAGGGAACTGCCGTGTTAAATCGTTATCCTTTGTGGAAGTACGTGATGCTGGTCGTCGTGATTCTCGTCGGCCTGCTCTATGCGCTTCCCAACCTGTATGGTGAGGATCCGGCCGTTCAAATCACTGGTGCGCGCGGAAGCGCCGCCAGTGAGCAGACGTTGGATCAAATTCAGTCCGCATTAAAACAAGATAATATCCAGAGCAAATCTGTTGCGCTGGAAAATGGTGCGATTACCGCGCGCTTCAATAATACGGATGTGCAGTTACGCGCCCGTGAAGCGATCATGAAAGCGTTGGGTGAAGACTACGTTGTTGCGCTGAACCTCGCGCCAGCCACGCCTCGCTGGCTGAGTATGCTGTCAGCAGAACCGATGAAACTCGGTCTCGATCTGCGTGGTGGTGTGCACTTCCTGATGGAAGTGGACATGGACACCGCACTCGGCAAACTGCAGGAGCAGAATGCTGACTCGCTGCGTAGCGACCTGCGCACCAAAAGTATCCCTTACACCACCGTCAACAAAATCGCGAACTACGGCGTGGAAATTCGTTTCCGTGACGCAGCCAGCCGCGATGCGGCGATCTCCTGGCTGACCTCGCGTCATCAGGATCTGGTGATCAACAGCAGCGGCAGCGATGCCCTGCGTGCCACCATGAGCGATGCTCGTCTCAGCGAAGCGCGTGAATATGCGGTTCAGCAGAACATTACTATTCTGCGTAACCGTGTGAACCAGCTGGGCGTGGCCGAACCGCTGGTACAGCGTCAGGGTTCCGATCGCATCGTAGTTGAGTTGCCGGGTATTCAGGATACGGCACGCGCTAAAGAGATTCTGGGTGCAACGGCGACGCTGGAATTCCGTCTGGTAAACACCAGCGTGGATCCAACCGTAGCGGCCAGTGGTCGTGTACCGGGTGACTCTGAAGTTAAAGACATGCGTGATGGCCAGCCGGTGGTGCTCTACAAGCGGGTGATCCTGACCGGTGACCATATCACCGACTCGACTTCCAGCATGGATGAGTACAACCAGCCACAGGTGAACATTTCACTGGATGGCGCAGGCGGTAACATCATGTCGAACTTCACCAAGGACAACATCGGCAAGCCGATGGCGACCCTGTTTGTGGAGTACAAAGACAGTGGTAAGAAAGATGCCAACGGCCGTTCAATTCTGGTGAAACAGGAAGAGGTGATTAACGTCGCCAACATCCAGTCTCGTCTGGGGAACAGCTTCCGCATCACCGGTATCAACAACCCGAACGAAGCGCGTCAGCTCTCGCTGCTGCTGCGTGCCGGTGCGTTGATTGCGCCCATCCAGATTGTGGAAGAGCGTACTATCGGGCCGACCATGGGTCAGCAGAACATTACTCAGGGTCTGGAAGCCTGCCTGTGGGGTCTGCTTGCGTCGATCCTGTTTATGGTGGTGTTCTACAAGAAGTTTGGTCTGATTGCGACCAGCGCGCTGCTGGTTAACCTGGTGCTGATTGTCGGCATTATGTCGCTGTTGCCGGGTGCGACCCTGACCATGCCGGGTATTGCCGGTATCGTGTTAACGCTGGCGGTGGCGGTGGATGCCAACGTGCTGATTAACGAACGTATTAAAGAAGAGCTGCGTAACGGGCGCTCGGTTCAGCAGGCAATTCATGAGGGCTATAAAGGCGCCTTCTCCAGTATTGTCGATGCGAACGTGACCACCCTGATCAAAGTTATCATTCTTTATGCAGTCGGCACCGGTTCGATCAAAGGCTTTGCTATTACCACCGCAATTGGTATCGCAACCTCAATGTTCACCGCGATTGTCGGTACCCGTGCCATTGTTAACCTGGTTTACGGTGGCAAACGCATCAACAAGCTGTCTATCTGAGGAGTGCGTTGTGGCACAGGAATATAACATTGAGCAGTTGAACCACGGGCGTAAAGTCGTCGACTTTATGCGCTGGGATAAGCTGGCCTTCATCATTTCGGGACTGCTGATTCTCGCCGCGATTGCTATCGTGGGTGTGCGTGGTTTTAACTGGGGCCTCGATTTCACCGGTGGTACGGTGATTGAGATCGCGCTGGAAAAACCGGCCGATCTTGAAGTCCTGCGTGGTGATCTGGTGAAAGCGGGCTTTGACGAGCCGCTGGTGCAGAACTTTGGCAGCAGCCGTGACGTCATGGTGCGTATGGCACCGGTTACCGGCCCGGCGGGCACCGAGTTAGGCAATAAAGTGGTGTCGGTAATTAACCAGACCACGCAGCAAAACGCCACCGTTAAGCGCATTGAGTTCGTGGGTCCGAGTGTGGGCAGCGACCTGGCGCAGGCGGGTGCGATGGCGCTGTTGTCCGCGCTGATTGCGATTCTGATCTACATCGGTTTTCGCTTTGAGTGGCGTCTGGCGCTGGGTACCGTGCTGGCGCTGGCGCATGACGTGATCATCACCTGCGGCCTGCTGGCGCTGTTCCGCATTGAAATCGACCTGACGATTGTTGCCTCACTGATGTCGGTGATTGGCTACTCGCTTAACGATAAAATCGTGGTGTCGGACCGTATTCGTGAAAACTTCCGCAAGATCCGTCGCGGCAGCTCTTACGATATTACTAACGTGTCACTGACCCAGACGTTAAGCCGTACGCTGATTACCTCGCTGACCACGCTGGCGATGATCCTCATCCTCTTCGTGTTTGGTGGTGCGCTGCTGAAAGGCTTCTCACTGACCATGCTGATTGGTGTGACGATTGGTACGATTTCATCAATTTATGTCTCTTCGGCGCTGGCGCTGAAGCTGGGCATGAAGCGTGAACATATGCTGGTGCAGAAAGTCGAGAAAGAGGGCGCCGATCAGCCTTCTATCCTGCCTTAATCGCCGCAGAGAAATAAAAACGGGCAGCCATGTGGCTGCCCGTTTTTTTTTGCACCTGTGATCAGATCAGGGTGCAGCAGGAGAGGTCTGGGCAGGTGCGTCGCCGGTGACGTTATGCACGCGGACATAACCTGATTGATCCGGTGTGAGGCCGCTGAGTCGCAGCGGTATGCTCACCGAATGCTGGGGCAGCAGCGAGGCAGGCACCGCTATCGTCTGACTCAGACTGCCGTTACTCAGTGGTTTACCGGTTGCCGGATCGAGTTCGCCCCAGTTCACCGTAGCGTGCAGGGCGGGCAAGGGGCGATCGTCCATTGAGCGTACCGTCAGGGTTGCCCGCGAGCCGCTGGCTTCAGCGGTGACAGGCGAGAGCGCCAGTCGCAGCGTGCCGAGCTGGGTTTGCAGTGCCACCGGCGTGTTCGCCTGCGGGATCAGCCACGCGCCTTGCTGCGAATGGCTGTTTAACTGCCCCTGAATCTCCAGCGCGCTGGCCTGCGTGGTCAGGTGCTGCATCTGCTGATTAAGCTGACTCACTTCCTGATGCAACTCTCTGACCTGCGGATTGCTGGCGCTACTGCTGCAACCGCTCAGCATCACCAGAGAGAGCGCCACCGGAACCCAAACCATCCTGCTCATAAGTTATCCTTGTCCGTTATTTTGGAATACGTAAAACCTGGCCAGGATAGATCTTATCAGGATGAGAGAGCATTGGCTTATTCGCTTCGAAAATCTTGTTGTATTCGTTGGCATTTCCATAAACCTGTTTGGAAATTGCGCTCAGCGTGTCGCCTTTTTTCACGGTGTAAAGTTCTGACTCGGCCGCGCTGTCTGTCACGGTCACCTTATCTTCCACTTTGGTGATGCCTGCAACGTTACCGGCTGCGATCAGAATCTTCTCTTTCAGCTCCTGGGAAAGGCCATCGCCCGTCACGGTCACGGTATCGCCATTGACCTTCACATCCACTTTGTCGCTGTCGGGTAAACCGAGCTTGTTGATGTGATCCTGCAGCTTTTTATTCTGGTCATCGCCGCCATTCACGGCATCCCATAATTTCTCACCGGCTTCTTTCACAAAATTAAACAGACCCATACAACCTCCAGTGTGTTAGTGGATATACGCCGTCTTTCGGCTCTATAAGCGTAGACCCTTTTGCCGTCGCTGATATTTAACATCATTTATGCTGTGCGTGGTGGCACAGGAAAGGCACGGAAGAGATTTTGTTGATTCGCAGTTCGCGCTACACTGTCTGGCCCATCTCTCTCGCGTCAGGAAACGTCATGCATTGCCCATTCTGCTCCGCTGTGGACACCAAAGTGATTGATTCTCGTCTGGTTAGTGAAGGCTCTTCGGTGCGCCGCCGCCGCCAGTGTCTGATGTGTCATGAGCGTTTTACCACCTTCGAGGTGGCGGAACTGGTGATGCCACGCGTGGTGAAAAGCAATGACGTGCGCGAACCCTTTAATGAAGACAAAATGGCCAGCGGGATGATGAAAGCGCTTGAGAAGCGTCCGGTCAGCGCCGATGCGGTTGAAAGCGCCGTAAACCATATTAAAACCCAGTTGCGTGCCACCGGTGAACGTGAAATTCCCAGTAAGCTGATTGGCAATCTGGTGATGGATGAGCTGAAGAAGCTCGATAAAGTCGCCTACATCCGCTTTGCCTCGGTTTACCGCAGCTTTGAAGACATTCGTGATTTTGGCGAAGAGATCGCCCGGTTACAGGATTAAACCATGGATGAACTTTACATGGCGCGTGCGCTGGAACTGGCGCGACGCGGCCGCTTTACGACGATGCCGAACCCCAATGTGGGCTGCGTGATTGTGCGCGATGGTGAGGTGGTCGGTGAGGGCTGGCATCAGCGCGCCGGTGAACCGCATGCTGAAGTCCACGCCCTGCGCATGGCGGGCGAGAAAGCGCGTGGCGCAACCGCCTATGTCACGCTGGAACCCTGCAGCCATCATGGCCGTACGCCACCCTGCTGTGATGCGCTGATCGCCGCTGGCGTTACCCGTGTCGTGGCCGCCATGCAGGATCCGAATCCGCAGGTAGCGGGGCGCGGACTGCACCGTCTGCATCAGGCGGGCATTGAGGTCAGCCACGGTCTGATGATGCCGGAAGCGGAGGCGCTGAATCGCGGTTTCCTCAAACGCATGCGCACTGGCTTCCCCTGGATCCAGCTCAAGCTGGGCGCGTCACTGGATGGCCGTACGGCAATGGCCAGCGGCGAAAGTCAGTGGATAACCTCGCCGGCTGCCCGTCGTGATGTGCAGCGCCTGCGTGCGCAGAGCGCCGCCATTCTCAGCAGCAGCGCCACGGTACTGGCGGACGATCCTTCCCTGACGGTACGCTGGTCTGAACTCAATGCGGAGAGCCAGGCACTGCTCAATGAGCAGCAACTGCGTCAGCCGGTGCGGGTGATTATCGACAGCCAGAATCGCGTGACGCCGCAGCATCGGCTCATCGAGCAGCCAGGCGAAACCTGGCTGATGCGTCATCAGCCCGATCAGCAGAGCTGGCCCGCTGACGTGACGCAAATCGCTGTTCCGCTGCGCGAACAACAGCTGGACCTGGTGGCGATGATGATGCTGCTGGGACAGCGACAGATTAACAGCGTCTGGGTTGAAGCGGGCGCAACGCTGGCCGGTGCCCTGTTGCAGGCCGGACTGGTCGATGAACTGATTGTTTATCTGGCGCCTAAGCTGTTAGGTCATGAAGGACGCGGGCTGTGTAAGCTGCCGGGACTAAGCCAGCTGGCTGACGCACCTGCCTTCCGTTTCAGTGATGTCCGCCAGGTCGGTGACGATTTACGCCTGACCCTGACACCACAATAACACGGTCGGAAAAGCGAGAGCACGCCGCCCAAGAGTATGATAGAATCCGCCCCCCTGCGCGGGGCCAACCAAACCCCTGAAAGGATAAGTATGAAAGTTATCGAAGCTGCTGTTGCAACGCCTGAGGCCAATGTTGCCATCGTTATCGCGCGTTTTAACAACTTCATTAATGACAGCCTGCTGGATGGCGCAGTTGACGCCCTGAAACGTATCGGCCAGGTCAAAGATGACAATATCACCGTAGTCTGGGTGCCTGGTGCATACGAACTGCCTCTGGCAGCACGCGCGCTGGCCAACACCGGCAAATATGATGCGATTATCGCACTCGGTACGGTTATTCGTGGTGGCACTGCGCACTTCGAATATGTGGCGGGTGAAGCCAGCTCCGGTATCGCCAGCGTTGCCATGAACAGCGAGATTCCTGTCGCGTTTGGCGTGCTGACCACTGAAAGCATCGAGCAGGCCATTGAGCGTGCCGGCACCAAAGCGGGTAACAAAGGTGCTGAAGCGGCTCTGACTGCGCTCGAAATGATCAACGTATTGAAAGCCATTAAAGCCTGATTTTTGTAAGGGGAATTTTGTGAAACCTGCTGCTCGTCGTCGCGCCCGTGAGTGCGCTGTTCAGGCGCTTTACTCCTGGCAGTTGTCGAATAACGACATTGCCGATGTGGAATACCAGTTTCTGGCGGAACAGGACGTCAAAGACGTCGACATTACCTACTTCCGCGAACTGCTGTCCGGTGTGGCGACCAACAGTGCGTATCTGGATGGACTGATGAAGCCCTATCTGTCGCGTCAGCTCGAAGAGCTGGGCCAGGTAGAAAAAGCTATCCTGCGCATCTCGCTGTATGAGCTGAGCAAACGTAATGATGTGCCTTATAAAGTGGCCATCAACGAAGGGATTGAGCTGGCGAAAGTCTTCGGTGCCGAAGACAGTCATAAATTTGTTAACGGCGTGCTTGATAAAGCCGGTCCACAAATTCGACCCAATCGCAAATAAACAAAAAGGCCGGCTTGCCGGCCTTTTTTCATGAAGGGTTAAGCGGAACGCAATTATGTCTTGTGGTGAATTTGAACTCATCGCACGCTACTTCAACCGCAGAACACGCAGCCGCCGTGATGTCGAACTCGGCATCGGTGACGATTGTGCGTTACTTAGCGTGCCGGAAAAACAGACGCTGGCGATCAGCACCGATACCCTGGTCGCGGGTGTGCACTTCTTACGGGATATCCATCCTGCCGATCTGGGTTACAAAGCCCTGGCTGTGAATCTCAGCGACCTTGCTGCCATGGGCGCCGACCCTGCGTGGCTGACGCTGGCCTTAACGCTGCCGCAGGTCGATGAGAGCTGGCTCTCTGCCTTCAGCGAAAGCCTGTTTGAACTGCTGGAATATTACGACATGCAGCTGGTCGGCGGCGACACCACCCGTGGCCCGCTGAGCCTGACGCTGGCGATTCACGGTCTGGTGCCGCAGGGCCGCGCCCTGAAACGTTCAGGCGCGAAGCCGGGTGACTGGATTTACGTGACCGGAACGCTGGGTGACAGCGCCGCGGGCCTGGCGCTGCTGCAGCATCACTGCCGTATCAGCGATCCGGCGGTGCATGAAGCGCTGATTAAACGTCATCTGCGTCCTATGCCGCGCATTCTGCAGGGCCAGGCGCTGCGTTCGCTGGCCTCCTCAGCGGTGGATCTTTCCGACGGCCTGATTTCCGATCTCGGCCACGTGCTGAAAGCCAGCGGCTGTGGCGCACGGCTTAATCTGGATGCGTTGCCCCTTTCGGCTGCGCTGCGCGACCATTTCGACCCTGAGCAGGTCCTGCGCTGGGCGCTGAGTGGCGGAGAAGATTACGAACTCTGCTTTACGGTGCCCGAGGTCAATCGCGGCGCGCTCGATGTGGCGCTGGGTCACCTGGGCGTGCCCTATACCTGCATCGGACAGATGGCGCCGGAGTCGGAAGGCTTAACGCTGCTGGATAATGGCAAGCCCGCCACATTCCGTCATAAAGGGTTTGATCACTTTGATGCTAAATAACGACGTGGCGAAGAGTCGCCTGCGGATGAGCAATCCCTGGCATCTGCTGGCGACCGGTTTCGGCAGCGGATTAAGCCCGGTCGTGCCTGGCACCATGGGATCGCTGGCGGCCATTCCGTTCTGGTGGCTGATGACCTATCTGCCGCAGGATCTCTATTCGCTGGTGGTGCTGGTCGGTATCTGCGTTGGCGTCTATCTCTGCCATCGCACCGCTAAAGATATGGGCGTACACGATCACGGCAGTATTGTCTGGGATGAGTTTATCGGCATGTGGATCACGCTGATGGCGATTCCGGTCAACAGCTGGCAATGGGTACTGGGTGGCTTTGTGCTGTTCCGTATTCTTGATATGTGGAAGCCGTGGCCGATTCGCTGGTTTGACCGCAATGTGCATGGCGGCATGGGCATTATGGTGGATGACATTATTGCTGGCGTGATTTCCGCTGCCATGCTGTATGGCTTTGGGGTCTGGCTGGCAGGTTAACTGCCAGGGCTCTTCACACCGCGACAGAAGGTGACGCCCGGGCAGGGCGTCTCCTTCTCTGATTTTATTCGAATCCTACCGGCTGATGCGGCTGATAGACCTCTTCCAGCAGTGCAACTTCCTCGTCACTCAGCGTGACATCCACCGCCTTCACCAGATCCTCAAACTGCTCAGCACGCGACGCACCAATAATCGGTGCCGTGACGGCAGGCTTGCTCAGCAGCCAGGCCAGAGCCACCTGCGCCCGCGTTACACCTTTATCTTCCGCCACCTGCGCCAGCCGCTCTGCAATCACAGCATCATTCTCTTCGGTATTGTCATAGAGCGACGCCATCACTTTGTCAGAGGCGGAACGCGCGGTATTTTCCCCCCACGGGCGGGTCAGCTTACCGCGTGCCAGCGGACTCCACGGCAGCACGGCAATCTGCTCTTGCAGGCAGAGCGGATGCATTTCACGCTCCTCTTCGCGCTGAATCAGGTTGTACTGATCCTGCATGCTGACAAAGCGATGCCAGCCCTGTTCCGACTGCATCTGCAACGCCTGGGCAAACTGACTGGCGTGCATCGACGAGGCACCGATATAACGTGCTTTGCCAGACTGCACGACTTCATGCAGCGCTTCCAGCGTCTCTTCCAGCGGCGTCTCATAATCCCAGCGGTGAATCTGCAGCAGGTCGACATACTCCATGCCGAGACGCTGCAGGCTGTCATCAATGGATTGCAGAATATTCTTGCGCGACAATCCCTGTGACAGATTGGTCAGCGGGAAATAGACTTTGGTGGCGACCACGATCTCTTCACGGCGGGCAAAGTCTTTCAGCGCCCGGCCCAGGATCTCTTCGCTGCTGCCATCTGAATAGCTGTTGGCGGTATCGAAAAAGTTGATCCCCGCGTTCAGCGCCTGCTGGATCAGCGGACGGCTGCTCGCTTCCGGCAGCGTCCAGGCATGGTTGCCGCGCGTGGGCTCGCCATAAGTCATGCAGCCAAGACAGAGACGTGACACCTGCAGATCGGTGGTACCCAGTTGAATCGTTTTCATGGTGGAGGCTCCTGCGAAAGTGCAAAGGTCTTAGCATAGCAGGATGTTGCGCTCCCCGAGGGGGGAGGGAGCGCAGAGAGGGGAGGTTACTGCGCCAGCCAGCGGGCGATCTGCTGCTGAATGCCCTCCGCGTCCAGCAGATAGTCATGACGCACTTCGTCCTGCGTCCCCTGCGGGATGAACTCATCAGGCAGACCAATGTTCAGCACCGGAACAGCCAGACGTTTCGCCATGACAAATTCATTGACGCCACTGCCGGCACCACCTTTGATGGCGCCTTCTTCCAGCGTAATCAGCGAGTCGTGCGTGGCGGCGAGCTCGGCGATCAGCGCCTCATCCAGCGGCTTCACAAAGCGCATATCGACCAGAGTCGCATTCAGTGCTTCCGCCGTGGCGGCCGCTTCCGGCAACAGGGTGCCGAAATTCAGAATCGCCAGCTTTTCACCCTGACGTTTAACCACGGCTTTACCCAGCGGCAGGCTCTGCAGCGGAGCCAGTGGCGTACCGACACCGGTGCCGCGCGGATAGCGCACCGCACTTGGACCATCCTGATAGTGATAGCCGGTGTAGAGCATCTGCCGACACTCATTTTCATCGCTGGGGGTCATGATCACCATATCCGGCACGCAGCGCAGATAGGCGAGATCAAACGCGCCCTGGTGAGTCTGACCATCCGCGCCAACAATACCACCGCGATCGATAGCAAACAGGACCGGCAGTTTCTGGATGGCGACGTCATGGATCAGCTGATCGTAGGCGCGCTGCAGGAAGGTGGAGTAGATAGCAACAATCGGTTTATAGCCGCCAATTGCCATACCGGCAGCGAAGGTCACGGCGTGCTGCTCGGCAATCGCCACATCGAAATATTGTTTCGGAAATTCGCGTGAGAAGGCCACCATGCCGGAGCCTTCGCGCATTGCTGGCGTAATCGCCATCAGTTTCGGATCGTCGGCGGCCATTTCGCACAGCCAGTTACCGAAGATTTTAGAGTAGCTCGGCAGGCCTTCCGCGCTTTTTGGCAGTTCGCCAATCGCAGGATCGAATTTAGGCACGGCGTGCCAGGCAATCGGATCTTCCTCTGCCGGGGCGTAGCCTTTACCTTTCTTCGTCATGATATGCAGGAACTGCGGCCCTTTCAGGCTGCGCATGTTGCTCAGTGTATTGACCAGCGTCAGCACATCGTGACCATCTACCGGGCCGATATAATTAAAGCCCAGCTCTTCAAACAGCGTACCCGGCACGACCATGCCTTTGAGATGCTCTTCGGTGCGCCTTACCAGCTCTTTGATCGGTGGCAGGCTGGTCAGCACACGCTTGCTGCCTTCGCGCAGTCGCGCATAGGTTTTACCCGACAGGATCTGCGCCAGACGGTTATTCAGCGCGCCGACGTTTTCGGAGATCGACATCTCGTTGTCGTTGAGGATCACCAGCATGTCCGGCTTGATATCACCGGCATGGTTCATCGCTTCAAACGCCATGCCAGCGGTGATGGCGCCATCGCCAATAATACAGGCGGTGCGACGACCCTGACCTTCACGTTCTGCCGCCGCGGCCATGCCGAGACCGGCACTGATGGAGGTTGACGAGTGTCCGACGCTCAATACGTCATATTCACTTTCGCCGCGCCATGGAAACGGGTGTACGCCATTTTTCTGACGAATCGTACCGATGCGATCGCGGCGACCGGTCAGAATTTTATGGGGATAAGCCTGATGACCCACATCCCATACCAGATGGTCGAAGGGGGTGTTATAGACATAATGCAGCGCAACCGTCAGTTCGACCACGCCCAGACCCGACGCAAAATGGCCGCTGGAGCGGCTTACACTGTCTAACAGATACTGACGCAGTTCATCACAGAGCGCAGGCAACTTCTCTTTCGGCAGGGCGCGCAGCTCCTGAACCGTGTTTGCCAGCGCCAGTGTCGGGTATTTAGCAATATCAAAACTCATCAGAGACTCATTATGGAAGTTATTTGTCGCGTTCAATTATGAAGCTCGCCAGCGCCTGCAGTGCTGTAGTGTTATAAGAGTGCGCAGCGAGCATTTCTAACGTATCAAGTGCTTCCTGATACAAATCCCGCGCTTTAGCTTGGGCATTTTCAAGGCCTAACAGTGAAGGATAGGTGCTTTTTCCCAGATGCTGATCGGCACCCTGGCGTTTTCCGATCACCGCTGTGTCACCGATCACATCCAGAATGTCGTCCTGCACCTGAAACGCGAGACCAATGGCCTCTGCATAGCGGTCGAGCAGCGGCAGGGCTTCCCGGCCAGCATCGCCCGCCGTTAAGGCGCCTAACCGTACCGCTGAACGGATCAGCGCGCCGGTTTTATGACGATGGATCTGCTCCAGCTGGTCCAGATCCACAGATTTACCTTCCGCCGCTAAATCAAGCGCCTGTCCGCCACACATGCCGGCCACGCCGCTGGCTTTCGCCAGTTCAGAGAGCATCATCAGACGATATTCAGCGCTGACACCGGGCATCGCCTGGTCGGCCAGAATTGAAAAGGCCAGCGTCTGCAGGGCGTCGCCCGCCAGAATCGCGGTATCTTCGCCATATTTAATGTGACAGGTTGGCTGCCCGCGACGCAGTGCATCATCGTCCATTGCGGGGAGATCGTCATGAATCAGAGAGTACGCATGAATGCATTCAACCGCGGCGGCGGGGGCATCCAGACTCGCCGGGTCGGCGTGGAGCATTTCGCCAGTAGCGTAGACCAGAAAAGGACGCAGGCGTTTACCGCCTAATAATGCCCCATAATGCATGGCATTCACCAGAGGAGAACTCTGAAAAGGAAGTGGCTCTATAAAACGCGTCAGCGCGGCATTAACCTGCTGCTGATACGCGTCGAGTAATCGGGCGAAATCCATTAGCTGTTTTCCGGCGTGAAAGCAGTGAGGTCGGCATCTTTATCATCGTTCAGCAGAATACGGACCCGCTGTTCAGCCTGCTGCAGCGTCTGCTGGCCAGTCCGCGCCAGCTGCACGCCGCGCTCAAATTCGTTCAGGGCTTCTTCCAGCGGCAGTTCACCACTTTCCAGACGGCTGACAATCTGCTCCAGCTGCTGCAATGACGTTTCAAAGCTGGCTGGCTGTTCGGCTTTTTTCGGCATATTTCGTGTCGACTCACGGTTGGGACATTATCTCGCAATCGGTCATGGTAGCTGAGACCCTATGATTAGCAAAATAATCAATGCGGCGGCTGATGAAGAAGCAGTCACCTGACAAAGGTGATATACTCCCGCGCCTCGGATGCGGTTGCGCCTTGCAGCCCGCAATTTTGTGATTTTACCAGCTAAGTGCTGCCTGTTTTAGCACTTATTTGCCCAACGAAGCTGTGTCGCCGCCATGAAGTTTATCATCAAGTTATTTCCTGAAATCACCATCAAGAGTCCGTCGGTGCGTTTGCGCTTTATCAAGATTCTTGCCAGCAATATCCGCAACGTCCTGAAAACCGTTAGCGACGAAATCGCCGTTGTGCGTCACTGGGATCACATTGAAGTGCGTTCGAAAAATCCGGTGCTGCGGGACATTATTCCCGATGAGCTGACGCGCATTCCGGGGATTCATCACGTTTTAGCGGTTGAAGATCGTGAGTACACCGATATTCATCACATCTTTGAACAGACTTTAGTGCAGTATCGCGACAGCCTTGAAGGGAAGAGCTTCTGCGTACGTGTTAAACGTCGTGGTAAGCATAGCTTCAGTTCACAGGATGTGGAGCGCTATGTTGGCGGCGGTCTGAATCAGCATATTGAAAGCGCCCGCGTACAGCTTAAAAACCCGGACGTGACGGTGAATCTTGAAGTTGAAGAGAATCGTCTGACGCTGGTGACTGCGCGCTACGAAGGTCTGGGCGGTTTCCCGATCGGCACGCAGGAAGATGTGCTGTCGCTGATTTCCGGTGGCTTTGACTCCGGCGTCTCCAGCTATATGCTGCTGCGTCGCGGCAGCCGCGTACATTACTGCTTCTTTAATCTTGGCGGTGCCGCCCATGAGATTGGCGTCCGTCAGGTTGCGCACTATCTGTGGAATCGTTTTGGTCGTTCACACCGCGTGCGGTTCGTGGCGATCAATTTTGAGCCGGTAGTGGGTGAGATCCTCGAAAAAGTGGATGACGGTCAGATGGGTGTGGTGCTGAAGCGCATGATGGTGCGTGCCGCCTCGACGATTGCTGAGCGCTACGGCGTGCAGGCGCTGGTTACCGGTGAAGCGGTGGGTCAGGTGTCGAGCCAGACGCTGACCAACCTGCGCCTGATTGATAACGCCTCTGATACGCTGATTCTGCGTCCGCTGATCTCTCATGACAAAGAGCACATCATCAGGATTGCCCGTGAGATTGGCACCGAAGATTTCGCCAGCACCATGCCGGAATATTGCGGTGTCATCTCAAAAAGCCCGACCGTGAAAGCGGTGAAAGAGAAGATCGAGGCTGAAGAGCAGAATTTCGACTTCACGATTCTGGATCGGGTCATTGAAGAGGCGACCAACGTCGATATCCGTACCATCGCTGAGCAGACAGAAGAGGAGGTGGTTGAAGTTGAGACCGTCGCCCTGCTGAGCGAGAACGACGTGGTGCTGGATATCCGCTCTATTGATGAGCAGGAAGAGAAGCCTCTGGCACTGAAAGCTACGGAAGTGAAATCGCTGCCGTTCTACAAACTCAGTACGCAGTTTGGCGATCTCGATCAGAACCGGACCTGGTTGCTCTACTGCGATCGTGGTGTGATGAGCCGTCTGCAGGCACTCTATCTGCATGAGCAGGGCTTTAAAAACGTCAAAGTCTACCGCCCGTAGTGATGCCTCAGAGCCAGTCAGCGCCTGTTCGGGTCTGACTGGCTGCACTGCTTAAAACAGATCGTTTTAACTCAGCGTGTTTACGCCTGATAGTCATAAATGCCGGGAGCCAGCACCAGCTGTGCGGCCACCTCGCGCGCCATCTCTTTTCCCACCAGCAGATCGATCAGCTTCAGCGCAAAATCCATTGCCGTGCCTGGCCCCTGGCTGGTCAGCAGATTGACGCGCGGATCCCAGACCACACGTCGCTCCATCCACTTGTCTGACGGAATGGTCTCTTTTAAGCCGGGAAAGCCAGTCATGTTACCGACCGGGAAGAGATCGTGGGGGATGAGTACCGTGCCTGCTGCTGCGCAGATAGCGGCGACGATCCTTTCATTGAGGTGAAACTGGCGTACCGTTTCGACTAACAGCGGACTATCACGGAAGGTTTCGGCGCCTTTCAGGCCGCCGGGCAGGACGATGGCGGCGAAATCATTGTCGGCGACTTCAACCAGCGTCACGTCAGCCAGCAGACGAACACCGCGTGAGCAGACGATCTCCCGGTTGCCGTCGCTTTCGACGCTGGCGGTGACAACGTTCAGCCCGGCGCGTACCAGCAGGTCGATGGTGGTGACAGCTTCGGTTTCTTCACTGCCATGTGCCAGGCAAACCAGCACTGATGCGTTCGCGGTCATAATGGGACTCCTTGCGTTTTACAATGTCATACAGACGGGTATTCTCCGTCAGCACCAGGCCGTGCGTCCGGGCGCGGCGCAGCAGAAAACCGCTGATATAGTCGATTTCGGTGAGACGCTGGGCGCGTATGTCCTGCAGCATCGAAGAGGTGTTGGCCGCGGTGCTTTCAATCACATCGAAGATGATGTCCTGCAGGCTTTCGCTGGCAACGTTCTGACCTTCGCGCTCCATGACCCAGCTGATCTCTTCGCACAGTTGCGCGATCTGCTCCGGATAAGCGCGCAGGGCACCGTTCTGGCACTCATACTCCACGCTAAGCGGATTGATGATGCAGTTCACTGCCAGCTTGCGCCAGCAGGCCGCCCGGATGTTGTCATGCCAGGCGACATCAGGCAGGGCATGATGCAGGATATCGGCGAGATCGCTGTAAGCGGCGCTTTTGCGGTTACCGGGGCCGATGTGGGTAATGCCACTGGCGATGTGTTTAATAACTGTGCCGTCGCGCATCGCTGCATGGGTGGTGACGCCGCGCAGCAGCGGCTGAGTCAGCCCTTTCAGCTCTTCCAGCGTCCCCATGCCGTTGTGCAGCAGGAGCACCGGGCAGTTTTCTGGCAGCACGCTTTCCAGGTTTTTCACCGCGGGCGAGACCTGCGGGGCTTTGAGCGTAACCAGCAGCAGCTGGCTTTCTGCCAGAAACAGCGGATCGTTGGCGATAAACGTGCGGTTCGAAATGTTACCCTGTGGATCAATCACATTGGCTGAACAGTAGGGCTGCGGCACCCGCAACCATCCCTGCACCTCATGTCCCTGGCGGGCAAGGGTTGTCATCCAGATCTGACCCAGAGCGCCGCAACCTAACACGGTAATTTTCATGCTGCCTCCCGCTGGCGGGCTATCCATCTATTATTTACTGTCACACTTTCATTATAGCGTTGTGTGCAGCCTGATTTTATTTAGCACCTTAAGACGCGTATTATGCATGTCACTTTAGCGTCAGGAGAAGAAGAGATGCCATCTTTCGATATCGTTTCAGAAGTCGATCTGCAGGAAATTCGCAATGCGGTGGAAAATGCCAACCGTGAAGTGTCTACCCGCTTCGATTTCCGCAACGTGAGCGCCGAGTTTGAGCTCAACGAAAAGAATGAAACCATCAAAATCACCAGCGAGTCCGATTTTCAGGTTAAGCAGCTGGTGGATATTTTGCGTGAGAAGTTACTGAAGCGCGGGATTGAAGGCGGTGCTTTAGAGGTGCCGGAAGAGATTGAGCACAGCGGCAAAAGCTGGGCGGTCGATGCCAAACTGAAAAAAGGCATTGAAAACGACGTGGCGAAGAAGCTGGTGAAGCTGATCAAAGACAGCAAGCTGAAAGTGCAGACCCAGATTCAGGGTGAAGCATTGCGTGTAACCGGCAAAGCGCGTGATGATTTGCAGGGTGCGATGGCAATCGTGCGCGGCAGTAATCTGGGGCAGCCATTCCAGTTTAAAAACTTCCGCGATTAAGCGGGGGCAGGCTGAATTTCAGCATGAATGCAGAGATAAAAACCCGGCTAAGGCCGGGTTTTTTGTTGTTGAGTTTGGGTGGGCTTCTGTCGCTTTAAACAAGTCGAAATTCTGGAGAGAGTTGGGAGCTGTAGGGCGTCTGTGCGATCGCGCGCTTGCTCAGGGAGCCTGTGCCTTTCGCAAAGACGCAAAAGCGCCATCCATGGCGGCTCAGCGCGGGCGATTACGCACCTCATCCCTGAGGTGCGCCCGTAGCCGGGCCAACGCGTTGCGTTGTTCAAAAACGCTCCCGGCATTTTTGTCCCTGGCCCGCGATGCTTTGCTACAGGCACAGGCTCCCATCGCTTTGGATTTATGAGTCGTCTGTAAGAAGGCTTGTGCCGGGTTTGGCGCGGTTGAGCCTATGCTGGCCCCCTTGCTTTGAGTTTATAAGCTGTCTGAAACCAGAATTGAGTTGGATTTGATTCTGTTAACAGATTCAAATCCTGGGGGAACTTAGCAGCAACTCAAAAGCTCAGGGGCGCAGGGAACACGGTCAGAGGAGGAAAGCGTCCCGCGCCAGGACGGCGCGGGCCGAGCGTGCCATGGATGGCGGCTTTTGCGACTTTCCGATCTGACCGTGTTCCCTGAGCCAGCTCGATCAAATAGCGAAATGGACTTATGTTGCTCACCCTATCAAGCTGGCTCTCTGGGCCTGCTTCCTAAGTCAGATCGATCTCACAGCTAACATGCCAAACCGGTTTTTTATCAGCAACTACCCAGCAGAGCTTCCAGCTCAGGGCGGCTGGTAACCTTGCTATCAATTTTGATATAGGCGCTTTTCTCTTCGGGCACGATAAACACAGAGTTAACGCCCGGCTGCGCTTTCAGGCGCTGCTCCAGATTCGGCACGGCCAGTGCGGCATCACTCAGCACGATGCGCAGGCTGCTGACATAAGGCGGTTCCTGCATTGTCATGCTGACAAACAGCCAGGCTGCGGCCACCATCGCGCCAACCAGGAATACGGTCTGCGCATCGAAATGACCAAATACCCAGCCACCCATGCTGCCGCCAACGGCCACGCCCAGGAACTGGCTGGTGGAGTAGATCCCCATCGCCGTGCCTTTGTAGCCTGCGGGCGACTCTTTACTGATCAGCGAAGGCAGAATCGCTTCCATCAGGTTAAAGGCGAAGAAGAAGAGCTGAACACCCACCACCAGCGTCCAGAAATGTCCTTCCGCGCCCCACAATACGATCTCGGCAATGACAATCATCCCGACGCAGCCGACAAAGACACGCTTCATGCGGCGCTTCACTTCGGCATAAATGATGAAAGGTACTACGCCGGCAAAAGCGATCAGCATGGTGGAGAGATAGACTTTCCAGTGTTCGGGAGCCGGGAAGCCTGCCTGTTCAAACTGCCCGGGCAACGCGACAAAGCTCGACATCAGCAGGACGTGCAGGCAGAAAATACCGATATTGAGCTTCACCAGACGTGGGTTAGCCAGCACTTTGCGGAAGCTGCCTTTAACCATGCCTGATTCACGGTTCAGAACATGATGGGAGGCCGATGGCACCACCAGCAGAGTGATCACGATACCCAGCGACGCCAGAATCGCAATCATCCAGAACAGCGCATGCAGGCCCAGTGCGTGAGTAACAATCGGGCCGACCACCATGGCGATCGCGAAGGTAACGCCAAAACTGATGCCGATAAACGCCATCGCTTTGGTGCGGTTCTGCTCACGGGTTAAATCGGATAACAGCGCCATCACGGCAGCGGCAATCGCGCCTGAGCCCTGAAGTGCACGGCCCAGAATAATGCCCCAGATGGAGTCGGTGCAGGCAGCAATAATACTGCCCAGGACAAACAGCAACAGTCCGCCAACGATCAGCGGCTTACGCCCGATGCGATCGGAGAGCAGACCAAAAGGAATCTGAAATATCGCCTGGGCAAGGCCATAAATGCCGATTGCCAGGCCTATTAAGGTTTCACTCGCGCCCTGTAATGCCATGCCATAAGTGGTCAGTACCGGCAGGACCATAAACATTCCCAGCATGCGCAGGGAAAAGACCGTACCGAGGCCCCATGTGGCGCGCAGCTCCACCGGAGTCATTTTATTATCGTTCATTCCAACCTCTGTTAATGTGCTGCATTCATTCTAGGGGGCGGGGCAGGGCGGGTAAAACAATAGTTTTTAAGCAGTGGTAACAAAAAGAAAGGGCGCGAAAATCGCGCCCTTTTCATGCTGTATCGGTGCCGGTTACCAGACGTAAGTCAGCAGGTCCTTCGAGGCCGGAGCCATCGAATCCACCGACATCATCACGCTCAGTGCGGTGATGGTCACGATAGAGAAGACAAACAGTTTACGCGCCCAGACACGGTCATCAGCGGTTTTATAACCCGATAATGCCATGCCCAGCCACCAGACGCTGACCGCAGCAGCCACCACCAGATATTTGTAGCCTGCGTAGCCTCCCAGCGTCAGCATCAGCGTGGCAATCATAAACGCCAGGATATAGAGCGTAATATGATTTTTAGCCACGGAAATGCCTTTCACCACCGGCAGAACCGGGATGTTCGCTGCCTGGTAATCTTTAAAGCGGAAGATGGCAATCGCGTACGAATGCGGCATCTGCCACAGGCTAAAGATCGCCAGCAGGATTAATGCGCCAGCATCAAACTGGTTAGAGACCGCGCAGTAGCCGATAACCGGCGGCGCAGCACCCGACAGACTGCCAATCAGCGTACCGTAAACGGAATTACGCTTCATGTAGAGACTGTAGATGCCCACGTACACCACGAAGCCCATCACCGCCAGCCACATGGCCAGCGGATTAGCACCGAAGTAGAGCAACGCAAAGCCAGCAATACCCAGCACAGTGGCATAAACCAGGCTTACTTTCGCGGAGATGAGGCCTTTTACCAGCACCCGATTCCTGGTTCTCTCCATCTTGATGTCAATGTCGCGGTCGATCACGTTGTTAAACACACAACCCGATGCAACCACCAGTGACACGCCCACCAGGGTGATGAGAAACAGGGCGTAATCCGTGTTGCCTTTGGAAGCCAACAGAAATCCGCCGATCACAGAAATTAAATTCCCGAAAATAATTCCTGGTTTTGTAACTTGCAGGTATTGCTTAAACATTACGCGTGACTCTTTAGTGAGGCATCATGTTGTAGTTGAGGTTCCACATGATCCACAGTGAGCCTACTACGACAATCAGGATGATGATGGCCGAGAAGACAATGGCTACCATGTTCCAGCCACCCTCAGATTTGCTGTCTAAGTGCAGGAAGTAGACCAGGTGAACCAGCACCTGAATCACCGCACATACCAGAACAACACCAAGGATAGTACCGTGAGATGCACTGCCATCCATTACCATCCAGAACGGGATCGCCGTCAGGATGATAGAGAGGATGAAGCCGATCATGTAGGACTTCACGCTACCGTGTGAAGCGCCATGTTCGTTAACAGAATGACTCATTACATGGCTCCCATCAGGTAAACAACGGTGAAGACGCAAATCCAGACCACGTCCAGGAAGTGCCAGAACAGGCTCAGACACATGATACGAGTGCGGTTAGTCGCGTTCAGGCCACGTTTGGAAATCTGGAACATCAGAACCAGCATCCAGATCAGACCTGAGGTCACGTGCAGACCGTGGGTACCGACCAGCGTAAAGAAGCCAGACAGGAAGCCACTGCGATCCGGACCAAAGCCTTCAGCAATCAGGTGATGGAATTCATAGATTTCCATCCCGATGAAGCCCAGACCGAACAGGAAGGTCAGCGCCAGCCAGCCGATAACGGCACCTTTTTGCTCCTTATTCATGGAGATAACAGCCATGCCGTAAGTGATCGAACTCAACAGCAGCAGGGCGGTTTCTACCAGAACAAACGGCAGCTCAAAGATATCTTTACCTGCCGGGCCACCGGCAGTGTTGTTGACCATGACAGCATAGGTCGCAAACAGGGTTGCGAAGATAATGCAGTCACTCATCAGGTAGATCCAGAAGCCAAAGACTTTATTGGCTCCTGCATCGTGATGCCCATGCTCCGCATGGGCGTCGTGGTGATGTTTAATCAGAGTTTCAGTTGACATTATTTCAGACCTGCTTTGCTGATTTCGTCAAAGTGCTGGTTCTCAATCTTCTGAACTTCGGCAACCGGAACGTAGTAATCCACGTCTTCGTCGAAGCTCTTCACGATCCAGGAAACGATCATGCCGAGGAATGAAACACCCGCCAGCCACCAGATATGCCAGATCAGCGCGAAACCCATTACCGTTGCAAATGCGCAGATGATAATTGCGGCACCGCTGTTTTTCGGCATATGAATCTCTTCATAGGATTCCGGCTGTTTGTACGCTTCGCCTTTCTCTTTCATTTCCCAGAAAGCGTCACGCTCATGCACATGCGGGATGACAGCAAAGTTATAGAACGGTGGTGGTGAAGAGGTTGCCCACTCCAGCGTACGACCGCCCCATGGGTCACCCGTCACATCACGGTTCTGATCGCGGTCACGTACCGAGACGTAGAACATGGTCAGCTGACACAGAATACCCAGCGCAATCAGACCGGCACCGCCCGCAGCTACCACCAGTAAGGTGTGGAACTGTGGATCGATATCCTGGCTCAGACGACGTGTCATACCCATGAAGCCCAGTGCGTACAGCGGCATAAAGGCAACGAAGAAGCCAATGATCCAGAACCAGAATGCGCGCTTGCCCCAGGTTTCATTCAGGGTGAAGCCAAATGCTTTCGGGAACCAGTAGGTCACGCCCGCCATACAACCGAACACCACACCACCGATGATAACGTTATGGAAGTGTGCAATCAGGAACAGGCTGTTGTGCAGAATAAAGTCAGCACCCGGAACGGCCAGCAGTACGCCGGTCATACCCCCTACAGAGAAGGTTACCAGGAAGCCAACGGTCCACAGCATGGCAGAGTGCATCTGAATGCGGCCCTGATACATGGTGAACAGCCAGTTAAAGATTTTAACCCCGGTCGGAATCGCGATGATCATCGTCATGATACCGAAGAAGGCGTTAACGTTGGCACCCGCACCCATGGTGAAGAAGTGGTGCAACCAGACGATAAACGACAGCACGGTAATGGCGATGGTCGCCCACACCAGTGAGGTATAACCAAACAGACGTTTTTTGGAGAAGGTCGCGGTAATTTCTGCGAACACACCAAACACCGGCAGTACCAGGATATACACTTCCGGATGGCCCCAGACCCAGATCAGGTTGACGTACATCATCATGTTCCCGCCCATTTCATTGGTGAAGAAATGGAAGCCGAGATAACGATCAAGGGTCAACAGCGCCAGGGTCACGGTCAGAACCGGGAACGCAGCGATGATCAGGACGTTGGTGCACAGCGCGGTCCAGGTAAATACCGGCATTTTGAACAGGCTCATGCCCGGTGCACGCATCTTCAGGATGGTCACGAAGAAGTTAATACCGGTTAAGGTCGTACCAATACCTGAAAGCTGAAGGCTCCAGATCCAGTAATCGACCCCGACCCCGGGACTGTACTCCGCGCCGGAAAGCGGCGGATAAGCCAGCCAGCCGGTCTGTGCGAACTCGCCCACACCCAGAGACAGGTTAACCAGGATCACACCGACCGCAGTAAACCAGAAGCTCAGGTTGTTCAGGAACGGGAACGCAACGTCACGTGCACCAATCTGCAACGGAACCGCGATGTTCATCAGGCCAACCACGAACGGCATCGCCACGAAGAAGATCATAATCACGCCATGCGCGGTAAAGATCTGGTCGTAGTGGTGCGGTGGCAGAATGCCCGCTTCACCGGCCGAAGCCATAACCTGCTGGGTACGCATCATAATGGCATCAGCGAAACCACGAATCAGCATGACGAACGCCATGATGATGTACATGATACCCAGGCGTTTGTGGTCGACTGACGTCAGCCATTCAGACCACAGATATTTCCACTTACCAAAATAGGTGAGCGCAGCAACCAGCGCTGCACCACCTATCAGGATAGCGGCAACCGTAACCATGATAATCGGCTCATGGTACGGCACTGCATCAAGTGTTAATTTTCCGAACATCGTATTATTCCTCGGCTCCCGCGGAAGCGGCGTGACTCATGTCCATACCTTCATGTTTTGGCATGTCCATTTTCCCGTGGCTCATCTTGAACTTGTCGATGACTTGCATGAACAGTTTCGGATCAGCTGAAGAGAAATATTCCACCGGGTGATTTTCGCTTGGCACAGCCACTTTCTCGAAATCATCCATAGTGTTCAGCGTGTTAGGGGCTGCTTTAACTTTAGCCACCCACTGCTGGAATTCCGCATCGTCTTTGGTTGCAATGGCTTTAAACTTCATGCCAGAGAAACCACGACCACTGAAGTTCGCAGAGATACCGTCGAAAATTCCCGGCTCATTTGCAATCAGATGCAGCTTGGTCTGCATACCAGCCATCGCATAAATCTGGCTGCCGAGCGTTGGGATGAAGAAAGAGTTCATGACGGAGTTAGACGTGATTTTGAAGTTCACCGGAGTATTTGCCGGGAAGGCAATCTGGTTCACGGTCGCAATACCCTGTTCCGGGTAAATGAACAACCATTTCCAGTCCAGTGCAACCACATCGATCTCAACCGGTTTCACATCAGATTGCAGCGGTTTGCTGGGCTCCAGTGCGTGGGTTGATTTCCAGGTCAGCACGCTGAGGAAGAGAATGATCAGGATCGGAATGGTCCAGACCACGGCTTCCACTTTGTTAGAGTGTGACCAGTTAGGGCTGTACTTCGCATTCGTGTTGGACGCCCGATATTTCCAGGCAAACACCACGGCCATCAGGACTGCGGGGATGACGACGATCAACATCAGGCCAAAGGCAGTCAGTATCAGCGAACGTTGCTCCAGTGCAATCTGTCCTTTGGGATTTAACAATGCACTATCGCAGCCACTCATTAATAAAGTGCCTGCAATTAATGACAAAATCCCCAAACTTTTATTGTATTTACTGAGTCTCATTTAACGACCTCAATGACAAAGGGCTCTATTGTCGTTTAAGTGTGCGCGCATTTTACGGGAAGGTTTATGCAGTGTAAACCAGCTTAAGGATGTGTCAGATACGTGTTGACACCTTTTGCTAAGGGTGTCACAGATGTTGCGCCAGGTGACAAATAATTAACGCAGACAAGCAGTTGGCATCAATATAACAAAAACCAATGGAAGTAACCGTAAAAAAATCAGGGAAAGGAATAACCCTCACTTTTAACTCCCAAATATTTAACAAGTCTGCATCATTTGCGCGATGAAATTTAACTAAAGTAATTGCTCACCGGTTTTTAGTATTTCCGCTACGCCTCCTCAGGTCATATTGTTATTTTTAAAAAATAACACGCGATGATAAATGGCGGCGACTTATCGGGGTGTCATAAAATAAGCCGCAGCCCGTAAACCTATCGATTTCACTTAAGCATCTGATGCAGGCAACGCAGGGGTTCTCTTCAGCGCCCGATAGTCCAGCAACACTCCCGAAAGCACCGCCAGCAGGGAGAGTGTCATACCCAGCTCAAACAGCCGGGTAAGCAGCGGTGTCAGCGCCGTCACGCCCAACGCATTCAGTGCCAGTGCCACCAGCCAGAGCGCCAGCACGCCGCATCCGGCTGCAAACAGACGATTAGTCCAGCGATAGCCATGAGGATAGTAGCTACGTGTCAGAAAATTGCCACTTTGCTCGACCTGATTCAATGTTTGTCGGCAGAAAGCCAGCAGCACCAGGCCCGGCAGACCCGCCATCACCGTGAATGCATAAAAGGTCGGCCAGCCCCAGAGTTCCACCAGCCATCCCGCCGCCGGGCCGACATAGACCCGACCCACCGCTGAGAGCGCCGACAACAGGGCGAACTGGGTAGCGGAGAACGACTTATTGCACAGCGTCATTAACAGCGCCACAAAGGCCGCGGTGCCCATGCCGCCACAGAGATTTTCAACAAAGACCGCGCTGGCCATGCTCCACAACTGTTTGTCGGTCACCGCCAGCAGCCAGTAACCAAAGTTCGAGACAGCCTGCAGCAGACCGAAAATCATTAGCGCCCGGAATAGGCTCAGACGCTGCATCAGTACGCCGCCATAGAGCGCCCCGATAATGGTCGCCAGCAGACCCAGCGTCTTGTTGACCAGACCGACGTCACCGGCGTTGAAGCCCACGCCGCGTATCAAAAAAGTGGTGGTCAGCGAAGCGGCAAACGCATCGCCCAGCTTGTAAAGAATAATCAGGGTAATCAGCAGCCAGGCGTTGTTGCGCTGAAAGAAATCTTTTAGCGGATCGACCACCGCCTGACGCAGTGAATGGGGTGTGGAGATGCGGGTATCTGGCTCGCTCGCCACCAGCGTGGCGATAATGCCCGGCACCATCATCAGCGCCATCAGCCAGTAGGTTGCCTGCCAGCCGAGATAGCGGTCAGCCAGCCACAACGCCAGCCCGCCGGAAATCAGCATTGCCAGTCGATAACCCAGCACGGTAATCGCCGCGCCGCTGCCACGCTCTTCAGGCGGCAGAATGTCCGTTTTCCATGCGTCAAAAACGATGTCCTGTGAGGCGGAGCAGAATGCAATCAGCACGGCCAGCGCGGCCATCAGGGTAAGATCGCGTCCCGGTTGCAGAAATCCCATCGCGATTATCCCGCCAACCAGCGCCAGCTGACTGACCAGTAACCAGCCGCGACGCCGGCCCAGAAACGGCGGCGTATAGCGGTCCATCATCGGTGACCAGAGAAACTTAAAGACATAGGCCTGGCCGACCAGCGAAAAGAAGCCGATGGTTTTCAGGTCGACATTTTCCACCGTCATCCACGCCTGCAACGTGCCCGATGTCAGGGCCAGCGGCAGTCCGGAAGCAAAACCTAGAAGCAGCAATACGGCGGCGTTTTTCTGGCTGAAGAGGCGAAGATAGTGGTTCATGCGGATCCTGCAGATAACAAAAAGCCCTGCGCAAGGCAGGGCAGAGGAGAGACTGAATTAACGGGCGTTCTGCTTGATGAAGTCGTTGACGCTGGTGTCCTGAGCCATATCCGCGATCACATCGCTCATAGTGGCGTTCACCGCGTTGGTAATCTTCTGGTTATTGGCGTTGAACGCGCCTTCTACGCTGTAAGTCTGACGGTAGTTTTTAACCTGTTTGTTGCCGTTTTTCGCTGTTGCGATAATAGAGATGTCCGCTTTGGTGGTGATGCTGTAGCGCACATTGCCCTGAGTGACGTCGGCATAGAGGTTGTTCACCACAACCTGCAGATCGACCGCGCCATTAGGACCAATCATATAGCCACGTGCTGTCATCTGCTTCTCCAGCACTTCCTGCAGCAGGAAGCGCAGGTCACGCGATGACGTTAAGGTCACTAACTGACCATCACGGTTTACTTTTGCCAGCGCCTGATCTTTACGCTGGTCGGCACCGTTGATGCTGACAGTCACGCCCATCAGGCCTGGGTCCTGCTGCGGTAACTGAATTTTAGGCTGGATAGTCAGGGTATTATTGCTGGTTGCACAGCCGGCTAAAATGAACGCAGCCAACAGTGGGAATAACAGTTTTTTCAACATACTTTTTCTCGTTGGTGTCAGGGGGTTGGTTTGCAAAAACTGCGGTCATCATAGCATTGCCCGGCAGTGAAAAAAGCCCTGTTGCCGGGGAAATTGTGTCTGAAATCGTTTTAAGCCCCTTCTCTGACAGGTCGGTTTGCTGTTCGTTTCAGCTGCGTTATTATGCGTGCCGGAAGCGGTCTGACATAAAATGCAATATTTAGCGTCGGCTGACGGGTAAGCGCACTAAAAGCGACTAAGATTGAATGAGATGGGGCACTGCGCTCGCCATTGAGGAGTAATAGCCATGATCCGCGAACAAATAGAAGAAAAGCTGCGTGTGGCGTTTCAGCCAGCTCATCTGGAAGTGCACGACGAAAGTTACCGGCACAATGTTCCTGCCGGATCGGAAAGTCACTTCAAAGTGGTCATCGTGAGCGACTGCTTTGCAGGCCAGCGCTTTCTGGCGCGTCATCGCCTGATTTATGGCGAACTGGCCGCTGAGTTAGCGGGCAGCGTACACGCTTTAGCCCTGCATACTTATACCCTGAAAGAGTGGGAAGGATTGCAGGATACCGTACTGGCTTCGCCTAACTGTCGTGGTGCCGGAACACTCGCCTGATCTCCCTTCTCTGAAACGGCCTGCGGGCCGTTTTTTCTGTTATTTAGCGAAAAACGCGATCCCTGGCTCAAAAAAGCAGCAAACCTGCTGAAAAGTGGTGAGTTAGCATCCTCGACTCATTCCAGCGATGCCGCTATAATGCTGCGTCTATTTTTCCGGAATGTCTTCGGGACGCTTCTGGTAACAGGGATCAGGTTCTCTTCACGGAAGCCGTCCCGGTTGTTGGATACGGCGCATTTCACTATGTGTGGTGTCTGAAGTTGACCGAGCACGTGATTTTTTGAGGTAACAAGATGCAAGTTTCTGTAGAAACCACTCAGGGCCTGGGCCGTCGCATTACGATTACTGTCGCTGCTGACAGCATCGAAAGCGCTGTAAAAAAAGAACTGGTTGACGTTGCCAGGAAAGTTCGCATCGATGGTTTCCGTAAAGGCAAAGTGCCGATGAACATCGTGGCACAGCGTTACGGCGCTTCTGTCCGTCAGGACGTGCTGGGCGAGCTGATGACGCGCAACTTTGTTGACGCCATCATCAAAGAAAAAATTAATCCGGCTGGCGCACCGAACTACGTGCCAGGCGAATACAAAGAAGGTCAGGATTTCACCTACGCGGTTGAATTCGAAGTCTATCCGGAAGTTGAGCTGAAAGGCCTGGAAAACATCGAAGTCGAAAAACCTGTCGTTGAAGTAACTGATGCTGACGTTGATACCATGCTGGACACCCTGCGCAAGCAGCAGGCCAACTGGATCGAAAGCGACGCTGCTGCAGGTCCGGAAGATCGTGCCACTATCGATTTCAACGGTTCTGTGGACGGTGAAGAGTTCGAAGGCGGCAAAGCCTCTGATTTCGTTCTGGCCATGGGCCAGGGCCGCATGATCCCAGGCTTTGAAGAAGGCGTTGTGGGTCATAAAGCGGGCGAAACTTTCACTATCGACGTGAAATTCCCGGACGACTACCACGCAGAAAACCTGAAAGGGAAAGATGCGAAGTTCGAGATCGTGCTGAAGAAAGTTGAAACGCGCGAACTGCCAGAGCTGACTGAAGAGTTCATCAAACGTTTCGGCGTTGAAGATGGTTCAGTTGCCGGTCTGCGTACTGAAGTGCGTAAGAACATGGATCGCGAGCTGAAAGGCGCTATCCGTAATCGCATCAAAACTCAGGCAATCGACGGTCTGGTTGAAGCGAACGAAATCGACGTGCCAGCTGCGCTGGTTGACAGCGAAATCGACGTTCTGCGTCGTCAGGCTGCACAGCGTTTCGGTGGCAACGAACAGCAGGCGCTGGAACTGCCACGCGAACTGTTCGAAGAGCAGGCTAAACGCCGTGTGGTTGTCGGTCTGCTGCTGGGCGAAGTGATTCGTACCCACGAGCTGAAAGCTGACGAAGCGCGCGTAAGCACCATGATCGAAGAGATGGCTTCTGCGTATGAAGATCCGCAGGAAGTGATCGAGTTCTACAGCAAGAATAACGAGCTGATGAACAATATGCGCAACGTTGCGCTGGAAGAGCAAGCGGTTGAAGCGGTCCTGGCGAAAGCTAAAGTGACCGAGAAAGAGACCAACTTCCAGGATCTGATGAATCAGACCGCTCAGGCCTGATCACGCATTTAACCGTCTGTGCTAAGCCCGTGACTGAAAAGTCGCGGGCTTTTTTGTGTTTTGCGTCCGGATAGCCACTCTTCGCCGCTATTTGTTTAATAAACAGGCGAATTATTCACGCATCGCTTTTTCCGGGTTAGCGAACAGGGAAAAGATTGTTATGCTTGAAACATGCGTGCAGCATCCCCAGATACAGGGAGTATGCAGAAATAAGAGTGAGGCTGGCTGATTAACCGTCCTGAAGGTGTCGGAAAAAGGCGCGGCGTGGAGTTTCCCGCGCGTCTTACGTAGAATCGGTACAGAATGTTGCCAATGAAATTTATCCAGGAGACGGTAATGTCATACAGTGGCGATCGTGAATATACAGCACCGCACAATGCGCTGGTGCCAATGGTGGTTGAACAAACTTCGCGTGGTGAGCGTTCTTACGACATCTACTCCCGTCTGCTTAAAGAGCGCGTCATTTTTCTGACTGGCCAGGTCGAAGACCACATGGCTAATCTGATTGTGGCGCAGATGCTGTTTCTGGAAGCTGAAAACCCGGAAAAAGATATCTATCTCTACATTAACTCGCCAGGCGGTGTCATCACGGCCGGTATGTCGATCTACGACACCATGAAATTTATCAAACCGGATGTCAGCACTATCTGTATGGGTCAGGCCTGTTCTATGGGGGCTTTCCTGCTGACGGCGGGCACCAAAGGCAAACGTTTCTGTCTGCCAAACTCACGTGTGATGATCCACCAGCCGCTGGGCGGTTATCAGGGTCAGGCGTCAGACATTGAGATCCATGCGCGCGAAATCCTGAAAGTTAAGCAGCGTATGAATGAGCTGATGGCTGAGCACACCGGTAAAACGCTGGAAGAAATTGAGCGTGACACCGAGCGTGACCGTTTCCTCTCTGCAAATGAAGCGGTAGAGTATGGATTAGTCGATTCAATTCTGACGCATCGCCAATAAGACCCGACTTACCGTTGTCCCTGGTCTATAGTTAACAGGACAACGGTACTATTATGGGTTGAATGAATTTCGGCCGTCTCTGCACGGCCTGAGCCGTACGCGGGTATGGCCTGAGAACAAGAAGAGGTTAACTGATGACAGATAAACGCAAAGACGGTTCAGGAAAGTTGCTGTACTGCTCTTTTTGCGGCAAAAGCCAGCATGAAGTGCGAAAGCTGATTGCCGGGCCGTCAGTGTATATCTGCGATGAGTGTGTTGACCTGTGCAACGACATCATTCGCGAAGAGATTAAAGAAGTTGCCCCGCATCGTGAACGTAGTGCGTTGCCAACCCCACATGAAATTCGCCATCACCTCGATGATTATGTCATCGGTCAGGAAAGAGCGAAGAAAGTGCTGGCGGTTGCGGTTTACAACCACTACAAGCGTCTGCGCAACGGCGATACCAGCAATGGTATCGAGCTGGGCAAAAGCAACATTCTGCTGATTGGCCCGACCGGTAGTGGTAAAACGCTGCTGGCAGAAACGCTGGCACGCTTGCTGGATGTGCCGTTCACCATGGCTGATGCCACCACGCTGACAGAAGCCGGTTACGTGGGTGAAGACGTTGAAAACATCATCCAGAAACTGCTGCAGAAATGCGACTACGACGTACAGAAAGCACAGCGCGGCATCGTTTACATCGATGAAATCGACAAAATCTCACGTAAGTCTGATAACCCGTCGATTACCCGTGACGTGTCAGGCGAAGGCGTACAGCAGGCACTGCTTAAACTGATTGAAGGCACCGTGGCTGCCGTTCCCCCGCAGGGTGGACGTAAGCATCCGCAGCAGGAATTTTTGCAGGTTGATACCTCTAAAATTCTGTTTATCTGCGGCGGCGCATTTGCCGGCCTGGACAAAGTGATTGCCCAGCGTGTGGAAACCGGATCCGGTATCGGCTTCGGCGCGACCGTGAAAGGGAAATCGCAGAAAGCCAGCGAAGGCGAACTGCTTGCGCAGTGTGAACCAGAAGATTTGATCAAATTTGGTCTGATCCCTGAGTTCATCGGTCGTCTGCCTGTTGTTGCGACCCTGAGCGAGCTGAGCGAAGAAGCGCTGATTCAGATTCTGCGTGAGCCGAAGAACGCCCTGACCAAACAGTACCAGGCGCTGTTTAACCTGGAAGGCGTTGAGCTGGAGTTCCGTGACGAGGCGTTAACCGCCATTGCTAAGAAAGCGATGTCACGTAAAACCGGTGCACGTGGTCTGCGTTCAATTGTAGAAGGCGCGTTGCTGGAAACGATGTATGACCTGCCTTCCATGGACGACGTGGAAAAAGTAGTGATTGATGAATCAGTTATTGAAGGTCAGTCTGAGCCCATGTTGATCTACGGTAAGCATGAAGCCCAGGCATCTGGCGAATAATTAAACAGATCGTCCATCTTGTCGTAATAAAAAAGGGGAAAATGTTTCCCCTTTTGCTTTTCTCGCCTCTGTGACGTTGAATGTCGGACAATCATCCCCATATACTCAGATACCTGTGGGTTTAACTGCATACCTGCCTGATGCGGTTCCCATCACCTGGCGGACATTAAACAAAGAGAGAGCTCTATGAATCCTGAGCGTTCTGAACGCATTGAAATCCCCGTGTTGCCGCTGCGCGACGTGGTGGTTTATCCGCACATGGTAATTCCGTTGTTTGTTGGCCGGGAAAAATCAATTCGGTGCCTTGAAGCCGCAATGGATCATGATAAAAAAATCATGCTGGTCGCACAGAAAGAGGCTTCAACGGATGAACCTGGCATTAACGATCTCTTCTCAGTAGGGACCGTTGCATCAGTATTACAAATGCTGAAACTGCCGGATGGCACCGTCAAAGTCCTGGTCGAAGGTTTACAGCGCGCCCACATTACGACGCTGGCCGATAACGGTGACCATTTTGTGGCACAAGCTGAATATCTGGTTTCGCCAGAGATCGAAGAGCGCGAGCAGGAAGTGCTGGTGCGCACGGCGATCAATCAGTTTGAAGGCTACATCAAACTCAACAAAAAGATCCCACCCGAGGTTTTAACCTCGCTGAACAACATTGACGATGCGGCCCGCCTTGCCGACACCGTCGCAGCACATATGCCACTGAAGCTGGCAGACAAACAGTCTGTGCTGGAGATGTCCGACGTCAACGAACGTCTGGAATATCTGATGGCGATGATGGAATCTGAAATCGATCTGCTGCAGGTTGAGAAGCGCATTCGCAATCGTGTTAAGAAGCAGATGGAGAAGAGCCAGCGCGAGTACTATCTGAATGAGCAGATGAAGGCGATTCAGAAAGAGCTGGGCGAAATGGACGACGCGCCCGACGAGTACGAAGCGTTAAAACGCAAAATCGATGCGGCAAAAATGCCGGAAGAAGCGCGCGAGAAAGCGGAAGCTGAGCTGCAGAAGCTGAAGATGATGTCCCCGATGTCCGCTGAAGCGACCGTGGTTCGCGGCTATATCGACTGGATGGTGCAGGTTCCGTGGAACGCGCGCAGCAAAGTGAAGAAAGATCTGCGTAAAGCGCAGGAGACGCTGGATACCGACCATTACGGGCTGGAGCGCGTGAAGGATCGTATTCTTGAGTATCTTGCGGTTCAGAGTCGCGTCAGCAAAATCAAAGGGCCGATTTTGTGCCTGGTCGGACCGCCAGGGGTAGGTAAAACCTCTCTCGGTCAGTCGATCGCCAAAGCGACCGGACGCAAATATGTGCGTATGGCGCTGGGTGGCGTGCGTGATGAAGCTGAAATCCGCGGTCACCGTCGTACTTACATCGGCTCTATGCCGGGTAAATTAATCCAGAAAATGGCGAAAGTCGGGGTTAAAAACCCACTGTTCCTGCTGGATGAAATCGACAAAATGTCCTCTGACATGCGCGGCGATCCGGCTTCAGCGCTGCTGGAAGTGCTTGATCCTGAGCAGAACATTGCGTTCAACGACCACTATCTGGAAGTCGACTATGACCTATCTGATGTGATGTTCGTTGCTACATCGAACTCAATGAACATCCCGGCACCGCTGCTGGACCGTATGGAAGTGATTCGTCTGTCGGGTTACACCGAAGATGAAAAACTGAACATCGCTAAGCAGCATCTGCTGACCAAGCAGATTGAGCGCAACGCCCTGAAAGCCAATGAAATTACGGTTGAAGACAGCGCGATTGTGGGCATTATCCGTTACTACACCCGTGAAGCCGGTGTGCGTAGCCTTGAGCGTGAGCTGTCGAAACTGTGCCGTAAAGCGGTTAAATCGCTGCTGATGGACAAGACGAAAAAGCACATCACCATCAATGGCGAAAACCTCAAGGATTTCCTGGGCGTTCAGCGCTTCGACTACGGTCGTGCGGATAGCGAAAACCGTGTGGGTCAGGTAACGGGTCTGGCATGGACCGAAGTGGGTGGCGATCTGCTGACCATCGAAACCGCCTGCGTACCAGGTAAAGGCAAGCTGACTTACACCGGTTCTCTGGGTGAAGTGATGCAGGAGTCGATTCAGGCTGCGCTGACCGTGGTGCGTGCCCGTGCCGAGAAGCTGGGCATCAATGGTGACTTCTACGAAAAACGTGATATTCACGTTCACGTACCTGAAGGCGCTACGCCGAAAGATGGTCCAAGTGCCGGTATCGCCATGTGTACTGCGCTGGTCTCCTGTCTGACCGGTAACCCGGTGCGGGCGGATGTGGCGATGACCGGTGAGATCACCCTGCGTGGTCAGGTGCTGCCGATTGGCGGGCTGAAAGAGAAACTGCTGGCAGCGCACCGTGGTGGCATTAAAACCGTGCTGATCCCTGACGACAACAAGCGCGACCTGGAAGAGATTCCACAGAACGTGATTGCCGATCTGGAGATTCATCCGGTGAAACGCATTGAAGAGGTGCTGAATCTGGCACTGGAAAATGCGCCATACGGTATGCAGGTTGTAACAGCAAAATAGTGATTAACGGCAAAAACCGTTAAAAAGCGGAGCTGGCAAGGCAATTGGCGCTTGCCAGCTTTTTTTTGTGCCGTTAATTTAGGTGGCTGCCGACGCGACGTTCTCAGAGAAATTCCGTTGTTTCGGCTTCACAGGCTTGATATAACTTGCTGCGCGTTCGCACCCTGCCGGATGCAGGGTACGATGTGAAATAATAAAAGAGGGGATGAAGAGAGTGAATAAGTCACAATTGATCGACAAAATTGCTGCCGATGCTGATATTTCTAAAGCTGCAGCGGGACGTGTTTTAGATGCATTTATGGGCTCAGTTTCAGATGCGCTGAAAGACGGTGATGAAGTGGCTCTGGTAGGTTTCGGCACATTCTCTGTGCGTGACCGCGCTGCACGTACCGGCCGCAACCCGCAAACCGGTAAAGAGATCACCATCCCGGCCGGTAAAGTACCAGGCTTCCGTGCTGGTAAAGCATTGAAAGACGCTGTCAATTAATAACAACGAATAGATTCATTGACGCATTTTCTTCAGTGGATTAGAGGACGATTAACCCGTTCTCATGTAACATACGGGCACATCAATCAGATGTGCCTTTTTTGTTTTAACCGGTGAGAATCGGGCCGTAAGATGGACCTGGACCGGATTGAGACTGCCAGCTAAGTCAGCAGTTGCGTGAGTCGCCAGCCAATGGCGAATTGCGACCGAGCTTTACATTCACACTACAGCGGAGTGTTGCCATACCATGATGGACAATTTACGCGCGGCGTCGAACCATGTCGTGCTCAAGATTATTTTGGGGCTGATTATCCTCTCCTTTGTGCTGACGGGCGTTGGCAACTATCTGATTGGCGGCAATAACGACTATGCGGCCAAAGTTAACGGCCAGGAGATTAGCCGGGGACAGCTGGAGCAGGCGTTCAACAGCGAGCGCAGTCGTCAGCAGCAGATGCTGGGCGATCAGTTCTCACAGCTGGCCAGCAACGATGGCTACATGCAGCAGATTCGCCAGCAGGCGCTGTCGCAGCTAATCGATCAGGCGCTGCTTGATAGCTACATCAAAGATCTCCACCTCAGCATCAGCGACGATCAGGTGAAGCAGGCGATCTTCAATCAGCAGGCTTTTCAGACCAACGGTAAATTCGACAATGCCAAATATCTGAGTCTGATCAGCAATATGGGCTTCAGCGCCGACCAGTATGCCGAAGCGCTGCGTAAGCAGCTCTCCAATCAACAGCTGATCAATGCCGTGGCTAACACCGACTTCACGCTGAAAGGCGAAGCCAGCAAACTGGTGGACCTGGTTTCACAGCAGCGTGAGATTCGTCAGGCGACGCTGGACGTCAATGCACTGGCGGCGAAGCAGGCCGTTACTGACGACGAAATCAGTCAGTATTATCAGCAGCATAAAACCAGCTTTATGGCACCAGAGCAGTTCCGCGTCAGCTACCTCCTGATGGATGCGGCCAGCATGCAGCAGGATGCCAGCGAGGCCGACATTCAGGCCTGGTACGACCAGCATAAAGCGGACTATTCGCAGCCACAGCGTACGCGCTACAGCGTCATTCAGACCAAAACTGAAGCCGATGCCAATGCGGTCCTGGCGCAGCTGAAAGCGGGTGCCAGCTTCGCTGACGTGGCAAAAGCCAAATCCATTGACCCGATCTCTGCGCGTAAGGGCGGCGATATGGGCTGGATGGAACCCTCTACGACGCCGGATGAGCTGAAAAATGCCGGTCTGACTGAGAAAGGCCAGATGTCAGGCGTCATCAAATCTTCAGTGGGCTTCCTGGTGGTTCGTCTTGACGATATTCAGCCAGAGCAGGTTAAGCCACTGGATGAAGTACGCAGCGCCATTGCAGCGAAAGTGAAGCATGAGAAGGGCGTTGATGCCTTCTACAAAGTGCAACAGAAAGTCAGCGAAGCGGCCAGCAATGACAATGAGTCACTGGCGGGTGCAGAGCAGGCTTCTGGTCTGAAAGCGAAAGAGACTGGCTGGTTCAGTCAGGATACGCTGCCAGATGAGCTTAACTTTGATGCGGTGAAGCAGGCGATCTTTAATGGCGGTCTGGTCGGGCAAAATGGCGCGCCGGGCAACAACTCCGATATCATCACTGTCGATGGCGACCGTGCCTTTGTGCTGCGTATCAGTGAGCATAAACCGGAAGCGGTAAAACCGCTTGAGCAGGTTAAGGCGCAGATCACTGACACGCTTAAGCATGATAAAGCGACGCAGCAGGCGAAAGCTCAGGCCGATAAGCTGCTGGCCGATCTCAAAGCCGGTAAGCAGGATGCGCTGACTGCAGCGGGTCTGACGCTGAGCGCCAGCAAGACCGTTGATCGCAATGCGCAGGATCCGGTGGCACAGACTGCCTTTAACCTGCCTCAGCCTGCGGAAAATAAACCTTCCTGGGGTGTCAGCGAAGATATGCAGGGCAATGTGGTACTGGTGGCGGTAGATAAAGTTAAAACCGGCAGCATGCCGCAGGCGCAGATTGACGAAATGGTCAAAGGCGTCACGCAGAATAATGCGCAACTGGCGTTTGAAGCGTTACTGCAAAACCTGCGTAAAGAGGCCAAAATTAAGTACGGTGCGGCCGCACAAATGCAGTAAGCCTCGCAGAAACTGCGCAACGACTGTAACAATCAAAGGCCGCATTCGCGGCCTTTTCCATTTCTGAAATCCCGCTTTTGAGCCTTGTGTGCAGTAGTGCCACTCTGTCGCTGCTGTTTACACACAAGGAGAAACACAGCATGGCTAAACCTAAACTCGTTGCCTTTTATCTTTCACTCGCGCTGGGCGGCGCACTCTGTCACAGCAGCGTCTCTGCGGCACCTGAACCTGTCAGCGCAGCCGTCACGCAGAGCTCACATCCTGCGTCGAAGCCGGAAGCCGCCGCGCAGCCACAGCAGGAGCAGGTCAGCATCAATGAAGCAACAGCCGAACAGCTCTCTGCCGTTATGAATGGGGTGGGGCTGAAAAAGGCGCAGGCAATTGTGAGCTATCGCGAACAGTACGGACCGTTTAGCGCAATTCAGCAACTCAGTGAAGTGCCGGGCATCGGCAATGCGTTGATAGAGCGAAATGCGGCCCGGCTGAAATTGTGAAGCAGTACACATCTGTGATGCTTAACCCACGATAGACAGGCGACTCTGCTAAAGTGAACAGGTCCAACCAGTTAATTCACAGCAGCAGGAGAGCATGATCATGCAGACCACCATAAAAGTGCGCGGCTATCATCTGGATGTCTATCAGCACGTCAATAATGCGCGCTATCTTGAGTTTCTGGAGGAGGCGCGCTGGGAATGGCTGGAAGAGGTGGAAGCATTCCACTGGTTGCAGGAACAGAAACTGGCTTTTGTGGTGGTAAACATCAACATCAACTACCGTCGCCCGGCCGTGCTGGGCGACGTACTGACTATCGACAGTGAGATCACGCAGTTGAATGGCAAAAGCGGCATTATTGCGCAGCGGGTTTTGCTGGCAGGGCAGGAGACCGTGGTGGCGGATGCCGCACTCACTTTTGTCTGTATTGATTTACGGACTCAGAAGGCGGTTGCGCTGGAAGGGGAGTTGCGCGAGCGACTGATGCGTCTGATGGCATGAGTCGATAAAAAGGCGGCAACCCGGATTCTCTGCCGCCACGTCAGACACTCTTAGTTAAGACCGCTTTTTGCTTTCATTGCCGCCATTACGCCAGCACGATCGTTGAGATAACCCTGCAGGCCATTGGCCCGTAAATGACAGGCTGCACACTCACCACATCCATCACCTTTCACGCCGTTATAGCAGGTCAGCGTCTGCTCGCGTACCAGCGCAAGCTGCTGCCAGTAATCCGCCAGCGCCCAGGTTTCCGCTTTATTGAGCCACATCAGCGGCGTCTCAAAACGAACATCGCGCGCCATGCCCAGCGACACCGCATGGTTCAGCGCTTTGACAAACTCATCGCGACAATCGGGATAGCCGGAGAAATCGGTCTCACAGACGCCAGTGATCACCGCTTCCGCTTCGACCTGATAAGCGTAAACCGAGGCCAGCGTCAGAAAGAGAATATTGCGTCCCGGCACGAACGTACTGGGTAATCCACTGGCCTCGGGATTATAAGCCGGCACCGGAATGTTATCCCGCGTCAGGCTGCTGACGGCGAGTTCGTTCAGCATGGTGACATCCAGCACTTTATGCGCGCGCGCGCCCAATTTAATCGCCAGGTCGCGGGCCACATCGATCTCTTCCCGATGGCGTTGTCCATAGTCGAAAGTGACGCAATGAACATCATCATATTGCTCTAAGGCCTGAATCAGGCAGGTAGTGGAGTCTTGTCCACCGCTGAAAACTACAACAGCGCGTTTCATGGTGTTTTCCTGATAATTAATTTTGCGCTTATGGTAATGCCTCAGTCCGCCGCTGAACAGCTGCATGGCAGATCAATGGGCGGCGGGATCCATGCGCGGCTGAAATCGAACCAGCCCAGCGTATTCAGTTCAATCCCTTCAACGCCCGGCGGCGCGTAGATTTGATAGCGATAATTGAACAGTGGCAGCAGGATGCCGCCCGTCATCAGCTGATGATAAAGCTGATGCAGCGAGCGGGCACGGGTTTCGTCGTCAGCAATTTGCTGGATAGCCAGCAGTTGCGCCTGAATCTCTTCGCCCTGCAGTGTGGGCCACAGCGGCCGCCATAGCGGGTCAGTCTGCAACCAATTGGCCAGCGTAAAGACCGGCGCATCACCAATCAGTCTGTCGCCCATCACGATATCTGCCTCATCAAGCGGGTCGATGCCGTGCCAGTTTTTTACCGGATGAAAAACTACCTTCAGGGTGCAGCCGTGCTGTTTTAACAGTGCAACCAGCGCCTGTGACATCTGGTGCAGCTCAACCGGCAACTGATAATGCAGCGTCAGGGTTGCCGGTAAGGGAACCGTGACAGCATCAATCAGCGGCACACTCCAGCCAGGTAACAGCTCTTTACTGGGAGTGATGAGTCCCTCATCCAGAGGCAACCGGCTGACAATGCCGCTTTGCTGGATCAGCTGGAAAAGCGTGCGCGCCTGATCAGCGGTAAATCCGGCTCGCGGCCGGCAGACCAGATAACAGAAGCCGAGGCTGATACTGCTGCTGACCGGTTGCAGCGTCCTGAGCTCTGTGGCATCCCCTATCGCAATCTGCACCGGATGACGACAGCTGCTGCCGAGAGCGGGATCAAATAGCTGAGGAGTAATCCAGTACTCCACCGCCTGCAGCAGAGGGCGCTGCAGATGCCAGCGCGCGTGACTTTCAATCCTGACCAGCTCGGCGCTGAAGTGCCTGAGTTTCCACGGCCCGCTGCCCGTGGCGGGATCGATGGGATGGGGCAGCAGGCACAACAAGTGGGCGAGCCGATGGGGCAGCCAGAAATCAGGCCGTCGCAGTACGAAACGCACCGCAAGCGGATGGGGCGCATCCACGCTGACCACATCGGCCAGTAACATGCTGACGCGCCTATCCCGCAACAGCTGGTGGAACTGCGCCACCAGTTGTTCGGCCTGCACAGGTTCGTCGTTGTGCCACATCAGCTGAGGCCGTAACCAGAATAACCAGCCAGATGACGCCTCGTCATATTGCCAGTGATGCGCCAGATCGCCAACCGGCTCATCCTGCTCAAAGCGGGTCAGACCGGAATAGATCTGGCGAGCCAGGTGCTGTTCGGCCCGACCGGTAATCTGATGCGGCTCTGTGCTCTCCATCGGACGATAGTAGGGGATGCGCAGCACCGGCGTATCGTTCTGCCACTGTCCACCCATTAATGGCCGCAGCATATTGATCAGCCTTTCCGGCGGCAGATCCAGCAGCTGCAAGGCCTCAGCTGCGTCTCCGGCGTCGAGCTGTTGTTGCAGCAACTGCTGCCGTAATTGTTCAGGTGAGCGCAGAAACACTATCTGTCCCTGTTTGCCACGGCCTGGCTCGCCGCGCCAGCTGAGCCAGCCTGCATGCTGCCACTGTGACAGCAACGTGCGCAAATGACGCTCGCTGCAGATACAGTGGCGGGCCATCTCCGCCACGCAGGTTTGCTGTGGGGCGCCCTGACTCTGCTGCCACAGACGCTGGAACTGATTAAGACGGTTAAGCTGGCGCATGTTAAACCCGGAACAGTTTTTTAAAAGTATTCACTATTAGTTCCGCAATTAACAGGCAATAGTGGAGTTCATCTTTCAGCAGGAGGTAAATCATGGTGCGTTTAGCCGCGTTCGATATGGATGGCACATTATTGCTGCCGGATCATCAGCTGGGTCAGCAGACGCTGGATAGCCTGCAGGCGTTGCATCTGCGTGGCATTAATCTGGCGCTGGCGACGGGCCGCCATCTGCTGGAGATGCAGATCTTACGGGAAAAAATGACACTGCCCGCGTGGCTGATTACCGGTAATGGTACCCGTGTACACGACAGGCAGGGCAATCTGATCTTTGCGCGTGATCTGCCCTCTTCGGTCGCCGGAGAGGTGATCCACCGCCGCTGGGATACGCACGCCACCCTGCATGTTTTCAACGATCAGGGGTGGTTTACCGATCACCCACAGCCTGAACTGCTGGTGGCCCATCAGATCAGCGGATTTGGCTATCAGCTGTGCGATCTTAAAAGATTGCCCGCGCATCAGGTGACAAAAATCTGCTTTATCGATCAGCATCAGCGCCTCTGTCAGCTAAAAACAGAGCTGGATGCCGCACTGGGCGAGCAGGCTAACATCTGCTTCTCTGCCGTGGATTGTCTGGAGGTGTTACCCGCCAGCTGCAATAAAGGCAGCGCGCTGGCACTGTTATGTGACCATCTGTCGCTGACCATGGCGGAGTGTATGGCGTTTGGTGATGCGATGAACGATCGCGAGATGCTGGCGCAGGCCGGACAGGGTTTTATCATGGGCAATGCGATGGCGCAGCTGAAAGCCGCGCTACCGCATCTGCCGGTATTAGGGCATTGCGAGACACAGGCGGTGTCTCACTATTTAAATCACTGGCTGGCAACACCCGACCTCGCGTATTCCCCCGAATGCTGAGGATTGCCGTGAACCGGACAGGATGTCCGGTTTTTTATTCCAGCTCGCGCTGCCATGGCGTGATATCGCCAATATGTTTTGCCACCCACTCAGGCTGATAGTAGCTATCGGGATAACGTTCGCCGCTGTCGCACAGCAGTGTCACCAGAGCTCCCTGCTGATTCGCTGCCCGTAGGCGTTTTGCCACCTGCATCATGCCCCAGAAATTGGTGCCGGTAGAGGCGCCAGGCTTGCGTCCCAGAATCTTTTCCAGTTTCAGCATGGCGGCCAGCGTTGCACCATCCGGCACTTTGATCATTTCGTCGATCACGTCAGGCATAAACGACGGCTCCACTCGCGGACGGCCAATTCCTTCGATCATGCTGCCGCGCGCGCTGGTCAGGGTAGCATCACGCTGCTGCCAGTAATCAAAAAACACCGAATGCTGCGGATCAACCACCAGCAGTTTGGTTTCCAGTCCCTGATAACGGATATAGCGGCCCAGCGTGGCTGAGGTGCCGCCGGTGCCCGCACTCATGATTATCGTATGGGGAATCGGATAAGGTTCATGCTCCATCTGACGGAAAATGCTCTCTGCAATATTGTTATTGCCGCGCCAGTCGGTGGCACGTTCAGCATAGGTAAACTGATCCATAAAATGGCCATTGAGCTCCCGCGCCAGCCGTTCAGATTCAGCATAGAGCTGGCAGGGATCTTCAACAAAATGGCACTGTCCGCCATAAAAGGTGATCTGCTCAATTTTACGCTTCGCTGTGCTCGCCGGCATCACCGCAATAAAGGGCAGACCCAGCAGCCTTGCGAAGTACGCCTCAGAAACGGCAGTGCTGCCTGACGAGGCTTCGATAATCGGCGTATCCTGTTTAATCCAGCCGTTGGAGAGGCCGTAGAGGAACAGGGATCGTGCCAGCCGGTGTTTGAGACTGCCACTGGGATGGGTACTTTCATCTTTCAGATAGAACCAGATGCCGGGAAAGTCCGCCAGATCGAAACGGATCAAATGGGTCTCAGCCGATCGTTGAAAATCAGCGTTAATTTCGTTGATAGCGTGGCGAATCCAGCAGGTGTGCATCTCAGGCGTCCGGTAAAAAAGTGATGCGGCTATTTTATGGCACGTGCAGGAAAAAGAGATTACACAATTACCGCTAAAATGGCGGTAATGGAGAAAATGATTCTCCCGGAGCCGCGAATGTTAGATAAAACTGACCTTAAATTGCTCTCACTGCTGCAGCATGACTGCACGCTGTCGCTGCAGGCGCTGGCGGATGCCGTCAACCTCACCACCACACCCTGCTGGAAGCGCCTGAAAAAGCTTGAAGATGATGGCATTATTCGCGCACGGGTGGCGTTGCTGGATGGAGATAAAATCGGACTGTCACTGACGGCGTTTATGTTTGTTAAAACGCAGCAGCACAGTCGCGACTGGTATCAGGCATTTGTCTCAGTGGTGAGCAGCATGCCGGAGGTAATGGCCTTTTACCGTATGGCAGGCGAGTATGATTACCTGCTGCGCATTCAGGTGGCCGACATGAAAAGCTATGATGCTTTCTACAAGCGAGTAGTGAATGGGGTGCCCGGCCTGATTGATGTGACATCCAGCTTCGCCATGGAAGAGATTAAATACACCACGGCTTTACCTGTCGCCCCCTGAGGGCCTGAGATTGAGAGCAGCGTTGTGCGATTATTCAGTCAATTAAGTTGGTATTTTCTGCGGGAGTGGCGGCGCTATCTGGGCGCGGTCCTCCTGCTGATTGTTATTGCTATTCTGCAGCTGCTGCCACCGCATGTGGTCGGGGTGATTGTCGATGGCGTGACGCGTGACAACATGAGCACCAGCCGCATCATGATGTGGATTGGGATCATGCTGGCAACGGCAGTAGTGGTCTATCTGCTGCGCTATGTCTGGCGCGTGCTGCTGTTTGGTGCCTCCTACCAGCTGGCGGTTGAGCTGCGCGAAGATTTCTATCGCCAGCTGAGTCGCCAGCAACCGGCATTTTATCTGCGTCACCGCACCGGCGACCTGATTGCGCGCGCCACCAACGACGTGGATCGGGTGGTGTTTGCGGCCGGGGAAGGGGTTCTGACGCTGGTCGACTCGCTGGTCATGGGCTGCGTGGTGCTGCTGGTAATGAGCACGCAGATCAGCTGGCAGCTGACGCTGCTTGCGCTGGTGCCGATGCCCATTATGGCCATCGTGATCCATCGCTACGGTAATCAACTGCACCATCGCTTTAAGCTGGCACAGGCCGCCTTCTCCAGTCTCAACGATCAGACGCAGGAGAGCCTGACCAGCATCCGGATGATTAAATCCTTTGGCCTTGAACAGCATCAGTCGCAGCAATTTTCCGATATCGCCCGCGATACCGGTGAAAAAAACCTGCGCGTGGCGCGGGTCGATGCCCGTTTCGACCCCACTATCTATATCGCTATCGGCTTCTCAAACCTGCTGGCGATTGGTGGCGGCAGCTGGCTGGTCTGGCATGGAGAGATGACGCTGGGGCAGCTCACCAGCTTTGTGATGTATCTCGGCCTGATGATCTGGCCGATGCTGGCGCTGGCGTGGATGTTTAATATTGTTGAACGCGGCAGCGCCGCCTGGAGCCGCATCGGCGCGCTGCTGGCGGAAGCGCCAGCGGTGGAAGATGGCGATAAGTCACTGCCATCTGAACCGGGCACGCTGCAGGTCGCGATTCGTGCCTTTAACTATCCGGCCAGCGTGGGTCCGGTCTTAAGCGATGTCAGCTTCCAGCTGAAACCCGGCGAGATGCTGGGGCTGTGCGGACCAACCGGCAGTGGCAAAAGTACGCTGCTTAGCCTGATTCAGCGCCACTTTGATATTCAGCAGGGCGACATCCGTTATCACCAGATCCCGCTGCCGCAATTGCGGCTGGACAGCTGGCGCAGCCGTCTGGCCGTGGTGAGCCAGACACCGTTCCTGTTCTCAGACAGCGTGGCGAACAATATTGCGCTGGGGAAACCGGGCGCAACCCAGCAGGAGATTGAGCATGCCGCCACGCTGGCCTGCGTTCATGACGATATCCTGCGTTTGCCGCAGGGCTATGAAACGGAAGTCGGGGAGCGCGGTGTGATGTTGTCGGGTGGGCAGAAGCAGCGTCTTTCGATTGCCCGGGCGCTGCTGCTGAATGCGGAAATCCTGATTCTGGACGACGCGCTTTCTGCGGTGGATGGCCGTACCGAACACGAAATCCTGCATAACCTGCGCATCTGGGGGCAGGGACGCACGCTGATTATCAGCGCGCACCGCTTATCGGCGCTGACGGAAGCCAGTGAAATCCTGGTCCTGCAGCAGGGCAGAGTGGCGCAGCGGGGCGACCACGACGCGCTGACCGGCAGGGCTGGCTGGTATCGGGACATGTACCGTTACCAGCAACTGGAAGCGGCGCTGGATGATGATGAAAATGAGAAAGGAGTGCCGCATGGCTAAGTCTGCACGCTTGTGGCCTACCCTGAAGCGTCTGCTGAGCTACGGTAAGCCGTGGCGCAAATCCCTGTCGCTGGCGGTAGGGATGCTGTGGATCGCTGCCGCGGCGGAAGTGACCGGACCGGTTCTGGTCAGCTACTTTATCGACAACCTGGTGGCGAAACATCAGATGCCCTGGGGAGTGGTCGCAGGACTGGTGGTCAGTTTTATCCTGCTTCAGCTGCTGGCCGCCGGGCTGCACTACTGGCAGGCGCTGTTGTTTAACCGAGCCGCTATCGGTGTGGTACAGCGGTTACGCAGTGACGTGATGAATGCCGCACTCTGTCAGCCGCTGAGTGCCTTTGATACCCAGCCGGTCGGGCAGATTATTTCACGCGTGACTAACGACACCGAAGTCATCCGCGATCTCTACGTCACGGTGGTTTCAACCGTGTTGCGCAGTGCCGCACTGGTCGGCGCCATGATGGTGGCGATGTTCAGCCTTGACTGGCGCATGGCGCTGGTGGCGATGATGATCTTTCCGCTGGTACTGGTGGTGATGTTCATCTATCAGCGTTACAGCACGCCCATTGCCCGTCGGGTTCGCAGCTATCTGGCAGACATCAATAATGGCTTTAACGAAGTGATCAGCGGTATGAGCGTGATCCAGCAGTTTCGTCAGCAGGCGCGATTTGGTGAGCGAATGGGCGAAGCGAGCCGCTCTCACTATCTGGCGCGAATGGAAACGCTGCGCCTGGATGGTTTTCTGCTGCGTCCGCTGTTGAGCCTGTTTTCAGCGATGGTGTTGTGTGGGCTGCTGATCCTGTTTAGTTTCTCGATGCCTGGCGTGTTTGAAGTGGGGGTACTCTATGCCTTTATTACCTATCTGGGGCGTCTGAATGAGCCGCTGATTGAGCTGACCACTCAGCAATCGATGCTGCAGCAGGCGGTAGTTTCAGGTGAGCGTATTTTCGAACTGATGGATGCTGCACAGCAGCAGTATGGTGCCGATCAGCAACCGCTGGCTTCAGGTCGTATCACCCTGAACAATCTGAGCTTTGCCTACCGTGAAAACCGCGATGTGCTCAGTGATATCAATCTTGAGGTTGCCCCACGCGAGTTTGTGGCGCTGGTGGGACATACCGGCAGTGGTAAAAGCACGCTGGCGAACCTGTTAATGGGTTACTACCCGGTAACGCGTGGCGAGATCCGCATTGATGATCGACCCATCAGCAACCTGAGCCATGCCGTGCTGCGGCGCGGTATTGCGATGGTGCAGCAGGATCCGGTGGTGCTGGCCGATACGCTGCTGGCGAATGTGCGGCTGGGACGCGACATCAGCGAAGAGGCCGTCTGGACGGTGCTGGAACAGGTGCAGCTGGCTCCGCTGGCGCATGCGTTGCCGGAGGGAATACATACCCGGCTGGGCGAGCAGGGCAATAATCTGTCGGTCGGGCAGAAACAGCTGCTGGCACTGGCCCGGGTGCTGGTTGATTTGCCGCAGATACTGATCCTCGACGAAGCGACGGCCAATATTGATTCCGGCACCGAGCAGGCTATTCAGCAGACGCTTGAGACGCTGCGCCAGCACAGCACGCTGGTGGTGATTGCTCACCGCCTCTCAACGATTATTGAAGCAGACAAGATTCTGGTGCTGCATCGTGGTCGTGTGGTTGAGCAGGGTACGCATCAGCAACTGCTGGCGATGCAGGGACGTTACTGGCAGATGTATCAGCTGCAGCAGGCAGGTGAAGATCTGGTATCGGGCGTCGCTGTAACAACTGAAGGCTGAGTTGCACCTTTTTTGCGCACCTTTATCAGATTAATCTGTATAAATGCACTCCTTTGACGCCTGAAGCACCAAAGGAGTGCAGCCCTCCGCTGCAATTTCCCCTGTACGGCCTCTCTGTTTCCCATCCTCTTTAAAGCATCCCTTGTCGCGTCTCGCCTGAACAACGTATTACCGTCATTTTCACACTCTGGCACAGGCTTTGCTTATATACCTGCGTGTCCGTAAACGTTACCTATTTACTCGCTGGAGGGGATCCAATGAAGCTGGTTACCGTCGTAATTAAGCCATTCAAGCTGGAGGATGTACGTGAAGCTTTATCCTCTATCGGCATTCAGGGACTGACCGTCTCCGAAGTGAAAGGTTTTGGCCGTCAGAAGGGCCATGCAGAGCTTTATCGTGGCGCAGAGTACAGCGTGAACTTCCTGCCTAAGGTCAAAATTGATATCGCTATTGCCGACGATCAGTTAGACGAAGTGGTGGATGTCATCAGTAAAGCGGCTTACACCGGCAAAATTGGCGACGGTAAAATTTTCGTGGCTGAACTGCAGCGCGTCATCCGTATTCGTACCGGCGAGACCGACGAAGCCGCTCTGTAATAAAGACTCAGTACTGTGATGGGATGGTATAAAAATGAATAAAGTTTTCGCTAAGTTGGGCCTCACCAGCCTGGCACTGTTACCCTCACTCGCGATGGCTGCGCCTGCCGTTGCGGACAAGGCTGATAACGCATTTATGATGATTTGCACCGCGCTGGTGCTGTTTATGTCAATTCCAGGTATCGCGCTGTTTTACGGTGGTTTGATTCGCGGTAAAAACGTGCTGTCGATGCTGACCCAGGTTGCCGTCACCTTCTCACTGGTCTGCGTATTGTGGATGGTTTACGGCTATTCACTGGCGTTCAGTGAAGGCAACGCATTCTTTGGCAGCTTTAACTGGGTGATGCTGAAAAACATTCAGCTGACCGCCGTCATGGGCAGCTTCTATCAATATATTCACGTCGCGTTCCAGGCCTCGTTTGCCTGTATCACGGTGGGCCTGATTGTCGGTGCTATCGCAGAACGCATCCGTTTCTCTGCCGTACTGATTTTTGTCGGCGTCTGGCTGACCCTGGCTTACCTTCCTATCGCGCACATGGTGTGGGCTGGCGGTTTCCTGGCACAGGATGGCGCGCTGGACTTTGCTGGCGGCACCGTGGTGCATATCAACGCCGCTGTCGCCGGTCTGGTGGGCGCTTATCTGGTGGGCAAACGTGCCGGCTTTGGTAAAGAGGCCTTCAAACCACACAACCTGCCAATGGTATTCACCGGCACCGCCATTCTGTATGTCGGCTGGTTCGGTTTCAACGCCGGTTCTGCTTCTGCAGCAAACGAAATCGCGGCGCTGGCCTTCCTGAACACCGTTGTCGCAACAGCGGGCGCCGTGTTGTCATGGACCTTTGGCGAGTGGGCGGTACGTGGTAAGCCTTCGCTGCTGGGTGCCTGTTCAGGCTTTATTGCCGGATTAGTAGCGATTACGCCTGCCTGTGGTTACGTCGGCGTCGGCGGTGCATTAATCATCGGCCTGGTCGGCGGACTGGCGGGACTGTGGGGCGTGACCACCCTGAAAAAATGGCTGCGCGTGGATGATCCCTGCGATGTGTTCGGCGTGCATGGCGTGTGCGGCATTGTCGGCTGTATCCTGACTGGCGTGTTTGCCTCCTCTTCACTGGGCGGCGTAGGCTACGCAGAGGGGGTCACCATGGGCCATCAGGTCTGGGTACAGCTCTTCAGCGTGGGCCTGACTATCGTCTGGTCGGGCGTTGTCGCCTTCATCGGCTTCAAGCTGGCTGATTTGATTGTCGGTCTGCGCGTTCCGGAAGAGCATGAGCGTGAAGGTCTGGATGTAAACAGCCACGGCGAGAATGCTTATAACCAGTAACGGATGGGCAGTGAAAAGATCAACCGGGGGCGAGGAATCGCCCCCTTTTTTTTTATTCGCTGCGCTGACGCATCACCCCTTCCTGAACCGTTGAGGCCACCAGCACACCCTGCTGATTGTAGAACTCGCCCCGGACAAAACCCCGTGCGCCTGACGCCGAAGTACTGACTACGCTATAGAGCAGCCATTCACTGAAGTCGAACGGGCGGTGGAACCACATTGAGTGGTCGATAGTGGCGACCTGCATGTCCGGCTCTAAAAAGCCTTTGCCGTGCGGCTGGAGCGCGACCGGCAGGAAATTGAGATCGGAAGCATAGCCGAGCAGATACTGATGGATACGTAAGTCGTCGGGCAGTGGGCCGGTGGCACGGATCCAGACCTGGCGCTCCGGCTTATCCACATGTCCCCGGAGAGGATTGTGAATCTGTACCGGGCGGATCTCCAGCGGACGCTCAGCAATGAATTTTTCACGTAGCTTTTCTGGCAGCAGATGCGCCATTTTCTGCGCCATCGCCTGTTCAGTTAACAGATTCTCTGGCCCCGCCACCTGTGGCATCGGATTCTGATGTTCAAAGCCGCTTTCCGGTGACTGGAACGAGGCGGTCATATAAAAAATCGGCTGCCCATTCTGAATGGCACTGACCCTACGTGCGCTGAAACTTTTGCCATCACGCAGCGTTTCAACATCGTAAATAATCGCTTTCTGACTATCGCCGGGCCGCAAAAAATAGCTGTGAAAAGAGTGAATAATGCGATCTTCTGCCACGGTTTGCTTTGCGGCATACAGCGCCTGACCCACCACCTGACCGCCAAACACCTGACGAAGGCCAATATCTTCGCTCTGGCCGCGATATAAACCCTCTTCCAGTTTTTCCAGATTTAATAAATTCAGCAGATTTTGCAGTGCCTGACTCATGGCGCGTTCCTCAATATAGTGACCTGCTCAGTGTGAAAGATCGGACCAGTTGACGTCAATCAGACTTTCTACATTGTCGGTGCCAGGCAAAATTTCATTTTTGTGCCAACATTAAGGACATACGGCGAGTGAAGCGCTGTAAGCAGGATTCGCTGCCGACAATCATTTTGATCAAATGGAGACGACATCAATGAAACTCAGGCATGTGTTCAGTGGAGTAGTTATGGCGGTTGCTGTTGTAGGATGCGCCGACAAGAGTAAACCCGTGCCAACGCCAACTCTGGGTTCTGCGGTTGCAGGACAGACGGCGGCGATTGCGCAGCCTAACGTAAGTGGTTCAGTCTTTATCCGCCAGCGCATTGCGCTGCCGCCGGATGCGGTATTAACCGTGACGCTCTCTGATGCGTCCGTCGCCGATGCACCCTCAAAAGTGCTGTCGCAGCGCGTGGTGCGTACCGAAGGCAAACAGGCACCGTTCCAGTTCGTGCTGCCGTTTAACCCAGCCGACATCAAGCCTGATGCACGCATTCTGTTAAGCGCAGCCATCTCAATCGACGGTAAGCTGGCCTTTATCACTGAAGGCGTGAAGCCAGTGATTAACCAGGGTGGCACCAAAGCAGAGCTGCTGCTGGTACCGGTACCGTCTATGGCGATGCCAACCCAGCCGGGCGCAGCGACCACCGTTCCTTCGACCTCACCGACTCAGGTGACGCCGTCTGCTGCGGTTCCTGCTCCAACCCGTCTGTAATCTCTTTTCGGGGCGACATTGTCGCCCTTTTCTCACAGACTAAACTCGCCAGCGATAAGCCTCGAGATCGAGCTGTCCATCATCACTCACCTCTATGCCTTCCGCCTCCAGTGCATCCCGCTGCCGCAACAGACGGTCACCCTGAAGAGAAATTGTGCCGTGTCGGTTTACGACGCGATGCCAGGGAAGGGTAGTGCCCTCGGGTAAGCGGCTCAGCACGCCACCGACCTGACGCGCCGCGCGCGGAGAACCGGCCAGTAGCGCCACATCGCCATAGGTGGTGACGCGGCCAGCCGGAATAGCGGCAACAATTTGCCAGATGCGTTGCTGGAAAGTGTCAGGCTGATTCATGTACTTATTTCATCAGGAAAAAGGGTTTTAACTTTAGCACGGGGAAAAGGCGGAGAAAGCGTAAAAGCAGTGGTTGTTCAAGAAAACAACGGTTGTCCCGACTACGCTTGCAATTGCCACCTCCTTCCCAGATAATGCCCCCGCTCTCGTAAAGAGGGCTTGTCAATGGGGGCCCTGTTGGTTCTCCCGCAATGCTAGCTTGTGAACTCGGTCAGATCCGGAAGGAAGCAGCCGTAGCAGGTGACGCGTGTGCCGGGATGTAGCTGGCAGGGCCCCCACCACTTTCTCCCTTCGATATTCTCCCCCTAAGCTGCAGACAGGCAAAACCCGCCTGGGCCGATCCTTTGCCGGCAGGCAGGATTATCCGGTACTTTATTGGGGTAAAACTGAACTGTAAGCGATCAGATTAACGGACAAATTTCCATACTGAACCCGGGACTTTATCGTAGAGCTTGTTCATCGTCAGTTCCGCCAGGCGATGGTCAGCCGCTGAGTAAAATACCGCTAATTCATCTTCCGGTAATTCATACTTATTTTTTTCAATCACCCTTTCCAGGGTATCAAGAGAGCGGCAGCGCCGCAGTCGCATCAAATAATCGGTTTTAGTCAGGGTTTTGTTCATAAATAAACCGTTCTCATGTCTTTACTATAATGAATGGCTCGGTTGCTGGAGAAAAGCGCACTCTTCAGTGAACAGATTAAATAAGCGTTTTGCTGAACGTTGCCACCGCTGAAGATCCGGACTATTGACACCATAATTGCTGAATAGCATAAAAGTATCATCAAGATATTCATCGATTTGCGAAATCAGCGCTTCATCTTCAACGTGCTTAATTTTGTAATTCATGGTGAAAGAGGCGATATGCTCAATCAAATCGTTAAGCTGTAGATTGCTTTCAGAAGTGGGATCATTAACCCAGCCATGATGACTGTCGGTTAATGTTGCCATGCTGTCGTCAAACAGACTCTCACAAAGGTATTTAAGCTGGGCAATATCATGCCGTTTCGGTGAGTATTCGTCCATCTTTTTCCCCTCCATAGCTAGCACAGTTGCCGCAGGGCGGCGAGAGAAGATCACGCGGCCAGGAAGCGATTATTCGGGCAGTTATTAAACGGGATACCTTAAAGATAGTGTAAAACCATTAGTTCTGCTCACCTCCATTACTAAATATTACAATTCATCGCCAGGGGAGGGTTGCTCATTGTCGATCACATCAAACTCAAGTGCACCGGGCTTAATGTGAAAGTTTACCTGTTCTGACTGCGTCACGGTTTCATTTAGATCCAGGCAGGGACTAAATAAATTCCAGTCAAAATCGTAAAGTAATTTAAAACTATTCAGATCCTGGTATTCAACCGAAATGATTTTTAAACTGCCTGGAACTAACCGGGCATTTTGTGAGTACCAGCGTAAATCCCCTACCAGCAAATCGGTTATTTTGAGAATATTCCGCTGAACAATCTCTGCTATTTTTGCGCAGTCCGATTCACCCGCGGCAATATCACATTCAATGCGTGACAGCATATCTGTTCCACTTATAACCGTTAATAAACCTATCATTGGTTTTCTGCAACTGGTTTGCAAGCCAGTTGAGCACAAAACTCTCAGTTTATGAGATTTGCCAGACGCCGCCGCAGGCCTTATCGCCAGCGCGGGTCTGCCAGTGCGTGCAGCTGGTATTTATCTTTTGATACACAATCCCACATTCAACAGAGAGCAACATCAGGTATCTTTACTGTTATGTTATAACATTATGGTGAAGTAATGCGTCAGAGTGGACTACTTATGTCACTGGGCGGGCGGCTGGGAGTAGCACTGCTATTTATCATGCTGCTTGCCGTGGCAATAAAATGGGGGATCAGCGCATGATCCTGTTTAACGCGCTTCGCGCGGGCTACCAGGGACAGGTTGTGACCCCGGCTATTACCGGCCAGCTCGCCGCAGGCTCGATGACTGCGCTGGTCGGCGCGAACGGTAGCGGCAAATCAACCCTGTTAAAAACCATTGCTGGCTTACTGCCACCGATAGCCGGGCGCTGCGAGTTGCATGTTGCACGCCGGGATATCGGCTGGTTGCCGCAGCGCACCGAACTTGAGACCCGCTTTCCCCTGACGGTATTTGAACTGGTCTCTATTGGCTGCTGGCCACGCTGCGGCTGGTTCGGCGGCATTAACCGGATACTGCGTCGGGAGATCTGGCAGGCGCTGGAAGCGGTTCAGATGAGTGATTATGCGGATGCGCAGCCCGCGACGTTATCCGGTGGACAACTGCAGCGGGTATTGTTTGCGCGGCTGATGCTGCAGCGCAGCCAGCTCTGGCTTCTGGATGAGCCTTTTAACGGTATTGACAGCCAGACAGTGACGCTACTGATGTCGATCCTTGAGCAGCAACAGCAGGCCGGAACAACCCTGCTGGTGGTGCTGCACGATCGTCCGCTGGTGGCGCGCTACTTCAGTAACGTGATGTCGATGGATGAACGTGAGGTTAACTGCACCTGCCTGCCTGCTTCCTCTCTGGGGAGTCGTGCGCCGTGACCCTGATTCAACCCTTTATTGAGTTTGGTTTTATGCGACGCGCGCTGGTGGCCTGTCTGGCGCTGGCCGTCAGCGCCACGCCGCTCGGGGTATTCCTCTCCCTGCGACGTATGAGCCTGATTGGCGATGCCTTATCACACGCGGTGCTGCCCGGTGCCGCCATTGGCTATCTGATCTCCGGATTGTCACTGGTCGCGATGGGTGTTGGCGGCCTGATCGCTGGTTTAGCCGTGGCGCTGCTCTCTGGCGCGGTCAGTCGCTACACGCCGCTGAAAGAGGATGCCAGTTTTGCCGGCTTCTATCTGGGTTCACTGGCGCTGGGCGTCACGCTGGTTTCATTACGCGGCTCAAGTGTGGATCTGCTGCACGTTCTGTTTGGCTCGCTGCTGGCGGTAGACAACGCAGCGCTGTTGCTGGTGGGCGGCATCGCTGCCTTTACGCTGATTCTGCTGGCGGTGATCTATCGTCCGCTGGTCATCGATGCGTTTGACGGCGACTTCCTGCGTGCGCAGGGAAAATGGAACGCGCCGCTGGTGCATGGTCTGTTTTTAATGCTGGTGGTGCTGAATCTGGTGGCGGGTTTTCAGGTGCTGGGCACCCTGATGTCAGTGGGTTTAATGATGTTGCCCGCCGCCAGCGCCCGCTTCTGGAGTCGCCATCTCGCCGCGATGCTGGTTATCGCCATTTTCATGGCAATGATTTCGGCGCTGGCCGGGCTGATGCTCTCCTGGCACTTCTCATTGCCGGCGGGTCCCGCTGTAGTGCTAAGCGCCGCCATGCTGTTTTTTTTCTCCATTCTTACAGGGCCGTGCGGCGGAATTTTACGCCGCCATTAATCTTAAGGGGTATCTATGAAAAAATTACCGGTTAGCCTGGCGCTCGCTGCGCTGTTTGCCACGCCTCTGGCGATGGCCAAAACGGTGGATGTCGTGGCCAGCTTTACCGTGCTGGCTGACATCGTTAAGCAGGTCGGCGGCGAGCATGTAAAGGTTAAAAGCCTGGTAGGGCCGAATGGCGATCCTCATACTTTTGAACCGACACCGCAGGACAGTCAGGCGCTGGCGAAGGCCGATCTGGTGTTTGTCAGCGGACTGGGACTGGAAGGGTGGATGGATCGGCTGGTCAGCGCCTCAGGGTATCGCGGTCAGCCCATTGTCGCTTCAACCGGTGTCACCACCCGCAGCATGGAGGAGGAGGGTAAAACTGTTACCGATCCTCACGCCTGGAACAGCATGCAGAACGGCGTTATCTACGCGACCAACGTGATGAATGCGCTGGTCAAAGCCGATCCTGAAGATGCTCCGGCCATTCGTCAGCATGGACAGAATTATATTCAGCAACTGCAGGCGCTGGATCGCTGGGCAAAAACCGCCTTTGACGCTGTGCCAGCCGATAAGCGTAAAGTGCTGACCAGTCATGATGCGTTTGGTTATTTTGGACAGCGATATGGCGTGACTTTCCTTGCGCCGGTAGGGTTCTCTACTGAGGCGGAAGCGAGTGCCAGCAACGTGGGTAACTTAATCACCCAACTGAAGCACCAGCACATCAACCGCTATTTCATTGAGAACCAGACCGACCCGCGTCTGGTAAAACAGATTGCCAGCGCCACCGGGGCTGAGCCGGGTGGTGAGCTCTATCCGGAAGCATTATCCACGGCCTCTGGCCCGGCAGCCACCTATCAGGCGGCTTTTAAACACAACGTGAATGCGATGCTGAAGAGCATGCACTAAGCATAAAAAAGGCCGGGCAAGCCCGGCCAGTCATCACGACACAAACTAGCGTTTTTTCTTTCTTCCCTGTACTGCTTTAAACCGCGGGTTTGATTTACAGATAACGTAAATACGGCCTTTGCGGCGGACTACTTTACAATCCCGATGGCGATTTTTTGCTGAACGCAGCGAGCTTAATACCTGCATGATCCTCTCCTCTATTTCTTTCCAAGAAAACGCCCGAAACGCTGGTTAAAGCGTGCGGTGCTGCCCTCTTTGGCAAAATCTTTCTGTTTGCCGGTGTAGAACACATGTGAGGCAGACGACACATCCAGGGTGACGTAGGGCAGCGTTTCGCCTTCGAACTCCACGGTGCGATCGGTTTTGATGGTTGATCCGATTTTGAACCAGACATCAGCCGATGTGTCATGGAAAACCACGTGACGATAGTGAGGATGAATATTCGCTTTCATAATGCACACCTATGTAATGTTATACTATAACAATATTATGCGATGCACAGGCCAGGATTGCAACTGTCCGTGAGACAGGAAAAGCAAGGGGACAGGAAATGAGAAGGGCTGAATCGCAGGCATAAAAAAAGGCCGCTTGCGCGGCCTCAGATGATTTACAGCTTAGTGAGTCTGGTTATGCTCAACCGGATGACTATTCGCTGATTCTTCTTTTTTCTTGCCAAAGCGGCGGCGTACCACCACAAAGAACACAGGAACGAAGAAGATCGCCAGTATGGTCGCGGTGACCATACCACCGATAACGCCGGTACCTACGGCGTTTTGCGAACCGGAACCGGCACCGGTACTGATCGCCAGCGGCAGTACCCCGAGAATAAACGCCAGTGACGTCATCAGGATAGGACGCAGACGCATACGGCACGCTTCCAGCGCAGCTTCAATCAGCCCTTTACCCTCTTTATCCATCAAATCTTTAGCAAATTCGACGATAAGGATGGCGTTCTTGGTGGAGAGGCCGATGGTTGTCAGTAACCCCACTACGAAGTAGACGTCATTACTCAGGCCACGCAGGGTGGTAAAGATCAGTGCACCAATGACCCCGAGCGGGACAACCAGCATAACCGAGAATGGAATCGACCAGCTCTCGTACAGTGCGGCGAGACACAGGAAGACCACAATCAGCGAGATGGCATAGAGCGCAGGGGCCTGGTTACCTGACAAGCGTTCCTGATAGGACATACCGGTCCAGTCATAGCCGATACCGGCAGGCAGTTTCGCCGCCAGCTCTTCCATCAGGTCCATTGCCGCACCCGAACTTTTGCCTGGCGCAGCCTGTCCCAGGATTTCCATCGCAGGCAGACCGTTGTAACGCTCAAGGCGCGGTGAGCCATATTGCCATTTCGCTGACGAGAAGGCAGAGAAGGGCACCATGGTTCCGCTGCTGTTGCGCACGTACCATTTACCAATGTCGTCCGGCAGCATGCGGGCGTCCGCTTTACCCATGACGTAAACTTTCTTCACGCGACCGCGGTCAATGAAGTCATTGACGTAGGAACCGCCCCAGGAAGCCGCCAGCGTGGTGTTGATATCACTCAGTGATACGCCCAGCGCCTGTGCTTTCTCCTGATCGATGGTCAGCTTGTACTGCGGGGTATCTTCCATCCCGTTAGGACGGACGCCAACCAGCGTATCAGGATGCTGCGCAATCATGCCGAACAGCTGATTACGCGCTTCCGTCAGCTTATCGTGGCCAAGGTTATTCTGGTCGATCAGCTCAAAGTCGAAGCCGGTCGCGTTACCCAGTTCAATAATGGCTGGCAGGTTGAAAGGAATGACCATTGCATCTTTGATCGCGCCCAGCGCCTGCATGGCACGGCCAGCAATCGCCGGTACTTTCATGTCGCTGCCGGTACGCTCATCCCACGGCTTGAGACTGACGAAGGCGATACCGGTGTTCTGTCCACGACCGGCAAAGCCGAAGCCGTTAACGGTAAACACCGATTTAACCGTGTCTTTCTCCTGGGTCAGGAAGTAATCCGTCACCTGGTCCAGCACTTTCTGCGTACGCTCCTGGGTTGCACCAGCAGGCAGCTGCGCCTGAGCCAGCAGCAGACCCTGATCCTCTTCCGGTAAGAATGAAGAGGGCAGTCGCACAAACAGAAACGCCATACCGACCACGATCACCAGATAGATCACCATATAGCGACCCGTACTGCGAACCATGTGACCCACACCATCCACATAGTGGTTGGTGCTTTTGTCGAACATGCGGTTGAACCAGCCGAAGAAACCGGTGGTTTTACCGTGCTCGCCTTTTTTAATCGGTTTCAGCATGGTGGCACAGAGTGCCGGCGTCAGAATAAAGGCGACCAGCACCGACAGCGCCATTGCCGAAACGATAGTGATGGAGAACTGACGGTAGATAACACCGGTCGAACCACCAAAGAACGCCATCGGAATAAATACGGCAGCCAGCACCAGCGCGATACCGACCAGTGCGCCCTGGATCTGCTCCATAGAACGCTTAGTCGCTTCTTTTGGCGGTAATCCCTCTTCCGCCATTACGCGCTCAACGTTCTCGACCACCACGATGGCGTCATCCACCAGCAAGCCGATGGCCAGCACCATCCCGAACATCGTCAGGGTGTTTATCGAATAGCCAAAAGCGCTGATAACGGCAAACGTACCCAGCAATACCACAGGGACCGCGATGGTAGGAATGAGCGTGGCGCGGAAGTTCTGCAGAAACAGATACATGACCAGGAACACCAGCACGATCGCTTCGATCAGCGTTTTCACCACTTCGAAAATCGAGATTTTAACGAAAGGCGTGGTGTCATACGGATAGACCACTTTCAAACCGGCCGGGAACGTCGGCTGCAATTTGGCCAGTTCTTCTTTCACCGCATTGGCGGTATCCAGCGCATTCGCACCGGTGGCCAGCTTGATACCGATACCGGACGCAGGCTTGCCGTTATAACGGGCAACGATTTCGTAGTTTTCCGCGCCAAGTTCAATCCTTGCCACATCACGCAGACGAACCTGAGAACCATCTTCATTCACTTTCAGCAGGATTTTGCCGAATTCATCGGTAGAGGTGAGACGGGTTTGCGCAATGATCGAGGCGTTAAGCTGCTGTCCCGGAACCGGAGGCGTACCGCCCAACTGACCGGCAGCAACCTGGGTGTTCTGCGTATTCAGGGCGCTGATAACATCAACCGGCGTCAGGTTGTAGTTGTTCAGCTTGTGCGGATCCATCCAGATACGCATCGCGTACTGCGCACCAAATACCTGGGTATCACCCACGCCTTTGGTACGGCTGATCGGGTCTTTGATGGACGATGAAATAAAGTCAGAAATATCATTCTGCGTCATATTGTCATCATCGCTGATGAAGCCCGCTACCATCAGGAAGCTACTGGAAGATTTCTTAACCTGAATCCCCTGTTGCTGTACTTCCTGCGGTAACAGCGGCGTCGCCAGCTGCAGTTTGTTCTGCACCTGAACCTGCGCGATATCGGCATCTGTTCCTGACTCAAAGGAGATCGTCAGGGTCAGCGTACCGGATGAGTCGCTGCTTGAGGACATATACATCAGTCCATCAATGCCGTTCATATTTTGTTCGATGACCTGGGTCACCGAGTCCTGCAGCGTTTTAGCATCTGCACCAGGGTAGGTGGCCTGAATCTCAATCGCCGGCGGTGCAACATTGGGATATTGCTCAATCGGAAGTTTGAGAATCGATAGCGCACCGACCAGCATAATGATGATGGCGAGCACCCACGCAAAGATGGGCCGATCGATAAAGAACTTAGCCATGAATCAACGGCTCCTGTTATGACGATGACTTGTCAGACTGCGGCTTTGAATCGGGTGCCGCTTTCGCATCGTCTGAGACTTCTTGTGGGGTAACCTGTGCGCCCGGCTTGGCTCGCTGCAGACCCGTGCTGATCACACGTTCACCCGCTTTAACACCGTCGGTGACTAACCACTTGTCGCCAATCGCCTGAGAGGTGGTGACCTGACGAGCTTCCACTTTGTTATCTGCACCTACCACCATGACCGTTGCCTGACCCGTTGGGGTACGGGCTACCGCCTGTTGCGGAACCAGCAACGCATTAGGATTGGTACCTTCATCCAGACGAGCGCGAACAAACATACCCGGTAACAGCGCATGGTTCGGGTTCGGGACAATGGCGCGCAGGGTGATAGAACCCGTGGTTTCATCAACGGTAACGTCAGAGAACTCCAGCGTACCTGTCTGTGGATAGCTGTTGCCGTTCTGCATCAGCAGGGTCACGTTGGCTTTGCCATCGTTCTGCTTCAGCTGACCCGACTCCAGTTCTGAACGTAAGCGCATGAAATCTTCGCTCGACTGGGTGACGTCGACATACATCGGGTCAAGTTGCTGCACAGTGGCCAGAGCGGTGGTTTGTGCGTTTTGTACCAGCGCACCTTCCGTTACTGACGATTTGCCGATGCGGCCACTGATAGGCGAGGTGACTTTGGTATAAGCCAGGTTAATGCGGGCCGTTTCTACATTGGCTTTTGCTACCTGAACCGCAGCATCGTTTTGCGCGGCCGTGGCAACGGCGGTGTCGTAATCCTGCTGACTGATATATTTGGTGCCGAGTAAAGGCTTATAACGTTTAACGGTCAGCTGAGCGATGCGTGCATTGGCCTGCGCCTGAGTTAAGTCACCTTTGGCGCTGTCATAGGCGGCCTGATAGGTAGCAGGATCGATCTGATAAAGAGACTGACCCGCTTTGACATCGCTGCCTTCAACAAAGTTACGCTTCAGAATGATACCGGAAACCTGCGGACGGACTTCGGCGACACGATATGCCGAGGTGCGGCCAGGTAATTCAGTCGAGATTTTCAGGGGTTCAGTTTTCAGTGTTACAACCCCCACTGCTGGCGGTTGCTGGGCGGCTTGTTCGGATTTATTGTTGTCACATCCTGTTAACAAAAAGCTGCCTGATAGCATCAGGACGGCCGCCAGAGGCGATAATCCTCTGATTTTATTCATAAATAAACCTCTAGTGTCCGATATCAATTGGTCAATGGATCACAAACTGAAAAACCCATTGCTGTGTCAAGTCGCAGGTCATGCTATGGTACATACATTCGCAAATGTATGTAAACTTACCTGTTTGTAAAAAAAGCCCCTTATGGCACGAAAAACCAAAGCGCAAGCACTTGAAACGCGACATCAAATTCTTGATGCCGCCATTGTTCTGTTTTCGCAGCAGGGCGTTTCAGCCACTTCTCTGGCGGATATTGCAACCGCTGCCAGCGTCACGCGAGGGGCCATCTACTGGCACTTCAAAAATAAAGCCGATGTATTACATGAAATATGGCTTCGTTGTGATGCTGGTCTGGACGATGTGGAACTTGAGTATCAGACAAAATACCCTGGCGATCCACTCTCTGTGTTGCGAGCGATGCTGGTCTATATCTTTGACGCGACAGCAAAGGATCCGCAGCGCCGCGCCTTGATGGAGATCATTTTCCACAAATGTGAATTTGTGGGCGAAATGTCGGCGCTGAAGAATATGCAGCAGAGCTTACTGCTGGAATGCTACGACAAAATTGAAGATGTGCTGCGCCAGTGTATTGAAGCCGGACAACTTCCGGGCAGTCTCAGCACGCGTCAGGCCGCTCTTATCCTGCGCGGTTACGTCAACGGTATGATGGAAAGCTGGCTGTTTGCGCCGGACAGTTTTGATTTAGCCGGAGACGCGCCGACGCTGGTCAATGCCTTTATCGATATGCTACGCCTCAGTCCGACGCTGACTGCCCACCACTAAGCCGATGGGCGATCACGCTTGTTTTCGAAATCGCGCTGCACCATGGCCAGCGCTGAAAGCACGGTTTCTACCGGCAGTTGATGCTCTTCCAGTAGCTGAATCAGATCAACTGCCAGTTTGACGTCGTCAGGGGCATTTTCCAGTGACATCTCTTCTCCTAAATACGTAGTCGGGCCGCGACCAGCAGCATCACTAATGCACCGATAATCGCCACGCCCAGTGCGCCGATATGCAGCGTAGCCAGGGTGCCCAGATCAAAATAGGTGGCGATATAGCCGCCAATCAGAGCCCCGATCATCGACAGCGTCAGGGTAGCAACCAGGCCGCCCGGTGGTCCCGGCATCAGCAGGCGCTTCAGCAACCCCAGCAGTAGACCGCTTAACAGCCACACAAGTAAAGCCATGGTTCTTCTCCGCGCCGAATCACACCCAGTATAGGAGCGCTTTTGTCACGCTGCGCTTTATTGGCTGCCGCGCAACGACGAGGCCCATTCGACAGAGCGAATCGCCTGCCGACAGCGTGCCAGTCGCTGCTCTAACGTTTCCAGATCCTGTTTCAGCTGATGCTGTACCGCCAGCGTTTCGGCCAGCGCCAGCCGCTGCTCACGCTGATCGATCATTGCAAGCAAACGCCGTTCAAATTCACGATACTCCTGATATTTTGCGGCGCGTGGGTTCCTGACGGGCTGTTCGCGTCGGGTACGTAGCTGTTGCGTACTCGCCTCACGTTGCAGGGCGGCTATCTGATCGACCAGGCGTTCAGCCAGCCAGGCACTGCGGGCCAGATCGTGGCTGCTGTCGCACAGCCGGGCAAAATTCTGTTCCACTTCCAGCAGGTAATCAGCCAGCCGCGTGCCTTTAGTGCGAAATAGCTGAGTATCAAAACGTGGCAGACGGCAAACCCCATCTGAATGGCAGGCGAGTTCCTGCCGCAGGGCGATAAGGAGCTGTTGCAGGCGCTGTTGTATGGCGATCGCACTCATCGCGTGACGCTCAATTGTGCTAACGTACGCTGATGAGGAAAGAGTTGGGCGGCATTCATGCAACGCATTCTGTTATTAACCCTCGGCTGGCTGGCGATTGTGCTGGGGACGCTGGGCATTGTATTACCTTTATTACCTACCACGCCATTCATGCTGCTGGCGGCCTGGTGTTTTGCCCGTTCATCGCCGCGTTTTCATCACTGGCTGCTGTGGAAATCGCCATTTGGTCGCTATCTGCGCCACTGGCAGCAGCATCGCGCGATGCCGCCAGGGGCTAAAGTACGCGCTATCTGCCTGATAATCGCCACCTTTAGTCTCTCACTCTTCCTGGTGCATCAGCTCTGGGTACGCATCATGCTGCTGATCATGCTGGCGGCGCTGCTGCTGTTTATGTGGCGTATTCCGGTGGTGGCAGAAGCAGCGGACGCACCGCCGCCGCCGCGATAAAGTTGCATTTAGCCGGTCATTTGCTTAGATTTGGGCGTCTTCGTGCGTGGCTTCCCTTTGTGAATTGACTTCCGCTGAGCCTGTTATCAGGTATTAGCGCTTTTGAAGCTGCGCGAAACAGAATTTTTTACCAGGCGTATCATTATGACCGACACTGCGCAGCAGCTTGAATTCATTAAAAACAGCATTAAAAGCATTCCCGATTATCCTAAGCCAGGCATCCTGTTCCGCGATGTCACCAGCCTGCTGGAAGATCCCAAAGCCTATGCCGCGTCGATTGCGCTGCTGGTTGAGCGTTACCGTAATAAAGGCATCACTAAGGTGGTGGGGACGGAAGCGCGCGGTTTCCTGTTTGGTGCACCGGTGGCGTTAGGCCTCGGCGTCGGTTTTGTTCCGGTGCGTAAGCCCGGCAAACTGCCCCGTGAAGTCTACAGCGAATCCTATGAGCTGGAGTACGGCACCGATAAGCTGGAATTGCACAAAGATGCCATCCAGCCAGGCGATCTGGTGCTGGTGGTTGACGACCTGCTGGCGACCGGCGGGACGATTGAAGCGACCGTTAAACTGATTCGTCGTGCAGGCGGTGAAGTTAAAGACGCGGCTTTCATTATTAATCTGTTCGATCTGACCGGAGAAACGCGTCTTAATGCCATGGGCGTTGAGAGCTACAGCCTGGTTAAATTCCCCGGCCACTAAGCCACTCTTTCGGCCTTGCCACCCGGCGAGGCCGTCACGCCTTCGGCGTCAAGATAACGAGTGCCAGCCAAAAGCGTAGCTGATAGACTACTGCAATCTTATACAGGGGTTGCAGAGCGTCTGCGCTCATCTTTCCATCCAACTTCGTCGAACTCCACATGAGCTATCAGGTACTTGCGCGAAAATGGCGTCCCCAGGCTTTTGCTGATGTTGTCGGTCAGGAACATGTTCTGACGGCGCTGGCGAATGGATTGTCTCTGGGACGCATCCATCATGCTTATCTCTTCTCCGGCACCCGCGGAGTAGGGAAAACCACTATTGCGCGTCTGCTGGCCAAAGGCCTTAACTGCGAAACCGGTATCACTGCCACCCCCTGTGGTCAGTGTGATAACTGCCGTGAAATTGAGCAGGGCCGCTTTGTCGATCTGATTGAGATTGACGCCGCATCGCGTACCAAAGTTGAAGATACCCGCGATCTGCTCGACAACGTGCAGTACGCCCCGGCGCGTGGCCGCTTCAAAGTCTATCTGATCGATGAAGTGCATATGCTGTCGCGTCACAGCTTCAATGCGCTGTTAAAGACGCTGGAAGAGCCCCCTTCACACGTTAAATTCCTGCTGGCGACCACCGATCCGCAGAAACTGCCGGTGACCATTCTCTCGCGCTGCCTGCAGTTCCACCTCAAAGCGCTGGATGTCGATCAAATCCGTCAGCAGCTTGAGCATGTTCTGAAGCAGGAACAGATTGAGAGTGAAACCCGGGCGCTGCAACTGCTGGCGCGGGCTGCCGATGGCAGTATGCGCGATGCGCTGAGCCTTACCGACCAGGCCATCGCCATGGGGCAGGGCGCGGTGACCAGCAGTACGGTCAGCGTCATGCTCGGCACGCTGGATGATGAACAGCCGCTGGGGCTGCTGGAAGCGCTGGTCGACGGTGACGGTCAGCAGGTGATGAATCTGTTGAGCCAGGCCGCGTCACGGGGTGTGGAATGGGAAGCGCTGCTGGTAGAAATGCTGCGCCTGCTGCACCAGATTGCGATGGTGCAACTGCTGCCGACCTCGCTTAATGACGATGATGAGAGTAACGCCCTTCGCTTGCGTGAACTGGCGCGGGTGGTGCCGCCCGCCGATCTGCAACTCTATTATCAGACTCTGTTGATGGGCCGCAAGGATCTGCCGATTGCGCCCGATCGTCGCATGGGTGTGGAGATGACGTTGCTGCGTGCACTGGCGTTTCATCCTAAAGCTGCCGTAGCTGAACCCATTGCGCGTCCCGCATTAACTCAGCAGACGGCGCCTGTCGCCCCTGCGCAGACATCACCGGCAGCATCCGGGCCATCGCCGTTAGCACGGCAACCGGCAGCACAGCCAGCCTCACCGTCACCTGCCGCTGCGCCGCCGTCGCACACCGCGTCGCCCGTCGCGCAGCAGACTCAACAGCAGATGCCGGAGCAGACGCAGCAGCAGGTTGCTGCTCAGCCGCAGATGGCCGCGCCCGATGCTGCACCGCAGCATTCGCCGTCGCCAGATGTCACACCTGACACCGCACTCTCCAGTTCCACCAGTCAGCTCCTGCAGGCGCGCACTCAGTTGTTGCGTCAGGGAGCGAACAAGCCAAAAAAGCGTGAGCCGGCAGCGCCAGGTGCGCGGCCGGCCAACTCCGCGCTGGAGCGGCTGGCCTCGGTCACCGAGCGCAGTCAGCAGCGTATCCGCGATCGCGAGCCTGCCGCCCCGGTAAAAGAGGAAGCGTACCGCTGGAAAGCGGTTAATCAGCCGGTGGAAGTGGCGGAGCCGGTGGCGACGCCAAAGGCCTTGCGTTCTGCGCTGGAGCATGAGAAAACCCCTGAGCTGGCGGCGCGTCTGGCCGAAGAAGCGCAGCAGCGCGATCCCTGGGCCGCAGAGATTGCGATCCTGCCGCTGCCGAAACTGGTGCAGCAGCTGGCGTTAAATGCCTGGAAAGAGACCACCGAAACTGGGGTCTGCCTGCATTTGCGTAGCAGCCAGCGTCACCTTAATTCACCGTCGGCGCAGCAGGTATTAAGCGATGCGCTGAGTCAGCATGCCGGGCAGAGAGTTGAACTCTCGGTAGTTGAAGACGATAATTCATCGGTGTTGACGCCACTTGAATGGCGTCAGGCCATTTACGAAGAGAAACTGGCGCAGGCGCGTCAGTCCATCACCTGTGATACCCACATCCAGACGCTGCAGCGCTTTTTTGATGCCGATCTGGATGAGGAGAGTATCCGACCTGTTTGAACACGCTGCTGCTATCTTAACGATAGCGTTGTAGCCTCAGCTGAGAGAGAAAACTATGTTTGGTGGTAAAGGCGGATTGGGCAACCTGATGAAACAGGCCCAGCAGATGCAGGACAAAATGGCCAAGGTTCAGGAAGAGATTGCCGCGATTGAAGTGACCGGTGAGTCTGGTGCTGGCCTGGTAAAAGTCACCATTAACGGCGCGCACAACTGCCGTCGCGTGGAAGTCGATCCCAGCCTGCTGGAAGATGACAAAGATATGCTGGAAGATCTGATTGCAGCCGCGTTCAACGATGCGGCACGTCGCATTGATGAAACCCAGAAAGAGAAGATGGCTTCTGTCTCTTCAGGCATGCAGCTGCCACCAGGCTTTAAGATGCCGTTCTGATGCAAACCAGTCCACTGCTTGAATCTTTGATGGAGTCGCTGCGCTGTCTGCCTGGCGTTGGGCCGAAGTCGGCGCAGCGCATGGCGTTTCAGCTGCTGCAGCGCGATCGCAGCGGTGGCATGCGGCTGGCGCAGGCGCTGACCCGGGCGATGTCGGAGATCGGACACTGCGCCGATTGCCGGACATTTACCGAGCAGGAAATTTGCACCATCTGCGCCAATCCACGGCGTCAGCAGAATGGTCAAATCTGCGTGGTGGAAAGCCCGGCGGATATTCACGCTATTGAGCAAACCGGCCAGTTTGGCGGTCGCTACTTTGTGCTGATGGGACATCTCTCGCCGCTCGACGGCATCGGTCCGGCTGATATTGGCCTGGATCGTCTGGAGCAGCGACTGGAGAGTGAAACCCTGCAGGAAGTGATCCTCGCCACCAACCCGACGGTTGAAGGCGAGGCGACCGCGAACTACATCGCGGAACTCTGTGGTCAGTATGGCGTCGACGCCAGCCGTATCGCGCACGGCGTGCCGGTGGGCGGTGAGCTGGAGATGGTTGATGGCACCACGCTGTCCCATTCACTGGCGGGCCGCCAGAAGTTTAAATTTTAATCACTTGCCGGTGTTGTGACAGACACCGGCTTGAAAATCTCCCTGTCACCCCCACATCAACCTCAACGTTTGTTCAACCTGTTTTGTTGAGGTAGCAATGACCATGAAAGGACAAGAGACCCGTGGCTTTCAGTCGGAAGTAAAACAACTTCTGCACCTGATGATCCATTCTCTCTATTCAAACAAAGAAATTTTCCTGCGTGAGCTGATCTCCAACGCCTCGGATGCGGCAGACAAACTGCGCTTCCGTGCCCTGTCAGATTCCAGCCTGTATGAAGGTGATGGCGAGCTGCACGTTCGTCTCTCTGTTGATAAGGACAACCGTACCATTACGCTCAGCGACAACGGTATCGGTATGCGTCGCGATGAGGTCATTGAGAACCTCGGGACTATCGCCAAGTCAGGCACCAAATCCTTCCTTGAATCGCTGGGCTCCGATCAGGCGAAAGATAGCCAGCTGATTGGTCAGTTCGGTGTCGGTTTCTATTCTGCATTCATCGTGGCGGATAAAGTCACTGTGCGTACCCGTGCCGCGGGCGCGTCAGCCGAAGAAGGCGTGTTCTGGGAATCCGCAGGCGAGGGCGAATATACCCTGGCTGAGATTGAGAAAGCCGATCGCGGTACCGAGATCACCCTGCATCTGCGCGAAGGCGAGGATGAGTTCCTGGATGCATGGCGCGTGCGCAACATCATCAGCAAATATTCCGATCACATCGCGCTGCCGGTTGAGATCGAAAGCAAAGATGAAGAAGGCGAAGGGACACACTGGGAGAAGATTAACAAAGCCCAGGCGCTGTGGACCCGCAACAAATCTGAGATCAGCGACGAAGAGTACAACGAGTTCTACAAGCATATCGCCCACGATTACAGCGATCCGGTCGCCTGGAGCCACAATCGGGTGGAAGGTAAGCAGGAATATACCAGCCTGCTCTACATTCCGGCGCGTGCGCCATTTGATATGTGGAACCGCGATCAGAAACATGGCCTGAAACTCTACGTACAGCGCGTCTTTATCATGGATGACGCTGAGCAGTTTATGCCGAACTATCTGCGCTTTGTGCGTGGCCTGATTGACTCCAACGATCTGCCGCTGAACGTCTCCCGTGAGATCCTGCAGGATAGCCGCGTGACCCAGAGTCTGCGCGCCGCGCTGACGAAGCGTACCCTGCAGATGCTGGAAAAACTGGCGAAAGATGACAACGAGAAATATCAGACCTTCTGGAATGAGTTTGGTCTGGTGCTGAAAGAGGGCCCGGCGGAAGATCACGCTAACCAGGAGACGATCGCTAAGCTGCTGCGTTTCGCCACCACCCAGAGCGAAGGTTCGGCACAGACCATTTCGCTGGAAGATTACGTCAGCCGCATGGTGGAAGGTCAGGAGAAGATTTACTACATCACCGCTGACAGCTATGCCGCCGCGAAGAGCAGCCCGCATCTGGAACTGTTCCGCAAAAAAGGCATTGAGGTGCTGCTGCTCTCCGATCGCATCGACGAATGGATGATGAGCTATCTCACTGAGTTCGATGGTAAAACCTTCCAGTCAGTCAGCAAAGCGGATGAATCGCTGAGCAAGCTGGCGGATGAAGAGACCGAAGAGCAGAAAGAGGCGGAAAAAGCGCTGGAGCCTTTTGTTGAGCGGGTGAAAACTCTGCTGGGCGAACGTGTGAAAGAGGTGCGTCTGACGCATCGCCTGACCGATACTCCGGCGATTGTCACCACCGACGCAAACGAGATGACCACGCAGATGGCGAAGCTGTTTGCCGCGGCCGGACAGGAAGTACCGGAAGTGAAGTACCTGTTCGAAATCAACCCGGATCATCCGCTGGTGAAACGTGTTGCGGATACGCAGGATGAAGCACGCTTCGGTGAGTGGATTGAGCTGCTGCTGGATCAGGCCTTGCTGGCCGAGCGCGGCACGCTGGACGATCCTAACCAGTTTATCCGCCGCATGAACCAGTTGCTGACCGCATAACGGCAACAGGCCGGTGGTTTTCACCGGCCTCAGACGGCTGATAAAGCCACAGCATCAAGCCGGTGATCCTCACCGGCTTTTTTTATGGTTTTGCGGCATCCTGCAGCCAGTCGCGAAACAGGCTGATCTCTGTATCGTGCCGACGGCTCTGTTTCGTCATCATCCATGTGGCCCGCTCGACGCGTACAAAGCCAAGCGGTGCTAGCAGCGTGCCATCCTCCAGCTCTTTGCGTACCAGTAAACGCGGTGCCATCAGGACGCCAAGACCACTTCGTGCAGCCTGAATCCCCAGTGTCAGACTCTCAAAATGCTTTCCGCCGTTAAAGCGGCCGCTGACCCCAGCTTTGTCCGCCCACTCTGACCAGGCGTGCAGCCGGGTATCCGCATGCAGCAGGGGCATCGCGGCCAGATCCTCGCCGACCCGCAGTTGCGAAGCAAAGTGAGGTGCGCAGAGCGGCCCAATCTCATCCTCGCTGACCAGCGTGGCGTCTATGTCAGATTCAGGGGGCTCGCCGTGACTGAGGATCAGTACATCTACATGTTCGCTACGCAGTTGCGAGATCTGCGTCAGCGGCTGGAAGTGAACCTCAATCTCCGGATAGCGTTGATAAAAGCTGGCGATACGGGGAATCAGCCATTGCGACAAAAAACTGGGGGCGCAGGAGACCCGAATCTGCTGAAGCAGCCCGGTACGAATGCTTTCGCAGCTGCTGCGCAACTCACTGAACGCCTGCTGACAGCTCAGCAGCAGACGTTCACCGTGTGAGGTCAGTTTCACGCGGCCATGGCTGCGGATAAAAAGTGGTTTGCCCATCCAGCTCTCCAGCTGGCGAATCTGATGGCTGATGGCGCTGTGCGTAACATGCAGATGTTCAGCCGCCACGCTAAAACTGCTGTGTAAGGCTGCCTGGTGAAAATAGTGCAGCGCTCTCAGTGGCGGCAGTCTGTTCATCCTCTTCCCCTGTGCAAAAATCTAACAGGGATTGTCAATTTATATCATTTTAAAGTCCAGCCGCATTGACCTACTCTGTAGGGCAAATTATGGCGGGTTGACTCAGCCTTATATCTGTGATTTTTCAGGGTATTCCGCCTCGCTTAACCTGCGTTCACGCCGCACACTCCCCGAAGCGAGACAACCATGGCACACCGCTCTTTATCCTCTGAAACTTCAGCAGAGGCGCGCCATCGGTTACGCCTGGCGCTCTCACGCTTTTACCGGCTGGAGCAGTTCGATCTCTTCTTCGCGCCCTCGCTGCATGTGGCGCAGGTCCTTCTTTCTCAGCTCTTTCTGCGGCAGGAGCAGGCGCGCAATCAGCACCGTTACGCCTCGCACTTTCCGGTAACCGAACTCAACATCCTGCCAGCAGTTCCGCTGATCGCAGGCAGCATCATGCTGGTACCGCATGTCGAATTGCCCAATGGCCGCGTGCGTCCGCTGCGGGATTGCCAGAACCAGGGCGTGACGGAGGCGAGCGAGAGTTTTGCCAGCGTACTGCATCAGAAACTGATCGACGAAGCCCATCTGTTTGTCACCCGACTGGATCGCCACGCCGAGATCTGCAGCGATCTGGTGCTGGTGGCGTTGCGGACACATGACTTCAGTACGCTGGTGCGCAGCGAACTGCGGCTTTTCGAACAGGGGCTGACCCTGACCGCCACGCATGAGGCACTGCGCCGCTTCGACGATCCGCACTGGCGGCCTTACAATGCCGCCACCGTCGATGCGCTCTCCCTGTCAGACCCGCTGCCGCTGAACTCCTGCCATCAGCCCGGTTTGCCGTTTGCCAGCTTTAATGTCCCGGCCTGCGTGATCACATCGCTGTCAGATGCGGAAGATGTGGTGAAATGGCCGCAGCAGGCGCGGCTGCTGCTGAATGCTAACGTGCGCGGCAGCGGCAAAAAAAGCGTGAATATGACCCATCATCTGAGCCGACGACTGCAATTCCTGCTCGGCTCAGGCGGTAAATCTGAAAAAGCGTCCGGCAGGCCAGGCAGGTAGGGGGCAGGGCCAAAAAGCGACTCAGGTCGCCCTGCGCGATCCGCGCCCTTCCTTGTGATGAGCGGGTCATAATGGTATGTTCTTTCGCTTCTAAGATAGATCAATGCGATTCGCAAGGGGATTTACGCAATGCGTATTATTCTGCTCGGAGCTCCGGGCGCAGGTAAGGGGACTCAGGCCCAATTCATCATGGAGAAGTATGGCATTCCGCAAATCTCCACCGGCGACATGTTGCGTGCAGCAGTAAAAGCAGGCAGCGAGCTGGGCAACCAGGCGAAAGCCATTATGGATGCTGGCAAACTGGTGACCGATGAGCTGGTGATTGCGCTGGTCAAAGAGCGTATCACCCAGGAAGACTGCAAAAACGGTTTCCTGCTGGACGGTTTCCCGCGCACCATTCCTCAGGCAGATGCAATGAAAGAGGCCGGGATCACCGTTGATCACGTGCTGGAGTTCGCCGTACCGGATGAACTGATCGTTGAGCGTATCGTGGGCCGTCGCGTTCACACGCCATCAGGCCGCGTTTATCACGTCACTTTTAATCCACCGAAAGTGGAAGGCAAAGATGATGTGACTGGCGAAGAGCTGACCATGCGTAAAGACGATCAGGAAGAGACCGTGCGTAAGCGCCTGGTGGAATATCATCAGATGACCGCGCCGCTGATTGCTTACTACAGCAAAGAAGCGGAAGCGGGCAACACTGCCTATCATAAAATCGACGGCACCCGTAAGGTGACCGAAGTCAGTGCCGAGCTGGCTAAGATCCTGGGCTAAGTTCACAGGGGCCGGTATTACTGGCCCCTTTTGCAGTAATCGCTTTTACCTCCCACTAATTCCGCTACAATTTTCCCGTTTTCACGCATCCCCGTTGTTATCAAGGAACTCAAATGAGGCAAGATAAGCCCGGCGTGTTATTGGTTAATTTAGGTACGCCAGACGCGCCCACCACACCTGCAGTTAAACGCTATCTGAAACAGTTTTTAAGCGATCCGCGCGTGGTCGATGCGCCGCGCTGGCTCTGGTGGCCGGTTATCAATGCCGTTATTCTGCCGTTTCGCTCGCCGCGCGTCTCTAAGCTCTACTCATCGGTCTGGATGGAAGGCGGTTCACCGCTGCTGGTTTACAGCATGCGTCAGCGCGATGCGCTGGCGGCACGGGTCGATATGCCCGTCGAGGTGGGCATGAGCTACGGTAATCCCAGCCTGAAAAGCGCGGTTGATAAGCTAATGGCGCAGGGCGTGACCCGCCTGATTGTGCTGCCGCTCTATCCGCAATTCTCCTGCTCCACCGTGGCGGCAGTGTGGGATGGCCTGACCGCGGTATTCAAAGATTACCGCTCGCTGCCTGATGTGCAGTTTATCCGCGACTACGCCGAACATCCGGCCTATATCGCCGCGCTGAAAGCGACGGTGGAGCGATCCTTTGAGCGGCACGGTCAGCCCGATCTGCTGGTGTTATCCTTCCACGGCATTCCGCAACGTTTTGCTAACGAAGGCGATGACTACCCGCAGCGCTGTGCGGATACCACGGCGGCCCTGGTCAAAGCGCTGGGCCTGCGTGATGATCAGTATATGATGACCTTCCAGTCGCGTTTTGGTCGTGAGCCGTGGCTGATGCCCTACACCGATAAAACCATGGAAAGCCTGCCCGCTAAAGGGATCAAACATGTTCAGGTGATGAGCCCGGGCTTCTCGTCAGACTGCCTGGAGACGCTGGAAGAGATCAGTGGTGAAAACTGCGAAATCTTCATGCATGCCGGGGGTGAGAAGTTTGAGTATATCCCTGCGCTGAACGCCGATGAGGCGCATATCGACATGATGGTGCAACTGGTCGACGCACGCCGTTAAAGCGCAGGCGGAGAGTGTGATATCATTCTCTGCCTGTTTTTCCAGACGGCACCTCCCGATGAAATTTCCCGGCAAACGCAAATCCAAACACTACTTTCCTGTCAGCGCACGCGATCCCCTGTTACAGCCCGCCCAGCACGATGTTGATGCAGGCAGCTGGGTGGTGGGTATCGACCAGACGCTGGTGGATATCGAAGCCAAAGTCGATGACGCTTTTCTCGCACGTTATGGCCTGAGTGCCGGGCACTCGCTGGTTATCGATAATGCCGTCGCGGAAGCGTTGTACAACGAGCTGATGCAGGAAGCGCTGATCACCCATCAGTTTGCTGGTGGCACCATCGGTAACACGCTGCATAATTTCTCGGTGCTGGCCGATGACCGCTCCGTGCTGCTGGGCGTCATGTGCAATAACATCCAGATTGGCGGCTACGCCTATCGCTATCTCTGTAACACCTCAAGCCGGGTCGATCTTAACTATCTGCAGGGCGTGGATGGCGCCATTGGACGCTGCTTTACGCTGATTGGCGAACATGGCGAGCGAACCTTTGCTATCAGCCCCGGCCAGATGAACCAGCTGCATCCGGATAACGTACCGGAAGAGGTGATCGCCGGAGCCTCTGCGCTGGTACTGACCTCCTATCTGGTGCGCTGTGCCGAAGGTGAACCGATGCCACAGGCAACGTTGCGGGCGATTGAGTATGCCAAACGCCACAACGTGCCGGTGGTGCTGACGCTGGGCACCAAACATGTGATTGGCGACAACCCTCAGTTCTGGCGCGATTTCCTGCGCGAGCATGTCAGCATCGTGGCGATGAATGAAGAGGAAGCGCTGGCGCTGACCGGCGAAAGCGATCCGCTGCTCGCCGCCAATATGGCGCTGGACTGGGTCGATCTGGTGCTGTGTACTGCTGGCCCGATTGGGCTCTATATGGCGGGTTACACCGAAGAAGAGTTCAAACGCAAAACCAACCATCCGCTGCTGCCTGGCGCGATTGCTGAATTCAACCAGTATGAGTTCAGCCGGGTGATGCGGCAGCAGGATTGCCAGCAGCCGCTGCGCATTTTCTCGCACATCGCGCCTTATATGGGCGGACCGGAAAAGATCATGAACACCAACGGCGCCGGAGATGGTGCACTGGCGGCGTTACTGCATGACATCACCGCCAACAACTATCACAGCCTGAATGTGCCAAACTCCAGCAAACATGCGCGTCCTTACCTGACCTACTCGTCGCTGGCGCAGGTATGTAAATATGCCAACCGCGTCAGCTACCAGGTGCTGAATCAGCATTCGCCGCGTCTGACCCGCGGTCTGCCGGAGCGGGAAGACAGTCTGGAAGAGTCTTACTGGGATCGGTAAAGCTGGCAGCTGCCGCGCATAAAAAAGCCCTTCTGAAGAGAAGGGCCTTAGAAGACTGGCAACGTCTGGCTCGGTTAGCGATGAGATCGAGCCTGTTAAGGGAACACGGTCAGATCGGAAAATTGCTAAGCCATCCCTGGCCAACGCATTGCGTTGTTCAAAAACGCTCCCGGCGTTTTTAGTACGCACCTCATCCCTGAGGTGCGCCCATAGCTGGGCCAACGCTTTGCGTTGTTCAAAAACACTCCCGGCGTTTTTAGTACGCACCTCATCCCTGAGGTGCGCCCGTAGCCGGGCCAACGCTTCGCGTTGTTCAAAAACGCTCCCGGCGTTTTTGTCCGGGCGGCGGGACGCTTTCCTCTTCTGCCCGTGTTCCCTGCGTGTTGAGTTTATTCGTTGCGGTAAAATTCACCCTGATTTTGATAGATCAGAAGCCTGCCAGGCTTTGCTTAACACGAATCAGCGCACGACATCGCAGGGCTGTAAATCTTCGCCCTGGGTCATCTCATCCTGCAGGATTTGCAGCATACTGCTGGCGATCTCACGTTCGCCCATCACCACACGGGTGGCACCCCGTTCCATGATGTACTCGACTTCATCGTCATAGTGGGCGCGGGCGATAATCTCGATATTCTGATGTTTTTCACGCGCGGCGGTGACCACTTCACCCGCTTCATAGCCATTCGGAATAGTCAGTAACAGCCAGCGGGCGCAGTCGAGTCGGGCCAGTTCCATGGTGTCAGCGCGGGCTGCATTACCCAGCACCGCCTTAATACCGCGCTCGCGCAGCGCTTCAACACGGGCGCGGGAGTTTTCAACTACCACCAGCGGAACATTGGCTTCAAGCAGCTTCTGACCAATCAGACTGCCCACCCGGCCGTAACCTACAATTACCGCGTGATTGCAGAAATCCACCGGGATCTGCTTCTCTTCTTCAATCGCCTCTTCCAGCGTCTGCTCTTCCATCGTCTCCGTTTTCGCCAGGAAACGCTCCAGCAGGGTAAACAGGATCGGATTAAGCATAATCGACAGGATGGCGGCGGCCAGCACCAGGTTGCGGCCCTCGTCAGTCAGCAGGCCCAGCGAGATACCCAGACCGGCCAGAATAAAGGCGAATTCACCAATCTGCGCCAGACTAACCGAAATGGTCAACGCCGTACGACGTGAGTGGCCGAGCAGCGACACCAGCAGCCAGGCGGCGACCGATTTACCCACCACAATAATCACCAGCGCGCCCAGCACTGCCAGCGGCTGCGTCACCAGAATCGACGGGTCAAACAGCATGCCGACCGAGACAAAGAACAGCACGGCAAAGGCATCACGCAGCGGCAGCGTATCGCGCGCGGCGCGGTGGCTCAGTTCCGACTCGTTCAGCACCATACCGGCAAAGAAAGCGCCCAGCGCAAACGAAACATCAAAGAATTCAACGGCACCAAAGGCGATGCCCAGCGCCAGCGCTAATACCGCCAGAGTAAACAGCTCACGCGAGCCAGTGGCGGCGCTGCGGGCGAGGATCCAGGGGACGGCACGACGTCCCACCACCATCATCAGCACCATAAAGGCGGCGACTTTGCCGATGGTCCACAGCAGGTCCCAGGCCAGCAGTCCGGCGCTGGCGTTGCCCTGTTCCATCATGCCGGCAATCGCAGGCAGCAGCACCAGCGTCAGCACCATCACCAGATCTTCAACAATCAGCCAGCCAATCGCAATCTGCCCGCGCTGGCTATCGATCAGTTGCCGCTCTTCAAGCGCGCGCAGTAACACCACGGTACTGGCGGTAGAGAGGCAGAGACCAAACACCAGGCCGGTCATCCACGACCATCCCATTGTCCACGATAAGCCCATTCCCAGTAACGTCGCGACCGCGATCTGTGCGATGGCACCGGGAATGGCTATCGACTTTACCGACATGAGATCTTTCATTGAGAAGTGCAGGCCGACACCAAACATCAGCAGAATCACGCCGAGTTCTGCCAGTTCAGGAGCCAGATTGGTATCGGCAACAAAGCCGGGAGTAAAAGGTCCAGCCAGCACGCCTGCCATCAGGTAGCCAACCAGGGGCGAAATACGCAGGCGGTTCGCCAGCATCCCAAGGAGAAATGCCAGAACCAGTGCTCCGACAATGGTAGTGATCAACGGTGTGGTGTGATGCATGCCTGTCTCCTTGTATACAAATGTATCCGCTTGTAACAAATGAGTTTAAAACAAAATCTATTCTTTCGCTGAGCAATTTGCGGGAATACCCTAAAAAAGCAGGAAAAAAAGTCAAATGCACAATCGAAAGGGTGTTTTTGTTCATTATCCATAATATTGGCTGATTTGACGGTTTAAAGCGGTCCGGGTAAATAAAAATTAGCATCCCTAAATGCCGTGGGTATGACACAAATAAGGGTTAAATGCGCGCACAGACAGGGTAAAGCCCGTCAGCGGCACTTTTGCAGGGGTAAACAACTGGTTAACATCAGGCCTGGCTACCCGTTCTGGCTTATCCGGAACAAACCAGTCTGACGCGGGCGCGGCCTTGCGGCTATTGTCATGCTCAGCAAAAGCGGTCCGGAGATAAAAAGAGCGGCATACAGAGACAGGCGAATGTGCGTTGGCCTTGAGTTCGCCGGGGGAATGTGCGACACAGTGGGGCAAACCGGCAGAAAATCGGGCCAGACGGCAAATTAAGGAGAATCACAGTGTTGTTATCTAAATGGACAGGGGCGGGCGTGGCACTACTGGTGGCCCTGATGCCGCTGTTTTCACAGGCCGCCCAGGCCGATCGCACCTATCGTTTCAGCCTGCTGCACACCAACGATGAGCATGGTCATTTCTGGTTTACTGAGCAGGGTGAATATGGTCTGGCGGCGCAGAAAACCTTAATGGATACGATGCGCTACGATGTGCAGTCCAGAGGCGGCGGCGCATTGATTCTCTCTGCCGGTGATGTGAACACGGGCGTACCGGAGTCCGATGAGCTGGACGCTGAACCCGATTTTCGCGCGATGAACCTGATTGGCTATGATGCCATGGCGCTGGGCAACCATGAGTTCGACAAGCCCATCGCGGTCCTGCGCAAGCAGGAGAAGTGGGCACGATTCCCGCTGCTCGCCGCTAACGTTTATCAGAAAAGTACCGGTCAGCGCCTGTTTAAGCCCTGGGCGGTATTCAATCGTCTCGGGCTGAAAATTGCGGTGGTCGGGCTGATCACCCCGGATACGGCGAAACTGGCCAATCCGGCGGGTCTGACAGATACCGAATTCCGCGATCCGATTGCGGAGGCGGAGAAGGCGGTTGCCGAACTGCGCGCCACAGAGAAGCCGGACGTGATTGTCGCGCTGACCCACCTTGGTCACTATGACGACGGTAAGCATGGCAGCAATGGCATTGATGACGTCACCCTGGCGCGCAGCCTGCCTGCCGGCACCATCGATCTGATTGTGGGTGGTCATTCGCATGATGCGGTCTGCATGGAAAAAGAGAACGTCAGCGTCAAAAATTATCAGCCGGGCCAGCCCTGCAAACCCGATCAGCAGAACGGGATCTGGATTATGCAGGCGGATAAATGGGGCAAATATGTCGGACGTGGTGACTTCACCTTCCGTAATGGGCAGGTGACGCTGGAGGCTTATCAGCTGGTGCCGGTCAACCTTAAACATCAGATAAAGAACGCAGATGGCAGCGAAACCTGGCTCACCTGGCAGGAAGAGATCCCGAAAAACACCGCCATGATGAAACTGCTGATGCCATTCCAGAAACGGGCTGAGGCGAAGTTAACCGTGAATGTCGGTAGTGCCGACGGCAGCTTCAGCGGTGAAAAAGAGCAGGTTCGCTTTGAGCAGACGAATCTCGGCCAGCTGATTCTGCGCGCCCAGATGGCGCACACCAAAGCCGATTTTGCGGTGATGAGCGGCGGTGGTATTCGCACCTCGCTGAAATCGGGCAAGCTGAGCTGGCGTGACCTGCTGCAGGTCCAGCCGTTTGGCAATCAGGTGGTCTCGGTCAGCCTGACCGGGGCGGAGATCAAAAAATATCTGGATGTGGTCGCCAATATTCAGCCTGACTCAGGTGGCTACGCCCAGTTTGCCGGCATCAGCCTGACCGCAGACGGTAAACATGTCAGCGACGTCAGCATTAACGGTAAACCGCTGCAGGATGCGCAGCATTATCGCATGGCAACCAACAGCTTCAATGCGGCTGGCGGCGACGGTTATCCGCGTCTGGATAATCATGCGGGTTATCTCAACAGCGGGGTAGTCGATGCGCAGGTGTTGCGTGACTGGATCAAGACGCACTCGCCGGTCAAAGCCAGCGACTATCAGCCGAAAGGGCAGATTGTGCATCTGAGCGATGAGCAGATCCGGGCGCGGGATGAAGCTGCGGAAAAAGCGCGCAAGCGTAACTATCCAAAAATGATCCTGGCGTGGATCTGGCCGTGGGGGAATGAAACAGCCGCCACGCATTGAACTGACCGGGAGGCGCTTGCGCCTCCCGTTTTTCTTACGCCCGGCAGGCGTGACGTCTGATCCAGCGCTCGCGCAGTTTGTCCCACACCCAGTTGTAGGCCATGGTGTAGGGCAGGAAGAAGAGGAAAAAAGCCACTTCGACCAGGAAAGCCTGACCCAGAGAGATATCCAGCATCCAGGCGGCAATGGGCAGACCAATCAGGATAAATCCGCCTTCAAATCCCAGCGCATGTAATACACGCACGCCCGGGCCACGTTTCTGGCCTGGCGCATAGAGGCGATCAAATCCGCTGTTGTAAATCATGTTCCATAGCATCGCGACCGTAGAGAGCATAATCGCCAGCGATCCCATCTGAAACAGCGGTTTATTCATTGCCCATGCCGCCAGCGGCGAAACGGTCAGAATCGCCAGCGTTTCAAAGCAGACAGCATGAAGAATACGTTCTTTAAGTGAGCGGGTACGCATTGTGAGTTCTCCTTCAATAATGCGGCGCATTTTCACACGTCGGAATGCTAAGATAAAATGAACACCTATCGAAAAAAGCGATGGTTCAGATGCGTTACTCCCCGGAATCCCTTGAGGCTTTTATGCAGACTGTGGCGAGCGGCTCTTTCTCTGCCGCTGCGCGCGCGCTGGGTAAAAGTCAGTCCACCATCAGCGCGGCGGTAGCCAGTCTTGAAGACGATCTCGGCTTTGCGCTGTTTGAACGGGCAGGTCGTCAGCCGGTCCTCACCGAGCAGGGACGCCGCGTTATTCCTCAGGTTCAGCAGATCCTGGCAGCCAGCGAGCGGCTGGATGCGCTGGCGATACGTCTGTCGCAGGGCGTTGAACCCCGGCTCAGCTTTGCCATGTCAGACTTCTGGCAAACCGATCATCACGAGCATCTGCTCAGGCAATTTGATGCCCGTTATCCGGAGATTGAACTGGAGGTCATGATTGCCGAGGATGGTGATGTGCTGGATCTGCTGCAGGCCGGGCGGGTACATCTGGGCGTGGTGCGGGCACAGCCCAATCTGCCGGTGGATATCGCGGTGGCGCGACTGCAGGTTGAAGCACAGATGGCGGTCTTTTTACATCGCGATCATCCGCTGGCTCAGCTTAAGACCCTGAGCGAAAGCGAGCTGGAAGGGGTTCGTCACCTGCGATTAAATACCTGGGTTGAGGCATCTGAACCCGCGCCAATGGGGCGCATCTGGTCGGCACCGACCTATCTGTTACTGCTGGAGATGGCGGAGCAGGGATTTGGCTGGACGATTCTGCCGCGCTGGCTGGTGAAACAGTTTGGTCATGGCGTTCTGAAAGAGTTGTCGATGCCGGGCTGGCCGCAGCATATCGCCATTGAGGTGGTCTGGTCACGCCGTACGCCACCCGGTCCGGCGGGTCGCTGGATGATCGATCAGCTCTGCGCCCAGCCACGGGTTTAGTCGTGGCGGGCGATATCCGCAAACGGGGCGTCCAGCAGTCGTGAAAGATCCCGGGGAGCCAGTTCGATATCCAGCCCACGCTTGCCGCCTGAGATAAACATGGCGTCAAACGCGCTGGCAGAGTGGTCGATCACCGTAGGCAGCCGTTTTTTCTGGCCCAGCGGACTGATGCCGCCCACCAGATAGCCGGTGACCCGCTGCGCCAGCTGTGGATCGGCCATATCCGCTTTCTTCGCGCCCAGCGCTTTTGCCACCTTCTTGAGGTCCAGTTGCGTCGAAACCGGCGTAATCGCCACTGCCAGCTGTTTCGCCTCGCCATTCAGCGCCACCAGCAGCGTCTTATAGACCTGGCGCGCATCCAGATTGAGTTTACGTACCGCTTCGTCACCAAAATGGGTTTCGCTGCTGTCATGCTCATAGGGATGCAGGGTGAAGCTGACTTTTTGTTTTTCCAGCAATTTTACGGCGGGCGTCATACAGGTTCCTTACTGAGAATAATCTTATTACGCAGAATCGTGGAAAAAGGTGGCGAAACTTTGTTCTTTGAGTGAAAATTAGCCGCGCGCCAGCAATCCGATTGCTGAGCGATAACCAAAATCATAAACAAATTCCTCTTTGACGGGCCGATAATATTACCGGCTCTCTTTTTTTCAGGGCTTCTTCAGCATCTCAGGCAGGTTATCTTCGCCATAGAGATGCAGAGCACCGACCGCTACCACATAGTTTCCCGCCGATAACCCCTGAAGCCGGTCACACCACTGCGCATTTCGCTGACCGATCAACGTATCATTCAGCGCCTGGCTGAAGGTGGCGGGCAGGGTGATTTCCGGCTGGCGTGGCGGCGTATCGAGCCACCAGCTCACCATCATCTGCAGCAGGCGCGCATTGGTGTGCCAGTGCAGCAGCGTATCCTGCAACAGCGCCATGCCGTCATCCGGCAGCGCAGTCAGCAGGGCGATCTGCGCCTCTGCGCCTTCCAGTTCAATCACCGGTTTGTTCAGACCTTTCGCGGCCTGCAACAGCTGATAATCGATGCCGTAGTCAGGTCGCAATCCCAGCCTTTGTGCCTGCTGCGCCTGTAACATCAGCGCCACCTGCCAGGCGGGCAGATTATCAAACAGGCTCAGATTGAGGCTCATCTCCTGACAGAGTGCGGTGAGCGTTTGCATCGCGTGGCTATCCAGCCGGGTGGAAAGCGCGGGACGATCGCCGTGGTGATCAAAGGGTGAACCACCCTGCGTAATATCCGCTTCCACAATCAGTGCATCCGCCTGCTGCAACTGACGCAGCAGACGGGCGGGCAACGGCTGCATGTCGCGCGTCCCCATGTGGATGCTGCCGACCAGATGCAGCTGACGATCGCCAAGCCGGACATCCATCGCAGGCCAGCGGTAACTGGCGGGAAAAAGTTGGCTGATAAAGCCGCGCAGTGAGCGCCAGATGTTGCCTGTCATTCCCGGTCCTTTGCGATTCAAAACCCCATGCTAGCGACTTCAGCGCGTGAAAAACAGCGCTGAAACGGCGATCACTCGCGTGGTGGCCGGTAACGCAGCAGGCGGTTAGCATTGCTGACCACGGTAATGGAGGAGAGCGCCATCGCTGCACCCGCCACAATCGGGCTGAGCAGGGTACCGGTCAGCGGATAGAGCACACCCGCTGCCACCGGAATGCCGATGCTGTTATAGATAAATGCCCCAAACAGGTTCTGCCGGATATTGCGCAGGGTCGCGGAAGAGAGCGCTAATGCGTCTGCCACGCTGTTCAGGTCGGCACGCATCAACGTGATGCCCGCGGTTTCCACCGCTACATCGCTGCCGCCACCCATGGCAATGCCCACATCGGCCTGCGCCAGTGCGGGCGCGTCATTGATGCCATCGCCCACCATCGCGACGCGACGGCCCTGCTGCTGTAAGTGTTCAATTGCAGCCGCTTTGCCTTGCGGCATCACGCCCGCAATCACTTCATCAATACCGACCTCGGCAGCAATGGCGCGCGCGGTATTTTCATGGTCGCCGGTCAGCATAATCAGGCGAAAACCCTGCTGATGCAGTCGCTTCAGGGCTGCGCCGCTTTCCGGCCGAAGCTGATCGCGCAGCGCGATAAGCCCGGTTAGCTGGCCCTGCTCAGCCAGTAACACCGGCGTTGCACCCTGTTGCGTCAGCCGCGCAATCTCTGCTTCCGCCGCCTGGTAATCGACGCCGTTATCCTGCATCAGCGCGGCATTACCCAGCAGCAGCGTTCTGCCATCCAGACTACCGCTGACCCCTTTGCCGCGTATTGTACGAAATTGCGCTAACAGAGGCGGCTGGGTCAGTTTCGCTTCGACGACAATCGCTTTCGCCAGTGGATGACCCGAAGAGAACTCCAGCGCAGCTGCTGTCGCTAACACTGATTCACGGGTGGCATCGCCCCAGACCTGCACGTCACTGACCTGCGGCTTGCCGGAAGTAAGTGTGCCGGTTTTATCAAACACCAGGGTGTCGATTTGACTGGCGCGCTGCAAGGCATCGGCGTCGCGCACCAGCACCCCCAGCTCGGCGGCGCGGCCAACACCGGCAATAATCGACATCGGCGTCGCCAGGCCCAGCGCACAAGGACAGGCGATAATCAGCACGGTTGTCGCAATCACCAGCATGTAGGCAATTTGTGGCTGCGGCCCGAACAGATACCATACTGCGCCGCTGAACAGTGCGATCAACACCACCACCGGGACAAAAACGGCGGAGATGCGATCCGCCAGACGGCCCACATCCGGTTTACTGCTCTGCGCCTGACGCACCAGCCGGATAATGCGCGACAGGGTGGTGTGATTACCCGTCGCCCGGGCGATAAATTCTACCGAGCCATCCTGCACCAGGGTGCCGGCAAAGATGGCTGCGCCCGGGGTCTTGCTTTGCGGCACCGCTTCGCCGGTCAGCATCGCTTCATCAAACCAGGCTTCACCCGTGGTGATTTCGCCATCAACCGGCACCCGATCGCCTGTGACCAGGCGCAGCGTCATGCCGGGCTGCACATCGCTGACCGGAATCAGCCTGTCGCCCTGTTGATCAACCTGCCGAGCCTGGGCTGGCGTCAGATCCAGCAATCTTTCCAGCGCTTTAGAAGATCGCTGACGCGCCCGCTGCTCCAGGGCATGCCCCAGGTTGATCAGGCCCAGGATCATGACGCTGGCTTCGAAATAGAGATGGCGCGCCTGTGGCGGGAAAAAGTCGGGCCACAGCACCACGCTAAAGGAGTAAATCCAGGCGGCGCCTGTGCCGAGTGCCACCAGCGTATCCATGGTGGCGCTGCCATTGCGTAAACTGCGCCAGGCACTGCGGTAAAAATGGCTGCCGGTGACGATCATGATCAGCAGAGTCACGATGCCCAGCGTCAGCCAGACGCCGTGTTTGTGGTCGGTGAGCATCATGTTGTCGCCCACCATGCCCCAGATCATCAGCGGCAGGCCAAACGCTAAGGCGACTGCAGCCTGCCAGCTGAAACGCCGCATCGCGCTGCGGGCGCTGAGCTGCTGCTTCTCCCGTCGCTCCTGCTCGTCATCCACTACCTGCGCGCCATAACCCGCGGCATCGACGGCCGCTACCAGCTGCTGCGGATCAGCGTCGCCCAGCACCAGCGCACTGCGTTCGCCGAGATTTACGCGCGCCTGGCTGACGCCTGCGACCTGCTGCAGTGCTTTTTCCACCCGGCTCACGCAACTGGCGCAGGTCATGCCCTCAATCAGCAGCATATGGGTGGGGAGGGTTGTTTCTGCCGGACGGGAAGCAGTCTCCGTTGTCAGCGCCTCCGGCGGCGGCTCTGATGCTGTCAACGGTTCAGACTTTGGGGAAGCGTCCGCGGTTTTCAGCGTCGCGTGATAACCCGCCTGCTCCACGGTGGCGATCAGCGCGGCCGCATCTGCGTGACCGGAAACCTGCGCTTCCTGTTGGGTCACGTCGGCCTGGTCAACATCATCGCGTTGTTCCAGTGCCTCTTTGACACGTTTGACACAGTGGCCGCAGGATAAGCCGTCCAGTGCCAGAGAAATAGTGTGTGACATAATCAACTCCTTCTGTAATCCCATTTGACCGATTGGTCATTTTCGATTCATGCTTAAGCATAAACCTTCCATCAAGGGGAAGGTCAAGGGGACGAAAATGAACATCAGCGATGTGGCAAAAAAGACCGGACTGACCAGCAAGGCGATACGTTTTTACGAAGAGAAGGGGGTGGTGACGCCGCCGTTGCGCAGTGAAAATGGCTACCGCAGCTACAACGGACACCATCTTGAGGAGCTGAACCTGTTACGTCAGGCACGACAGGTTGGCTTCACGCTGGATGAGTGTCGTGAGCTGGTGGCGCTGTTTAACAATCCGTCGCGCCACAGTGCCGATGTAAAAGCCCGTACTCTGCAGAAAGCGGAGGAAATTGCGGCGCATATTGAAGAGCTGCACGTCATGCGCGCTCGCCTGCTGGCGCTGGCAGAGGCCTGTCCCGGCGATGACGGCGCCGAATGTCCGATTATCAACAATCTGGCTGGATGCTGCGGTCAGCGTGGCTGAATACGCAGCGTAATCCCCTCAATGCCGGTTATGACCACTGCTGTGCCCGCAGGCAGATCCTGCTCCGCCTCGACCCGCCAGCTGCTGTCCCCGATCCGCACATGGCCGGTGCGGTTATGCAGCGCGGTATCCAGCGTCAGCTGCAACCCGATCATCTGACTGCCGCGCTGGTTCAGGGCATTGGGTTTCTGACGCGCTTCACGGTGGCGCATCCAGCGATACCATAAAAAGACGCAGATCAGCGTCAGCACGGCAAACAGAGAGCCCTGCGCCGTCCAGCTTACCGGCACAAACCACTCAATGAGGCCGACGATGACCGCCGCCAGCCCGCTCCAGAGCAGGTAACCGCTGGTGCCCAGCATCTCAGCCGCCAGCAGTAACCCACCCAGCGTCAGCCAGAACCAGTGCGGATGCGCGATAATATCGACCAGCATCAGCGTTTCGACTCAGTGCGTGATTCCTTCAGCAGTTCACCGATGCCCGCAATCGAACCCAGCAGACTGCTCGCCTCCAGCGGCATCATCACCACTTTGCTGTTATTAGCTTCACCGATTTTTTGCAGCGCATCGGTATATTTCTGTGCCACAAAGTAGTTAATGGCCTGAATATCACCTGATGCGATCGCTTCCGAGACCATCTTAGTGGCGTTAGCTTCCGCTTCCGCCTGACGTTCGCGCGCTTCTGCCTGCAGGAACGCCGAGGTCCGTTCACCTTCTGCTTTGAGGATTTGCGACTGCTTATCCCCTTCAGCGCGCAGGATCGCCGCCTGTCGCACCCCTTCGGCTGTCAGAATATCGGCGCGTTTAGTTCGCTCCGCTTTCATCTGCGCATTCATCGCGCCAATCAGCTCCTGCGGCGGACGCACATCGCGGATCTCGATGCGGGTGATCTTGACGCCCCACGGATTGGTCGCTTCATCCACGATATGCAGCAGGCGGGTGTTGATGCTGTCGCGCTGTGACAGCATTTCGTCCAGCTCCATGCTGCCAAGCACGGTACGCATATTGGTCATGGTGAGGTTAAGAATCGCCTGCTCAAGATTGCTGACTTCATACGCGGCACGCGCGGGATCAACGACCTGAATAAAGCAGACCGCATCGATGGTGACGTTGGCATTGTCTTTGGAGATGATCTCCTGCGAGGGAATATCCAGTACCTGTTCCATCATGTTGATCTTACGACCGACACGATCCATGAACGGCACCACCAGGCTTAATCCTGGCTGCAGGGTGCGGGTATAACGGCCAAAGCGCTCAACCGTCCATTGAAAACCTTGTGGCACGATCTTGACGGTGGCCCAGACCGCCACCAGCGCCAGAATAATCAGGGCAGGAATTACAGTTATCATACAACCTCCGCGTTGTCAGATTAACGGGCCGAGTCGCTTCGGCCCGGGGTGCTGCCGCTTAGTAGAGCAGGGAATAGAGCTGACGACGATAACGCGCGGCAAGTGCATCGCCGGTACCCAGCGCCGCCAGAATCTCCTGCAGCATTTTACGCGCCTGGCCATCAGCGGCATTGAGATCGGATTTCAGGAAGCTGAACAGCAGTTCCAGCGCTTCTTCATTACGACCCACCTGATGCAGCTGTAACGAGAGTTTAGCAGCCAGCCCGGCGTTAGTCGGGTCAGCCTCCAGCTGGGATTGCAGCTGCTGAATCTCCGGCGTATCAGCTGCCTGTTTCAGCAGATCGATCTGCGCCATCAGGCTCTGATAGCGGGTATCCTGATCCTGCAATGGCACCACTTTCAGCACCGCTTCCGCTTCATCGCTGCGGTTCAGGGTAATCAGTACGTCAGCCAGCAGGAAACCGATCTCGCTGGACTGATTGCTCAGCTGCCACGCATCTTTTAACAACGGCAGCGCCTCCAGCGGTTTACCTTCCTGCATCAGCGCCATCGCCTGCTGCGCTTTCAGCTCTTCTTCGCGCGGCAGGACTTTTTCCAGCAGGGCGCGGATCGCTTCTTCCGGCTGTGGACCCTGGAAACCGTCAACCGGCTGACCATCCTGGAACAGATAGACGGTCGGGATTGAACGCAGACCAAACTGCGACGCCACCCTTTGCTCTTTGTCGCAATCCAGTTTTGCGAGAATAAACTGACCCGCGTACTCCTGCGCCAGGCGCTCCAGCACGGGCGTCAGATCCTGACAGTGCTGGCTGCGCTCAGACCAGAAGTAGAACAGCACCGGCAGCTGCATCGACTGCTCAAGGGTCTGCTGCAGGTTAGATTCGTTGATGTCGATGATAGAAGCTTGTGGTGACATGGATAAGTCTCTTTGCAAAAAGTGTTCTAAGAATATGGGGCCAACTGGCCCGGCTTCAAGCGCTATTGCGCATGGCTGCTTAATGGCTGCGCAAAATGCGATCCAGCATCCAGCCGGGCAGTAACCGTTTCAGCAGGCTCATTATGTGTGCGACCAGTGTCACCGGATAGCGTAAACGCGGATGTTTACTCTCGAGTGCATGACGAAGTTTAGGGAGAATGGCTTCTGGTGGCAGAGTAAAACGTGCCGCGATGCCAGGGTTACGCACCGGGTTATGCTGTTCGCCCTGCGTCACATTGTCGGTAAAACGGGTCTGAATCGGACCCGGTTCAATCAGGCTGACCCGGATGCCGCGGCTGCGCACTTCAAGCCGCAATGCATCGCTCCAGGCTTCCAGCGCATATTTACTGGCGGCATAGGCACCCCGGCCTGGTGTGGAGATCAGCCCCAGCACCGAGCTGGTATTAATAATGCGGCCATCGCCGCTGGCCTGCAACGCGGGCAACAGACGCAGTGTCAGCTGATGGACGCCGAAAAAGTTGCTGGAAAACTGCTGTTCCAGCTGCTGGCGGGAGAGGGTGTGCAGCGGGCCATAGAGACCAAATCCGGCGTTGTTAAACAGCGCCGTCAGACGGTTATCGCAGAGCGCGAGCACTGTGTCGGCGGCCTGATCCACACTTTGCGGATCGTCGAGATCCAGCTGCAGCCCGGTAAAGCCCAGTGTTTCCATGCGGGCGACATCCTCTGCTTTACGGCAGGCGGCGATCACCCGGTAGCCCCGCGCCAGTAAATCGTGAGCGGCAACCAGGCCAATACCGCTCGAACAACCTGTAATCAGAATGGTTTTTTGCACAAATTCATCCCCCTTCGAATCTCATGTTTTTTTAAATTAAGCTGTTATTTCTTCTGAATATATACCTGATTGCAATGAGTCAGCATTTCACGTTTCTCTTTTATCTTCCTCCTGATTTACCAGGAGTCTGCCGTGAAAAATGAGTGATTACGATAACATCTTAATAATGATCAGACCCAGACCGGGCATAAAGTCTCTGCCATTTTGATGTTACTGGTTTTGCTTACATCATCTGGCGAAATGACAGATCTGGCGTGGCACAGGAGGAAATTCTGGCTGGCGGGTAAACTCAAGAAATCGTCTGGAAGCACTCATGAACTTTAGTTATTATTCGTACAGATTCAGGACCGCAGGGATGATATATGGACATTAAACAGGCTGCACTGGGAATTCTCGATGGGATATCTTCCATACCAAATACAGCTTACATGGGTATGGTCAGGAGTTGGGAGGGTAGCGGACTCGCAGGGCAGAGTGCTAAACAAAGAAATCAGGCTGAGACGGAGCGTTTTTTCTATATGCTCAAAAGCCTGGGTAATGCTGAGTCACCTTTACGCAGACTAATTACTCTTGTTTTCACCTGGTTTTATCAAAAGCTTGATGATGAAGGAAAGGAGGCTGTTAACAATAAATTGGGGTACGGCGCTGGAAGCATTGCAGGACGAACAGCCGGGCAAATTACATTGGCACAGACAACAGCAAGTATGATGTTGCGTCGGTTGGCTATTGACGAGGCATACAGGCATTTCATCCGATTCAGTGCTTCAGCCTCTCTAAACGTGGTGATGTTACAGGGGATAATTGAAGAGTCAGCAAGAGCGTCAAGAAGGATGAAAAACAAATATCCGGCTACGTACGCCAGGCTATCAAAAGAGAATTTAGATATGGTTTATTTCCTTGTTGAACGACAATTAGAGCCTTACCTTGTGTTCATCGAAGGACATCCTATTAATTGTAAAGGAATACAAGATGAAATTTGTAAAATCGTTAATGTCCCACGCAATTGAAGGAACCATTACCTTTTTGTCTGTGATTTTTGCTATGGGTTCTTTTTTCTGGTTTGAAAGCACATGGCTGAAACTTACCGGGTGTATCGGAGCATTAATAGTTGGCTATGTGATTTCATACGGAGCGGCGAAAATCAGAGGTGGCTGAACCTGAATTGCTGCTGCGATTTTGCAGCTATTAATAATTGAGTTGAGTAGTTCTGGCTCAATTTTTTATTTAATGGTGAGATCGTTTTAAACTAACCTGCCACCAGAACGCCACAGACGCCCGCTGCGCCACACAAAAGCGCGGTCATCACACTTGATAACCCTATATAGATCATCTTCACAGCGCGGCACATGTAAAGCCGCTGTCACCACTTTGCCGCCAATAACAAAAAAACCAATATTAAATTATTGATTTAAATGATTTATTATATGCGGCAAAGTGCTTTTGCATTTCTTTACCCTTTTTGCGCATCCCGGCGCGCTACGGCTGCTTAACTAAGGGGGCCAGGTCTTTCGCCATTAACTGGGCGATAAAAGGCTGGGCATCAGGATTAGGATGAATGCCATCCTGCTGCATCCACTCGGGTTTCAGATAAACCTGCTCCATGAAAAAGGGCACCAGAGGAATGTTATGCTGCTGCGCTAATCCGGGATAGATGCCGCTGAACGCTTCGGTGTAGCGGCGGCCATAGTTGGCAGGCAGACGAATCTGCATCAGCAGCGGCTTCGCATTGGCGGCTTTAACATCGTCGATAACTTTACTCAGATTCTGCGCGATAGCGTCGGGCGGGAAACCGCGCAAACCATCGTTACCGCCCAATTCGATTAACACCCATTGCGGCTGATGCTGTTTTAATAGTGCGGGCAGGCGCGCCAGCCCCTGTGCAGCCGTATCACCGCTGATACTGGCGTTGATCACTTTAGGTTTTTGCTGCCACTGCTTATCGAGCAGGCTGGGCCAGGCCGCAGTGGCAGACATGCGATAGCCCGCACTCAGGCTGTCGCCCAGCACCATCAGCGTATCTGCAGCAGCAAGACGCGACACCAGCAGAAGAATCAATAACAGGAAGGGATAATGCCAGCGGAAAACATTGTTGAAGTTCATCATCTTACTAAGTCCGTCGGTCAGGGAGAGCATCAGTTAACCATCCTTACCGGAGTTGAGTTGGTTGTCAAACCAGCTGAGACCATTGCGCTGATTGGCGAGTCCGGCTCCGGCAAGTCAACCCTGCTCGGAATTCTGGCCGGGCTGGACGATGGCAGCAGCGGCGAAGTCCATCTGCTGGGGCAGCCACTGCATCAGATGAACGAAGAGCAGCGTGCGGCCCTGCGTGCCCGGCAGGTCGGTTTTGTATTCCAGTCATTTATGCTGGTGCCGACCCTGAATGCCCAGGAGAATGTGCAGCTGCCTTCCCTGCTGCGCGGCGACAGCGACCGTCAGAGCCGTGAACAGGCGAGAGAGCTTCTGACGCTGCTCGGACTGGCTGAACGTCTGCATCATCTGCCTGCCCAGCTTTCAGGCGGCGAGCAGCAGCGGGTGGCGCTGGCCCGCGCCTTCAGTGGCCGTCCTGGTCTGCTGTTTGCCGATGAGCCGACCGGCAATCTCGATCGTAAAACCGGTGACCGCATCGCCGATCTGCTGTTTTCGCTTAACCGCGACTTCGCCACCACGCTGATTCTGGTGACGCATGACGAGCAACTGGCGGCGCGCTGCGATCGTCGCCTGCGGTTGCGCGACGGTAAATTGTGGGAGGAGCAATGATCTGGCGCTGGTTCTGGCGCGAGTGGCGTTCGCCCTCGCTGCTGATTGTCTGGCTTGCGCTGACGCTGGCGGTGGCCTGCGTGCTGGCGCTGGGGTCGATCAGCGATCGCATGGAAAAAGGGCTGAATCAGCAGAGCCGTGATTTTATGGCCGGCGACCGTACGCTGCGCAGCAGTGATGCAGCGCCAGAAGCCTGGCTGGCAAAAGCGGCTGAAAGCGGTCTGACGGTGAGCCGTCAGCTGACCTTTATGACCATGACCTTTGCCGATCAGTCCCCGCAGCTTGCCTCAGTAAAAGCGGTGGACGATCGCTACCCGATGTTTGGCACGCTGCAGACGCAGCCGCCAGGGCTGAGGCCGCAGGCGGGTACCGCGCTGGCGGCACCGCGCCTGATGGCGCTGCTGAACCTGAAAGTGGGCGACACGCTGGAAGTGGGTGACACCCAGCTGCGCATCAGCGGGGAGGTGATCCAGGAGCCGGATGGCGGCTTTAACCCGTTTGAGATGGCGCCGCGTCTGCTGATCAATCTGGCGGATGCCGCCAAAACCGGTGCGATTCAGCCAGGCAGCCGCATCACCTGGCGCTATAAGTTCTCCGGTAATCCCGATCAGCTGGCCAGCTATGACCGCTGGATTGAACCGCAGCTGAAGGCGGACCAGCGCTGGATCAGCGTGGAGAACTCGGAAGATGCATTAGGCCGTTCGATGCAGCGCGCGCAGCAGTTCCTGCTGCTCTCGGCCTTGCTGACGCTGATGCTGGCGATTGCGGCCGTGGCGGTTGCCATGAGCCACTATTGCCGCAGCCGCTACGATCTGGTGGCGGTGCTGAAAACCCTGGGTGCGACGCACGGCGCGTTGCAGCGGCTGATCATCGGTCAGTGGCTGGCGGTACTGCTGCTGGCGGCGATTGCCGGTGGCCTGGTGGGGCAGGGCGTTGAAGCGATCCTGATGGCGATGCTGAAACCCGTGCTGCCTGCCAGCTTACCGGCGGCCAGCGTCTGGCCATGGATCTGGGCGGTGGGATCGCTGTTTGTGATTTCGCTGCTGGTGGGTCTGCGTCCCTATCGTCTGCTGCTGGCGACGCAGCCGCTGCGGGTGTTGCGGCGCGATGCGGTGGCGAACCTCTGGCCGCTGAAGATCTATATTCCGGTGATGATTGCTGTTGTGGTGACGCTGTTAGCGCTGCTGGTTGGCGGCAGTAAAATGCTCTGGGCGCTGCTGGCGGGTGTGGTGGTGCTGGCGGGATTACTGGCACTACTCGGCTGGGGAACCCTGCTGCTGCTGCGTCGGCTGGTAGTGCGCAACCTGGCGTTACGACTGGCGATCAACCGGCTGCTGCGCCAGCCCGGCATGACGCTGAGCCAGCTTGCGGCCTTTTCGCTGTCGTTCATGCTGCTGGCGCTGCTGCTGGTAATGCGTGGCGATCTGCTGGATCGCTGGCAGCAGCAGTTACCGGCGGATAGCCCGAACTTCTTCCTGCTGAACATGACGGCAGATCAGGTGCCGCAGGTGCGTGATTTCCTGCAGTCGCATCAGATCACGCCCGGGACCTTTTACCCGATTGCGCGGGTGCGGCTCAGTGAACTCAACGGCAAACCGGCCGATCCGAAGCTGGATAATGCCCTGAACCGTGAGCTCAACCTGACGGAACTGGCCGATCGCCCGGATCATAATCCGCTGGTGGCAGGCAACTGGCCACCCAAAGCGGGTGAAGTGTCGATGGAAGTGGAGCTGGCCGATCGGCTGGGGCTGAAGCTCGGCGATACCCTGACGTTCGACGGCGATACGCAGACCTTCAGCGCGCGCATTACCAGTTTGCGTAAAGTGGACTGGGAAAGCCTGAAGCCGAACTTCTTCTTTATCTTCCCGCCGGGCGCGCTCGACAGCCAGCCGCAGACCTGGCTCACCAGCTTCCGCATGGAGGCGAATCCTGTTCTGCTGGCGCAGCTTAACCGTGCTTTTCCGGCGCTAAGTCTGCTGGATATCGGCAGCATAATGCGGCAGATCGGTCAGGTGCTGGCGCAGGTCAGCCAGGCGCTGGAGATCATGGTGGTGCTGGTGACCGCCTGCGGCGTGTTGCTGCTGCTGGCGCAGATTCAGGTCGGTATGCGCCAGCGGCGTCAGGAGCTGGTGGTCTATCGCACGCTGGGTGCCGGTAAACGCCTGCTGCGCACGACGCTGTGGTGTGAGTTTGCCCTGCTCGGCGTGGTCTCCGGCGTGGCGGCCGCGATGGGGGCAGAAGCGGCGTTATGGGGATTACAGACAAAGATTTTCGATTTCCCGTGGCAGCCTGACTGGACCCTGTGGCTGGCGCTGCCGTTGTGTGGCGCGCTGCTGTTATCGCTGTGCGGTGGCTGGCTGGGGATCCGATTACTCAAAGGGAAAGCGTTGTTCAGGAAGTTTGATGCGGCGTAAGGGAGTGCTGGAATAAGGCGGCACAGGCCGCCTTTGACCTTGATCCCGATCGCACCCGTTACCGGCGTCTGCCTCTGACTTACCGGCGTATACGTCCATCACATTAACCTTCTGAGCCGCCTGATAAAGGCATTATCAGGCGGTGCGGAGGATTACAGTTTTTCAACCGCCCAGGCGATGCCGCTGGCGTACGCTTCCGGTAGCTGCGGCACCAGCGCGTTAAGGGCAGCCCTGAGCCGCTTTGTATCGCTGTCGGTCAGGTTCAGATGGCCCACTTTACGACCCGGACGCACCTCTTTGTCATACCAGTGCAGATGCACCAGCGGCTGCTGCAGCCAGCTCAGATTCACGTCGGTGCCAATCAGATTGACCATCGCCGACGGCGCAAACACCACCGGCTGCGGTAATGCCAGGCCAAGAATGGCGCGCAGATGCAGCTCAAACTGGCTGATCGACGCACCGTTCTGCGTCCAGTGCCCACTGTTATGGACGCGCGGCGCCAGCTCATTGATCAGCAATCCCTCTGGCGTAACGAAACACTCCATCGCCATTACGCCGACGTAGTTCAGTTCCTGCATGATCGCACTCAGCATCGCTTCTGCCTGCTGCTGCTGTGTCTGATCCGCCTGCGGCAGCGCAACGCTGGTGCGCAGAATGCCATCCTGATGCAGGTTATGCGTCAGCGGATAGAACACCACCTGGCCATCGTGACCGCGCGCCCCCACCAGTGAGACTTCACCGGAAAAGTTGATGCCTTGCTCAACGATGCATTCGCCGTAGCACGCCTCCGGCAGGGTGTGAGTCTCATCGGCACGCAGACGCCACTGACCCCGGCCGTCGTAACCGCCGGTGCGGCTTTTCACAATCGCTAACTCGCCCAGCGAGTCGAACACCGCTGGCCATTCGCTTTTATCCGCCAGCAACTGCCACGGCGCGGTGGCCAGTCCCAGCTGATCCAGCAGCTGTTTCTGCGTCAGACGATCCGCCAGACGCGGAAAGATATCGCGGTTAACAAAGGCCGGATGGCTGGCCAGCTCACGCGTCAGCGCCGTCTCCGGCCAGCGTTCGATTTCGGCGGTGATCACGCTGTCGGCGATAGGGAGCGCGGTAGGATCGGCGTCTAAGCCCACCGGATAAACCGCGATGCCCAGGGGTTCACCCGCCTGACGCAGCATACGACCTAACTGGCCGTTGCCCAGTACGCAAACCGGCTTCATGCATCCACCCGCGGATCGGGATGGTTCAGCACCTCATCGGTCTGGCTCTGACGCCAGGTGGTCAGGCGTAACGCCAGCGCACTGTCATGCAGCGCCAGAATCTGCGCCGCCAGCAGCGCGGCATTGGCTGCGCCCGCCTTGCCAATCGCCAGCGTACCGACCGGAATACCGCGCGGCATCTGCACAATTGAATAGAGGCTATCGACGCCGCTCAGTGCTGCGCTCTGCACCGGCACACCCAGCACCGGCACCAGCGTTTTTGCCGCCAGCATACCCGGCAGATGTGCCGCGCCACCTGCGCCAGCAATAATCACCTGAAGACCCTTGTCGGCTGCCGTTTCGGCGAAGCTGAACAGTTTATCCGGGGTGCGGTGCGCAGAGACCACTTCAACATCAAAAGGGACGTCCAGGCTGGAGAGGATTTCAGCGGCGAACTGCATGGTGGCCCAGTCACTTCTGGAACCCATAACAATGGCGATGCGGGCCGGGGCGTTGGATGACATGGGGTCAACTCCTGTGAATGAACAAACAGACCTGGCCGGGCGGACAGGTTTTGAAGGGCACCGAGAATAGCATGAGAAGCACGCAAGGAAAACGGTTGCGTCGGGCTTAAGGTCGTGGATTTAACCGCAGATTAAAAGTCGAAATGGATAAGCTGAATGCCACTGGCGTCGAGCTGGATCATGGAACCCCGGCTGTGCCAGGCACCCAGCACCGCGCGTTGCGCCGTTTCACCCTGCAGGCTCAGCGTATGAATCGCCGGGCGATGAGTGTGGCCGTGAATTAACAGCGGCACCTGCTGGCGCAGCATAGTGGCGACGACCGCTTCCTGATTCACATCCATGATGGTCTGGGATTTATGCTGGTTGGCCTGTTTACTGTCGGCGCGCATCCGGGCGGCAATACGTTTACGTATCCACAACGGCAACGCGAGAAACAGCCGCTGGATCCAGGGATTATGCACTTTGGCCCGAAAACGCAGGTAACCCGCATCGTCGGTACAGAGCGTATCGCCGTGCATGATCAGCAACCGATGGCCGTAGAGCGTCAGCACCTGCTCTTCCGGCAGCAGCGTCATGCCGCAAGCCTGCGCGAAGCGTCGGCCAATCAGGAAGTCGCGATTGCCATGGATAAAGTAAACCGGAACCGGCAGGGCGCGCAGGGCGCGGGCAACCTGCTGATGCAGCGGATTGGGATCGTCGTCGCCAATCCAGGCTTCAAACAGATCGCCGAGAATATAGAGCGCGTCGCAGTGGGGCGCTTCGCGCTGTAAAAAATGCAGAAAACCGGCGGTAATCGCCGGTTCTTCCTGACACAGATGGAGATCTGCGATAAACAGCGTGCGCGACATTACTCGCTGACGGTCACTTTCTGGATAACGACGTCGTCTTTTGGCACATCCTGGTGCATGCCGCTGCGGCCGGTAGAGACCGCTTTGATCTTCTCGACCACATCCATACCTTCAACCACTTCAGCGAACACGCAGTAGCCCCAGCCCTGAACGCTTTCGTCACGGAAGTTCAGGAAGTCGTTGTCAGCTACGTTGATGAAAAACTGTGCGGTCGCAGAGTGCGGCGCAGAGGTACGTGCCATTGCCAGCGTACCTTTGGTGTTTTTCAGGCCATTGCTGGCTTCGTTCTGAATTTCGTCTTTAGTTTCTTTCTGCTTCATGCCCGGCTCGAAGCCGCCGCCCTGAATCATAAAGCCGTTGATTACGCGGTGGAAAATGGTGTTGTCGTAAAAACCTTCACGGCAGTAATCCAGGAAGTTCTTTACGGTTGCCGGCGCTTTATCATCGAAAGTTTTGATTACGATATCGCCATGGTTCGTCTGGAAAGTTACCATTTTTGTCGTCCTGTAAAGGTTGTCATCAGTTGCTGAGGTCGCTCTGTCGATGGGCGTCCCCCTTTTTGTCGACCGTTCTTATATCATAATTTCCAATGACGCGTCAGCAGCGCGGCGCAGTTGGCTTGCTTTGCGTCGCGCGAGCGATAAAAATACGGCACAATGTCTGGATACTTAAAAGTGCCAACCACACGCGAAAACGGAACCGTTCAATGCTTAAGATTTATAACACCCTGAGTCGACAGAAAGAGGAATTCAAACCCATTCATGCCGGTAAAATCGGGATGTATGTTTGCGGCATCACGGTGTATGACCTCTGTCACATTGGTCATGGGCGGACGTTCGTGGCGTTTGACGTGGTGGCGCGCTACCTGCGTTACCTCGGTTATCAGCTTAATTATGTACGTAACATCACCGACATTGATGACAAAATCATCAGGCGCGCCAACGAAAACGGCGAGAGCATCGAAACCCTGACTAACCGCATGATTGGCGAGATGCACAATGACTTCGCCGCGCTGGGGATTCTGCCGCCCGATGAGGAGCCGCGCGCTACCCGTCACATCGCTGAGATTATCGAGCTGGTGGAAACACTTATCGCTCGCGGTCACGCTTATGTGGCGGAGAACGGCGATGTGATGTTCGATGTGCTTAGCGACACCGATTACGGCGCGCTGTCGCGTCAGGATCTGGAGCAGTTGCAGGCGGGCGCGCGTGTTGAAGTCGCCGACGTGAAACGCAATCCGATGGACTTCGTGCTGTGGAAAATGTCCAAAGCGGATGAGCCAGCCTGGTCATCGCCGTGGGGCAACGGTCGTCCCGGCTGGCACATCGAGTGCTCGGCAATGAACTGCAAACAGCTGGGCACCCATTTCGATATCCACGGGGGCGGCTCCGATCTGATGTTCCCGCACCATGAAAACGAAATCGCCCAGTCGAGCTGCGCTCATGACGGTCCTTACGTCAACTACTGGATGCACTCCGGCATGGTGATGGTTGACCGCGAGAAGATGTCCAAATCGCTCGGTAACTTCTTCACCGTGCGTGACGTGCTGCAACATTATGATGCGGAGACGGTGCGTTACTTCCTGATGTCCGGTCACTATCGCAGCCAGCTTAACTACGGCGAAGATAACCTGAATCAGGCGCGTGCGGCGCTGGAGCGTCTCTATACGGCACTGCGTCACACCGACAGCAGCGTGCCTGCCCACGGCGGCGAAGCGTTTGAAGCGCGGTTCCGCAGCGCGATGGATGATGATTTCAACACCCCGGAAGCCTATTCGGTGCTGTTCGACATGGCGCGTGAAGTGAACCGCCTGAAAAGTGAAGATGGCGCTTCAGCGCACGGGCTGGCGTCGAAGCTGCGCGAGATGGCCAACGTGCTGGGCATTCTGCAGCAGGACCCTGAGTTGTTCCTGCAAAGCGGCGCGCAGGTCAATGACGAAGAGGTTGCCGAGATTGAGCACTGGGTGAAAGCCCGTGCCGATGCGCGCGCCGCCAAAGCCTGGGCGGAAGCGGACATCGCGCGCGACAAGCTTAACGCGCTGGGTGTCATCGTCGAGGATGGGCCACAGGGCTCCAGCTGGCGTCGAAAATAAACCGGAGAGGGCGAGCAATCGCCCTTTTTTATTATGGCGATTGAACAGATTCAGATCCGCGGCTTCCGCTCGATACGTAACCTGACGCTGTCGCTGCAGCAGCTGAATGTGGTGAGCGGTCCCAACGGCTGCGGTAAATCCAACCTCTACAAAGCGGTGCGGCTGCTGCATGAGGCGGCCAGCGGTCGCCTGGCACTGGCGCTGGCTGAAGAAGGCGGCATTCAGAAAGCGATGTGGGCGGGCGGCTTACGCCGGGGCGATCGCCGACACGATCCAAAGCGGCTGGAGCTGGCCGTGGTGATGGATGACATGGATTACCAGCTGGAGATCGGCTTTCCCGAGCCGCTGGTGACCAGCCTGTTCAATCTCGATCCGCTGGTGAAGCAGGAGCGACTCTGGCTGAGCGGTCAGCAGCGCCGTCCTTCCGCCTGTATTATGCAGCGCGAAAATCAGACCGCCTTTCTGCACAACGTTGAGGGCGAGCGCGTCGCCTATCCGGCGGTGCTGCATCCCGAAGAGTCGCTGTTTGGTCAGCTTGGCGAACCGCATCGCTATCCGGAGCTTTCGCAGTTGCGCGAACGTCTGCAGCAGTGGCGCTTTTACCATGAGTTTGCGGTCTGGCCTGGCTCACCGATACGGGCACCGCAGATTGGCGTGCGTGCGCCGGTGCTGAGCCATGATGGCAGCAATCTGGCGGCGGCCTGGGCGACCATTGTTGAGCGCGGTCATTCCGAACTCCTGTCTGAGGTGATGGAAAAGGCGTTTCCCGACAGCCAGTTTGATGTCGATGTGCAGAATGGCCGTTTCCAGATGCTGATGACGCGCCAGGGCATTCTGCGTCCGCTGGAGAGCGCGGAGTTTTCTGATGGCACGCTGCGGTTTCTCTGTCTGGTTGTCGCACTGCTCAGCCCGCGTCCGCCTGCCTTTATGGCACTGAATGAGCCGGAAAACAGCCTGCATGAAGATCTGTTGCCTGCGCTGGCGCGCTTAATCGCCGAAGCCAGCGAGTTCAGTCAGCTCTGGATCACCAGCCATTCACCCCGGCTCGCGACGTTGATAGCGCAGCATACGGCGGTGAATCATATTGCACTGGAACAGCGGGAAGGGGAGACATGCGTAAAGGGGGATGAGCGGGTGTAACAGCGTCCCCGCAGGGACGCCCGGAAATTACTCGACCACAGTAATGCGGAAACCCGCGAATTCCACGGTCTGACCGGCTACGATTTTGCAGCGCTTGCGGGTTTCTACCGCACCGTTGACCTTCACTTCACCCTCGGCAATCACGACTTTCGCCTGTGCGCCGCTCTGAACCCAGCCTTCCAGTTTCAGCAGGTCACACAGATCGACGTGCGGGAATTTACCCAGTGAAAAACTTGTCATTTAAACCACCTCTTTATCATGAAACTCTTCGCACGCCTGCAGCGTGTTTTGAATCAGTGTTGCTACTGTCATTGGACCAACACCGCCCGGCACCGGGGTAATGTAGGAGGCGCGCTCGGATGCACTGTCAAAATCAACATCGCCCACCACTTTGCCGCTCTCCAGCCGGTTAATGCCCACGTCGATGACGATGGCGCCCGGTTTGATCCAGTCACCCGGAATAAACCCTGGCTTACCCACTGCAACGACCAGCAGATCGGCATGCTCAACGTGATGGCGCAGATCTTTGGTAAAGCGATGAGTGACGGTCGTGGTGCAGCCCGCCAGCAGCAGTTCCATACTCATCGGACGACCAACAATGTTGGATGCGCCAACCACCACGGCATTCAGGCCGTAGGTGTCAATGTTGTAGCGCTCCAGCAGCGTCACGATACCGCGTGGCGTGCAGGGACGCAGGGTTGGCGCACGCTGACAGAGGCGACCGACGTTATAAGGGTGGAATCCATCGACATCTTTATCAGGCGTGATGCGCTCCAGCACTTTGACATTATCAATGCCGGCTGGCAGTGGCAGTTGCACCAGGATGCCATCGATTTCGTCGTCCTGATTGAGCGCATCAATCAGCTCCAGCAGCTCAGCTTCGCGGGTCGTGGCAGGCAAATCGTAAGAGCGGGAGTGGAAACCCACTTCTTCACAGGCGCGGCGTTTGCTGGCCACGTAGATCTGTGATGCCGGGTTTTCACCCACCAGAACCACTGCCAGACCCGGCGTGCGTTTTCCGGCGGCCAGACGCTGCTTCACTTTTTCCGCAACCTCAACGCGCACCTGCTGCGCAATCGTTTTACCGTCAATAATTTTTGCTGCCATCAGAGAGGAAATCCACTGTGTTGTGTTGAATCGGGGAAGGGGGGTATTTTGTCAGAAGCGCGGCGCGCTGTCAGTTACAGTTTCAGCCGCGTATGTGCTTTCCGGCTTTTTCGTCGCGACGAGTGCCAGCCTGCATGCGTATGATATCTGCAGGACAATCCGGGGACGATGTAATGATTTGGATAATACTTGCTACTCTGGCGGTGGTGTTTGTCGCTGGATTTCAGCTGCTCACCGCTGGCTCACGCCACGCCGCTCAGCGGCTCAGCAAACGGCTGCAGCTGCCACCGGTACAGGTGGAATCAATGATCTCTATGATGGGGAAAGAGGCGGCGAAAGAGTTTACCGACTATCTCAGCAAGGATAATGAAACGCACCTGCATAATGGCGCCGCGGTACTGCTGATCTGGCAGGTGTTCATTGTTGACGGCAGCGAGGAGAACAGCCAGCGCTGGCATGCGATTCTCAGTCGTGCCGGTTTTCCACCGCTTATTAACCGCCAGCAGTTGCTGCTCGCGCTGGGCTTTCTGCGCCAACTGGAGCCGGACATCCAGGCGCTGCATGCACTTCGTGAGCAATACAATGCGCGTTTCACATCACAAGGGATTGAGCTGGAAGGAGAATTTACCGACAACAGTAAACTCGTGTCGCTCAGCGAATGGCGCAGGCGTCACTGACGCCAATTGGTCATTACCGCAGCACTTCGCTGCGGAGAAACGGCAAAAACGTTGACGTACCCGCTTCCCGACGTATAATCCGTGCCATCTCCATGCGCCCTTAGCTCAGTTGGATAGAGCACCGGCCTTCTAAGCCGTAGGTCACAGGTTCGAATCCTGTAGGGCGTACCAAATAAAATCATCGGTTTACGCCAGCTTCAATCCTACCTGATTATCTTCTTGTGTCGTATTTGTGTCGCTCTCACCCAAAAGTGAGTCAATTTTGCGCGCATGTTCGGTCAGGTGGTTAGGTGCGAGGTGAGCATACCGACGCACCATTTCAATATTTTCCTATCCACCCATTTCCTGCAGCGCGGAAAGCGGAACACCAGACTGGATTAACCAGCTCGCCCACGTATGCCGTAAGTCATGAAAGCGGAAGTCTTCTATGCCTGGCGCTTTTAGACCGATATTCCACGCCGTGTTATCATCACTGCGCATTTTCCTGCCTGCCGGTGCCAGCGTTCCATCGCTGCGATGCTTCGCCTTGGTTTGTACGAACACCTAACGTGACTGCTTATCTATCTGCCCCTTCAGCACTTTGCATGTCGTATCATTCAGAGCCACGCCAATAGCCTTGCCCGCTTTGGCGTTCTCCGAATTAATCCAGGCGACCTTCCTTTGCATATCAACCTGCGTCCATTCCAGATCCAGAATGTTTGAAAGGCGAAGGCCGGTAGCCAGCGCAAATATGACCACTGGTTTTATGCTTTCCGGCATGCAATCAATCAGCCGGTTCGCTTCCTCTCGCGTTAACAGCGGATGCGCTAGCTGACAGGCTTCTTTGTTTTGATAACCGGCGCTGTCTTTATCCAGCCCCATTCATTTGCTGCTGCACGCAGCAGCGATTGCATAAGGGCTGCATGGATGAGGTTATTCAGGCATTCAATATGCAGACACTTTTGAGTGAGTGGCGAAATATTACGCCACCCTTACTGGAATCTTATATAGCTGTGTAATAATGAACCTAAAAAATTGGCTGGGATGAAAAATAATGGGATTTCAGTATTGGTTCACAGTATGTGCCGCCTTTATAGTTGGTCTAATAACGCTGGCTGAGTCTTTCATTTACATGCATCGGGGAATCTATACCAAAACCTTTAAGGGAACGAGTCGCAAGGAATTCATCTACAAGGATGCCAAACCTATTGAATATTGGATCAGCACTATTCTTCATTTTGGAATTAGCATCATGATGATTGGGATCGGCTTCTGGTTCTTACAGGAAATCCCCGCAGTTAACCATTGGTACAATGAAATCCGCACAATGCCAGCATTTTGGTTTTAGGTCTCGTTCGCAGTTCAACCTTTGCTTAGGAAAAACAACCTCATCGTTTACCCAATCTTAAACCTCTAACTTGCGGTTTTTTTATTGCCCGGAGAAAGCTATGGGCATTCAAGTAAAAGGCATTCAACTGGCTCAGTAGAACCTCAACCCTCTGATTGGAGACATTTAGGGCTGAGCAGCGAGAAGTGTTTGAAAGGAATTAAAATTTGAATGGGTAATCCATATTTCGCATGATGGTTATAATCTTCAGGTAGCTATACCATTTTTGCTGCACACCTTTTAGGTGGCGATGATGAGATTCTTGTTAGTCTGGGGGAGCACTCAGGGAGTATTGGGCTCGAAGAGCCAGAATTTATGAAAAGACTAATGAAGTTGTTGCAACAAAGAATCGCTAGTGCCTTTCCATAAATTCATAAAGTGCATAATGGCATAGCCCACTCAGGTGGTTTTTTTGCTATCAGGTCTCAAGCATTGGGCAGATTGGGCCACTTCTTATAAGCGAAGATATAGAGTGTAAAGAAATGCAAGCCGGGGAATGATAGTAACAAAGCCATTTTCCATCCGAATCCCGCCTTTTGAGCCATACGAAAGCATGGAATAAACATAAAAAACCAGATTATGAACGTCATCGCTGCGAGTGGGTTTGGGTGTTCCATTGTGATTTCTCCGTGATTTGCGTTCTCTGGCTTATCGGCAGGCGCGCTATGACTTTTAGCAAAATTGATCATTTTCCACTTTTTTTCGACTACTCCATGCGAGGATTTATCCCGTCTATTATTTTGGGTATAGGGATATGAAGAAGCTGATTTTTGGTGCGGTTATTGCAACATTGCTTTCCGGCCGCGTCTACACAGGCACTAACTTCGACGAATCAAAGCTGAAGAAATGGATAAAGTAATTACCATTTCTCAAAACGGCTTAGCCGCTTTGTCTGACAACTACACCAACCTTGCGCGAATGAATGCTCAGGCTAAGCCCCTGAGGTCCTTCTGTTGGCCGTCGATGAACATCTTCTTGAATGTCGCTTCGTTATCGTTGGTTAGCTTTGCGATATAGCCAGACACCGATAAAGGCCAGCAGAACCGAAAGCACCGCCTTAAGTGCAATCACTGTGAATTCGAAACTATCCATAGCGCCTTCACCGTCACCGCTAATGTGGCCTTCTACCAGGGATCTGATGATCCCTTCAGGTATGAGAAACCAGGTTGCGGAGAAGATTAAAATAAATATCAGTATTTTCATCGCACTACACACTTTGTGAAATCAGGAACATCAATGCGGCCGTATGCTGGTAATCCTCCTTTCATAAAGCAACGTCCCATTCTTACGGCTCCTTGATCGCTGCCCTGATATGCCTTCCGACTAACGAGTCTATTGGTTATCCCTTCTGTACAGTGCCCACTCCTCGATGCGCTCTCCGCCTGGCAGAGTACAGTAACCTGATTCACCATCCGGGCCCTTAACTATGTCCAGCTTGCCGCCCCTCTTTTCACAATGCACAGAGGCTGGGTTAGCCATGCCCACAGCGTGTTGTCTGTCATTATGGGGTACACAGGCTGTGAGTAATAAAGTGGTCGCTGCGATTGTAATTGCTTTCATTTTTAACCTTATCTGAAGAGATTGAGGAGGGTTAATTGTTATATCCACGCTGCTTCATCTCGCGCTGGCTTTTCTGTTTAATTAACCGGCTATTGTGACCTTGGGTAGCCATTGAAATCAGATCATAACCTGGGCTTAATCCCGCCAGTTAGTGTGGATTTATACATACATCGTGTTCATTAGGTGCATCACCTCTATCCCTTACCTTTGGGATCGCATCTCATCAGGGTACAGCCAGAGCTGCGTTGGCCACACCAACCGGCTTTCAGCAGCTGCATTGCTGGCCGCTTATTCGTCAGCTGTAACAGGCGCATTGATAGAGCACTTAAGGAGGGCAGCCATCGCGGGATTAACGGGTTACACCACAGCAATGAAAGTAGCCTAGACAATTTCATCGGGCGGTACCGGTGTCGGCTACGTAAAGAGGTGGGTTAGCATGGGCCGGGTTCACTGTGCTATATTTCGCTCGTATCGCAACGTCATTCAGGATGAATCAGATGAACGAATTTGAGAAAGAACTCTTTAATAATGGCTTCTCTGCTAAAGAGATCGGTAAACTCAAAAGTATTATAAAAAAAGACGAGTCAAAAAAAGATACACTTCAGAGCCTCGTGATTGATCTAAGTAAACGCTTCTGGGGCGGAGTTATTGCTCTTATTATTTTGATGCTTATTGGACTGGATGGCATTTTCAATGCAGATGCTTCAAATGCCATTCCATATATTGTTGTTCTGACGTTTGCATTCCTTGTGGTCTATTTTGTTACGCCTATGAGACTGGCATGGAAATCCTACAAATTTGTCAGAAAAACCAGAAGTTAGTTTTGAGAGGAGCTATTTTGCATTTGATAAAGGTTGATACCTATTCCACTCCCCTTATAGGCTGCTCCAGCGCCTTTTAAAGCAAGTGCTGGTTTACTCATAACCTGTACTTTGCGGTAATAGTCAGTTGGCAGATATTTGTATAGCCTCCAGGCCTCTGGCTTCAAAGTCAGCTTGAAAATGCCATAGTATGAAGTGGTCAAATCAACGACCTGATAGGCTAGCAATCCCAGTCGCTTATCAAAGCCAAAGAAATCTGCAACATCTTCATATTTATCTCTTATTGGGTTAGATGGATGAGCCACACCGCTAAGTCTACCTATGCTCTCAATCCCTGATCCCACTCCATTCATCACAAGGGTGGAACCCGCTACAACACCTAAAATATTACCCGTGGTGACAGAACCCACAATCAGACCGACCCCAGCCACGATTTGTAAGCCACTCAACACCACGCCGATGCCATTGATTACATATCCAATGACCTTTTCATGGTCATAGTAAAACTGCACCGAAGACGATACGACAGCTTCACCGGTTCTGAGCATTCGGTCCTGAATCTTAAGATACTGGCTTTCCTGCTTCAGATTCTGGATACACTCCTGACACTGATCATCCGAAGTCGAATTGCGAATCGTATGGAGCTGTAGTCGAGCGAATCCACGAACTTCATCCTGAAATTTCACTCTTAAAAGAGCATCTTTAAGATGAAAGTGAGAGAGAGAGGTTGCTACATTAACTAACTGATTAGCTTCCAAATTTGCCATCGTTAGAAAGTAGTTTGAGAGTCTTTTCGTGTCCCAATAGTTGTCCATAACAATACCTTTATATAAACGTCGTTCTCACCAGACATGGTTAATCAGATCCTAAAATAGCTGGAGTTTTTAGAGATTACAAATTGAAGATTTTAAGGAGTGGAGACAATTTTAGTAAGGGGTGCCTCAGGAGCATGCAACAAATTCAAATAAAGAAATTTTTAGATCAATATGCTTTCTAACAGGAGTAAATCCTTTAGGGCACCCAATCCTATCTTCTGTTTAGCATCCACATATTCTTTGTTTTCTTACTGACGTCATAATACCTCAATAGTTTGCTTTCGTTCGTACGAACGTATTTAATAGCCGTACTTTGATTATGCGGTGGTTTGGATATGGCACCTATTTATGGCTTTGTCTGGAGCTTAGTAAAGTCAAAACCTGTTTATTGACAGTTCTGATGTTTGCATTCGCCGATTAATTTCTGGCGCTGTAGGATATTCAGCAAGTTTAAAAAAGGTTCATCCAGGGTAGATAAACACTGATGGCGGATTAGATTATATAAAAAGGTTGGTCAGGATGGTATCTTCGTACGCATAGAAACATCCTTCAGGAGGAATCTGATAAACAAATTTGAGCAAAATTTTCTTCAAATATTTTCTCAGCTAAAGATCTCATAAAACTAAAAGATATGCTTACCAGAGAATGTAAGTGTTAATTTTTTGTCCATTTTTAATTGCCTGCTTTGTTTTTTTTTACTCATTTAGAGTAGTGCGATTCTTACAAAAGCATAGTGTGTACATCGATAATCTGTATTTTTCGATAACAATCTGATAATAAACATTTAATAATTCTTCAGAAATCATTCCAATCTATAGATTATCTGTAATCTCATTATAAAAGGCGATTAAAACGGGGGAGCGCTACGCTAGCGGGGCAAAAGATCCTTTAAATATAGAAACGCGGATAATTATTGCCAGCAATACTGATCTGCCGCTCCCCAACCAGAAGCGGCATCCTTTTACCTCAACGCCACTAACCCGCAACCACACCCGACAAAGCCAGAACCTGCTTCTGTTTTCTTGCAGGCAGCTTATTCAGCTGCGCTAACGCGTTAACCAGCTGCTCATCGACCGGCTCTGGTGGTTTCACGGTCAGCACAATACGGCCCGCCGTGACTTTTACTTCTACTTCGGTGCCGGTGGTAAATCCGGCGGCAGCCAGCCACTGGCCTTTCATGATAATCGACGGAATACGCGCGTAACTGGGATACCGGCTGGCGTAACTCACCGTTAATTTGCGCTGGGAAACGGAAGGGGCTTCTGAATTTAAACCAACTGCATTACACTCTGACTCAGTCATGATCTCTATTCCTTTTCAATAGTGATTGTGATTAGCGATACAGGAGTGCTCCAACACCTCTGTATCGCGCTAAATACCTGTACATATAATCAACTATTGCAGGAAAAGTCCAGCTGAAAATCGATGTAAATCAGTGACTTTAATCATCTGATAAACAGCGAGTTTTACGATAACGATCTCAAAAAAATGCAATTAACTGAAAGCATTCATTGTTCGGAATATAAGAAAAGTCACAGGTGATATCTCGTCATAAATATCTGCCATTAGCCGTATTCAGTAAGCCCGCTATCAGTAACAGGTGCTTAACCCGCAGTGTGCTTAAGCAGAAAGTCGATTAACGTTTTTACTCTTTTCGTTTTACCCGCGCTTTTAGGATAATAGAGATAAACCGGCGGATAAGTTTTCCAGTAACGCTCCATCACCGGAATAAATGCCTCTTTATCCGGCTGTAAATTATGAACCGGTTCAAACAGTCGCCCGATACCCAGCCCGTTGCGAATGCCATCAGCCATCACCTCAATATCATTACTCATCAACTGACCCGGCATCTCAACGGTCAGCTGTTCGCCATGATGATCCAGAATCAGCGGCAGAATACGATTATTGGTGATAAACCGGTAACCGATAAGCCGGTGCTGATGCAGGTCAGACGGAGACTCTGGAATACCGAACGCTGCCAGATAGGCAGAAGAGGCATACAAACCTTCGCGAAACGGCTTCATCAGCGGTCGCGCCACCACGCCACCTTCCAGAATGTCGCCAAACCGGATCCCCAGATCAAAACGTTCATCAATGATGTTCACGGTGCCATCGTATACCGAAATTTCCAGCTGAATACCGGGATATTGCTGGCAGAAATCGGCCATCGCAGGTTTCAGCACCAGCAGATAGGCAAAGCGCGAAAGGGTGATTCTGACCAGTCCCGACGGTTCCTGATTCTGGTCACGGATGCTTTCCAGCGATTTTTCCAGCGAGGCTACCGCTGCTGAAGTTTGTTCCAGCAGCTGCTGTCCGGCATCGGTCAGCTCAATCCGGCGCGTGGTTCGCACAAATAGCGGATGACCGATGTGCGCTTCAAGTAGCTTCAGCGCCTTACTGACAGAGGGGGGAGTAATCTCCAGTTTGCGCGCTGCCGATGAAATATTCCCTTCGCGGGCGATGCTCTGGAAGATGCGTATCTGGTTATAGATGGCGTTGTTCACGGGATAATCCTGACACAATCGGGCTGCTTATTATTAGCCGCAGACTAAATATCTTTGAGTCAATAGTGGCCTAATCTTCACTAAATCGCGAGCATATACTCCTTATCAGTTCCCCCTGGCCGTGAATCTCAGGAGATTGATATGCGAATTTTGTGTCTGGATAAACCCGCCCCCGATGCCACGCTGGAAAAGTATCATCCTCATATGGCTGCCGAAGCTTTCCATGCCTGGAGTCTGCTTAAATCCGGTGCGCTACGCGATATTTACTACCGACAGGATCGACCCGGTGTCGCGATCTTCCTTGAATGCGACTCGGTGGAACAGGCTCAAAGCCTGCTGGCTGACTTTCCGCTAGCAAAATCCGGTCTGCTGAGTTTTGACTGCATCCCGTTAGGTGCATTCACCAACTGGGAAAGCCTGTTCGCTGCAGAGTATAAGCCTCAGCAAGAGGGCGCGACTCAATGATCAGTCGCAAACCGCTACCGTGTGTTGTCATCCGACAGGTGTCAGGGAGGCGGCGCAGTAAAAACGCCGCGTGAAGCGCTAACGGCAGGAAAGGCGGAAGCCGTAGCGAGTGGATTTGATTAAACGGTGCCGGACGGCAAAAAGTAACCAGCGCGTGATGGCATCGCCAACGCCTGGCTATCTGTTAAAAAATAGATGATTAAAAACTGAAAATGAAAAATATATTAATTATTTCCGGTCATCCTGACCTGAGCCATTCGGTCGGTAATGCTACCATTCTTAATGAAGTCGCTTCTGCGCTGCCTGATGCTGAAATCCGTCGTCTGGATGCACTTTATCCGGACAACAATATCAATGTCAGCGCCGAACAGGATGCACTGCTGAAGGCAGATATTATCGTCTGGCAATTTCCCTTCTCATGGTATTCGCTGCCAGGGCTCATGAAGTTATGGCTGGATGACGTATTTGTTCATGGGTTTGCGCACGGATCGACGGCCAGACTCGGCGGTAAAAAACTGATCCTCTCCTTCACCACTGGCGCACCGCAGGCGTTATACGCGGCAGATGGCGTCTTTGGTCATCAGCTGGAGGATTATCTGATTCAGTTTGAAACCACCGCCCGACTCTGCAATCTGGAGATGCAGAAACCGGTTTATACCTGCGGGATAAGCTATGCCAGTCGTAATGAAGCTATTATCACGCAGCAAATTGCTGCAGCAAAGCAACACGCGTCGCGATTAATTGCTCAACTTAATGCGGAACTCACGACGGCTTAATAGCCAGATGAAACAGAAATCGCGCCGGTTAATGCACCGAATGAATCGCAAATCACCTCATCCGATAATTAAGGCAGACCGTGAACAATATTACCGCTCTGACTCTGACTCTGCTGATGGCCGGCCCGGCATCGGCAGCCGCTTTAACAGAACCCACAAATCGTGTCATTAATCTGCATGAAATGGAAATTAAGGCCGGAAAAAACGGACAGTACGATGAAGTTGCCAGAGATAATATTACCCGTTCGCTGGCAGAGCAACCAGGTACGCTGGCGATGTATTCACTGAAACATAAAGAAAATGCTCATCAGGCTTATATGATTGAAATTTATGCGAGTGAAGAGGCATACCAGCAACATCTCAGTTCAGAGCCGTACCGGTCTTTTATTACACGCGCACCTGATCTTATCGGCCAGAAAAAGAGCGCCGTGCTGGAGCCGCAGTTTCTGGGTGATAAACCCTTCGTACAGAATAAAGAAACCATCAATAACCTGGTGATTGTTGACGTGAAACCGGCCGATCAGCAGGCATTCCGCGATATTGTGCTGCCTGAAATGGCAGAGTCACTGAAGGTGGAACCGGGCGTACTGGCGATGTATGCCGCGACCGATGCAAAAAACAGATATCGCTGGTTCTTCTATGAAATCTACGCCAGTGACGCCGCCTATCAGCAACACCGCGAAACGCCCCATTTTCGCGACTATATCCGGCTGACAGCTGAGATGACCGACCGCAAAGAGGCGATCCCCGTGGTGCCAGCTCTGCTGAAAAACCGTGGCGCTCTTAATGCTTTTGTTAACTGACCTTTACCAGGAAGCTGATCAGAGGATGAAAAAAGTGATTGCCGCCGCCGCGATCTCCATGATGCTGGCCGACCTGGCCGCTGCTGAACCCAAAAGAGGTGAAACTATGTTGAACGTTAATCCATCCAGCCTTTCGGTTGCCGACATTGAGTCCGTCTCTCCCGCACTGGCTCGTTTCGGACGTGAAGCGATAACCGACGATCTCTGGAAACGCGACGCACTTTCGATCCGAGACCGCAGTATCGTCACGCTTGCCATTCTCATCGCCCGCAACCAGCCTGCTGAGTTACAGCATTACGCTGGTGTGGCGCTCGATAGTGGAGTGACGCCTGCTGAAGTCTCCGAAATAATTACTCACCTGGCGTTCTATTCCGGCTGGCCTAATGCGATGTCCGCAATTGCGGTGACCAAAAATGTGTTTCAGGCGCGAGGCATTGGTGCCGATCAACTGGCCGAAGCCTCTCCGGCACTGCTGCCACTGAATCAGACAGCAGAACAGCAGCGTTCTGCAACGGTAGAGAAAAATGTGGGGCCGATCTCGCCCGGGCTGGTCAGATTCACCGCCGATCCGCTGTTTCTCAATCTGTGGCAGCGGCCAGCGCTACAGCCTCGAGACAGAAGTCTGGTGACGGTCAGCGCACTGATTGCTTCGGGACAAAGTGCGCAAATTAGCTACCATCTCAACCGGGCGATGGACAACGGATTGACGGCTGAAGAAGCGGGCGAGATTATCACTCAGGCCGCGTTCTATGCTGGCTGGCCAAATGCCTTTTCAGCGGTTCCGGTGGTGGGGGAAGTGCTGCGGGATCGCGCAGCAAAACAGGAATAACCCGCAGCGGGTGAGGAGCTCAGGTTTTACTTCACCCGCCGTTTCTTACGCCCGCCGGATACCGACAGAGATCCGGCAAAGTGCTGCGCCATTCTGGTGGTTTTTCCCCTCCCGCCGCAATGCCATGATGACCGCTCCAAACCCTCCACTTACGACAACCCGCCACCGGGCATAAAAACAGGGAGCACCGCGTCATGGAAAGTAAAAATCTGACAGATATTGCTGAAGACGATTCAGGCGGTGTGAAATATAAAGCAGTAATAAATTAAAGATGGGCAGGGCAGGACGCAGAAATTACATCGCGGAATAAATGAAATAAGCCGTGGCGGGCGCCACGGCTAATGTTTTATGCAGACTGCCACTCACTTTCAACATCCGCTTTGGCTTTAGAAAGGATGACTTTATTATCATCAACCTCTTTCACCCAGCTGAATGGAATAATGTGGTGTTTGCCGCCCGCTTCAGGATCGCTTTTCGCCAGCTTAATTTTGTCGTCGCCTTCGAAGTGGTCGACAATCCCGACATGTTCGCCATTCACATCAACAACCTGCGCGTGATCTAAAATTTCTGATTTATCTACCATGGTGGCTTAATCCTTATATTTAATGAGTTCAGTTGCCCTCAGACAAAACAAGCCTGGTTGTTAAATGCTGTTTTCGCCAGGGGATTAACAAAATGAAATAGTTCAGTGAACTGGACCTGGTCGCAGTTATTTATTTGCGGCAGGAGAATAAAGGGCATATAAGCGAAACCGCAAACAGAGCCGGAGTATCTGCAGCCACGGGTCTGCTGACCTCACTGCCTGCCACATCGACACCATCAGATTTGCCGCAATCGTCTGCCGCCTGTTCACCAATCAACGCTATGATAATCAGGTCAATCACCACGCCGCAGATCGCCTAGAACGCGGGCGGTTTAACTTACCCAAAGGAGTGCCTATGACAGCAGTCAGTTCCATTACCACTGAAGGTGGCGTCTGGATTAATCAGCCGCCGGTACACAGTCTGGATGGCGATACGCTGAGGTTCGAAACCGCGCTGAACAGCGATTTCTGGCAGCGTACCTGGTACGGGTTCGAACGGCACAGCGGCCACGCTTTTGGCTTCTGGGTGGAAAACGACTTTACCGTTCAGGTGCAGGTGAGGGCGGATTTCAGTCAGCTCTACGATCAGGCCGGGCTGTTTATTCAGGATAACGAAACGCACTGGGTTAAGGCGGGCATTGAGTTTAACGATGACCAGCCCGCCATTGGCAGCGTGGTGACGCGCGAGTTTTCCGACTGGTCTACCGGTGTGTTTCCCGGCGATGCGCGCCAGTTCTGGCTGCGTGCCACGCTGGAAAATGCGGCCTTAAGAATTCAGTACTCCACCGACGGCGTGAGCTGGCCGCTGTTACGGCTCTGCCCGTGGCCCGGTCAGGCGCGGCGGTTTGTCGGAGTGATGGGCTGCTCGCCTGAACGTGAAGGGCTGGCGATGAGTTTTACGGACTTCGCTATTACTCCACCGCTCGGCAAAGCACTGCACGATCTCTCCTGAGCCAGGCGGCGCATTGCATATCGTCGCAGAATCGGCTTAATTGTCAGGTCAGAATTTGCGGTGACGCGTCGCCCGTGCAAGACGACGCCTTAACAGGGAAAGCTATGCGTTGCGCCACCTCGTTTATCCCGCTGCTGGTCATCAGTTGCTGCGCCGGATGGGCACAGCAGGCCACTGCCGATACCGTCTGGCTGAATAATGGCGATCGGCTGACCGGTACGATTCGTTATCTCAGCGACGGCAAGCTGGGGATAGAGACACACTACGCCGGTACCGTCACGCTGGACTGGAGTGCGGTCAGTACGCTCGCCAGCGAGAATCCGGTGAATGTCGAAAACAAAAAGACCGGCGAACATTATCAGGTGCGGCTCTCCTCATCCGATCCCGGCTATGTCTGGGTGGAACGCAACGAGCAGGAGCAGCAGGTCTCTCTGCGGCGCATTGATGAGTTTATGAAAGCCAAAGTCCGCAGCGATCAGCTCGCCTGGACCGGCAACATCGATGCGGGCGTGAAGGTCAAAAAAGCCTCGACCAAAACTGACGACTACAGCTTCGCGCTCAACACGAAACTGAATCAGGGAAAATGGCGTCATGATATCGGCGCGACCTACAATCGCGAGCAGGAAAACGAGAACATCAATACCGATAACTACAGCCTGCGCTACGCCTTTGACTATCTGGTCAGAGAGCAGTTCTTCTGGCAGACCCGCGCCACCTACAAGCGCGACTGGGTGGAAAATCTGTCACGTCAGGCGCTGATCGGCACCGGGCCTGGTTATCAGTTGTGGGACACCGAACTCAGCGCGTTCTCACTCTCGGTGCTGGGCGGTGCCTTTGAGTATGGCTACAGCGATGACCGGGAAGAGCGGCACTTTGGCGGCTCGCTGCGCTGGAACTATCAGCGCTATCTGCTGGGCAAGTCGGTCACGCTTTACAGCAATGGCGATGTTGGCCATTCGCTGGATGATGACGGCGTATTTATGCTGGATGCCGAAGTCGGGCTGCGCTACAGCCTGACTTCGTGGTCAACGCTGCATGTTGGCTATCACCGTAATCTGGTCAGCGGCATACCCGATACCCTGAACGAAGGCATTTTCTCCACCGGATTAGGGCTGAAGTGGTAAGCCGCTGATCGAACAGCGTCGCAGCAAATCCTTACGGTTTTTATCCGGTTACAGGCGCGGGATTGGCTAAGCTGCATGTATTGTCACAACGGGAAAGCAGAAGATGATCGTAAGCAGCAGGGTGTATCGTCCGGGATGCGCGGGCGAAGAGGTCGAAGTCGATGATATCAGTGAAGTGATCAAAGAGCCGGAGGCGTTTATCTGGCTCGGGTTGTGGCAGCCAGACGCTGAGTTTATGGCGAAGATTAAAGAGGAGTTCGGCCTTCATGAACTGGCGGTTGAGGATGCACTCAATGCCCATCAGCGACCTAAAATTGAACATTATGGCGAATCGCTGTTTATCGTGGTGAAAACGGTGTGCGCTAAGGATGACAGCTGCGAACTGGGCGAAACGCATCTTTTTGTCGGAAAAAACTTCCTGATCAGCATCCGTCACGGCGCCTCTGAAAGCTACACCCCGGTGCGGCAGCGGGCGGCTGAAAACCCGGCGCTGCTGAAGTTTGGTCCCGCTTATCCGCTCTATTGCCTGCTCGATTTTATCGTTGATCGCTATGCCGAATTGTCCACTTCACTGAATGAACGGGTCGGGCAGATGGAGAACGATCTCTTCACCAGCGAATTTGATCGCAAGTCGGTGCAGTCGGTCTACACCGTGCGGCGTCATCTGCTGAAACTGCGCAACGCGGCGCTGCCCGTAGAGGAGATCTGCAATCAGCTGATCCACCTGCATGAAGATCTGATCCCGCGTCCGCTGCGCGCCTACATCCGCGACGTGCAGGATCACGCCCGGCATGTCGTCACCGACGCGGAAGATATGCGCGAGATGCTGACCAGCGCCATGCAGGTCAATCTGGCGCTGGTGACGGTGCAGCAGAATGAAGTGGTGAAAAAGCTGGCAGGCTGGGGTGCGATCCTGGTGATCCCGACCGTGGTCTTCAGTATGTATGGCATGAACTTCGAGCATATGCCGGAGCTGAAGTCGCTGTATGGCTATCCGCTGGCGGTTGGGCTGACCCTGCTGGCCTGCGGCGGGCTGTGGGCCAAACTGCGTCGCTCCGGCTGGCTGTAAACGGCAGGATGCGGTGCCAGATTGTCCCGGTGAAAAGGTCACGACCCGCCAGATAGTGAACCGATACTGTCTGGCTATGCTTAACGCAGCGTGCAGTTTTTGTTCCTGAGCCAACAGTGTGTGAGGTCACGGTGAAAAAAGAGGATAGCAGCGGTCAGGCAGTACCGATTCAGGAAAACCTCCGCTGGATACGCCGTGAATGGCTGATTCAGCGTATCGGTGAATACGTCCTGATTGCGCTGGTGATTCTGGGTGCGTGCGGACTCTTTTCCAAAGGCGTGCTGAGTAACGGCAGCGCCCGCTCGCCGGACGGGACCATCCAGGTGGAGTATGAACGGTTTGGCCGGGTTGAGAGCAATATGGATATGCGCATTCGCTACAACGCACCGGTAACCGATCGCTTTACCGTTACGATTGGCGGTGGTGCCCTGGATAACCTGCAAATCCAGACGCTGCAGCCTCAACCGCTGGAGGCGGTGACGATTGGCAGCGATCTGCGGCTGACCTTTTCGGCCCGCAACACCGGACCGGATCACGCGATCTGGCTTGGCCTGCAGCCGCGCAATGCGGGCCGCATTCACGTCACTATTCATGGTGACGGCCATGCCCCGGCCCGTTTTACCCAATGGATTTATCCCTGACAGAGGCGCTTTATGGAAACGGTATTACGTGCCGCAGCGATCTACCTGGTGCTGATGGTCGTGTTCAAAATTGCCGGCAGACGCACTCTGTTGCAGATGACCTCTTTCGATCTGATTCTGCTATTGATCATCAGTGAAGCAACTCAGCAGGCGCTGCTGGGCGACGATTTTTCTGTTACCGGCGCGGCGCTGACTATTATCACGCTGGTAGCGATTGATATTGTGCTGGGCAAACTGAAAAGTCGCTTTCCGGTGGTGGAGCAGGTGATCGATGGCGGCCCGGTGATCCTGGTCGAGAATGGTAATCTGCTGACTGACCGCATGAAGATGACCGGCATCAGTCCTGATGATGTGCTGGAAGCGGCGCGCTCCGGGCAGGGCCTGGAGCGATTTGATCAGATTAAATATGCGGTGCTGGAGGTTAACGGGCATATCTCGATTATTCCCCGAGCCGATAAAGAGTCCTGAGGGGCGTTCGCCCTGGCCTGACAGGAGAGCGCCCGTGCCGGAGCCGCGCAGGTTACACACGCCTGAAATATCCTCATCCCCTTGCTGCAGCAGGCCCTGAATGCATTACAGATCCTCATTGCGTCACGCTGCGCTTGTTATGCCGCTTCCCTTGTAATCCTGTCGATTTCGTTCAGACTGAGTATTCCACTCATGCTTTATCATCAGAGCTGGCCTGACTATCAATCAGCGTTATGCTTTTACAGTCAGGATTAAATGAATGAATTTACGCGATTTACCTTCTACCCGGTTACCGGCTGGCATATTGGTCCCCTGAATACCCATCAGGCACTGGTAGTGAAATTCGGTTATATCGATCCCAATGCCCCGCGTGAAAAGGGCCCGCAGGAGACCCTGTTTCTGGGTCTGACCCTCGAAATGGCGAAAAAGCTGGTCGCCAATCTTTCCGAACACATCGACTACGCTGAAAAAAAGAGCACCCAGCACTAGTTTCTCACCGCGATCGATTACCGCGCCCACCGTAGGGCTATTTTGCTGCGCTGTCGCCCGGTGCATAAACCCGCAGTGCACTGGCGATCAGGCGAAAATGTGCGGGTGTCTGACCGATAATCTCACCATCTGCATTGATGTAATGGGGACGGCGCGTCTCAATCGTCAGCTCCGTGGCGCTGAATGCCCGCACGTTACGCCAGCGACCGTGAGTGCCGCGCCGCAGAAAGGGCAGCAGCGCAATGAGCTGCCAGCTATGCTGCAGCTCCAGACTGTAGACATCCAGTAACCCATCGTCCGGTGCGGCACGCTGTTCCACTGTCATGCCGCCCCCATAAAAGCGTCCATTGCCCACCGACACCTGAACCGTTTTGATCGGCGTCCGGTGGCCCTGATGCATCAGCGTGGCGCTGAAGGGACGGCTCTGCCGCAGCACCCGCAAAGCCGCCAGGGCATAACCGCCCACTCCCCAGCGTTTTTTCGATTCCGCCGTGAGGTTGCGCGCCAGTTCCACCGAAAAGCCGATGCTGGAGACGTTCAGAAACAGGTGCTGATTCACTTCACCCAGGTCCACTGCGCGCAACTGCCCGTCAGCGATAATCTTTATCGCGGACTCCAGGCTGGCAGGAATGCCCAGCGTGCGGGCAAAATCGTTGGCGGTGCCCAGCGGTAAAATGCCCAGCGGCAGGCCGGTCTGCATCAGTCCTGGCGCGGCCGCATTAAGCGTGCCGTCGCCACCGCCGACGATCACCGCATCAACGCGATGGGCATACGCCGCGATTAATTCGCTGTAGCTGCGGGTATCATCTCCGGCCGGTTGCAGCAGGGTGAACCCGGCCTGAGCCAGCAGCGACTGTGCGCGGCTGGCCTCGGCGCGTCCTTTGCGCGAGCGCTGATTAATCAGCAGCAGGGCAGTTTTCTCCTGTTGAGACATACTTTTGCGTTATCCCGATGTCAAAATGGCTGTAACGAGACGGCAAGTACAGCACTGGCCTGACCGGTGAACAACCCTGCTTGCGCTACTTTACGTAACCTGTTGAGTGCCATAAGCGGCGATAAAGATCGTCTACACTGCTAAGGGTCAGATCCACACTGAGGAGTTGCGATGACAGAACACGAATTCAGAAAATTGTTAGCCGAACAGGGTTTTGACGAGCCTCTGTTGATTGAGCGTGCAGCCGCCGCCCAGCTTGATAATCATGTACATCCCTTTGAAGCACTGGCACTGATTCTGAGTGGTGACATCACCATCAGTACCGAACAAGGCGATACCACCTATCATCCCGGTGAGACATTTCATCTGCAGCCAAATGAACTCCATCGTGAGGCGTTCGGGTCGCAGGGCGTACGCTATCTGGCGGGACGTAAATATGAGTGACTGGCAATCAGCATGAAGGTTTCTGACGATCTTTTTACCCGGCTGTCACGCTCGCCGTTCCGCCAGCGCTTTCGTCTGGGACGCGCGGAATATGATTATGCGAGCAGCAAAGGCGAGCCGGTATTGCGCCAGCACGCCGCTGAGTTTGTGGCACAGCGGCTGGCGCCTGCGCAGCCTGAAAATGATGGCAAGCAGACGCCGATGCGCGGCCACCCGGTGTTTATCGCTCAGCACGCCACCGCAACCTGCTGTCGTGGCTGTCTGAGTAAGTGGCACAACATCGGACAGCACCAGCCGCTGAGCGCGGAGCAGCAGACCTATATAGTGACGGTGTTGCTGCAGTGGATCACTCATCAGATGCAGCAGCCTGCACCGCCTGCTCGCGTCAGCCGAAGCCAGCCGAAACCGGATGAAAATCCGCAACTCGCACTTTGGTAATGGACGAAAAAGCTACAACCGGCGGCTTTTTCTGGTGAAAACTGGCCCTTTTTCATTCCTGGTTTATTCTTAAATCTTTCCTGGGAACACTATGCCAGGATTAAAACCTACACGGCAACGATTCATACAGAGGGAATTATGAAGAAATCAATTATTGCACTGTCTGCTATTTTGCTGGCCTCGCCGGTATTTGCTGCTACCACTACAGACAACACCGTTGCGGAAGCGCATAAAGGCGCCGATACCGCGAAGGAAAAACTGCATCAGACCCAGAACGAAGGCAAAGAGCTGAAGCTGAAGTCTGAGCACGCCGCTGAAGGCAAAAGCGATACCACCGGCAGTAAAATCACCGAAGGTACGCAGAAAGGCTGGCACAAAACCAAAGAAGGCACTGAGAAAGGCTGGGATAAAACCAAGCAGGGTGCTGAAGATCTGAAAAACAAAGCGACTAACTAATTCGCGGCTGTTTTGAGGTTAAAAAAAACCCACCGAAAGGTGGGTTTTTTTATGGTTGGGAAATTCTGGCTTTGGATTGCTGCTGGATCGAGCCTGCTCAGGGTACTGGGTCAGATCGGAAAGACGCAAAGGCCGTCATCCATGACATGCTCGGCCCGCGCCGTCCTGGCGCGGGACGCTTTCCTCTTCTGACCCAGAACCCTGCGCGTTGTGAGCTTATTCATTGCTGTCAGAGTAAACCTGATTCAACCAGGTAAGCTGCCTGTAACCCACTGAAAAGTAGGTTTTTTATGGGTGACGCGGATTACGCTTTCTTTTCCGCTGTTTCTTTCTCCGAGGCGGCTAACGCAGAGACTTTCCTTTCCGTCTCTGCAGCCGCATCGGCGGAGGCCGCCGCCGCTTCAGCCGCAGCCTCTGCCGCAGTATCAGACTGTTTCTTACCTTCTTCGATAAACTCTTCGTCGATGGCTTCGATGTTTTCGCGGTTATCGCGTCCGGAGAGCAGGTTCCAGCAGGCGATAAACAAGGCGGCAATCACCGGACCGATAACAAAACCGTTGATGCCGTAGATTTCCATGCCGCCCAGCGTGGCGATCAGAATCAGATAGTCAGGCATTTTGGTGTCTTTGCCGACCAGCAGCGGACGCAGGATGTTATCCACCAGTCCGACGATCACTACGAAGAAGCCCACCAGGAACAGCCCTTTCCACAGTGCACCGGTGGCGAAGAAGAAGATCGCCGCAGGCACCCAGATAATGGCGGAACCGACTGCCGGAATAAGGGAGAGGAAGGCCATCAGCGCGCCCCACAGCAGGCTGCCGTCGATACCGGTAAACCAGAATGCCAGCCCGCCGAGAATACCCTGAACAATACCGACCACCACCGTGCCTTTCACCGTCGCGCGCGCCACGGCCGCAAACTTCACCATCAGGTGATGCTTCACGTAGGTTGAGAGCGGCAGCGCTTCCAGGATCAGATGCACCAGATAGGAGCCATCTTTCAGCAGGAAGAACAGCAGATAAAGCATCACGCCAAAGCCGACGGTGAAGCTGAACGTCCCTTTACCGATGATAAAGGCGCTGCCTGCCACATACTGACCGCCCTTAAGGGCAAACGAGGAGAGCTTCTGCTGAATCTGTTCGGCGTTATCCAGGTTGTTTTCAGCCAGATAATGTTTTGCCCAGCGCGGCAGATGCTGCAACAGATCGGCGAAGACCGCCGGGAACTGCGCCGAATTGGTCTGCAGTTTGTGATAGACCGCGTTGGTTTCGACCACCAGCGATGAGGCGATAATAGCCAGCGGCGTGAACACAATCAGACAGATACAGAGCAGGGTAATCAACGCGGCCAGGCCATTGCGTTCGCCCATTCGGACCCGCAGATACGTTTTCAGCGGATGGAAAATCACCGCCAGAATCGCCGCCCATAAAATCGGCGAGAAATAGGGCGAAAGCACCTCGAAAAAACCGAGGGTGGCGATAGCCAGAATCAAAATGAAAAACCCGATGTTCAATCCTTTAAAACGCATGGAAAAACCTCATCTCGAACAACTCTGATAAACCCGACGCGCGAATTTTCTGTGTCTGGCTTTGCTTATGCGGCGGCCTCGATCACTGATTATCGGTCAGGCTTTGCTTTTTAAACGCTGCTGATGACAGCATCATGCTGGCTAACTCTTTGAAAGGTCTGGCAGAAGTGATGAACGGGCAATGTGCGTTCGCTGCGTGACTTCCTATAGGTAACACGCTGCAACTGACAGCAGCGCGCTGAATCCTACATTAGCGTAGCGGTTTCGACCATTATTGGTAGGTCAGAGACTCATGATCCCGGGGGATGCTGCCGATAACAATATTAACTGGATAAAAAACAGGCAGTGAAAAATGAGTAAACAGAGCGTTTTAATTGTCCTGCTGACGCTGGTATTAAGCGGCTGCGCCACCAAGCAGTATCCGCAGGCGTCCGCGGTCACCCCGGAAGAGACGGCGATGCTGAATTGCAGCGCGCTGGATCAGGAGCTGGTGAAAGCGCACAGCGTGCAGAGTGATATTGAGCAGACCGGCCAGTTCGATGCACTGACCGTGCTGGGCTTTGTCGGGGATTTCGGGCTGGGCAATGGCATTGCGAAATACAATGCCAGCCAGAAGGCGGAGCGGCGACTGACGCAGTTGCAGTCGCTGAAAGCCGCGAAGTGCAGCCAGCGGCTTTCGTAGCGACTGCGCCGGGTCAGCCGAGCGTCCGTTCGCTGACATGCTGCAGCCGGACATTTTCGGCGGCGCGTTTACCGGCAAGGAAGGCGTGATCCGAGTTGTAATATTCCCACTCGCTGTAGCGGCCTGACAGATGAATGTCCTGGGTCAGCAGCCACTGGCGGATCAGCGCCACGTTAGCGCTGCGCGCATGGTCATAGACCACGTAGGCGTAGGGCATATCGACCTCTGAGGCACAGAGCAGCGGATCGTCCGCGGTGATCATGCCAACTCTGATGCAATCCTGACGGCAGCGCTCAATCAGCGCATCCCCCGCCAGCGGCAGCGGATTGGCCGCGTTATAGGTGATTTCGCAGGTTAAGCCGAAACCGCCCGGCGGGTTGCAGTGCGGACTCGCATTGCCCTGCACAAAGATGCGGTGAAACAGCGTATCGCCAGGATAGTAAATCCAGTGCTTTTCGGTCAGGTCGGCGCGGCCAATTCCCAGATTAACGCAGCGCACCGAGACAAACTGCAGCTGCTGCGCCGCCCGTTGCACACTATCCGGCACTTCATCGCCCATCAGTTTAATCAGCTCCGGCAGCGGCATGGTGCTGATCAATTGTTCATAAAGGTAGTGGCGGCCATCCGCCAGCAGCGCGACGTGCGCCTGCGGGTAGAGGCGGGTCAGGGTGGCATCCGTTTCCAGCGTACATTTCAGGTGCGGCAAAAAGCCGGACATCAGCGCCTGGAAGCCACCGCGCAGCGGATAGCCGAAACGGGCGTTGGGGCCAACCGGTTTCGCCAGCGGTTGCAGCGCGCCATCAATGATCTGCGCCAGATCGGGCAGCGGTACGCGTCCGCCCAGCCATGAAGTTTCCATGTCGGTCAGCGGCACCTTCCACAGTTTCTGGTTGTAGGGCAGGGCAAAGTGACGCGCGATGCCTTTGCCCCAGGTGCGCATAATGAAGTGCTGGAAATCCTCTTCGCCTTCCACCACGCCTGTGCTGCTGCCCTCATCGGGGATCGCGCCATCTGCGCAGCAGTCCCGCCGTGCCCGCGCCCGATCCAGTGGCACCGCGGCGGCGGCCGTTTCGCCATAACGCGCCTCGATAGCGCCCAGCACGCACTCTTTTACCACCTCGACCGGCAAGCCGTGCAGCGCGGACTGGAAGGGATAGCGGGTATAAACGCCGTCGCTGTAGACCCAGGCTTCACGCGCCTGCCAGTGCAGGTTGTCGCCCAGCAACATCTCATACAGCTGCAAGACGTAGGGATCCTGCGAGAACATAATGTGACCGGCATAGTCGAAGGTAAAACCCTGATCGTCAATCGAGCGGCACCAGCCGCCAGGCGTGGCATTTTTCTCCAGCAACACTGCGCCTTCGCCATAGTGATAACCGGCGCTCAGCCCGGTTGGCCCGGCTCCGATAATCAGGCAGGGCACGGCTTCACTCTCCAGCATCAATGGGGTTAACGGCGTGATATTCGCCTGCGCGCTGCCCTGGCTAGCCGACCTTAGTGCGGGCTGACGCTGCGTCAGCGCCTGCTGGATCAGTCCATGAATCTGTTCAGCGGTGCGATCCCATGAGGTGGCATCGACCTTTGCCTGCATCCGTCCCGCCAGCGCCAGCCGTTCTGCGGCACCAATCGCCATTGCCTGTTCACAGGCGGCAATAAATTCAGCGGGGCTCTCTGCCACCGCCACTTCCTCTGCGTAATGCCGCGCTACGTCAATAATCGCGGTACTGACAATCGGCAGCTGCGCCGCCATATACTCCAGCACCTTGGTCGGTGAGATGAAGCGGGTCGAGGCATTGATGGCAAACGGCATCAGACAGACATCCCAGCCCGCCAGAAACTGCGGCAGCGCCTGATAGGGCTGCTGTCCGAGCCAGTGAATATTGTCGCGCTGCGGCAGGCTGGCGGGATCAATTTTTACCACCGGCCCGACCATAATGATCTGCCATTCGGGGTGGCTGTCCGCCAGCGCCGCAATCAGCGGCAGGTCTATGCGCTCATCCAGCACGCCGTAATAGCCAAGACGCTGTGCCGGAATTGCATCCTGCATCGGATGTCGATTGCTGCGATCGCGCGCCTGCTCAAAGTGGATAGCATCAACGCTGCTGGGAAAGCAGTAAACCTGAGGATGTTTGTCACGCTTCGCTTCATAGAGGCTGGTGCCGCCGGTAAAGACCAGATCGGCGCGGGTCATCAGCGCGGATTCGCGCTGCTGTAGCTGGCGCGGTGCATTCTGAAAAGCGGAAAGCTCATCCATGCAGTCGTAAATCACCAGTGACGGATCAAAAGGGGTCAGCAACGGCAGCGCCATCGGCGTATAGAACCAGATCAGCGGCTGTTCATCTTCCTCCAGCAGCGGCGTCAGCAGCAGCAGCAGCGAGGCGATCTGGCTGTCGTGGAAACCAGGCGCGTCGCTGTCGGTATGCGGCTGGATCACCGTGATGTTAGCGGCAGGCGAGCTCTGATGCAGACCCTGTGGCCCCGCCTGCCAGACCGGCTCTTCGACAAACAGCACGCGATAGTGCTGTGCCAGTCGTGTCAGTAGCTGCTGCGGACGCTGAAAAACAAATCCCCAGCGTAAATGGCTGAAAACAATGAGAACAGGTGGTTTCATAGGGTGCTCCTGACAGGGGTGTTTTGAGGAGTGGATGTGCTGCAAAAAGCGCTGCGCCTGACGTAATGCGTCGGCATAAGGCTGCTGTAGCTGGCGGGCATAGGGATCGGCCCCCAGCAGATCGAGATCCCACAAACCGCTGCGGGTCCAGAAAGTCGTCTCCTCCCATAAGGGACGATCGAGGATCGGATAGAGGCAGATGCCGTGCAGCTCAACGCCTGCCAGTTGCGCCTGCGCAACCTGCGCGGCGATCTCAAGGATCCAGCTTCCGCGTCCGCTGCCGACGTGGCTGGTTTCCGCCAGCAGCAGTGGCCGCTGATAACGCTGCCAGACCTGCTGCAGCATCCGATGCAGCGGCAGGCGTCGGCTGTCGCCCAGATGCCAGTAAAGCCGCCGGTTTGATCCCTGCTCCCACTGATTGTCGTGGTAGTAATTCACGCCAATCAGATCGAGATAGCGTGGGGCGCCGCCCAGTTCCGGGTTAAGCCTGCCGCTCAGCATGTCCCACGCCTGAAACTGGGTGTCACACATCTCACGTGCCAGCACATCGCTGGCCGGATCGGCGGGATCGGGCACGATATGGATCAGTGGATCACAGTGCAGCAGACGGGCTCGCGGATCGGCCAGCCAGATGGCATCACAGGCTGCCAGCGTAGCGCGCACCAGCTGCTGCTTGGCGGCATCCGCCCGATCCGCTTCAGGGATCGCCTCACAGGTGAACAGCCCTACCGAGATACCCCAGCTGACAAAGGAGATCTCATTCATCGGAGAGTAGACTGGCGCCTGCTGATACCAGGGGGCCAGGAAGCGGGCCAGTGCGCCACAGAAGGCGGCGAAACGGCTGACAAAGTCGTGGTCAAACAGGCTGACGCCAGCGGGCCAGCCGTAGTGGCAGATTGTCCAGCTCAGCTGAATGCCCTGCTGCTCTGCGGCCTGCATCCGGGCCGCGACCGTCGAGAAGTCATAGCGGCCATCGTGCTCACATAACCGCCAGCCGACGCTTTCGCGCACTGTGCGAATGGAAAAGGGGGCCAGCGCGGCATAATCTTCTGCTGCACGCGCCTGATGCTGGTTAAGATCGTTCATCGACAGCGCAAGGCCGGCAGGATTGATATGATCGGCACCTTCGTAGCCGGCCTGCCAGAAACTGGAAAAGGGCGTCATGGCATCTCCCGAAAAAAAGCAACACGCTTCCCGCTGACGAGCCGTCGTGAAACGGGTCAGGGCGTTAGGGTATGCATTGCAGACTGATCGATCTGACCACTCTGAACGGACGGGCGATCCATGCCATAAGCCACAGACACTGAGTTGCAGGCATCAGGGCCTGTCGCGGTGTGGACGAGTGAGATAGCAGGTATAGGCCAGTGACGCTATCGGCAGAAAAAGGCTGGCTTCTCTGGATGTTGAAAGGTTTTGCGGAAGCCTTACTGGAAAGTATAGGCAGTAAGGTTTGGTTCGCAATTTATTGAAGTAAAAGAAAAAAGCGCAGCGGTAAAAATTATCCAGCCAGAAACAGGAAGTTTTAGCATGCGGTTTTGCGAACGGCCCGATAAGCGCAGCGTGAATAGTGTCAGCGCCATTTTCAGCTTTGTTAACCTTTTCCTCAACATGCAGAGAGGTCAGACTCGCCCACTTTCGCGTTACAGCTTCGCTTGCCTTTTGGCGGGCTGGCGACAAGATTTACTTATCACTGGGCTGAATCTGCGGGTCATCAACGGGTGATGCGACGATGCGCGCCCCCTAAAACAGGATGTTTTACAGACTATGTTCTCATTCGACTGGCACCGTTTCTTACTTAACGATCAACCGGCCACCTTTTTGTTTGAGGTGGTGGTACGGGTCATGATCGCTTATCTGGTGGTGTTCACCTTTCTGAAAGTCTCAGGACGACGCGGCGTGCGCCAGCTGTCGCTGTTCGAGCTGGTGGTGATCCTGACGCTGGGTTCCGCGTCCGGTGATGTGACATTTTACGATGATGTGCCGGTACTGCCGGTCATTATGGTGTTTGTAGTCCTGCTGGCGCTCTACCGCTTCACGACCTGGCTGACGGCGCACAGCCCGCGCTTTTCACGGCTTATTCAGGGCGACGTGATTACCCTGATTAAAGAGGGATTGTATGTGCTGGAGAGTCTGGATCGTCTGAATATTTCTGAAGATGAGTTTTATATGGAGTTACGGCAGAGTGGTGTGGAGCATCTGGGGCAGATCCGGCTGGCGCTGGTGGAGGTCGATGGTCAGCTCAGCCTCTATTTCTACGATGACGATGAGATGCGCGCCGGGTTAAGCGTACTGCCCCCTGAGCACCGGCAGGATTACAGCACTGTACCGGTCAGCGCGCTCTATGCCTGCACCCATTGCGGCCAGACGCAGATCATTGAGGCTGAGCAGCAGGCTGTCTGCCCGCGCTGTCAGCGACAGCGCTGGTCCGCGGCACTGACCGTGCGTCGGGTGCATTAATCGCCAGCATCCGCTCCGCGTTCAGGACTTGTCGCGTTTGCATCAGCCGGGTTAACGTCGGCGAAGCAGGCGCTGAGCGGGCGCTTTTGCTGTCCCCCGGCAGCGAAATTATCCGCACTTAGCCAGGCACTCAGGGCGCGCTGAACATCTGGCCATTCACGGTCAATAATTGATAGCCAGTCGGTATCGCGATTACGCTGTTTACGCGTCATAACCTGACGAAAACGGCCCTCAAAGCGGAACCCCAGCCGTTCTGCTGCGCGTCGTGATGCGATATTGGTTGAATCACAGCGCCACGCCACTCGCCGATAGCCGAGCGAGAAAGCCTGTTGCAGCAGCAGATAAATCGCCTCGCTGCCAATGACACTGCGCTGCATCAGCGGCGACCAGGTGACGTGACCGATTTCAACAGTGCCGTGTCCCGGCTCAATGCTGGCGAAGCAGACCACGCCGCAGGGCTGCTGATTTGGCGAGCAGACCGTGAAGGACACCAGGGCCGCATCCGCCACTTTATCCGCAATCCAGTGCTGCATCTGCGGCAGAGAGGCGGGCCGCTCTGCGCTCAGCCAGGTCCAGTCGCGATCATCCGGTGCCAGCATAAATGCCTGCAATAGCGGTTCTGCATGATCGATGCTTAGCGGCAGGAGAAGGCAGTGCTGACCCGTGAGTGGCATACAGGGTGGTCTGGTGACCGGTTGCCAGTCGGGCAGAGCCTCACCGACCGGCTGATCAAACTGATTGAGGTTCAATAGCATTCTCCTGAAAGAAAACGGACGGTTAGCCGGGAAACTTATGATGCCGGGCTGACGGACTATCCTGAACCGCGGTTAAACCCGTCGCAGCTTGTTCCCGCTTACCACATAACTTTGCCTGTTACTGACAGAAAATGAAAACCCTTCGGGCAGCATAGCGGCACCATTACCAAAGAGGTGTGCGTATGAAAGTGAGGCTGGCCAGTGCATTACTGTTTTTGCTGTTATCGTTTGGCGCGTTTTCACAACAGGTTATCAGCGAAAGTCATCCCCATTCACGCAGTGCGCGATGGCTGGAGCAGAGCAGTCAGGTTGATACGGCGGATTCGCCGGATGAACATCTGCTGGAGAGGCGGGAGTGGCGAAGCAGCCTGCAACGCAAGCCGTTCTGAGATGAGATCCCCGGCGGAAAACAGCCGGGGAGCCAGGGTTAAGCGTTTCAGACCCGTTGTGAAATTATATTGTGGCCTGTGTCGCTGCCATGCCAGGCACCAGAATCACCTTGCGGCACTCCTCTTCGCGTTTGGCGAAAATATCGTAGCCACGCGCAGCATCTTCCAGCGGCAGATGGTGGGTCACAATCTCTTCTGGCGTCAGATGACCCTGTTCGATCAGCTTCAGCAGGTCGGGCAGATAAGCGTGTACGTGGGTCTGTCCCATCTTAAAGGTCAGCCCTTTGTCAAAGGCGTCACCAAACAGGAAGCCGTGAATGAATCCGGCGTAGACGCCCGGCACGCTGACGATACCGCCACGCCTTACTGCGGCAATACACTGACGTAACGCTTTACCGCTGCTGCCTTCCAGTTTGAGATTGGTGAGCACGGTTTCGGTCATGCTGCCTTTTGCCTCGAATCCTACTGCATCAATCACTGCATCCACACCGCGATTTCCGGTGCTGTGTTCGATAATCCAGCCGGCCGGGTCATCGATCTCATCGAAGTTAATCGGGATAACACCGTAGCGCTCACGGGCAAAGTTTAAGCGGTAGTTGTTGTGGTCGATCATGTAGATCTGTTCGGCACCCTGCTGTCGGGCGCAGGCGGCACTGAGCAGGCCAACCGGTCCGGCACCGAAAATCGCCAGGCTGGAGCCGGGTTTCACCTCGGCGTTTTTCACCGCCTGCCACGCGGTGGGCAGAATGTCTGACAGGAACAGCACTTTCTCATCCGACAGTACCGACGGCACTTTAAACGGGCCGGTATTGGCTTTCGGCACCCGGACATATTCCGCCTGTCCACCAGGCACACCGCCATAGAGTTTGCTGAAACCAAACAGGGCCGCGGGCGGCGTGATGTTTTTCCGGTTCAGGATGGCACCCCGTCCGCTGTTGGTATTTTCACAGGCAGCATACTGGCTCATCAGGCAGAAAAAACAGTCGCCACAGGCGATAACAAACGGGATCACCACCCGATCGCCTTTGGCCACGGCGGTCACTGCGCTGCCTGCTTCAACCACTTCGCCCATAAACTCATGACCAAAGATATCTCCGTGCCCGGTACCGGGGATTTTGCCGCGGTAAAGGTGCAGGTCTGAACCGCAAATAGCGGTGGCGGTCACACGCAGAATAATGTCATCTGCGGCTTCCAGACCGGGATCGGGAACGTTATCGACGCTGACTTTATGGGGGCCGTGATAAGTTAATGCTTTCATCTGTTCATCTCCTGATGATTAGGGGACGGCGGCCAGGCCAGAAGGCGTGGCCACGCACGGGAAAGACTCAGGAAACCTGAAATCGAAACCTGCCTGAAGTGTAGTAATCCTTTAAGGAGTAAGCAGAGCGGTGCAGCAGGCTGGTCAGTTTCAGCCGGGCTGACAGGGCGGCTGAACCTGCGTTGTGGCGACCGTTACGGCTCGGGTGTCGGGTTGCCAGAGAGCGAGGTCGGCAAACGCACGACGATAAACCGTGTCGATTTGTGCCGGAACCTGTTCGATGTAGTGCCAGGCATGCTCACGCGTTTCACCGGTGAGTTGCTGCAGATAGTGCCGCGCGTCGTCCAGCGTCGGGATCTGGCCTTCGACACCCGCCATGCGGGCAGGCAGACCGGTCCAGATCAGACCTTCTATGCCTTTGGTCTTAGCCCACTCTGCCAGTGGTCCCGCTGAGGTCGCCGTCACCGTCATCATCCCGATGCCATCGATACGGCTGTCCGGAATGGCCTCACGGAGGCGCAATGCGCGGCAGGCGCTCTCAAGTGAGGCGGTATTCAGCCAGGCCCAGTACACTGGCACCGGGCTGGCGTTGAGGCAGATCGCGGTCGACAGCTCGCCGCCGTCAGCGATGCGCACAAACTCAATCGGTAGCTCAGGACCATCATGATGCCACTGACTGGCCACCGGCAATGCGCCAGCTTTCCAGATTAACGAACCCCATCCGAGGCAGGCAATTTTCATTCTCTTCTCCAGTGCACCTGTCGGCGTGATCGCGACAGAATCTGTTTAAGCGTAGCCCGTTGCGCTGATCCGTTACAGGGATCACCTTTTTAGGGGCGGTAAAACCGCCACAAAGATGGCATGATCGCCGCGCAGTCACTTTGCACAACCTGACGATTTTTTCAGCAATCCATGCGTGTTTATCTGCACGGCTTGAACTTTTATCGTCAGGTAGTGTAAAAAGTGGCGCACGCAATCGATTACCTATGCACGGACGGGTCAGCATCACATTGACTGATCCGGTTGCAGCTGAGGCGCAGAGTGGGGCGGACATTTGCCTGCCTGACGGCTCAGGTTACTGGCGGCTTTTAAAACGGAAGATCTGATGAAAACCACGCAAACTGGCACGCTGGGCGCGCTTGAGAGTGACGCCGATACGGGATGGCGTAAAACCGACACCATGTGGATGCTGGGTTTATACGGCACGGCGATTGGGGCGGGTGTGCTGTTCCTGCCTATCAATGCTGGCGTCGGCGGGCTGATCCCGCTGATCATCATGGCGATACTGGCGTTTCCGCTGACCTTTTTTGCGCACCGCGCCCTGACCCGATTCGTTCTCTCCGGTAAAAATCCGGCCGGGGATATCACCGAGGTGGTCGAGGAGCATTTTGGCGTTGGTGCGGGCAAGCTGATTACGCTGCTCTATTTCTTCGCTATCTACCCGATTCTGCTGATGTACAGCGTAGCGATCACCAACACGGTTGAGAGCCTGATGGTGAATCAGCTCGGCCTGGTGCCGCCACCGCGTGTGCTGCTGTCGCTGCTGCTGATTGTCGGACTGATGACCATTGTGCGTTTCGGCGAGAAGATGATTGTCAAAGCGATGAGCGTGCTGGTTTATCCCTTTGTGGCGGTGCTGATGCTGATGGCCTGCTATCTGATCCCGCACTGGCACGGCGCTGTGCTTTCGACCCTGAACGTTCAGCCCGCGGGCAGCAGCCTGTGGATGACGCTGTGGCTGGCGATTCCGGTGATGGTCTTCTCCTTTAATCACTCGCCGATTATCTCCTCATTCGCGCTGGCAAAGCGGGAAGAGTATGGCGATGCCGCAGAGAAAAAGTGTTCGCGCATTCTGGCCTGCTCGCACCTGATGATGGTGGTGACGGTGATGTTCTTTGTCTTCAGCTGCGTGCTGAGCCTGTCGCCTGAAGATTTACACGCCGCCAAGGCGCAGAACATCACCATTCTTTCCTATCTGGCGAACCATTTTAAGGTGCCGATGATCGCCTGGCTGGGACCGCTGATTGCCATTGTGGCGATCACGAAATCGTTTCTCGGTCACTATCTTGGCGCGCGCGAAGGATTTAACGGCATGGTTAATAAGGCGCTGCGCAGTCGCGGCAAAACCATCGCGCCCGCCAGACTGAATCGCCTGACCGGACTCTTTATGCTGCTGACGACCTGGCTGGTGGCAACGCTGGATCCCAATATTCTCGGCATGATTGAGACGCTTGGCGGGCCGGTCATTGCGATGATTCTGTTCCTGATGCCGATGTACGCTATCCAGAAGGTACCCGCGATGCGGAAGTACAGCGGTCACATCAGCAATCTGTTTGTCGTGCTGATCGGACTTATTGCCATCTCCGCAATCTTCTATTCGCTGGTGAAGTAACACTTAGCGCAACAGGCGCATCTCAATCCCCCTGGGATGCGCCTGCCATTCTGCCCGCCCTTCGCCATTCTCTCCGTGCACCTCCACGTATTCAGCGATATCGCTCCCTGATTTAAGCCCGCTGCCGCGTTGTTAATGCCGCCTCTCAGACGCATCTGGTTAGCAATAGTTACATTTGGTACTTATCAGCATGGTAGAGTTAACGCGAATAATTATTATTCCCTAAAAGGACAGGAGAAAAATGAAAATCGGGATAGTTGCTGCCACCACACTTTTACTGTCAACCGCCTGTGCGGCTACCACCTATCCGGTCACGGTGACCGATATGGATGGTCAGAAAATTACGCTGCAAAAAGAGCCGCAGCATGTGATTTTACAGGATGGGCGTGACGTGATGGCGCTGGCATTACTGGATCGCCAGAACCCGTTTCAGCGTGTCGTTGCCTGGAACAACCTGCCGAAAAAGCAGGATACCCAGACCTGGGACCTGCTGAAGCAGCGCTGGCCGCAGGCGGCATCGATTGTTGATATGGGCTTTAACGATCAGGGGCAGGTCAATCTGGAGAGCGTGCTGGCGAAGCAGCCCGATCTGATGATTGCGCAACTGCGCGCCAAACCGGCCCTGACGCAGTCAGGCGTGCTCGCCACCCTGAAAAATCTCCATATCCCGGTGCTGTTCCTTGATGTTGAACTTCATCCGAAAGAGAACACCCTGAAGAGCGTGAAAGTGCTGGGCACCGTTCTGAATCGCGAAGCCGAGGCGAAAGCCTACGCCGATTTTTACCAGCAGCGCTGGCAGATGCTTCAGCAGAAGATTGCGCAGGTGCCCCACAAGCCAACCGTGTTTATTGAACCGATTGCCGGTAACAGCGACAACTGCTGCTTTACCCACGGTCATAACGGCTGGGGCGCGCTGGTGGAAGCGGTCGGTGGCAAGAATATCGGTTCTGCACTGCTGCCCGGCAGCTCAGGATTTGTGTCGCTGGAGAAGATTATCGCCATGAAGCCGGACGTCTATATCATGACCGGCTCTAAACGCCCGAACAGTAACGTGCTGCCGTTTGGTTACGGTGCCAGTCAGACCGACGTGACCGCCACCTTTAACCGCCTGCAGAGCCGCACCGGTCTGGAGCAGATCGAACCGGTGAAACAGAAGCGGGTGTATGGCGTTTATCACCATTTTTATAATCACCCTTACAACATTATCGGCATGGAAATTCTGGCAAAAGATCTCTATCCGGAAGTGTTCCGCGATCTGGACCCGACGGCTGATTACCACCACATCGTGACGCACTTTACCGGGTTACCGGATGCGCCAGTGATCCTCAGCACGCCATAACCGCAAAAATGTCAGGGTGCGTTTCAGCATCCTGACTTTTCATCGGCCATCATCCGTCAACCAGAGCGTGATTATCAGACAGCGCAGGTTGCCCGGTTAACCTCTGGATTGCGTCAGCAACGTTGTCATCGCATGTCCTGTGTTAAGAAAGCGATAAGCAAGCGTAATAGTGTGTAAGTTACCGGATTTTAAGACTTTTACAGATGTCTCCCGCCACAATTATTGCCATGATGCCGATCAACGGTGCCTGAACAGCCGTTATTTTCGGAGGCAGTATCATGAAAAAAACAACATTAACGCTTATCGCTTCACTTTTAACATGCAGCACACTCTTTTCTCAGGCCTCACGGGCAGACGATCGTGATGACGCGCACCGCAAGCCTGTGCCGCATCAGAACGGTGACCATCGTGCTGACAATCGCGGTTCTGACCAGAATCAGGAGCGTGGCAACAACCGTCATGACAGCGTCAATCATCGCCCGGATCAGGACAACAACGGTCGGGGCAGAGAGGCACGTAATGATCGCGACCATTTCGCCTGGCAGGGACACGACTTCCGTCGCGGGCATCCTGTCCCGCAGGCGTACCGCGGCGACCATTATCGCGTAGCCGACTGGCATGAGCGCGGTCTGCGTGAACCACCGCGCGGTTATCAATGGGCAAACATCGACGGCAACTATGTGTTGATTGCTGCTGCAACCGGGGTAATTACTGCGCTGGTGCTGAACAGCGCCCTGAACTGATCCCCAGGGGATGGCTGCGGCCATCCCTCTTTCTTTCCGTTTTGCTGCGCCAGCGGCTATCCTGACACTCCACGCTGAAAATTCCCTGTGTAAGGAGTCATGATGACGACGGTTAAGATGGTTGCGGTAGATATGGATGGCACCTTTCTGGACGATAACAAGCAGTACAATCGATCCCGCTTTCTCGACTGCTATCAGCAACTCACCGCCCGTGACATCAAATTTGTGGTGGCCAGCGGCAATCAGTATTACCAGCTCAAATCCTTCTTCCCGGAGATCGCCAGCGATATCGCCTTTGTGGCCGAAAACGGCGCATGGATTATCGATCGTGATGAGGAACTGTTTTGCGGTGCCTTTGAACGCCGCGATGTTGACGCGGTGATCGATACCCTGCAAAACGGCGACTATCCGGGTCTGCGTTACCTGCTGTGTGGCCGGGAGAGCGCCTGGTACTTCGACGGCATGGAAGAGAACTGGCTGAAGAAGATGCGCCATTACTGTCACCGGCTGAAGCCGATTCATCATCTGGATGAGGTGCAGCATGACCGGCTGTTTAAGTTCGCGCTGAATCTCTCTGATGACTATATCGAGCCACTGATGGCGGATATTGAACGTCTGCATCAGGGGCGTGTGGCAGCGACCTCAAGCGGTCACGGCTCGGTGGATTTGATCGTGCCGGGGAATCATAAAGCGCACGGTCTGGATCTGCTGGCACAACGCTGGGGGATCGCGCACGACCAGGTGCTGGCCTTTGGTGATGGCGGTAACGATCTGGAGATGCTCAGACAGTCTGGCTTCAGTTTTGCCATGGACAACGCGCCACAGCGGGTGAAACAGGCGGCACGCTATGCCGCACCTTCTAACAACGAGCAGGGCGTGCTGCAGGTGATTGAGCAGATGCTGGCAGGTGAGGGGCCTTTTAGCGCCACGCAGGCTTAGCCGTCTGGCGCTGCGATTAAGCCAGGGCGGTTAGCGCCGTGATTCAGCCAGCCGCCTGGCTCAGAGAGCGGGTGCAACAGGATAGCGCTGAGGAGCAGCAAAGCCGGGCGAAGCTGGCAGGCCCGGTTGTGCCTGGTCAGCGAATGCGGGCAACGCGGCTCCTGATCACGCCGTGATTTCCCAGGCCTGCGCGATCATCATCTGCATCTGTTCGCGGCTGTAATTCACCAGCGAATTTTTGCTGTTGGCTTGCGCCAGAATCCACTCCACCTCGGCGCGGCTCAGTGAAGGGCCATCCTGCCAGAATGGGGTGATCGCCTGCTGCTGCAGCCACTGTTTCAGAAACTGCGCCGGTGAGTCCGTGGTTTCGCTGAACAGCTGCGGGTGCAGTTCCGCCATCAGCTTACGCTGCAGTGGCTGTTCGCTGTCGGACAACAGATCCAGGAACGGAAACAGCAGACGTCCGCACACTTCACCGTGATGGAACGGCTTTATCGCGCCCAGTTCCCCTGCAATACCGTGGATCACCCCCAGACCCGCACTGCTGAGACTGACACCGCCCAGCCACGACGCCATCATCATCGCTTCCCGTGCCGCGTCGCCAGCAGCATCCTCACGATTAAGTGCAGGCCAGGCCTGAACAAACTGACGCAGGCCGGTCAGCGCCATCTGGCGGGTAAAGAGGTTGCCTTTGCCGGAGAGATACGCTTCGAACAGGTGGGTAAACGCATCAATACCGCAGGTTGCCAGCACCCGGTCAGGCGCACCTTTCAGCAGATCGGCATCGAGAATTGCCACCTCCGGCACAAAGACCGGGTGGCGCAGTGACGCTTTTATCTGAATGTCACGCTGGTCAGTCACTACCGCATTTTGCGTCACTTCACTGCCGGTACCGGCGGTGGTCGGAATAGCAATCAGCGGCAACGTGATGGGCTGAACCGCGGTGTCACCCACTTTTTCCAGATAGCGGGCGGTTGGCAACGGATGTTGCACCATCGCGCTAAATGCTTTCGCCGCATCCAGTACGCTCCCGCCGCCAATCGCGACGACCCGATCGACATGACCGCGCCAGCGCGCAACCCAGCCATCAATCTCGGCGGGTGAGGCTTCATGGCTGACAATTTCATAGCCAATAATATGATCGTTGAGTCCGGCTTTTAGCCGGGCATATGCGGGGCCTTGCAGAAAAGATTGTCCACAAAACAGCAGGGTAGGCTGTGACCGGGCGGCCAGCAGCGGTACCAGTTTATCCAGGCTGCCCCGGCCAAAGAGGGTTCGTTGATTACTGTACAGCTCACTCAGGTTCTCACTCACCAGCGCATCCTTTTTACATTTCGCTAAAATCTGAGTGTAACGAAAAGCAAGGCGCCGGGACTGGCAAACTTTCTGATAACGCATTGGCAAAAAGTTGATCACCTTCGCAAAACAGAAATTCACCCCCGGCGGGGTGGTGCTTTCCTGCTGATGTTACCCTTAACATGTTATCGGTAACAGCGTTTGTCGGGATGTGTAAACATCTTACAGCGCACTGTTTTGTAGCCCTCAGGGGATCATGATAATAAACCGACACTGAATGATGTTCAGTGCACAAGGTGGAGAAAAGCTATGCCATTACTCTATGTGGCGATTGGCGTCGCGTTACTGCTGCTGCTGATGATTCGCTTTAAGCTTAATGGATTTATCGCGCTGATCCTGGTGGCGCTGGCGGTCGGTGTGATGCAGGGCATGCCGGTTAATAAAGTGATTACCTCAATCAAAGCGGGCGTGGGTGGCACACTGGGCAGCCTGGCGCTGATCATGGGCTTTGGTGCCATGCTCGGTAAATTGCTGGCCGACTGCGGCGGTGCGCAGCGTATTGCCACCACCCTGATTGAAAAATTCGGCACTAAGCATATTCAGTGGGCGCTGGTGCTGACCGGTTTTATCGTCGGATTTGCGCTGTTCTATGAAGTCGGCTTTGTACTGATGCTGCCGCTGGTGTTCAGCGTTGCGGCATCGGCACGTGTGCCGCTGCTCTATGTCGGGGTGCCGATGGCAGCTGCCCTGTCCGTGACGCACGGCTTTCTTCCGCCGCATCCTGGCCCGACCGCAATCGCGACGCTGTTTAACGCTGACATGGGTAAAACGCTGCTGTTTGGTACGCTGTTGGGTATTCCTACGGTGATTCTGGCGGGTCCGGTCTACGCCCGCTTCCTGAAAGGCATCGACAAACCGATTCCTGAGGGTCTCTATAACCCGAAAACCTTTACCGAGGCGGAAATGCCGGGGTTTGGCGTCAGCGTCTGGACGGCACTGGTACCTGTGGTGCTGATGGCGCTGCGTGCGGTGGCAGAGATGCTGCTGCCTAAAGGCCATGTGCTGCTGCCCTATGCGGAGTTCTTTGGCGACCCGGTGATGGCGACACTGATTGCGGTGCTGATTGCAATCTTCACCTTTGGACTGAATCGCGGCCGCACGATGGAACAGGTCATGGATACCCTGACCGACTCGATCAAAATCATCGCCATGATGTTGTTGATCATCGGCGGTGGTGGTGCCTTCAAACAGGTGCTGGTGGATAGCGGCGTGGATAAATACATTGCCAGCATGATGCATTCTACTCAGCTGTCGCCAATCTTTATGGCCTGGTCGATTGCCGCGGTGCTGCGTATTGCTCTGGGTTCTGCCACGGTAGCGGCCATTACCGCCGGGGGAATTGTGGCACCGCTGATTGTTACCAGCGGCGCCAGCCCGGAACTGATGGTCATCGCCGTAGGGTCCGGTAGCGTGATCTTCTCGCACGTTAATGACCCGGGCTTCTGGCTGTTCAAAGAGTATTTCAACCTGACGATTGGCGAAACCATCCGCTCCTGGTCGGCGCTGGAAACCATTATTTCGGTCTGTGGTCTGGTGGGTTGCCTGCTGCTCTCCTGGGCGATTTAACCTCTGGCCGCTGGCAAGCCTGCCAGCGGCTCTCTGCTTTCGCGTCTCTCCCGCTGCCTCTTTGAGCTTTGAACATCCCGTCGCGCTTGCTGCCCCTGTTGCCGGTTAAACCGGGATGTGCGGGACAGACAGCATAAAAAAGGCCGCAAGGTGCGGCCTGACAGAGAAGATTCAGTCTGAATCTGCCACGTTAATGAGGCGGTTCAAAACCGGCTTTCACCATCTGTTCCCGCAGCGCGTGTGCAATGTCACGGTTGCCACCGGTAACGGGGTAGATAACGTTATTCACCACATCATCAAGGTAGTGCTCGTCAAACTCCTGCAGAGAGAGCTGCGTGCCGCCTTCATCGTTGATGGCGAAAGTCCCTTTGATGTGGTTACCGCTGTTTTTTGCCTTGAGGCTGTAGCGGCCCATGCTGGTATTAATCGTGCTCATAAGATCTCCTCGCGACTCATTTTCAATCTCATCACTCTTGAGGCCTGCCTTGCCGCCTAAATTTTAGCCAGGAGTGTTCTGTAAAACGAAGAAAGAGAGCCGTTAAAAAGTGGTGTTGCGATCGTTATCTCAGAATTTAAATAAAGCTCAGGGTTGATGAACTTATGACCAGTTGAGCCTTAAGTGAAGCGGCAGGGCGCATTTTCCTGTCTATAATGCTTACAGGAAAAGTGTTTAATTGGTGAGGGGAAAGGAAATGAAAATTATTCTGTGGATTATTGCGATCATTTTTATCGTTGGCTTACTGACCCTGACAGGGGTGTTCAAACTGATTTTCTGATATCTGTTAACGCTTCAGCAACAGCGGGCACCTAATCAGGTGCCCGCTGTGTTTTCTGGCTGGCCAACAGAGCGTCTGTAATGGGATCCATCGGCGTATTGGGCAGCAGATCCTGTGAGCCCAGAGGTTTCTTACAGTATGCGCAGCAGGCACCATGAAAGTTTCGCTGGCCCTCGCGGTAATCAGTAAAAACGAATCGGGCGCTTCCACATTGACCGCAACGTATCTTCATCACCATCCTGTGTCTCACCCTCCTTTTACTCAGCATTAACGGATGCCTGTGCCTGACAGGTTAAGCGGACTTTATCTATTGCGCGGCAATATTATTTCGCACTGCGATAAGAAAAGTAGTTTCTTATGCTTTTGATTGTTTGTTGCCAAATGCGCATTCGGCCACTAAAAAGCATTTCATTGATCCAGATCAGTGTTTATTAGTTGTTGGCTAAAATATCCGCGAATAGCCTGCCATGACTGATGATAATGGCACAGCCGACTCATTTTTTTTGGCGAGGGAGCGGGATCTGCGCCAGTGAATTTAAGATTTATCGTACAATAAATAGCCACTGGCAGGACGCAGGCCTGAAAAAGCAGAAAAACGGGTTTAAGGTCATGGGACTTACCGTCCGGATGATAGAAAAAAATTGACCTTTTAGCGGCGTAAACGTCATTAAGAACAGGAATATATCTTAATCAGATTTTTCTTTTTAACGTCAGTAACGTAACCGCTTAAAATTAAAAAGGGTTTCGTTTCCAGCAGGTTAGCGACCGATACCCGCTCTGCGCCTGATACGCGTTGAGCGATGTTTCGCAAGTCGAAAAGCAGGAAAGTGTGATGGATGTACAGAATGTCGATATTTATCACTTTTTCATCAAATCATGCTGGACAAATCCCTCAGCAATTGCTGTACTAGACCCCGACACAGTTTAGTGTCCATTTTTCATGTAAAGGTAATATAGATGTCTAAGATCAAAGGTAACGTTAAGTGGTTTAATGAATCTAAAGGATTCGGTTTCATTACTCCTGAAGATGGCAGCAAAGATGTATTCGTACATTTCTCTGCAATCCAGAGCAACGGCTTCAAAACTCTGGCTGAAGGTCAGCGCGTAGAGTTTGAAATCACCGACGGCGCTAAAGGCCCATCTGCTGCTAACGTTATCAGTCTGTAAGTTAACAGTCAGAATTCTAAAAACCCGCCTTATGGCGGGTTTTTTTATGGCTGTAATCTGCGCTTCATCCCCCCTGTCGTACTCTCACTCTCGGCGTGTTGGCGCACAAACTGCGCGGCGGTTCACACTAAATAACCGTAACATATTTATAACAACCCGAGATGCAGCTTTTTGGCTTGCGACGCTATATAACTGTGCGACAGAACCCGGTGAGTGAGGAGGCAGGATGAACATACGTCAGGCAGAGTTGAAAGACAGTTTTGCGTTGAGTGCATTACTGAGCGAGTTAGGCTACGGCGGCACTGAAAGCTTTATTGAACAGCGCCTGGCGCAGTTATGCAGCGATCCCAGTGAAGCGCTGTTGGTGGCTGAACATGGCAGTCAGGTGCTGGGGTTTCTCTCCTTACATTTTATTCCTCAGCTGGCGCTGGCCGGTGATTTCGCCCGCATCAGCTATTTCTGCATTGCAGAAGGTGAGCGCAGTAAAGGCGTCGGCCAGCAGCTGATTCAGCATGCAGAAATGCTGGCGGCTCGTCGTGGCTGCGATCGCATGGAAGTCCATTGCCATCAGTCACGTCTCAAGGCGAACCAGTTCTACGCCCGTGAAGGCTATGTTGAATCCCCCTGTTATCTCATCAAAGATCTGCAAGCGAGTTAAATTCCCGTCCGCTGGCGATGACCAGCGCCCCGGCAATCATCTCCCGCTGTTCATCCCTGAGGCTGGCGATACTGACGCGAATAAATTGGGTTGGGCCGAGCCGACAGCGCTCGCCTGGCACGACCGCAATACCGCGGGCAGCCAGCGTGATCATGGCAAACTGCTCTGAAGTCACCGGAATATAGAGGCTTAATCCGTCGCGAAGCGGCAGATCAAGCCCACGCTGTGCCAGCGCCGCGAGCAACGCTTCACGCCGTTGCCGGTAGGTCGCGCGTGCGGTGGCGATCTGCCGTTGCGTTTCCTCATCCTCCAGCAGCCACGCCACCGCATCCTGCAGAATGCGGCTGGTCCAGCTGACGCCAAAATTTCGCCATGACTGAATGCGCCTGACCATCTCCGAGGTGGCAGAGAGCACTGCCAGTCGCAGATCCGGTCCATAGGCTTTGGAAAACGAACGGATGTGCAGCGTGCGCTCAGGAAAGATTGAACCCAGGCTCCAGCTCGCCTCCGCGGAGAGATCGCCAATACCATCATCCTCAACGATCAGTGTGTTGCTCTGTTGCAGAACCTGCGCCATTGCCTGACGTCGCGCCGGGCTGATGCTGTTCCCGGTGGCCGAGTGGGTGCGGGGCTGATAGATCAACATTACCGGTGCCTGCTCCAGCAGAAGAGAAAGAACCTCTGGCAGCGGGCCTTGATCATCACACGCCAGCGGCAGAATCTCTGCGCCGACGTTATCCAGTATATCGAGCAGCCGGGTCGCGGTCGGATCTTCAATAATCACGCGGTCTCCCGGCGAGACCAGGGTTTGCACCAGCAGATTCATCGCGTCAAAACCGCCATCTGTCGCCAGAAACGCCTCTGCAGCATAGGGCCAGCGCGGCGCGATCGCCTGAAGCAGCGGCGCGGAAATCGCCTCACGGGTGTAGCTGTTGAGCTGCGGTGAGTGCAGGGCCGCCTGCAGCGCACGCTGCAGGTCAGGCAGCAGGGCGGGGTCGGGCGCGGCGAGGGTCAGATCGGCGCGGATGTTATCACCGTAGTTGCCGATCTTCTCAAAGCGAATCGGACGCGGCATCACCGTATTACTACTGACCCAGACACCACTGCGCCCCTTGCCCGCCAGCACTTTCTGCTTTCTTAGTTGCGCCCAGGCAGCAGAAACGGTTGCCGGGCTGACACCCAGCTGCTCCGCTATCTCCCGCACCGCAGGCATCTGCATACCTGTCGCGATCTGTCCGTCACGAATCAGCGCGGAGGCTGCCTGTGCAATGCCTTTCACTGAAGGCGATTTTATCTGGCTGCAAAACCAGTTGAGGTCGACGCTCTCTGTCATAAGAAAATACTTTGTTCAGTAACAAATTAATGATTGTTCAGGTAAGTATTCCGGATCTAGTATCAAATTCAAGCACTATTTTATGCCCCGTCCCGACGGTGCAGCGTAAACGGAGAGATCATGGCAAGGCTACTCATCAGACTGGCGGTACGCGACTGGGACTACTTCACCCCGCTGGCGCTGGGCGATATCAGACCAGAAGGTTTTGAACTGCAGATCGACCGCGTCGGCACACTTGTGAATGATCTGGCGACCAGCCCCGACTATGACGCGGGCGAAGTCTCCTTCAGCCGCTATGCTCAGGGCCGGGCCAGAGGAGACGAAACACTGCTTGGCCTGCCACACTTCCTGATGCGCGGCTTCCGCCAGCGCTGCATTATCACCAGCAGCAGCAGCCCCATCACCACGCCTGCGCAGCTGAAAGGTAAGAGAATCGGCGTCACCGGCTGGCAGGATTCGGGCAATACCTGGACACGCACGGTGCTGCGTGAAGCAGGCGTCGAAATCGATGATGTGTTCTGGTATGCCGGTCGTCTTACTGCCGATCATCCGATTGTCGATCGGCTGGCGGGATTTGGCCGCCCGGGCCGCATTGAACCCGCGCCTGACGAACGACCGCTGATAGAGATGCTGCAGGCGGGTGAGCTGGATGCCATCTTCACGCCATTTATGCCGGAGGGCTTTTTCCTGCCGGGTTCAGGATTACGGCAGCTACAGACCGATTTTTATCAGGCGGAACGGGACTACTTTAATCGTGTCGGCTATGTGCCAGGCATCCACATTCTGGCGCTGAAACCGGCACTGGCGGCGGAGCATCCGTGGCTGCCTGCGGCGTTAAGTGAGGTCATCGATCGCTCTTACCGGCTGTGGATGCAGAAAAGAGAGAAATATGCCGACACCACGCCGTGGCTGCTGGACGATTTGCGACGCACTGCGCAGGAATTGCCCGCTGACTGGAATCAGAATGGTTTTAGCGTTAACAGAAAGATGATTGCGGACTTTGGTCGCGAGCTCTATGAGCAAGGGCTGACTCACCAGGTACTGACGCCGGAAGCAATGTTTCCGGCCGCTGCGGGAGAAGAGAAATGATGAAAGTAGCACTGGGACAATTTGCGGTGAGCCGCGAATGGCAGGAGAACGCCCGTATCTGTCTGGACTTAATGCAGCGGGCGACAGAAGGTGGCGCCGATCTGCTGGTACTGCCGGAAGGGGTACTGGCACGTGATATAGCCGACCCCGATTTAGTGCTGAAGGCGGCGCAGCCGCTGGATGGCCCTTTTCTGAGCCAGCTGCTGGCCGCCAGCAAGCAGACTGCGCTGACCACCATGATGAGCATTCACGTTCCCACCGGGGAGCAGAAAGCGCTCAACGTGCTGGTAGCGATCCGCAACGGTGAGATCATCGCCGCCTATGAAAAGCTGCATCTGTACGATGCCTTTGCGATGCAGGAGTCGCAGCGGGTGAATCCCGGCCACGTCATTCCGCCGCTGATTGAGGTCGCGGGTATGAAAGTCGGATTAATGACCTGCTATGACGTGCGCTTCCCGGAGCTGGCGCGTCGGCTGGTGCTGGATGGTGCAGAGGTGCTGGTGCTGCCTGCCGCCTGGGTTAAAGGTCCGCTGAAAGAGATGCACTGGGAACTGCTGACCCGCGCCCGCGCGCTGGAGAACACCTGCTATATGGTGGCGGTGGGGGAGTGCGGCCCGCGCAATATCGGCAACAGTCTGGTGGTCGATCCGCTGGGCGTGGCGGTGGCAAATGCGGCGGAATCACCGGCGCTGCTGTTTGCCGATCTCGATCCTGAGCGCGTCGCCTATGCCCGCCGGGTGCTACCGGTACTGGAAAACCGGCGCTTTGCCCGTCCCGAACTCAACTGATCCGCTGAACCAGGAATCCATTATGACGAAGAGAGCAACCGCCTTAATCGTGGCGCTGGGGCTGACTGCATCCCTGGCGCAGGCTGCCGACGCTATTCCGGTGCAAAAAGTTGACCAGGCGCTGCATGACAGGCTGCCGGATGAGATCAAAAAATCGGGCAAAATGATTTCAGTGAATAACGGCTCATTTCCGCCCTATGAAATTGTGAATGGCCCGCACTCAATGGAGGGCGCTTCGGCCGAATTAACGACTGCGCTGGCACAACTGCTGGGTGTGAAGATCGAGCATGCGACGGTGAGTGGTTTATCGGGCGTACTCACCGGCATCAATGCGGGTCGTTATCAGCTGGCGATTGGGCCGATTGGTGATTATCCGGACCGTCAGCAGAAAGTGGATTTCATCGATTTTGTGCAGGAGTTTGTGGTATTTGGCGTGCAAAAGGGCAATCCGGCCAGAATCAATCAGCTGGACGACACCTGCGGCAAGCGCATTGCCGTCATGGCCGCTGGCTCTGCGGAACAGGTTATCCGTAAGCAGTCAGCCCGGTGTGTGGCCGACGGGAAGCCGGCCGTGACAGTGCAGGCTTTGACCGATCAGCCTTCATCAATTCTGGCGGTACGTTCTAAACGCTCCGATGCGTTCTTCTCATCACAGGCGCCGCTGACTTACTTTGTTAATCAGGCGAAGGGGCAACTTGAGCTGGCGGGCAAAGGGCAGAAAAACGGCTTTGGCGACATTTTCCAGGGCACGGTGGTGCCGAAAGGCTCGCCGCTGGGTCAGGTGGTGCTGGATGCCTACAAAGAGCTGTATCAGAACGGGACGTATGCGGCCATCATGAAAAAGTGGCAGCTTGAGGGCAACATGACCACAGCACCCGGACTGAATCTGGCGAAAGAGGCCAGCAAATGAGCCCGCCGCGCCATCTCCACAGCGGTGACAGAGGCGAGGCACAGCTGCGCGACGTGGCGTTCGCTCGCAGCGCGCCCACTTACGGACGCTGGATCAGCTGGATTTTAGTGCTGGTGATCGGCACCAATCTGTTGTGGCTGGTGGCGACCAACCCTAACTTTGAATGGCAGGTGGTGCTTAAGTGGTTTACCGAAGGATCCGTGCTCAAAGGGTTGCAGGTCACCCTGGGGCTGACAGTGGTGTCGATGGTACTCGGCACGCTGCTCGGTCTGCTGCTGGGCGTCTGGCGGCTCTCTGAGAACCGGTTGCTGCGCGGCGTTGCCGGACTCTATATCTGGTTCTTTCGTGGCACGCCGCTGCTGGTACAGCTGATCTTCTGGTACAACCTTTCTACGCTGTTTCCGGCGCTGTCGCTGACGCTGCCGTGGACCGATATCACGCTGGCTAGCTGGAATACCAACGATCTGATAACCCCGCTGACGGCCGCTATTGCCGGGCTGGCGCTGAATGAAGCGGCCTATATGGCGGAAATTATTCGCGCCGGTCTGCTGTCGGTGGATAACGGTCAGGTAGAGACTACCCAGGCCTTTGGCATGAGTCGTTCACGGGCGCTGCGGCGCATCATCATTCCGCAGGCGATGCGATCGATTATTCCGCCCACCGGCAACCAGTTGATCAGCATGATCAAGGCGACGTCGCTGGTCAGCGTAATCGCAATGGGCGATCTGCTCTATTCGGTGCAGGCGATCTACAACCGTACCTTCGAGATCATCCCGATGCTGATGGTGGCGGTGATCTGGTATCTGCTGATCACCTCGATCCTCAATCTGGGCCAGTCCGCCATCGAGCGTTACTACGCGCGTGGCACTCGTCGGGTGGCCAGCGCCCCCAGACGCGCCACCATCGCGGCTAACGTGCAACCCCAGCAGGAGGAGCAATGAGTCAGCGTGAACCCCTGGTCTGCGCCCGCAACGTGCAGAAGAATTACGGCGACAATCAGGTTCTGAAAGGGATCGATCTGGATGTCTGGCCCGGTGAAGTAGTGGTGATCCTCGGGCCGTCTGGTTCCGGTAAATCCACGTTTCTGCGCTGCATCAATCATCTTGAAGAGATGAACGCCGGATCGATTCGGGTCGGCGATGAGCAGATCGGGTATGTACTTAAAGGGCATGTGCTGCACCGGTTGTCGCCACGCCAGATCGCCCGTCAGCGCCAGAAAATTGGCATGGTGTTTCAGCAGTTCAATCTCTACCCCCATATGACCGTGCTGCAGAACATCACTGAAGCGCCCATCGGCGTGCATAAATTCCCGCGTCAGGAGGCGATGGCCCATGCCCGATCGCTGCTGGCGACGGTGGGGTTAAGCGATAAAGCGGACGCCTGGCCACGTCACCTCTCGGGCGGACAGCAACAGCGTGTGGCGATTGCGCGGGCGCTGGCGATTAAGCCGCAGCTGATGCTGTTTGATGAACCGACCTCCGCGCTCGATCCGGAACTGGTGGGCGAAGTGCTGGCGACCATGCGCACCCTGGCCGACCAGGGATTAACGATGATTGTGGTGACTCATGAGATTAGCTTTGCGCGGGAAGCCGCCGATCGCGTGGTCTTTATGGATGGGGGTGTGGTGGTGGAGCAGGGCACGCCTGAAGAGGTGATCGCGAATCCACAGCATCCGCGCACCCAGGCGTTCCTGAGTCGCTTCATCTGAGATCTTACTCTGTTACAGATTCCAGTTGTCGCCGCAGGCAAACTGCGCGTAAATATCAGTCACCGTGATTCGATAAAGTTGAAAGGTTAAATATGGAAGGTATCAGTATTGCCAAGCTGCTGATTATCGGTGCGCTTATCGTACTGCTTTTTGGTACCAACAAGTTGCGCTCACTGGGTGGCGATCTGGGCTCCGCAATCAAGGGCTTTAAAAAAGCCATGAAAGATGAAGATACCAGCGCAACCCGAACTGCGGCTGAAGACGTGCCGGCAGAACGCGTCGTTCATAAAGATTAATCGGTTATTTGCTGCAAATAACTGTTACTTTTTATTTCAGGCACAGATAAAAAAACCAGACTGTTTCCAGTCTGGTTTTTTGTTTTTCGGGCTTCCTGAAGCAAAAGCGTGCTTATTTCACTTCTTCGCCTTTGGCCTGCATATCCGCGTGATAGGAAGAACGGACAAACGGACCGCACGCGGCATGGGTAAAGCCCATTGCCATCGCTTCTTCTTTCATTTCATCGAACTCAGCCGGGCTGACGTAGCGCTGAACCGGCAGGTGGTGGCGGCTCGGCTGCAGATACTGGCCCAGCGTCAGCATGGTGACACCATGGCGACGCAGATCGCGCATCACTTCAACGATTTCGGCATTGGTTTCGCCCAGGCCCACCATCAGACCCGATTTTGTCGGGATGTGAGGATGCGCCTCTTTGAAACGTTCAAGCAGCTTCAGTGACCACTCGTAGTTCGCGCCCGGACGCACCTGGCGGTAGACGCGCGGTACATTTTCCAGATTGTGGTTAAACACATCCGGTGGCGTCGCGGTAAGAATCTCCAGCGCGCGATCCATACGGCCACGGAAGTCCGGCACCAGCGTTTCGATTTTGATCGTCGGATTTTTTTCGCGAATCGCGCTGATGCAGTCGGCAAAGTGCTGTGCGCCACCATCACGCAAATCATCGCGGTCAACCGAGGTGATCACCACGTAGCGCAGGCCCATATCGGCAATCGTCTGCGCCAGTTTAGCGGGTTCGTTAGCGTCAGGGGCATTGGGGCGGCCATGTGCCACATCGCAGAACGGACAACGACGGGTACAGATTGCGCCAAGGATCATAAAGGTGGCGGTGCCGTGGTTGAAGCATTCGGCGAGGTTAGGGCAGGATGCCTCTTCACAGACTGAGTGCAGCCCGTTTTTACGCATCGCGGCTTTAATGCCCTGAATACGACTGGAGTCAGCTGGCAGCTTGATTTTCATCCATTCCGGCTTACGCAACATCTCCTGCCGTTCAACAGCCACGGTTTTCACCGGGATCAGCGCCATTTTGTCTGCGTCACGATATTTGACGCCGCGTTCCATCTGAATTGGTTTACTCATAAATCAGCAGGTTCCGGTCGGATTGCGATTTGAAAGCGTTCCCACTCAAACCGGGAAGGCTGCTTTCAACTTTATTTGAAAAAAGTGCAAAAATTATATCATCACATCGCCTGCGAAGCAGCCACAGTCAGCGCGGATAAGTTACATATTTGTAAATTCGCATTCTGCGTTAAGGTTTAACAGGGAGATCCCCTGAAATCCATTCAACATTTTCATAACCTGACAGCCGCGCAAACGCGCTGACCAGCGGAGAGTGTACCTGCTCCGTCGTCACCTCTGGCTGGAATTTTTTCAACTGGGTCATGCTCATGCCGGCGTAACCACAGGGATTGATGCGCAGGAAGGGCGACAAATCCATAGCAACATTCAGCGCCAGACCGTGAAACGAGCAGCCTTTACGGATGCGTAATCCCAGTGAGCAGATCTTCTCTTCCCCGACGTAGACGCCAGGTGCATCAGCACGGGCGCGGGCGCTGACGCCAAACTCTGCCAGGGTGGCGATAACCGTCTCTTCCAGAATGGTCACCAGCTGGCGTACGCCGAGCTTACGGCGTTTTACATCGATCAGGACGTACATCACCTGCTGTCCTGGCCCGTGATAGGTGACCTGACCCCCACGGTCACTCTGCACCACCGGGATCTCGCCTGGCATCAGCAGATGCTCTGCTTTGCCCGCCTGACCCTGAGTAAAGACCGGAGGATGTTCAACCAGCCAGATTTCATCACGACTCTGGTCGTTGCGCTGGTCGGTATAGTGATGCATGGCGTCGGAGACAGATTGCCAGTCGCGCAGACCTGACTGGCGGACAAGAAGAGTTTCAACTGACAAAACGATAGCCCGCTAAAGGAAATAACGCTGAGGATAACGTCGGCAAACCGTCAGGCAGAGGCGCCTTGCCGACCCGTAAATTACAGTACCATCCGCACAATTTCGATGTTGCCCAGCTCTTCGTACAGGCGTTCTACCTGCTCGATGTGGGTGGCGGTGATAGTGATGTTGACGGAGTGATAGTTGCCTTTGCTGCTCGGCTTAACTTCAGGGCTGTAGTCGCCTGGCGCATGGCGTTGCACCACTTCAACCACTTGATCAACCAGCTCCGGTTGTGCCAGACCCATTACTTTGTAGGTAAATGGGGTAGGAAATTCGAGCAGCTCATTCAGTTTGGTTTTCATATTAACTCCGGTGCATAAAAAACAGGCTCCCGCCTGAGCGGGAGCAACATAATATCGTGTAATGGGGGCGAAGGGGTGATTTTTCAATCACCCGCCACGCTTAACCGAACCAGTGATGGAACATCAGCTTGATGTAATCAACGATACGGCCAAAGAAACCTCCTTCAGAGATCTCGTTCAGTACCACCAGCGGACGCTGTTCGATAGTCTTGCCATCCAGCTGGAAGTTGATGCTGCCGACCACCTGATTTTTCTTCAGTGGTGCATGCAGTTCCGTGTTGGTCAGCACATAGCTGGCTTTCAGATCTTTCATGCGGCCACGTGGGATGGTCAGGTAAGCATCTTTTTCCACGCCCAGCTGCACACGGTCGTTATCGCCGAACCAGACTGGCTCAGAGGCGAACTCTTTGCCCGCTTTCAGTGGCGCCACGGTTTCAAAGAAACGGAAGCCCCAGGTCAGCAGTTTCTTACTCTCAGTTTCACGGCCTTTGTAGGTATGACCGCCCATCACAGCAGAAATCAGGCGCATCTGGCCTTCAGTCGCAGACGCCACCAGGTTGTAACCGGCTGAGTTGGTATGACCGGTTTTGATGCCGTCCACATTCAGGTTGGTATCCCACAGCAGACCGTTACGGTTCATCTGACGGATATTATTGAAGGTGAACTCTTTCTCTTTATAGACAGCATACTCTTCCGGCACGTCACGGATCAGCGCCTGACCGATCAACGCCATATCGCGCGCGGAGCTGTACTGACCTTCCGCGTCCAGACCATGAACGGTCTGGAAGTGGGTATTCTGCAGGCCAATCGCTTTGACGTAGTTGTTCATCAGATTAACGAACGCATCCTGGCTGCCAGCGACATAGTCAGCCATCGCAACACAGGCATCGTTACCGGACTGCAGCACAATCCCACGGGTCAGCTGAGAGACCGGCACGCGGTCGCCTGGCTTCAGGAACATCAGCGAGGAGCCTTTGAACACCGGGTTGCCGGTCGCCCAGGCATCCGGGCCGACGGTGACCATATCGTCCTGATGAATTTTACCCGCTTTAACGGCCTGACCAATGACATAGCTGGTCATCATCTTGGTCAGACTGGCAGGATCGCGGCGTGCATCGGCATTTTTCTCTGCCAGCACTTTGCCTGAGTTGTAGTCGATAAGGACGTACGCTTCGGCATCAATGTCCGGCACGCCCGGAATCATGGTCTTGAGATTGACGTCATCAGCAATAGCAGCATGGCTGAGAGAGAAAGCGATCAGTGATCCCACTGTCAGGCGTTTCAGCAAACGAGATGATTTCAGCGTGTTCATGTGTAGGACTACAACATCCGTGAGTTTGAGGTTGAAAATGTCACTCATCATACCCAATGCCAGATTAACTGGCACCGGACGTGATGATTGGGTTGTTAGCAGACGTAACGTGCAGCTGTCTGATAAACGGTTCAGCGACGCGTGTTAGTAATAAATGAGGCGGCCTGGCCTTCACTGCTCAGACGCTGTTGCAGCGCTGCCGCTTCGGCGCGGGAGGCGTAACCGCCGAGCTGAACGCGATACACATTGTTGCCCGCGTCTTCTACCTTACCGGGCACGCCATAACGCTGGCTCAGGCTTTTCATCATCTGCTGGGCACGCGCCGGGTCATTCAGCGCACCGACCTGCACTACATATCCGTCGGCACCACCACTGCTGGCTGCAGGCGCGGCGCTGGCTGCTGCGGGAGCAGCATTGCTAACTGCCGGTGCGGAACTGGCGGGTGCGGCGGCTGGCGGTTCATTACCTTCCAGTACGCCGGTTGCTAATGGCTGGGGTGCACCAAGAAAGCCGCTGCTCTGCACCGGCGCGCCCATGTTGTCACCGCTTTGCAGCGTACTGTTGCTGATGGCCTCAACATTTTGCGCAGGCGGCTCTGAGGGTGCTGCGCTGCCGCCGTTCATCACCGCGCCACCACTCAGGTCCGGACGGGCAGGCAGAGAGTAGCTCTGTTTTGCCACGACGGTCCCGATGGTGCCGGGGCCAGAGAGCGAACCGTCTGGGGCGACCTTGATGTAATCAACCCGCACGCGCGAATTGTTGGAGATATTCAGGCGGTCACCGGCAGCCCGCGACAGGTCGATAATGCGTCCTGGCGTGTAAGGGCCGCGATCGTTAACGCGCACCACAATCTGACGGCCATTCGCGATATTGGTCACGCGCACATAGCTCGGCAGCGGCAGAGTAGGGTGGGCCGCGGTCAGTGCATCAGGATCGTAGGCTTCGCCGGTAGCGGTGCGGTTGCCCTGCGCCTCTTCGCCGTACCAGGTGGCCAGGCCGACTTCACTGTAGTTCGACGGATCTTTGATGACGCGATAATTTTTGCCGTTCACGCTGTAATCCTGGCTGGTGCCTGGATTGATCGGCTCATAACGTGGCTCAACGCCTGGAATCTCCACCACCGGTCCATTGTAAGCCGGTTGCGGCGGCGCCGTATTTTGGGGTTCCGGCGTGGTACAGGCCGCCAGAACCAGTGATGCCAGTGCAACGCCAAGCCATTCCTTACGCATCTGCAGCCTCTTAGACACTTTTAGATAACATTTTTCGGTGAGTGTGGATCGACATCACAATGCCAAATCCCGCCATAAGCACGATAAGCGCGGAGCCGCCATAACTGACCAGCGGCAGCGGCACGCCAACTACCGGTAAGATACCACTAACCATGCCAATGTTAACGAAAACATAAACGAATAAAATCAGCATTAAACCGCCCGCCATTACCCGGCCAAAGGTGGTCTGCGCCCGGGCTGCCACCACCAATCCCCGCATGATCAGCAGCAGATAAAGGGCCAGCAGCAGCAGCACGCCAACCAGGCCTAACTCTTCGGCCAGAACCGCAAAGATAAAGTCGGTATGACGTTCCGGCAAAAACTCCAGCTGAGACTGGGTGCCCTGCAGCCAGCCTTTACCGCGCAGGCCTCCCGAGCCAATAGCAATTTTCGACTGGATAATGTGATAGCCCGCACCCAGCGGGTCCGTTTCCGGGTCGAGCAGCATCATCACGCGGTCACGCTGATAATCATGCATCAGGAAAAACCACAAAATCGGGATAAAGGCGGCGACCAGCAACACGGCTACGCCAATCAGTTTCCAGCTCATACCCGAGAGGAACAGCACAAACAAGCCGGAGGCGGCAATCAGAATCGAGGTGCCGAGATCGGGCTGTGCCGCCACCAGCAGGGTGGGCAGGAAGATCAGAATCAGCGCAATGCCGGTATTTTTCAGCGTCGGCGGACAGACATCGCGATTGATAAAGCGCGCCACCATCAAAGGCACTGCTATCTTGGCAATCTCAGAGGGCTGAAAACGCACAAAGCCGAGATCGAGCCAGCGTTGAGCGCCTTTACTGATCTGCCCAAAGGCATCTACCGCCATCAGCAGAATGACGCAGACAATATAGAGATAGGGCGCCCAGCCTTCATAGACGCGCGGCGGTACCTGCGCCAGCACAATCATGATGACCAGCCCCATCGCGATCTGACCGAGTTTACGCTCCATCATGCCGGGGTCCTGACCACTGGCGCTCCAGATCACCACAGCGCTGTAGGTCAGCAGGCCGAGAATGATCAGCATAAACAGCGGATCGATGTGGATGCGCATCCAGATCGAACGTTTCTGCGGACTATCTTGCATCGACATGTTTATTCACCTTCATAACCGGGCGGCACAGGAGCGGCGTCCGGCAGGACTGTATTGTTATCACCCAACATAATGTGATCCAGAATCTGGCGCATGACGGTGCCGACAGCCGGACCGGCGCCACCATTTTCCAGGATAATGGTCACGGCGACCCGAGGTTTGTCATAAGGGGCAAACGCGGTCATTAATTTATGGTCGCGTAATCGTTCAGCAATTTTATGGGCGTTATAGGTTTCGTTCTCTTTCAGGCCAAAGACCTGAGCCGTACCGGACTTGGCGGCGATTTTATAGGGCGCATCGGCGAAGCTCTTGTGCGCGGTGCCGTTGGGCCGGTTCGCCACGCCATACATGCCATCTTTGGCAATTTCCCAGTAGCCGGAATGGATATCACCAATCGGGGCTTCAGGCGGCTGGCGATAAGGTACCAGGGTACGGCCTTCGCGGGTGGCGCGCAGCATATGCGGCACCTTGACGACGCCGTCGTTGATCAGAATCATCATCGCTTTGTTCATCTGCAACGGCGTGGCGGTCCAGTAACCCTGTCCGATCCCCACCGGAATGGTATCGCCCTGATACCACGGCTTTTTAAAGCGTCTCTGTTTCCAGTCACGGGTCGGCATGTTACCGGCGCTCTCCTGCGGTAAATCGATGCCGGTACGGCTGCCGTAACCAAATTTATTCATCCACTCCGACAGCCGGTCGATACCCATGTCATAGGCAACCTGATAGAAGAAGGTATCGGCAGACTCTTCCAGCGCTTTGGTGACGTTCAGACGTCCGTGGCCCCATTTTTTCCAGTCGCGGAAGCGTTTTTCTGAACCAGGAAGTTGCCACCAGCCGGGATCAAACAGGCTGGTATTACGGTTAATCACGCCAGCACTCAGGGCAGAGACCGCCACATAAGGTTTAACCGTCGAAGCCGGTGGATAGGCAGCCTGAATCGCACGGTTATAGAGCGGACGGTTTTCATCTTCCAGCAGGCCGCGGTAATCCTTACTGGAAATACCGTCGACAAACATGTTGGCGTCATAGCTTGGCGTTGAGACCATGGCGAGGATTTCGCCGGTGCGCGGATCGCTGACCACGACGGCCGCGCGACTGCCCGCCAGCAGGGTCTCGACATATTGCTGCAGTTTGAGATCGATAGTCAGATAGATATCACGGCCTGCCTGAGGGGACTCCTCATGCAGCTGGCGAATGACCCGGCCACGGTTGTTGACCTCAACCTCTTCAAAGCCGGTTTTGCCGTGCAGCAAATTTTCGTAATAGGCTTCAATGCCCAGCTTACCGATGTCGTGCGTCGCGGCGTAGTTAGGCCATATGCCCTCTTTGTCGAGGCGTGCAACGTCACGATCGTTGATTTTTGAGACGTAGCCGACCACATGCGTCAGCGTGGCACCGTAAGGGTAGTAGCGGCGCTGGTAACCTTTAACTTCCACGCCGGGGAATCGGTACTGATTGACCGCAAAGCGCGCGACCTGCACGTCATTCAGACCAGTTTTAACCGGGATAGAGGTGAACCGACGCGAGCGTTTACGCTCTTTCTGGAAGTTTTCGAGGTCGTCGTCAGTCAGCTCAAGAATCGGGCGTAAGTTTTCCAGGGTCTGTTGCAGATTATCAACTTTTTCCGGGACCAGTTCTGCCTGATAGATGGTGCGGTTCAGCGCCAGCGGCGTGCCGGTACGATCGTAAATTATGCCGCGGCTGGGGGCCACAGGCACCAGTTTGATACGGTTCTGGTTGGAGCGGGTGCTGTAATCATCAAAGCGAAGGATCTGCAGGTGGTAAAGGTTAACCACCAGTACTGAAGAGAGCAGTAAGATACCGACGAAGGCGATAAAGGCCCGACGGACAAAGAGTTTCTGTTCGGCGCTGTAATCGCGAAAGGCGTTGCTTTGTAATTTCATCCGCTACTTGTCATGTCTGATGTGGGCTGATCGGTCATTCACGATGATAAGGATGATTTGTCGTTATGCTCCAGGCCCGATACAGACTTTCGGCTACCAGCACGCGCACCAGCGGATGGGGCAACGTCAATGCTGACAGTGACCAGCTCTGCTCTGCCGCCGCTTTACAGGCGGGGGCCAGGCCTTCAGGCCCGCCAATCAGCAGGCTGACATCGCGACCATCCAGCTTCCAGCGTTCAATCTGCTGTGCCAGCTGCGGGGTTTCCCACGGATGACCAGGAATATCCAGCGTGACGATGCGATTGCCTTTGCCGACCGCCGCTAACATCGCTTCACCCTCTTTTTCAAGAATGCGTTTGATATCAGCATTTTTACCGCGTTTACCTGCGGTCACTTCGGTCAGCTCAAGCGGCATATCTTTCGGGAAGCGGCGCAGATATTCCATAAAACCGGTCTGCACCCAGTCAGGCATTTTCGTGCCGACGGCAACAAGTTGCAGTTTCACCGATTAGCCCCAGAGTTTTTCCAGCTCATACAGCTGGCGACTCTCTTCCTGCATCACATGCACGATGACATCACCCAGATCGACCACGACCCAGTCTGCCGCGCTTTTACCTTCAATGCCTAATGGCATCAGGCCTGCTAAACGCGACTCCTGCTCTACGTGTTCTGCGATCGAAGTCACATGACGCGTGGAGGTGCCGGTGCAGATGATCATGAAATCGGTGATGCTGGATTTGCCCTGAACGTCGATGGTAACAATGTCCTGGCCTTTGAGATCATCAATCTTATCAATAACGAACTCTTGGAGTGCTTTACCTTGCAAAAGGTTCCCCTTGGAATCTGGTGGTAACGAGCCGGCTGTAAGCCCGGAGAGTGCAGCCAAAAAATTAAGCGGCGTAGTATAGCATGCCCGGATCAGTCGCGATATAAGCCTTCGCGGTCGATATAATCGATAACCGCAGCGGGCAACAGATCGTCGCAGGACTGATTCTGGTGGCGACGGCGGCGAATTTCAGTGGCCGAAATGTCATAGAGAGGGGTGTCCGCCAGCCAGATATGGCCTGCGGGCTGCTGATGCAGCTGCCGGATATCCTGAGCGAGGTGTTGCTCAAGCCAGCGCTGCATGTCAGGCGAGTCGAACCGGGTCGGATAGCCGGGGCGCTGGCACACCAGCAGATGGCAGAGTGACAGCAGATCCTGCCAGCGATGCCATTTTGATAAGCTCAGCAATGAATCCTGACCAATAATAAACCCCAGCGGCTGTTCTGCACCGCGTTCGGTGCGCCAGGCTTCCAGGGTGGTCACGGTCCAGGACGGCGTGTCGCGTTCCAGCTCGCGGGTATCGATCTCAAACAGCGGCAGGTCGCGGATAGCGCAGCGCAGCATAGCAACCCGCTGGGCAGCGCTGGCTTCCGGTTGCGGACGATGCGGCGGCACATTGTTGGGCAGCAGCGTCACACGCTGCAGGCCGGTCTGTTGCGCCAGCACTTCGACCGGGCGCAGATGGCCAAAATGAATCGGATCAAAGGTGCCGCCAAACAGTGCGTGTAACTCAGACATGGGCAAAGCTCGTCGGAAAAGCACGACTGCTGAGCAGCAGCGTCAGGGTCTGTAACTGCGGCCACACCGGCTGTCCATAATCCTGCTTCAGGGTGATTTCAATCTGACTCAGCAGATGAATGGCGCGTTGCAGACGCGTGGCATCCACTCGTTGCAGCGCGTCGGTAAACAGCGCACGGCGATTCTGCCAGATGCGCTGCTGATCCATCAGCGTACGCAGCGGCTGCGCTGTCTGGTGGCGTTGCAGATGCAGCAGCGTCAGCAGATCACGCTGCAGCGTACGCAGCAGTATCACCACTTCGCTCTCTTCTTTCTCCAGCTGATGCAGAATATGCAGGGCGCGGCGGCTTTTTCCCGCCAGCAGGGCATCCACCCAGTGGAAAGGAGTAAAGTGCGCGGCATCACTGACCGCCTCTTCAACCCGGGGCAGGGTCAGCTTGCCGTCGGGCCACTGCAGCGAGAGCCGCTCCAGCGCCTGCGCCAGCGCCAGCAGATTGCCTTCATAGCAGTAACACAATAGCTGCACGGCTGCGTCATCCACCGATAATTTCAGCGCCTTAGCGCGATTAACGACCCAGCGTGGCAGTTGCGCCTGTTCAGGCGTCTGACAGGGCACCAATACCGCAGAGGCGGACAACGCTTTAAACCAGGCGCTGTTTTCCTGCGCTTTGGTCAGCTTCGCCATCCGGCAGAACAGCAGAATATCGGCGTGCAGCAACTGCGACAGCTTAACCAGTTGCTCTGACATCGCGGCGTTAGGGCCATTATCGGGGAATTGCAGCGTCATGGTCTGACGCTGAGCAAACAGACTCAGTGACTGGCAACTGACGAACAGGCTCTCCCAGTCAGTCTGTGCATCCAGCGTAAAACTAAAATGTTCTTCGAATCCCTGCGCGGTTGCGGCGACGCGAATCGCATCTGAACTTTCCTGCAGCAGCAGCGGTTCGTTACCGGCTAACAAATAACAGGCGCGCAGCCCCTCACGGAGCTGCGCGCTGAGTTGCTCAGGATAAATCCTGATCATTGCAGGCTGGTAGCAGAGGAAGTGGGCGCTTCCTGTGAACCCTGACCCGGCACCGGAATCACTGACGCCGGTAAGGTCTCTTTGCTGTTGATCTGCGCGGCGTGTACCGTCAGCAGTTTACGTACCAGCTGTTCAGCAGCACGCTGACGCATCTCCTGCGTAATCAGATCCTGCTCGGCATCTTTTGCCAGCGCAGCGTTCGGGTTATCGAAGAACGACCGATAAACCGTGGTGCTGATAGGATAGATACCTTTGCCCGGCAGCAGCACCTGCGCGGTGAGGGTCATCACCAGCTGATACTCGGCAGTGGTGCCGCTGATAAAGACCGAAGCCGTGTTACGGCCCGAGGATTCAGGCCCCAGGCGCAGCGTTGGAATATCCGTGCGATTCTGTTTGCTGTCTTCAACAATTTTGACATCGTTGATACGCAGCTGCTGACGCACAGTACGCGCCAGCGGCCCATAAGGATCGCCGGTTGAAACAATCAGGGTTTTCAGTTCGCTGGGCACCTGAGTGGTGCCGCGCGGATGAAAACCACAGCCAGCGGTGATCACCACCGCCAGCATGACAAACAGCCTGATAATCGGATGTCGCACAGTTCCTCCTGAACTTAACCTACGACCAGGTTAAGCAGTTTGCCCGGTACATAAATGACTTTACGGATAGTCACGCCGTCCAGATACTTCGCTACCAGATGCTCCTGCGCAGCGCGTGCCTGAACCTGTTCCTGTGTTGCATCGGCTGGCACGGTGATTTTACCGCGCACTTTACCGTTAACCTGAACCACTACCAGCAGCGAATCTTCAACCATAGCGGCTTCATCCGCAACCGGCCAGCTCGCTTCATCGATAGTGCCTTCGCCACCCAGCGTCTGCCACAGAACATAGCAGGCGTGCGGGGTAAACGGATAGAGCAGACGGACGATGGCCAGCAGCGCTTCCTGCATCAGGGCGCGATCCTGCTCGCTTTCCTGCGGGGCGCGTGCCAGTTTGTTCATCAGCTCCATGATCGCCGCAATGGCGGTGTTGAAAGTCTGACGACGGCCAATATCATCCGCCACTTTGGCGATGGTTTTGTGAAGATCGCGACGCAGCGATTTCTGCTCGTCATTCAGGCTCTCCACATCCAGTGCCACGGTCGCACCTTTCTGTGTATGCTCGAAGACCAGCTTCCAGACACGTTTCAGGAAGCGGTTCGCCCCTTCAACGCCCGACTCCTGCCACTCCAGCGTCATATCCGCCGGTGAAGCAAACATCATAAACAGACGCACGGTATCCGCGCCGTAACGCTCAACCATCAGCTGTGGGTCGATGCCGTTGTTTTTCGACTTCGACATTTTGCTCATGCCCGCGTAGATCACTTCGCGGCCCTTCGTGTCTGTGGCTTTAACAATGCGGCCTTTCTCATCCCGCTCAACCTCAACGTCAACCGGTGAAACCCAGTTACGCTCGCCGTTGGCACCAAGGTAGTAGAAGGCGTCAGCCAGCACCATGCCCTGGCACAGCAGACGTTTGGCTGGCTCATTGGAGTTCACCAGGCCCGCGTCACGCAGCAGCTTGTGGAAGAAGCGGAAATACATCAGGTGCATGATGGCGTGTTCAATACCGCCCACATACTGATCGACCGGCAGCCAGTAGTTTGCCGCTGCCGGATCCAGCATGCCTTCCTTGTAGCTGGCGCAGGTATAACGCGCGTAGTACCAGGAAGACTCCATAAAGGTGTCAAAGGTGTCGGTTTCACGCAGGGCAGGCTGGCCGTTTACCGTGGTTTTAGCCCACTCCGGATCCGCTTTGATTGGGCTGGTAATGCCATCCATCACCACATCTTCCGGCAGGATCACCGGCAACTGGTCTTCTGGTGCAGGCATAACGGTGCCATCTTCCAGCGTCACCATCGGGATAGGGGCACCCCAGTAGCGCTGACGGGAGACACCCCAGTCGCGCAGGCGGTAGTTCACTTTACGCACGCCCACGCCTTTTGCCGCCAGCGAATCCGCAATGGCGTTAAAACCGGTGGCGTGATCCATGCCGTTAAACTCACCTGAGTTGAACAGCGCACCTTTGTCAGTCATCGCCGCGATGCTGACATCAGGAATGGAACCATCCAGATTCAGGATGACCGGCTTAATCGGCAGATCATATTTAGTGGCAAACTCCCAGTCGCGCTGATCGTGCGCCGGAACCGCCATCACAGCGCCGGTGCCATATTCCATCAGTACGAAGTTGGCAACCCAGACCGGGATAAGCTCGCCGGTCAGCGGATGAACAACAGACAGGCCGGTCGCCATGCCTTTCTTCTCCATGGTCGCCATATCGGCTTCGGCCACTTTGGTATTGCGACATTCAGCGATAAAGTCAGCCAGCGCCGGATTATTGACCGACGCCTGAGTCGCCAGCGGATGGCCTGCAGCAACGGCAACATAGGTTGCGCCGATAAAGGTATCCGGGCGGGTGGTGTAGACGGTGACCTTCTCTTCGCTGTCAGCCACATCGAAGGTGATTTCGACACCTTCAGAGCGGCCAATCCAGTTACGCTGCATGGTTTTGACCTGCTCAGGCCACTCTTCCAGCGTATCCAGGTCGTTCAGCAGCTCTTCCGCATAATCGGTGATTTTGATAAACCACTGCGGGATCTCTTTACGCTCAACTTTGGTGTCGCAGCGCCAGCAGCAGCCGTCGATCACCTGCTCGTTCGCCAGCACCGTCTGATCGTTCGGGCACCAGTTCACGGCAGAGGTCTTTTTATAGACCAGGCCTTTTTCATACAGTTTGGTAAAGAACCACTGTTCCCAGCGATAGTACTCTGGCTGGCAGGTTGCCAGTTCACGACTCCAGTCATAGCCAAAGCCCAGCAGTTTGAGCTGGTTTTTCATGTAGGCGATATTGTCGTAAGTCCACGGGGCCGGAGCGGTGTTGTTTTTCACCGCAGCGCCTTCCGCAGGCAGGCCGAAAGCATCCCAGCCAATCGGCTGTAGTACGTTTTTGCCGAGCATACGCTGATAACGCGCGATTACGTCGCCGATGGTGTAGTTACGAACGTGGCCCATGTGCAGGCGGCCAGAAGGATAGGGCAACATGGAGAGGCAATAGTATTTCTCTTTACCCTCCTGCTCAGTCACTTTAAACGTTTCGTTTTCATCCCAGTGCTGCTGCACACGGGATTCAATTTCTTCCGGGCGGTATTGCTCTTGCATGGCTGCCTGTGGTCCTTTATGAAAAACATTTTTCTGGCTCTAAGATCCGCATAGCATACCCATAAGGCCGCGTATCAACAACACTTCCCACTTTTGCCGGCACGATTTCTGCCGAAAGCGTCAGAGCCTTCACCCTTTTGTAATTCACTGTACAGACGACACGGCAAAAGCAACATTACGACTAAACTTAGTTCAGCGAGGGTCTGCATAAAGGAGAACAAAATGAATAAAGTGGCTCAGGAATATCGCGAGTCGTTAGCCGTATTGACCGAACGTCTTCGTCAGGGCGATCGTAACCTTGATGAGCTGATTGCCGGGCGACGAAGCCAGTTGCTGGTGCGCGATGATATGACGGAACAGGAGATTGACCAGGCGCTCAGCTCAGTGCGCCGTGATCTGGGCGAGTTTGCACGCAGCTACACCGATGTGGAAGAACCGCTGGCGGACTCACTGTTTATGCGCATCATCCGCGAGAGCGTCTGGAAAGAGCTGGCGGATATCACCGATAAAAGTCAGCTGGAGTGGCGAGAGGTCTTCCAGGATCTGCATCACCACGGCGTTTATCAGAGCGGGGAAGTGGTGGGGCTGGGCAATCTGGTCTGTGAGAAATGCCAGTTCACCCGGGCAATCTACACGCCTGAAACGCTGTCACGTTGTCCGGAATGCGGCAACGACCAGTTCCAGCGTCAGCCTTTCGAACCCTGATAGTGCGGCGTAGCTAAATGAAGCGGGCCACCCTGGGTGACCCGCCTGTTCGTCAGGTTTAGTGTAGAATTTTTGCGAGGAAATCTTTAGCGCGCTCAGACTGTGGATTATTAAAGAAGTCATCTTTGTTGGTGTCTTCGATAATTTTCCCTTCATCCATAAAGATCACGCGATTGGCCACTTTACGGGCGAAGCCCATCTCATGGGTCACCACCATCATCGTCATCCCTTCCTGTGCCAGTTCAACCATCACATCCAGCACTTCGTTGATCATTTCCGGATCCAGCGCGGAGGTGGGTTCATCAAACAGCATCGCGATAGGGTCCATGCAGAGCGCTCGCGCAATCGCCACACGCTGCTGCTGACCACCTGAGAGCTGGCCGGGAAACTTCTCAGCATGGGCGGAAAGACCCACACGCTTCAGCAGCTTCAGCCCTTTATCGCGGGCTGCCGCTTTGTCGCGTTTCAGCACTTTCACCTGCGCCAGAACCAGGTTGTTGATAATGCTCAGATGCGGAAACAGCTCGAAGTGCTGGAACACCATCCCGACCTGGCTGCGAAGCTGCGCAAGATTAGTCTTTTTGTTATTCACCTCGGTGCCGTTCACCGCAATCACGCCCTGCTGAATCGGCTCAAGGCCGTTCACCGTTTTGATCAGCGTTGATTTACCGGAGCCGGACGGGCCGCACACCACCACCACTTCACCGGTTTTGACGTCGGTTGAGCAGTCGGTCAGCACCTGAAAGTGACCATACCACTTAGAAACATTTTTCAGGCTAATCATTTAAACCGTCCTTTTTCTTTTTAGATAGCTGACCAACAGCGATGCGCTCAGGCTGATAACGAAGTAGACAAGACCTGCAAACAGAACCATTTCAACCTGGGTGCCATCACGCTCACCAATGGTGGACGCGGTACGGAAGAAGTCCGCCAGGCTTAAGACATAAACCAGCGAGGTATCCTGGAACAGCACGATACCCTGCGTCAGTAACAGCGGAACCATGGCGCGAAACGCCTGTGGCAGGATGATCAGTCGCATTGCCTGCCACTGCGTCATGCCCAGCGCCAGAGCCGCACTGCCCTGTCCACGCGAGATACTGATGATGCCGGCGCGAATAATTTCAGAGTAGTACGCCGCTTCGAACAGCGAAAAGGCGACCATGGCTGAAATCAGTCGGATATCCGTTTTGGGCGACAGGCCCAGCACCTGCTGCAGAAAACTCGGCACGACCAGATAGAACCACAGCAGCACCATGACCAGCGGCACTGAGCGGAACAGGTTGACGTAAATTTTAGCGAACCAGCTGATAGGCTTAAACGTCGACAGGCGCATCACCGCCAGCAGAGTGCCCCACAGGATGCCGAAGACCACGGCGGTAATCGTGATCTTAAAGGTGATCACTAAGCCATTAAGCAGATAGGGCAGGCTGGGTGTAATCGAACTCCAGTCAAACTCGTACATTACTTGCCTCCCGCATTGCCTGGCAGCCGGACTTTGCGCTCGACCAGACTCATCAACAACATAATCACCAGGTTAATCGCAACGTAGGCCAGTGTAATGGCGGTAAAGGATTCATAGGCGTGGGCAGAATAGTCGAGCAGTTTGCCCGCCTGCGCCGCCATATCGACCAGACCAATGGTGGAGGCGATAGCGGAGTTCTTCACCAGGTTCAGCATTTCCGAGGTCATCGGCGGCACAATCACGCGATACGCATTCGGCAGCAGCACATAGCGATAGGTCTGCGGCAGGGTTAATCCCATCGCCAGACCGGCATTCTTCTGTCCACTCGGCAGTGACTGAATAGCTGCGCGCACCTGCTCGCAGACGCGGGCGGCGGTAAACAGGCCAAGACAGATCATCGAGGAGAGGAAGAACTGAATGTTGGGATCCAGCTCAGACTTAAACCACATGCCAAGCTTTTCGCCCACCAGCTCGGGCGCCACCAGATACCAGAAGAAGAACTGGACGATCAGGGGGATGTTGCGAAACAGTTCGACATAGCAGGTGCCAATGGTCGACAGCAGGCGATTAGGCACGGTGCGCAGAATGCCGAAAAATGAACCCACACAGAAGGCGATAATCCAGGCGCAGCAGGAGACGGCAATCGTCACCTGAAAACCGGACCACAGCCAGCCGAGGTAGGTCGTGTTACCGAACGGGGCCTGTTCGAGGAATATGCCCCAGTTCCAATCGATACCCATAACGAGCTCCGGAAAAAAAGGGTAGCTAAGCTACCCTGAAGATTGATGAACGGCGTTGTATTTCCTGACTCAGGGGAACGACCCGTGTCAGTCTGTCTGTCCATGCCGCGGTTTCAGCAATCGAGAGGGCAGCCAGGCCGCCCTTGTTATACCCGTCGTCTTTCAGGCTGCATTTTTGTTGGCTACATTCACTCACCCGAATCACTCACCGGAGCAGGCTCATCGGGAGTCATTTTTCTGCTGCCTCAATGCAATCTGAAATCCATTGGGTATTTTGTTGTTAATTCAGTGCTTTATCATTTGGTGTTTTGAACAGCGCTTTCATGTCATCAGAGAGCTCAAAGTTCATGTTCAGGTTCTTTGGTGGAATCGGCTGTTTGAACCAGGTGTCGAACCATTTTTCTGCCTGGCCAGAGGTCTGGGCTTTAGCAATGGTTTCATCCACCAGCGCTTTGAACTGCGGATCATCTTTACGCAGCATGCAGCCATAGGCTTCTTTTGACTGTGGCGTGCCCAGAATTTCCCAGTTGTCCGGCTTTTTGGCTTTGGCGCGTTCGCCTGCCAGCAGGGCATCATCCATCATAAAGGCCACGGCACGACCGGTTTCCAGCGTACGGAAGGAGTCACCGTGATCTTTTGCGCTGATGATGCGCAGATCCAGTTTCTGTTCGTCGTTGAGTTTGTGCAGCAGCACTTCAGAGGTGGTACCTGAGGTCACCACTACGGTTTTGCCTTTCAGGTCAGCGAAATCTTTGATCGGGCCATCTTTCTTCACCAGCAGACGGGTGCCGATAACAAAAATAGTGTCTGAGAAGGCGGCCTGTTTCTGGCGCTCAAGGTTATTGGTGGTCGAGCCACACTCATAATCGTAGGTGCCGTTTTGCAGCAGCGGAATACGGTTTTGTGAGGTGATCGGGATCATTTTGACCTGCAGATCAGGCTTGTTCAGCTTTGCTTTAATCGCTTCAACGATGGCGTTTGAGTAAGCCTGTGAGTAGCCGACGACTTTTTGCTGGTTGTCATAATAAGAAAAGGGAACTGATGATTCGCGATGCCCGACCACAATGACGCCATTGTCATTGATCTTCTTCAGGGTGCCGCTGAGATCTTCCGCCTGGGCCGCTCCCGCCGCTGCGCTGATCAGCAGAAGAGATAATGCCACTTTGCGTAGTTGCATGTTCCAACTCCTTCGTATGAAAAAGGCACAGGATATAACCTGCGCTGATTATGATGTTGTGTCTGTTTTCTGCTGCGTTTCTGCTCATTCTGCGGTTTAAACGGGCGCAGAAGAGTCATTAACATAGCGGATTGTTAACGCAATGAAACAAAAAAGTTTCTTTTTTGCGAGGTGATACGCACCAAAAAAAGGCAATTTTTTCACCCTGCGCGTTAATGGTGCAGCAGCGTCAATTGTTTTGGTGCAACCCGCCCGGCATCAGCGCCTGCAATCAGCCTGTTTGCGAAAAGCAGTGAAACATTTTGCAATCATCGTGCCAGAAAGAGGTAATGGGTTAGAAAGACAGCAGAGTGTGCGGCGTGGGGAGTGAAAAAAACCGGAGAGTCACCATGAAAAAGGCGAAGCACGTGCTTCGCCTTCAGTGAGCACAGGAGGGGAGGTTATCGACGACGGCGCAGGAGTGCTATCACCGCCGCCAGCAGCGTCAGTGACCACACTGGCCAGATGCCAGCCCGCGCATACGGGGTTTCTCCCTGCGTTGGCGTAACCTTGCTGGTCAGCACATCGCGGGTAAACTGCGGCAGCATGGCTTCCACATCACCACTGGCATTGACCACCGCCGTCACACCATTATTGGTGCTGCGCAACAGCGGACGTCCCAGTTCCAGCGCACGCATCCTCGCCATCTGGAAGTGCTGCCATGGGCCGATAGAGTGACCAAACCAGGCATCGTTCGAAACGGTCAACAGGAAGTTGGTGTCGGGATGGAAGTTGGCCCGCACCTGTTCACCCAGCACGATCTCATAACAGATGGCGCTGGTCAGGTTATAGCCCGCCACGCTGAGTTGCGGCTGGAGGTAGTTGCCACGACTGAATGCCGACATCGGCAGATCGAAGAACGGGGCCAGCGGACGCAGCAGATCGGCCAGCGGCACAAATTCGCCAAACGGCACCAGGTGATTCTTCTGGTAACGATTGCCGCTGAAGTAGTTGTACGGCGCTTTACCGCCCAGCACGATTACGGTGTTGTAATCGTGATATCGGTTCTGCTCCAGCCGGGAGTCCACAATGCCGGTGATCAGCGAACTGCCGCGCTCACGCAGTTCGTCATCCAGCGAACGCAGGAACGGCTGCTGATTACTCTCCAGATCGGTAATTGCCGATTCAGGCCAGATAATAATCGGCGCTTTGCCCATCAGCGGCTGACTCAGACCGTTGTAAATGCGCAGGGTAGTGAGCAGCTGCTGCGGATCCCACTTCATCGATTGCGGGATGTTTCCCTGCACCAGCGCCACCTCGACGGCCCGCTCGGGCATCGGCTGAACCCACTGGATGTAGCGCAACGGCCATGGCAATGCCAGCAGCAGCAGCGCTGCTACCAGACTTCTGACGTTGCGCTGTTGCAGGGCATAAGCCAGCAGGCCAGCCACCACCATCAGCAGGAAGGTCAGCGTCTCTACGCCCGCCAGTGGGGCCAGGCCTTTTAACGGGCCATCGATCTGGCTGTAACCAAACTGCAGCCACGGAAAGCCGGTCAGCACCCAGCCGCGCAGGAACTCGGTGATCTGCCACAATGCCGGTGCCGCCAGCGCCAGGCGCCACAGCGTCGTTCGCGGCCAGATGCGATTCAGTACGCCGGCAAACAGCGCCGGGTAGATCGCCAGATAAGCCGCCAGCAGCGCTACGATAAAGACATTGACCGGGCCAGGCATGCCGCCAAAGGTGGCGACACTGACATAAACCCAGTTGATGCCACTGCCGAACAGACCTAAACCCCAGACAAACCCAATGGCGCTGGCCTGCGGGCTGGAGCGGTTAAGAGTCAGCAGCTGTAAGCCACACAGCGAGAGCAGTGCAGCGGGCCAGAAATCGTAGGGAGAAAAGGCGAGGGTGCCAAGTGCACCCGTTATTAAAGCCAGCAGCAGGCGAACCCGCTGACGCGGGTAGAGTGAGGCTAAAGCCATAGACTTATTCGTCTTCCAGTTGAGGTTGTGGCGAATTTTCCGGAATAGTCACGTGAACCTGGATGATGCGGCGGCTGTCAGCCATCGCCACCTTGAACTGGTAACCCTCAATCTCGATGCTTTCACCGCGAGCGGGCAGATGACCGAAGCCCTGCATCACCAGACCACCGATGGTGTCGACTTCATCGTCACTGAACTGGGTGCCAAACACCTCGTTGAAATCTTCAATGGCGGTCAGTGCACGCACTGTAAAGGTGTGACGGTTGAGCTGACGGATATCACGATCTTCTTCGTCGTCATACTCATCTTCAATTTCACCGACGATCAGCTCCAGGATGTCTTCAATGGTCACCAGACCGGAGACACCGCCAAACTCATCAATGACGATCGCCATGTGGTAACGCTGGGAGCGGAACTCTTTCAGCATCCGGTCGACACGCTTACTTTCAGGCACAACCACCGCAGGACGCAGCACTTTCTCAATGCTGAAAGGCTCAGATTCGCTGCTCATAAACGGCAGCAGATCTTTCGCCATCAGAATCCCTTCCACATGATCTTTATCTTCGCTGATCACCGGGAAACGAGAATGGGCGGATTCGATAATGACATCCAGACACTCTTCGAGGCTCTGATTACGTTTCAGGGTGATCATTTGCGAGCGCGGGATCATGATGTCACGCACGCGCTGCTCCGCAATATCCAGTACCCCTTCGAGCATGTCGCGGGTGTCCTGGTCAATCAGCTCTTTGTTATTCGAGTCGCGGATCAGCTCCAGTAGCTCATCACGGCTTTTTGGTTCACCGTGAAAGAGTTGGTTGATCAACAGGGAGAAAAATCCCTTTTTACTACTGGGTGCATCGCTGTTTTGAGAATGGTCGTCGCTCATGGCGGTTTTTATAGATCTCTCTGGTGAGGAATAGGTGCTGTCAGTAGCCTGTACTGACAGCAGGATTGACTGAATTCAGGATTCAGGCGTCTTCTTTCTCCGAAATGTACGGATCAGGATACCCAAGAGCAAGCATTATCTCGGTCTCCAGCCCTTCCATCTCGTCCGCTTCGTCGTCTTCAATATGGTCGTAACCCAGCAGATGCAGCGTGCCGTGTACCACCATATGTGCCCAGTGGGCTTCAGCGCTTTTACCCTGTTCAGCGGCTTCCTGCTCAACGACCTGGCGGCAGATGATCAGATCGCCCAGCAGCGGCAGCTCAATGCCTGGCGGTGCTTCAAACGGGAAAGAGAGGACGTTGGTCGGCTTGTCTTTGCCGCGATAAGTCAGATTAAGCTCATGACTCTCAGCTTCATCAACCAGACGCACCGTAACTTCGCTTTCCGGCTGAAAAGGGGTGACAGCCGCTGACAGCCAGCGATGAAACTGGCTTTCATCAGGCAGGTCAGCGGTGCTGTCACAGGCGACCTGCAGGTCGAGAATCACCTCGCTCATTTGCTCTCCTGCGTGGCGCTCTGTGCAGCCAGTGCTTCACGTTTACGCTCTTCGGCCTGCTGGTCACGACGGGTCTGATCGGCCGCTTCCCAGGCTTCATAGGCGGTGACAATGCGGGCAACCACCGGATGGCGCACCACATCTTCGCTGTGGAAGAAGTTGAAGCTGATCTCTTCAACGTCCGCCAGCACCTCAATGGCATGACGCAGGCCTGACTTAACGTGACGCGGCAGGTCAATCTGGGTAACGTCGCCGGTAATCACCGCTTTAGAGTTAAAGCCGATACGCGTCAGGAACATTTTCATCTGCTCGATGGTGGTGTTCTGGCTCTCATCAAGAATGATAAACGCATCGTTCAGGGTACGACCACGCATGTAGGCCAGCGGGGCGACTTCAATGACGTTGCGCTCCATCAGCTTTTCCACCCGCTCGAAGCCGAGCATTTCGAACAGCGCATCGTAGAGCGGACGCAGATAAGGGTCGACTTTCTGGCTCAGATCGCCTGGCAGAAAGCCCAGCTTTTCACCCGCTTCGACGGCAGGGCGGGTCAGCATGATGCGGCGAATCTCCTGACGCTCCAGCGCATCCACTGCCGCGGCTACCGCCAGATAGGTTTTACCGGTACCAGCCGGACCGACACCAAAGGTGATATCGTGGTCGAGCACATTAGCGATGTACTGGGCCTGGTTTGGGGTGCGCGGCTTGATCACACCGCGTTTGGTCTTGATATTGACCGCTTTACCGTACTCCGGCACGCTCTCAGCGGTTTGCTCCAGTACCCGGCTCTCTTTGATCGCCAGGTGAATCTGATCAGGCTCGATATCCGGGATGTCGCCACGCACAGGCGCAGTATCGACATACAGAGTTTTCAGAATATCTGCTGCGGCATTGACGCAAAGTGGACGTCCTGACAGCTTAAAAACGTTGTCGCGACGATTGATCTCAATGCCCAGACGACGCTCAAGCTGTTTTACATTATCGTCGAAAGGCCCACACAGGCTCATCAGACGACGGTTATCAGCCGGTTCAAGGGCGATTTCACGAGTTTCGATATTCAAACGAATCCTTTGGGTCACTCAGGGCCAGTTATGGGATGTGTCTGACGCACCGTTAAGCTTAACCGGATGCACCATAACGAAATTATTTATGCCGTAACGCCTGGGCGCAAGCTTATGGAGAGATATTTGGGCGACACTTTCAGAAAGCAAGTGGTGCAAAGTGAAATTGGCGGCAACGCGATGCGCGCTGCCGCACAGTAAAGCGGGCATCACGGCTGGAACAGACTCACGCCGATTTCATTTTCTTTACGGGTACGGGCGATCACGGACGCCGGGCTTTCCGCCATGCGCAGCCCCATCTCGTCTTCAGTACGCACCAGTTTGCCGCGCAGCGAGTTGGTGTAGACATCGACAATCTCAACATCCACAAAGCGGCCGATCATTTCAGGCGAGCCTTCGAAATTCACCACGCGGTTATTTTCGGTGCGGCCAGCGACTTCCATCACGTTCTTGCGGGAGATGCCTTCCACCAGAATACGCTGCACTGTGCCCACCATGCGGCGACTGATCGCCTGCGCCTGCTGGTTAATGCGGTCCTGCAGGATCCACAGACGCTGCTTTTTCTCCTCTTCGCTGACATCATCCGGCAGGTCAGCGGCGGGCGTGCCGGGACGGGCAGAGTAGATAAAGCTGAAGCTGACGTCGAAATTGATCTCGGCGATAAGCTTCATGGTCTGCTCGAAATCCTGCTGAGTTTCACCGGGGAAACCAATGATGAAGTCAGAGCTGATCTCAATATCCGGGCGCGCCGCGCGCAGCTTGCGGATAATCGCCTTATACTCCAGCGCGGTATGAGCACGCTTCATCAGCGTCAGAATACGGTCTGATCCACTCTGAACCGGCAGGTGCAGGAAGCTCACCAGTTCCGGCGTATCGCGGTAGACCTCGATGATGTCATCGGTGAACTCAATCGGGTGGCTGGTGGTGAAGCGAATGCGGTCGATACCGTCGATGGCGGCGACCAGGCGCAGCAGCTCAGCGAAGGTACAGATTTCACCATCAAAGGTGGCACCACGATAGGCGTTAACGTTCTGGCCAAGCAGGTTAACTTCACGCACGCCCTGCGCCGCCAGCTGAGCGATCTCCAGCAGAATGTCATCGCTGGGACGGCTCACTTCCTCGCCACGGGTGTAAGGCACCACACAGAAAGTACAATATTTGTTGCAGCCTTCCATGATGGAGACAAAGGCAGTCGGGCCGTCTGCGCGCGGTTCCGGCAGGCGATCAAATTTCTCGATTTCCGGGAAGCTGATGTCGACCACCGGGCTTTTGGTGCCGCGCACGGTGTTGATCATCTCTGGCAGGCGGTGCAGTGTCTGCGGACCAAAAACGATATCCACGCAGGGCGCACGCTGGCGGATATGATCCCCTTCCTGCGACGCCACGCAGCCGCCCACGCCGATAATCACATCCGGGTTGCGCTCTTTGAGTTTTCTCCAGCGTCCCAGCAGGTGGAATACTTTCTCCTGCGCTTTCTCGCGAATAGAACAGGTGTTAAGCAGCAGAATATCCGCCTCTTCAGGAACCTCGGTCAGCGTATAGCCGTGCGTACTGTTCAGCAGATCAGACATCTTGGATGAATCATACTCATTCATCTGACATCCCCAGGTTTTGATATGCAGTTTTTTTGTCATCGCGCTAACCATTGATTCAGTGCAGTGAAGTGCGGGGCGCGTATTGTAATGCTTTGATGCTGTTGTGACCAGCCTCAGGGCTTTTCTGCCAGCAATCCGGTTTTCCGGTACACTTTGCTTTATTCAGACCCGTGTTGCGCAGGCTGGCGGGAATAAGAGAGGGACATAAGCAATGCAGGATAATCAGTTTGATGTAGTGATTGTTGGCGGTGGCATGGTCGGTGCGGCGCTGGCCTGTGGACTGACGCAGCAACATTTTCGCGTTGCGGTGATTGAGCGTGCCGAACCCGCGCCTTTTGATGCCGACAGCGATCCCGATCTGCGAATTTCGGCGATTGGGTCATCCTCGGTGGGGTTGCTGAAGCAACTCAACGTCTGGCCACGGGTAGAGGCGATGCGCAGCGCCCCATATCGCAGGCTGGAAACCTGGGAGTGGCAGACGGCGCAGGTGAGTTTTGATGCGGCCTCGCTGGGGCTGCCCGAGTTGGGCTTTATGGTCGAGAACAGCGTGCTTCAGCGGGCGCTATGGGAGGAGATGCAGTCGCTGGGCGTGACCTGCTATTGCCCGGCCACACTGGAGAACCTGCAGCCAGAAAATGGCGGCTGGCGCATCGACCTCAACGACGGCGTTGCCCTGCATACACGCCTGGTGGTTGGGGCTGATGGCGCGAACTCTCAGGTGCGACAGATGGCCGGGATCGGTATTCATGGCTGGAGCTATGCGCAATCCTGTTTACTGATCAGCGTGACCTGCGAACATCCGGCTGGCGATGCGACCTGGCAGCACTTTACGCCTCAGGGACCGCGCGCATTTTTACCGCTGTATGGCAACCGGGCCTCGCTGGTCTGGTATGACGCGCCTGCAAGAGTCCGTCAGCTACAGGCGATGCCGATGGCCCTGCTGGAAAAAGAGATAGCCAGCCACTTCCCGGCGCGGCTGGGACGTTTTAAAGCCCATGCGGCGGGCGGCTTCCCGCTGGTGCGGCGTCACGCTTCACGGTATGTCCTGCCAGGACTGGCGCTGGTCGGTGATGCCGCGCATACCATTAATCCGCTGGCCGGGCAGGGCGTGAATCTGGGCTATCGCGATATTGATGCGTTGATTAATGTGCTGGTCAGCGCACGCGGTGCGGCGGAGGATTGGGCATCCGAGCGCGTATTGCAGCGCTATCACCGGCAACGTCGTAAAGACAATATGCTGATGCAGGGCGGTATGGATCTGTTCTATTTTGCCTTCAGCAATCAGCTGGCACCGCTGCGGTTTGCACGTAATCTCGGATTGATTGCCGCCGAACATTCCGGGGTACTGAAGCGGCAGGTATTGCGCTACGCGCTGGGGTTATAGCAGATTGCGCATGTTGGCTCGCCGCACGGCGGGCCTGCAATCAGGAAGGGGAACGACAAAAACAACAAAGCCCGCAAAAGCGGGCCAGGTTGTGCAATTTGGCTGGGGTGCAGGGATTCGAACCCCGGAATGCTGGTATCAGAAACCAGTGCCTTACCGCTTGGCGACACCCCAAT
>NZ_JAALFW010000001.1:0-363060 GCF_011800485.1 Pantoea sp. EKM20T | reverse complement strand
TGGCTGGGGTGCAGGGATTCGAACCCCGGAATGCTGGTATCAGAAACCAGTGCCTTACCGCTTGGCGACACCCCAATAATGGTGTTTTTCAAATTGTCTTTTGTATGGCTGGGGTGCAGGGATTCGAACCCCGGAATGCTGGTATCAGAAACCAGTGCCTTACCGCTTGGCGACACCCCAATTATATGGTGGCTACGACGGGAATCGAACCTGTGACCCCAGCATTATGAGTGCTGTGCTCTAACCAGCTGAGCTACGTAGCCAAATTGTACTGCATTTCAATGATGGCTGGGATACCTGGATTCGAACCAGGGAATGCCGGTATCAAAAACCGGTGCCTTACCGCTTGGCGATATCCCATTCGTCCGTTCTCAGCCTCGAGAATCATCGAAATTGGCTGGGATACCTGGATTCGAACCAGGGAATGCCGGTATCAAAAACCGGTGCCTTACCGCTTGGCGATATCCCATCCACGCTGCCGAATAATGAAATGGTGCGGGAGGCGAGACTTGAACTCGCACACCTTGCGGCGCCAGAACCTAAATCTGGTGCGTCTACCAATTTCGCCACTCCCGCAAAAAAAGATGGTGGCTACGACGGGAATCGAACCTGTGACCCCAGCATTATGAGTGCTGTGCTCTAACCAGCTGAGCTACGTAGCCATCTTTTTTTCGCGTTACCTTCATCGGCGTTGCGGGGCGCATTATGCGGAGTTGACCAGACAGCGTCAACAATTTTTTTACCGTTTTTTGCCAGATAATCGCTGTTTGACTGGCTTATAACCAGCCTGGGTGTTTATTCGGCAATTTTTCAGTGAATACAACGCTAATCGTAAAAAAAATGGGCCGCAGCGGGCCCATCCTGGTTGCTTTCAGCCGGCTTATTTATAGGCTGACTGATGCACACCCACGGCACGACCAGAGGGATCGTCCATGTTTTTAAACGCTTCATCCCATTCAATCGCTTTAGCTGAAGAACAGGCGACCGATGGACCGCCGGGCACACACTCTGCCGCGCTCGCCAGCGGGAACAGCTCTTCAAAGATCTCACGATAGAGATAGGCTTCTTTCGAACCCGGCGTGTTGAACGGGAAGCGGAAGTGAGCGGTAGCCAGCTGCTGATCGCTGATTTGCTTCGCAGCCACTTCTTTCAGTGAGTCGATCCAGCTGTAACCCACGCCATCCGAGAACTGCTCTTTCTGACGCCACGCCACGCTCTCCGGCAGGTAAGAGGAGAAACATTCACGCAGAATGTGCTTCTCCATTTTACCGTTGCTGCCACACATTTTATCGGCCGGGTTAATACGCATCGCCACATCCAGGAATTTTTTATCCAGGAACGGTACGCGGGCTTCAACGCCCCAGGCGGACATCGCTTTGTTGGCACGGGCGCAGTCGAACATATGCAGCGCCTGCAGTTTACGAACGTTTTCTTCGTGGAACTCTTTGGCGTTTGGCGCTTTATGGAAATAGAGATAGCCGCCGAAGACTTCATCTGCGCCTTCGCCCGACAGCACCATCTTAATGCCCATCGCTTTAATTTTACGTGACATTAAGTACATTGGCGTAGAGGCACGAATGGTGGTGACGTCATAGGTTTCAATGTGATAAATCACATCGCGAATGGCATCCAGACCTTCCTGCACGGTGAAATGAATTTCATGGTGTACGGTGCCCAGATGCTCCGCCACCGATTTCGCCGCTTTTAAGTCGGGTGAACCTTCCAGTCCTACCGCGAAGGAGTGCAGCTGTGGCCACCACGCATCACTTTTATCCTGATCTTCAACCCGCTTCGCCGCGTAACGCTTGGTCACGGCTGAAATGATGGAAGAGTCCAGACCGCCTGACAGCAGCACGCCGTAAGGCACATCTGACATCAGGTGGCTTTTCACGGACTCTTCCAGCGCATGTTTCAGGCCAGCGGCGTCGGTGGTGTTGTGCTCAACGTTTTTATATTCCATCCAGTCGCGCTGCCAGTAACGGCGGATCTCGCCATCGGTGCTGGAGAGGTAGCTTCCCGGCGGGAACTCTTTGATTGAACGGCAGGCAGGCACCAGCGCTTTCATTTCTGAAGCAACAAACAGGTTGCCATGCTCATCGTTACCCATATAGAGCGGGATGATGCCGATGTGGTCGCGACCAATCAGGTACGTTTTTTTAACGGTGTCATAGAGGATAAAGGCGAACATGCCTTCCAGCTCATCAAGGAAATCGACACCTTTCTCCTGATAGAGCGCCAGAATCACTTCACAGTCAGAACCGGTCTGAAACGCGTAGCGATCGCTGAGTTCAGCGCGCAGTGCCTGATGGTTATAAATTTCGCCGTTAACTGCCAGTACGTGGGTGTGATCGGCGTTGTACAGCGGCTGTGCGCCATTGTTAACGTCAACAATTGAGAGACGTTCATGCGCCAGAATAGCATGGTCATCGGCGTAGACGCCTGACCAGTCCGGGCCGCGATGACGCATTAAGCGTGAACATTCCAGCGCTTTTTTGCGCAGCTCAACAGGATCGGTTTTCAGATCCAGCACACCAAAAATTGAACACATAACTGACTCCTGAGCTCACCTTACGGCGATGTTTTCTTTTGCGTTTGTCCGGCAGCCTGATGCTGCGTGATACATAAGAAAATGCGCTATTTGGTGCATTCAATGCAAGAGGAATCGTGATTTACTGATAAAAAGATTGCTTGCATGGCAATAAAATTGAATAAACGATAATTTTAAAGCCGGTTCGTTGATGGATCAGCAATAAAATGGCTTTTTCGAGCAGAAATCAGACAGTAAAAGTGGGAGATATAGCGCAAAAAGGGGGGACGCATCACAGATTAGCCGGATGCGTCATAAGAGAAATGAATCAGAACAGGTCGATATCGGCCACAGAAGGGTAGATCCAGTCCGGACGGAACGGCATGGCATCGATATCACTCAGCGTCGAGACGCCGGAGAGCACCAGCACCGTCTCCAGACCCGCCTGAAAACCGGCCAGAATATCGGTTCGCAGATTGTCACCGACAATCACGGTCTCTTCCGAGTGGGCCTGCATTTTGTTCAGCGCGGCGCGCATAATGTAGGGGCTGGGCTTGCCGACAACAAACGGGCGACGGCCTGATATCTTCTCAATACCCGCACAGAGTGCGCCACAGGCAGGAATAAAACCGCGCGCATGAGTATCCGGGTTGGTGGCAATAAAGCGGGCGCCATTAGCCACGAAGAAAGCCGCTTTATGCATCATGTCCCAGTTAAACGAGCGCGTCTCTCCGACAATGACAAAATCGGGATTCACATCGGTAATGGTAAAGCCCGCTTTGTAGAGTTCATGAATCAGTGCGCCCTCACCAATCACATACGCCTTTTTGCCCTCCTGACGGCGCAGGAAGTCGGCGGTTGCCATTGCGGAGGTATAGAAAACGGAGTCGGGCACCTCGACACCGGCCGAGGCAAAGCGGTTAGCCAGATCCTGCTCGGTTTGCGAGGGATAGTTCGTCAGCACCACCAGCGGCATCTCTTTGGCCAGAATGCGCTGTAAAAACTCCTGTGCGCCGGGAACGGCCGTGTTGTCGTGCATCAGCACGCCATCGATATCACAAATTACGCTTTTAATGGTCATAGTCAGATCCGATATGGCCCGCCACAGCAGCGGGTTAGCTTAGTCTTCCAGAAGATGTTGCAGCAGAATGCCGTTAAGCATGGCACGTTTAGCGAGCGCAAAGGCGCCAATAGCGGAACGATGATCCAGGGTGGAACGCACGACCGGCAGATTTTTACGGAAGGCCTCTAATGCCTGAGTATTAATGCAGCCCTCAATCGCGGGCAGCAGCACTTTTTCTGCTTCAGTGATCTCACCCGCCAGCACCACTTTTTGCGGATTAAACAGGTTGATCGCAATCGCAATAGCTTTGCCAAGATAACGGCCAACGTGCTCAACCACTTCGCAGGCCAGTGCATCACCCTGATTGGCCGCTTTGCAGATGTGGGATATCTGGCACGCCTCCAGCGTCAGTACGCTGGGATAGCCCTGATTCAGCAGATGGCGTACCCGATTTTCAATGGCGCCGTTGGCGGCAATGGTTTCAAGGCAGCCAAAGTTGCCGCAGTGACAGCGCTCGCCAAGCGGATCGACCTGAATATGGCCGATCTCGCCAACGTTGCCGTTGCTGCCGAGAAAAATATGGCCGTTGGCAATAATGCCGGCGCCCGTGCCACGGTGTAAACGCACCAGAATTGAGTCAGCACAGTCGCGGCTTGCACCGAAATAGTGCTCAGCCAACGCCAGGCTGCGAATATCATGACCCACAAAACTGGTAACGTTAAAACGTTTTTTCAGACTGGCGACCAGCGGCCAGCGGCTGACAGAGATGTGTGGCATATAGCGGATCACGCCGTTAATCGGATCGACCAGCCCTGGCAGGATCACTGAAATCGCGATCAGCTCGCGAATTTTACGCTGGTGCTGCTCAATGAAGCTGCTGATGGCGTTAAACAGCGCATGTTCCAGCGTCTCCTGGGTGCGTTCCGGCAGCGCATAATCTTCCTGCGCCAGCGATTTACCGCTGAGGTCAAACAGAGTCAGGGTGGCGTCGTTGCGTCCGAGGCGGACGCCGATGGTATGGAAATGGCGGGTTTCAGTGATAATGGAGATGGCGCGGCGACCACCGGTAGACGCCTGCTGGTCTACCTCTTTGATCAGGCCGCGCTCAATCAACTGACGGGTAATTTTGGTGACGCTGGCGGGCGCGAGCTGGCTAAGTTCGGCAATCTGAATGCGCGATATCGGCCCCTGTTGATCAATCAGCCGGTAAACCGCTGCGCTATTGAGTTGCTTAACAAGATCGACATTTCCTATTTGTGACTGGCCGCCAGTGGTCATTCAGTGCTTACTCGCTCAGGACGTCGTCTCCGTTGACAAACGTCTTTATGATTTTAAAGTCGCGCGTAAACACAGTCAGGTTCGCGATTTTTCCTGCTTCGATCGAGCCTGACTGCCTTTCCACGCCCATCGCCCGTGCCGGGTAGAGTGTTGCCATGCGCAACGCTTCGTCCAGTGCGATCCCTGCATGCTCAACGCTGTTTTGTACCGCTTCAATCATCGTCAGGGCAGAACCACTTAATGTGCCGTTTTCGTCGACACAGAGCCCATCGCGATAATAGATTGTTTTGCCTGCAAAAATAAATTCGCTTATGTCCGCGCCAGCCGGTGCAGTGGCATCCGTGACCAGCACCAGTTTGTCGCCTTTGATGCGTTTTGCATTGCGCACGTTAGCGTAATGTACATGTAAACCGTCCGCAATAATGCCGCAGTATACATCAGGCGAATCAAACAGCGCACCGATAAGCCCGGGTTCACGTCCGGCAAAGGTGGGCATGGCGTTGTAGAGGTGCGTCGCGAAACTCACACCAGCAGAAAAGCCCGCTTTAGCCTCTTCATAGGTCGCATTCGAGTGACCGGCTGAGACAATAATCCCGGCATCAGTCAATTGACGAATCACATCGCTACCCGCATTTTCAGGGGCAAGCGTGACTTTGGTGATGACGTCCGCGTTGTTGCACAGGTACTGCACCATCGCCGCATCCGGCAGGCGGATCAGCGCCGGATCGTGGGTGCCTTTTTTCGCTTTGCTCAGCCAGGGCCCTTCCAGATGCAGACCCAGCGCCTGATTCTGATGTTTCTGCAGGTAGGCGCGCATGGTTTCAATCGCCCGCTTCATCAGGGCGTCGCTGCTGGTTATCAGCGTTGGTAAAAAGCTGGTGCAGCCAGACTTTTCATTGGCGCGCTGCATCGTTTCCAGCGTTTCAATGCTGAGCGCCTCAAGGCTGTCATTGAACTGCACGCCACCGCAGCCATTGAGCTGGAGATCGATAAAGCCTGGCGCAATATTCGCCCCCGCCATATCCCGCTGCTCAATATCCGCCGGGAGCGCTTCACGCGGACAGACGCGCGCAATACGCCCATCGGCAACCACCACCGCGTGATTATCCAGAACCTCATGGCCACTGTAGATTCGACCGTTAACTAATGCGTACATCTCTCTTCTCCCGTCCTGGCCTGCTGTCACTCAGCGTAACAGCAGGGCATGACAATGTTCTGTTACACGCCTTTCATATTTTCCGCTTCCATTTCGCGGAAATATTTCACGGTTTTCACTTTCAGTTCCATGGTGGCCGGCTCATCGCACACTACCACCGATTTCGCGTGCAGCTGCAGGCAGCTGATGGTCCACATATGATTAACGTTGCCTTCAACCGCCGCCTGTAATGCCTGCGCTTTAACATGGCCGGTAACCAGAATCATCACTTCCTCTGCATCCAGCAGCGTACCGACGCCGACCGTCAGCGCATATTTAGGCACCTGATCAACGTCACCGTTAAAGAAGCGGGAGTTCGCCACGCGGGTGTCATGGGTCAGGGTTTTAATGCGGGTACGGGAAGCGAGAGAGGAAGCCGGTTCGTTAAAGGCGATATGACCGTCGTTGCCAACGCCGCCCATGAACAGGTGAATTTTACCCAGCGCGCGAATTTTCTCTTCGTACTGACGACATTCTGCGTCAATATCGGGGGCATTACCATTCAGCAGGTTGATATTTTCCGGTTGAATATCAACGTGATCGAAGAAATTTCGATACATGAAGCTGTGATAGCTCTCAGGATGCTCTTTTGGCAGGCCAACATATTCATCCATATTGAATGTCACGACGTTTTTAAAACTGACCTGGCCCGCTTTGTGCATATCAATCAGGTGTTTGTACGCTTCCAGTGGCGTACCGCCGGTTGGCAGACCCAGGACAAAAGGTTTATCCGCCGTCGGGTTAAACGCATTGATACGATTAACAATATGTCGGGCGGCCCATTTTCCCACCTGGGTTGGTGTCGCTAAAGGAATCAGTCTCATGTTTCACCTCAATTGAAAATAGAAAGGGGATGGCTAAGCCGTTGCGTGAGTCACCAATCTGAACAGATGATTCATTGTCGCCATGGCCAGCGCATAATTCAATATTTCGGATCATAAAATAAGTTTACGGTCATAGCCAGATGTTGCCGTATGAAACGATGTTTTTTAGTGATAAAAATCACATTTACCAGGCTTTTAATTTGCGAGGCGAATTAATTTATCATTACACTTCGCTGCGTGATATGAAGTGTATTAACGATCTTTGCAGCTGACATAACAACATTAAGCAGCGCAAAGCGACAAGTCAGGCTCATAGGGGGAAGGGGATATGTTAGGTTACTTACAAAAGGTGGGGCGCGCACTGATGGTGCCGGTAGCAACCCTGCCAGCAGCAGCGATATTAATGGGCGTGGGCTACTGGATCGATCCAGACAGCTGGGGCGCAGGTAATGCGCTGGCGGCATTGCTGATCAAGTCGGGTGCGGCAATCATTGAGCACATGTCGGTGCTGTTTGCGATCGGTATAGCCTACGGCATGTCAAAAGATAAAGATGGTGCCGCTGCCCTGACTGGCTATGTCGGCTTTCTGGTGGTCACCACGCTCTGCTCACCAGCTGCAGTGTCGATGATTCAGAAAATTCCTTTGGATCAGGTGCCAGCAGCCTTTGGCAAAATTGAAAACCAGTTTGTCGGCATCCTTGTCGGTATTCTGTCGGCAGAGGTCTATAACCGCTTCAGCCACGTTGAACTGCCTAAGGCACTCTCTTTCTTCAGCGGACGCCGGCTGGTGCCGATTCTCGTTTCGTTCCTGATGATCTTTGTCGCTTTTATCCTGATGTATATCTGGCCCGTGGTGTTTAATGGTCTGGTTAACTTTGGTGAACATATCCAGAAGCTCGGCTCTGCCGGTGCCGGTATCTACGCCTTCTTTAACCGCCTGCTGATTCCGGTCGGTCTGCATCACGCCCTGAACTCGGTGTTCTGGTTCGATGTTGCGGGCATTAATGACATTCCTAAATTCCTTGGCGGTGCACAGTCACTGGCTGACGGCTCGGCAACTGTCGGCATCACCGGTCGTTATCAGGCGGGCTTCTTCCCGATCATGATGTTTGGTCTGCCGGGTGCTGCGCTGGCTATCTACCACTGTGCGCGTCCTGAGAACCGCGTCAAAGTGGGTAGTATCATGCTGGCCGCGGCGTTTGCTGCCTTCTTTACGGGTATTACCGAACCGCTGGAGTTCTCCTTCATGTTCGTGGCACCCGTGCTTTATCTGATCCACGCCGTCCTGACCGGTATTTCTGTCTTCATCGCTGCCAGCATGCACTGGATTGCCGGATTTGGTTTCAGCGCCGGGCTGGTGGATATGGTGCTGTCGACCCGTAATCCGCTGGCGACACACTGGTACATGCTGATCCCGCAGGGTCTGGTCTTCTTCGTTATCTATTATGTGGTGTTCCGCTTTACCATCAAAAAATTCAACCTGATGACGCCGGGCCGCGAGCTGGCGGTTGATGGTGATGAAACTGATGGTTATGACGTTAACGTTGATAAAACGGATAGCGGTGAAAGTGCCACAGAGTCACTGGCGCGCCGCTACATTGGGGCGATTGGTGGTTCAGCTAACTTAACCAGCATCGATGCCTGTATCACCCGTTTGCGTCTTAACGTGAATGACTCGGCGCAGGTGAATGAGGCGGTTGCTAAGCGTCTTGGCGCGTCCGGCGTAATCCGTCTTAACAAACAGAGCGTGCAGATCATCGTGGGTACCCAGGCAGAAAGCATCGCCTCGGCCATGAAAAAAGTGCTGACCAAAGGTCCGGTCGCTGCAGCGGCTACCAGCAGTGCGCCGGCCGAGCCGGACGTTAAACCGCAGGCGGTGCTGAACAGTGAGAAGCAGGTCATCGCCACGCTGCTGGCGCCGGTCAGCGGTGAAGTCGTGGCGCTGGATGATGTGCCGGATGAAGCCTTTGCGAGCAAAGCGGTGGGTGACGGTCTGGCGATCAAGCCCAGCGACAAATGGGTAGTGGCACCGATTGCCGGTACGCTGGTGAAAATCTTTAACACCAATCATGCCTTCTGTCTGGAAACCGACAATGGCGTGGAGATTGTGGTGCACATGGGGCTGGATACCGTGGCGCTGGAAGGTAAAGGCTTCACCCGTCTGGTTGAAGAGGGGGCCAGCGTGGTCGCCGGTCAGCGAGTACTGGAGATGGACCTTGAATTCCTTAACGCCAATGCCCGCTCAATGGTGAGTCCGGTCGTGGTCAGCAACAGCGACGATTTCGCCGGTCTGACTTTACTGGCACAGGGTCAGGTAATAGCAGGGGAAACCCCGCTGTATGAAGTGAAAGGCTAATCCCCGCAACAGAACCCCACAGGCAGGAAGCGATTCCTGCCTTTTTTGTTTTAAAGGCTTAACAAACGGTTGTTTCCCTCAGACGCTTTGTGGATCATACTCCGTTACTTCGTGGTACAAATCACCCGTTATTCGTATTGAGGATTTTTGAGATGAGTGAGGCTGAAGCCCGCCCAACTAACTTTATTCGTCAGATCATTGACGAAGATTTGGCGAGCGGTAAGCACAGCAGCGTGCATACCCGTTTTCCGCCGGAGCCCAATGGCTATCTGCATATTGGTCATGCGAAATCGATCTGTCTGAATTTTGGCATCGCCCAGGATTACCAGGGGCAATGCAACCTGCGTTTCGACGATACCAATCCGGTTAAAGAGGATATGGAATTCGTTGAATCCATCAAGCGTGACGTTCAGTGGCTGGGTTTTGAGTGGAGCGGTGAGGTCTGTTACTCATCAAACTATTTCGATCAGCTCTACAACTATGCCATCGAGCTGATTTCCAAAGGACTGGCCTACGTTGATGAACTGAGTCCGGATGAGATTCGTGAATATCGCGGCACCCTGAAAGAGCCGGGTAAAAACAGCCCTTATCGCGATCGCAGCGTGGAAGAGAATCTGGCGCTGTTTGAGAAGATGCGAAACGGTGAGTTTGCCGAAGGCACCGCCTGTCTGCGCGCCAAAATCGACATGGCCTCTAATTTCATCGTGATGCGCGATCCGGTGCTTTACCGCATCAAGTTTGCGGAACACCACCAGACCGGCAATAAGTGGTGCATCTACCCGATGTATGACTTTACCCACTGCATCTCCGATGCGCTGGAAGGCATTACGCACTCGCTCTGTACGCTGGAGTTTCAGGACAACCGCCGTCTCTATGACTGGGTGCTGGACAACATCACTATTCCGGTTCATCCGCGTCAGTATGAATTCTCGCGCCTGAATCTGGAGTATGCGGTGATGTCGAAACGTAAACTCACTCAGCTGGTGACCGAGAAGCACGTAGAAGGGTGGGACGATCCGCGCATGCTGACTGTTTCAGGTCTGCGTCGCCGTGGTTACACCGCCGCGTCTATCCGTGAGTTCTGTCGTCGTATTGGCGTGACCAAGCAGGATAACATCGTGGAGATGGCCTCGCTGGAGTCCTGTATCCGTGATGATCTTAACGAGAATGCGCCCCGCGCCATGGCGGTTTTAGATCCGCTTAAAGTGGTGATCGAAAACCTGCCAGCAGGCCATAGCGAAATCGTCACCATGCCAAATCATCCGGGTAAACCGGAGATGGGCACGCGTGAAGTGCCGTTCAGCCGCGAGATCTGGATCGATCGCGCGGATTTCCGTGAAGAGGCGAACAAACAATATAAGCGTCTGGTGCTGGGCAAAGAAGTCCGCCTGCGTAACGCCTATGTGATTCGTGCTGAGCGGGTCGCCAAAGATGAAGCGGGCAACATTACCTGCATCTACTGCACCAGCGATGTTGATACGCTGAGCAAAGATCCAGCCGATGGCCGCAAAGTCAAAGGCGTGATTCACTGGGTTTCTGCGGATCACGCGCAGCCAGCTGAGTTCCGCCTGTATGACCGTCTGTTCAGTGTGCCAAACCCGGCTGCTGCAGAGGACTTCCTGGCGGTCATTAATCCTGAATCACTGACGATCAAAAACGGCTTTGTTGAACCCAGCCTGCGCGATGTGGAACCGACAACACCGTTTCAGTTTGAACGTGAAGGTTATTTCTGCGCCGACAGCGTTTACTCGAAACCGACGCAACTGGTGTTTAACCGCACCGTCGGTCTTCGTGATACCTGGACCAAAACGGGCGAATAAATTTTTTGGGGCTGACCTCATAAAATGACAAAAGGGCGATTTATCGCCCTTTTTTATTGCCCCGATTTTTACCATCGCCGACGTTTATTCTGCACTAACCACAACCGGTTCAATACCGCCTTGTGGGAGTAATCTGAGTTTAAAAAAATTAATCAATTTCAGGATGTGAATTGTCAGCTTTCAGGTAGGCTATCCGCTCTCAGAGGTTGCAAAGCGGGTTACAGAAGGAAAAAAAATGACAGTTCTCGCCCAGGAAGCCAAACACAGTGTCGTCGTTTTACATCAGCTCATTGAACGTATTTTTAATCAGCCAGCCGGATCTGACGACAGTTTCCAGCTGCTGATGTCCTATTTTCATCCTGAATTTCGCATGGTGACCCCAAAGGGCAAAGAGTACAATCTGAACGAGGTCGAGGATCTTTTCCAGCAGTTACAAGGGCAGCGGGAAGGGATGCGCATTGCCACCTGTGAACATGTCATTCTCTCTCATCATGAAAAAGAGATCGTCGTACAGTATCGCGAAATGCAGATGATGAACGGCAATAACCAGAGCCGCATTTCGCTGGCCATTCTGGATTGCAGCAGCTCCATTCCACGCTGGCGCTATCTGCAGGAGACGCTGGTCGCCTGAGGTGAGGGCAGAAAACAGACGAAAAAAAACCGGTGAATTCACCGGTTTTTTTATTTCAGGCCGCGCCAGCGTTACTGGTCGTGCAGCGTTTCGTCTTCACGGCAATCGCCCAGCGTACAGTGTCCATAGAGATAGAGGCTGTGGTTGGTCAGCTTGATGCCATGGCGGGTCGCGATTTCACGCTGACGCGTTTCAATCGATTCGTCGCTGAACTCGATAACCTTGCCGCAATCCAGGCAGATCAGGTGATCGTGGTGATGCTGCTGCGTCAGTTCGAAGACAGACTTGCCGCCTTCAAAGTTGTGACGAGTCACAATACCGGCATCATCAAACTGGTTCAGAACACGGTAAACGGTCGCCAGGCCAATCTCTTCGCCAATGTCGATCAGGCGTTTATACAAATCTTCCGCACTGACGTGATGGCACTCAGGTTCCTGAAGCACTTCCAGAATTTTCAGTCTGGGCAGCGTTACTTTCAGGCCAGCCTTCTTTAATGCGGTGTTGTTGTCAGTCATGCGGATTTTGTCCTGTTACTAATATTCACTTTTGTGGCTTATCGCCTTGAATGTCGATCTGTGCTCATTCTCATTTGCGTCTCATTATAGAACTGAAGCGATGAAATGAAAACCAGAGGGCGTGTCTGAATCATCATGGGCTATTGGGGATTCGTCACCGGGCCGGGGAAGATTCTGACAGAGGTCTGTTAGCACATCACTTAGTCTTGCCGCCTGAGAAAATAAGCGGAAGATCGATGCGGGTATTCTACAGATTAAACGGAGAAAGTTAAAAAAATGTGGCTATTATTTCTATAGGCATTTTCATTGCCTCAATGTGAGCTGGCGCTCACATTGAGTCGGGCAGGATCAGGCTTCGATGATCTCTTTCAGCTGCAGTTCATCAAAAATCTGCTTAACCCATTGGTCAACACGCTGGCTGGTCAGCTCAGGCTGGCGATCTTCGTCAATGGCCAGGCCCAGGAAGTGGGTGTCATCGGCCAGGCCTTTCGAGGCTTCGAAGTGGTAGCCTTCAGTTGGCCAGTGTCCGACAATCACGGCACCGTGCGGTTCGATAATGTCGCGAATCGTGCCCATGGCATCACAGAAATACTCTGCGTAATCTTCCTGGTCGCCACAGCCAAACAGCGCAACCAGCTTGCCGTTAAAATCGATCTCTTCCAGCGTCGGGAAAAAGTCATCCCAGTCGCACTGTGCTTCGCCGTAGTACCAGGTCGGAATACCCAGCAGCAGGATATCGAACGCTTCCAGATCTTCTTTTGTGCTTTTTGCGATGTCATGGACTTCTGCAACATCTGTACCCAGCTGTTTCTGGATCATTTTTGCAATGTTTTCGGTATTGCCGGTATCGCTGCCGAAGAAGATGCCTACGAGTGCCATGAGTAAAATAACCTCTTAAATCCTGATGATGAGATGTGTGCCGCAGCACATTTCAGCGAATAATAGCAGACGAGAGAAAACCGGTGAACGGTTAAAGCCCCGACATTTGCCTCTGCGTGCGATTTGCCCGCATTAATCCAGTTTGAGCTGTGCCAGTAGCATCTGTTCAATCAGTTCGCTACGGCTGAGATTGCGCTGTTCTGCCAGCGTATTGAGTGCATCGACGGCGTCACTGTTCATTTTCAGTTCGACACGACGAAGTCCGCGTCCTTTGTCACGTTTCAGTTGATTGCGCTTGTTAATGCGCAGCTGTTCATCACGCGAAAGCGGACTGGTTTTGGGTCGACCAGGGCGGCGCTCATCAGCAAAGAGATCGAGCGTCGTGCGGTCAGTCTGTTCTTTTGCCATGGCTTAGTAAAACTGAATGGGGGCGGGCGCCAGACACTCACCGCGCAGATTATAAATTATTGGCCATTGCCGCAGCAAAACTGACCCGCGGCAAAATTTTAGCGCGCCATCATACTTCACGCTTACGCCGGACGCCAATCCTAAACCTTTGCCGCCATCTATTTGCTTTTAAAGCGCAAAAAAGCGACGGACACTGCGCAAAACGGCATCAGGTTTCTCTGCATGAACCCAGTGTCCTGCGCCACCGATCACATGCGCCTGAGCGGCCGGGAACTGCTGCAGCAACGCATCGCGATAGCTGTTATCCAGGTAGCTGGAGTCGCCGCCGCGAATAAACAGCGCCGGGTGATTCCAGGCGGGAACCGGCTGCCAGCCAGATATCGTGGTGTAGTTATCCCACAGCACCGGAACGTTGAAGCGCCACTCCCCCTCCTGGAAGGATTTCAGCAGGAACTGGATCACCCCTTCTTCCTCTATCAGCGTTCGCATGACCTTCGCCGCCTCGCTGCGGGATGAGACGCCCGCATCGGTGACGGCACGAATGCCGGCAAATATCTGGTCATGACGGCGCGTCTGGTAATCCACCGGGGCGATATCGATCATCACCAGGCGCTCAATGCGTTCCGGCACCAGCGCGCTCATGGTCATGGCGATTTTACCGCCCATCGAGTGTCCGATCACCGCGACGCGATCAATGCCATGTGCATCCAGTGTTTCGACCATATCCTGCGCCATTACAGCGTAGTTCATCTCGTCAGATCGTGGTGAAAGTCCGTGGTTGCGGACATCTACCTGCAGCAACGGACCGGCATCTTTCAGCCCGCGCGCCAGCACGCCAAGGTTATCGAGACTGCCAAACAGACCGTGAATAAGCAGGATGGGCAGAGAATCAGCAGGGGATTGTTCAGTTTGCAGACGGGCGTTCAAAATCATAGCAAAGTTCTTAAGTTTGAGACCTGAGCTTAGGTTATCATGGTTTCACCTTTTCAGGCGCGCCGGTTCCGGCGGCATTAGGACATATTCTGACTTTTGCCCGTAAACCGTTTGATTGCTAACAACCCGCCTGACTTTAACTTTATAATCCTGATGTTAGAACCCACACACCCTTTGAATTGCCTGACTATACTCAGAGCTTTTCAGGAAACAGGTGGTTCTGTCATGAGAAAGAACCGTACGGAATAAGATGAAAACGATCGAAGTTGACGAAGAGCTCTACCGTTATATTGCCAGCCACACGCAACACATTGGTGAAAGCGCATCCGACATTCTGCGTCGTATGCTGAAGTTCACGGCCGGTCAGACTGCACCCGCTTCGCCTGCACAGCCAGCCTCAAAAGATGCAGCGAAAGAGTCCCAGCCTGCGTCTGTGGGTTCGCGCCCGCAGGATCGTGTCCGCGCGGTGCGCGAGCTGCTGCTTTCCGATGAATATGCGGAGCAGAAGCGGGCGGTGAATCGCTTTATGCTTATCTTGTCAACGCTCTATCGTCTTGATACCGCAGCCTTTGCTGAAGCTACTGCATCTCTGCAGGGCCGCACCCGCGTCTATTTTGCAGGTGATGAGCATACGCTGTTGCAGAATGGCACCCATACTAAGCCGAAGCATGTGCCCGGCACGCCGTACTGGGTGATCACCAACACCAATACTGGTCGTAAATGCAGCATGATCGAACACATCATGCTCTCGATGCAGTTCCCTGCGGAACTGACCGAGAAAGTTTGCGGCACCATTTAAAACTTAAGCGTCAGGGAGCAGCGCCAATGGCCAATCACCCACGTGCCGGGCAACCCGCCCAGCAGAGCGATTTGATTAACGTTGCACAATTAACGTCACAATATTATGTCCTGCAGCCCGATGTGGCGAACCCGGAACATGCGGTGAAATTTGGCACTTCCGGCCATCGCGGCAGTGCAGGGCGTCAAAGCTTCAACGAGATGCACATTCTGGCGATCGCTCAGGCGATTGCCGAAGAGCGTAAAAAGAATGGTATCACCGGGCCTTGCTACGTCGGTAAAGACACCCATGCGCTGTCAGAACCCGCCATCCTGTCTGTTCTGGAAGTGCTGGCGGCGAACGGCGTTGATGTGATTGTGCAGCAGGATAATGGCTATACGCCGACCCCTGCGATCTCGAATGCGATTCTTGAGCACAACAAAGCGGGTGGCGCGCTGGCTGACGGCATCGTGATTACGCCGTCGCATAATCCACCAGAAGATGGCGGCATCAAGTACAACCCACCTAACGGCGGACCTGCTGATACCAACGTCACCAAAGTGGTTGAAGATCGTGCCAATCAGCTGATCAAAGATGGCCTGAAAGAGGTGAAACGTCTGCCGCTGGAGCAGGCGATGGCCAGCGGTCATGTGGTCGAGAAAGATCTGATCCAGCCTTATGTTGAAGGCCTGGCAGAGATTATCGACTTCCCGGCGATTCAGAAAGCGGGCCTGAAGCTGGGTGTGGATCCACTGGGTGGTTCCGGTATTGCTTACTGGCAGCGTATTGCTGAGCACTACAAGCTGGATCTGACGCTGGTGAATGACGCGGTCGATCAGACCTTCCGCTTTATGCATCTGGATAAAGATGGCGTGGTCCGCATGGACTGCTCGTCTGAAAGCGCAATGGCAGGCCTGCTGGCTTACCGTGACAAGTTCGATCTGGCGTTCGGCAACGATCCCGATTATGACCGTCACGGCATTGTGACTCCGGCGGGTCTGATGAATCCAAACCACTATCTGGCGGTGGCGATCAACTATCTGTTCCAGCACCGCCCACAGTGGGGTCAGGATGTTGCCGTGGGTAAAACCCTGGTCTCCAGCGCCATGATTGACCGTGTGGTCAACGACATTGGTCGCAAGCTGGTGGAAGTGCCGGTGGGTTTCAAATGGTTTGTTGATGGTCTGTATGACGGCAGCTTTGGTTTTGGTGGCGAAGAGAGCGCAGGCGCTTCTTTCCTGCGTTTCGACGGTACGCCGTGGTCTACGGACAAAGATGGCATCATCATGTGTCTGCTGGCCGCTGAAATTACTGCCGTGACCGGTAAAAACCCGCAGCAGCACTATGACGAACTGGCAGCGCGCTTTGGCGCACCAAGCTACAACCGTCTGCAGGCATCAGCCACCTCAGCGCAGAAAGCCGCGCTGTCGAAGCTGTCACCGGAGATGGTCAGCGCTGATACCCTGGCGGGTGATCCTATCACCGCTCGTCTGACTGCCGCGCCAGGTAATGGTGCATCTATCGGCGGTCTGAAAGTGATGACGGAGAATGGCTGGTTTGCTGCCCGTCCTTCAGGCACCGAAGACGCTTACAAAATCTACTGTGAAAGCTTCCTGGGCGCTGAACACCGCGCGCAGATTGAGAAAGAAGCCGTTGAGATTGTCAGCGAAGTGCTGAAAAACGCCTGATTAGTCGGGCAGATAAAGAGGCGCATCGCGCGCCTCAGACTGCTGGTAAAGCGCGGCCTTCATCGCTGTGAGGCCGTGTAGCTAGCTCAGGAAACGCGGCCAGATCGGAAAGACGCAAAAGCCGTCATCCATGACACGCTCGGCCCACGCGATTACGCACCTCATCCCTGAGGTGCGCCCGTTGCCGGGCCAACGCGTTGCGTTGTTCAAAAACGCTCCCGGCGTTTTTGTCCCTGCCGTGGGACGCTTTCCTCTTCTGGCCGTGTTCCCTGCGCTTTGAATTTATTCATTGCGGTGAGATTCACAGGATTTGGCTTTATCAGCACTCTGAAGGCGCCTCTGGCGCCTTTTTTTATGGCATAAAGCGATAGCCGATCCCGGTTTCCGTCAGCAGATGAGCCGGTTGTGTCGGATTGGCTTCCAGTTTCTGGCGCAGATGTCCCATATAGATGCGCAAGTAATGGCTGTGCTCCACCGCATTGGGTCCCCAGACCTGGCTCAGCAACTGCCGCTGCGTCAGCACCTTACCGGCATTGTTCAGCAGAATACTCAACAGACGAAATTCAATCGGGGTAAGGTGAATCTCGCTGCTGCCGCGCTGTACCCGTCGTGCGGCGAAATCGACGCTGACGTCGGCAAACGTCACTCTGGCATCCGGCTGCTGGCCACTATGACGACGCAGCGCAACCCGGACGCGCGCCAGCAGTTCGCCAATGCCAAAGGGTTTGGTCAGATAGTCATCTGCTCCCGCATCCAGTGCGGCGATCTTATCCTGCTCATCGCTGCGCGCTGACAGCACAATCACCGGTATGGCGCTCCACTGGCGCAGGTCACGAATGAAATCGGTGCCATCTCCATCCGGCAGACCCAGATCCAGGATCACTAAGTCCGGCTTGCGGGTCGCCGCTTCAATCAGTCCGCGTTGCAGTGTATCGGCATCAAACACCTTAAGGGCTTCATTTTCCAGCGCCAGCCGGACAAAGCGCCGGATCTCTTTTTCATCTTCAACGATCAAAACCGTGGTCACGCAATACCTGCCTTGAGTGGGGACCGAAGCGCTACTTTATCAACATTTTATGCTGGCGTCCGCGACCATAATCTGTCGGCCCTTTCAACGCTAACGCAACCAAGCGGTAACCTTTTTGTAACTTAATTACAGGTTAATTCTTAAACAGCAAAAATAGCAGCAAATAAGTGGTCAGATGAGTAGTAAAATTACACAACCTGGCGTAAAGTTGAACACAGATCACATTCACACTTTTTCACTTACCGGGAGGAGAAACCATGTATCGGGCTTATCCACGTTATAAAATTATTGCGCGACGTACGCTGGTGGTTCTTCTCGGCGTACTGGCGCTTCCTGTTATGCTGTTTCGACAGGATCGGGCACGTTTCTACAGCTATCTGCACCGCGTCTGGTGTAAGACCAGCGCCAAGCCGGTCTGGCTGGCGCAGGCGGAAGCGGGTGGTGGCGCGTTCTGGTGATTTCCCCTGCCGCAAAACAGGCCTGGTCAACTGACCGGGCTTTTTTTTGCGTTTTTTCTGAGAATAAGCGATCCGGAATCCCGTTTTAACCCTTTATTCCTGACCATTTTACGCTACACTTAAACCTCTACAAGATTTCGGAGGTTGTACAAGTATGAGCAAAAAAATCCCCGTTGGAATCAGTGCATGCCTGCTCGGCGACCGCGTCAGATTTGATGGTGGGCATAAGCGTCTTACTTTTGCGACCGACGATCTCACCCCATTTGTCCGTTTTGAGCCCATCTGCCCTGAGATGGCGATTGGTCTGCCAACGCCGCGCCCGGCATTGCGTCTGGTGAAGCAGGGCGATGATGAGCTGCATCTCTGCTTCAGCAAAGATGGCGGAGAAGAGGTTACGACGCAGATGCGTGACTGGTCTGCTGAGCGGGTAAAATCGCTGCATCACCTCTGTGGCTATATCCTCTGCGCCAAATCACCCAGTTGTGGCATGGAACGGGTGCGGGTCTATGAGCCCGATAACAACAATAACCGCAAAGCAGGCACCGGTATTTTTACTGAATTCCTGCAGCGCGAGATGCCCTGGCTGCCGCTGGAAGAAGATGGTCGTCTGCACGATCCCGCCCTGCGTGAGAACTTTATCGGTCGTGTCTGCGCGCTGCATGAATTTAATCAGATGTGGGAAAGCGGTCTGACCCGGCAGGGACTGATCGCCTTCCACAGCCGTTACAAGCTGATGATGCTGGCGCATTCGCAGGAGAAATACCGCGAGCTGGGACCCTTTGTCGCCTCCATGAGCCAGTGGGAGTCGCTGGACGCCTTTGCCTTTGAATACCGCAATCGCATGATGGAACTGATGTCACGTCCCGCCTCACGTCGCAATCACACCAATGTGCTGATGCATGTGCAGGGCTACTTCCGCACGCATCTGAGTTCACCGCAGCGCCAGGAACTGGCAACGCTGATTGACCGCTATCGTCAGGGCACACAACCGCTGCTGGTGCCGATTACCATTCTCAAACACTACATGGCGGAGTACCCGCACCCGTGGCTGGCCCAGCAACGCTATTTCGATCCCTATCCCGAAGCCTTGTGCTTACGCTACGGACAGTAATACAGGAGGAGTATGACCACCCATCTGGTCTGGCTGCGTAACGATTTACGCGTCAACGACAATCTGGCGCTGCACGCCGCCTGCCGCGACAGCGATGCAAAAGTGATTGCGCTCTACCTTGCCACGCCAGCACAGTGGCAGCAGCATGACATGTCACCGAAGCAGGCGGCGTTTATCCACGCCAGTCTGTTGCAGGTGCAGCGTGCGCTGGCGGAGCGGGGCATTGAACTGCACTATCAGGCGTGTCACGCCTTCAGCGACAGTATTGATGCGCTGCTGCAGTTCTGCGCTAAGCAGCAGGTCGATCAGCTCTTCTATAATTACCAGTATGAAGTTAATGAACGCCAGCGCGATGCGGAGGCTGAAAAGCGTCTCGACGACGCGGGCGTGATTTGCCAGGGCTTTGATGACAGCCTGTTGCTGCCGCCCGGCAGTGTGCAGAGCGGCGATCGCTCGATGTATAAGGTGTTTACCCCGTTCAGCAAAGCCTTTGTCCGCCGCTTGCAGCAGGGGCTGCCTGAGTGCGTGCCTGCGCCGAAAGCGCGCGAAGGCGCACCGCTGAAAGCCTCCCCGATTCCCGCCTTTGACTATCCAACCGAAGACTTTGATCAGGATCTGTTTCCGCCAGGCGAAGCGGCGGCGCTGAAGCGGTTGCGCCATTTCGCCACGCAACCGGTTATCGACTATCCCGCTAAGCGCGACCTTCCGGCGCTGGACGCCACCAGCCGTCTGTCGGTTTATCTGGCGACCGGCGTACTGTCGCCACGTCAGTGCCTGCATCGCGTGCTGCATGAACATCCCGATGCGCTGGACAACAGCCGCGCGTTCACCTGGCTGAACGAGCTGATCTGGCGTGAATTCTACCGTCATCTGCTGGTTGCCTGGCCGGCGCTGTGCCGACACAAGCCGTTTATCGACTGGACGCGAAACGTTGAATGGCAGCGTAACGACGCACATTTCGACGCGTGGAAAGCGGGTAAAACCGGCTATCCGATTGTCGATGCCGCAATGCGTCAGATGAAGGCGCTGGGCTGGATGCACAACCGCTTACGGATGATCACCGCCAGTTTCCTGGTCAAAGATCTGCTGATCGACTGGCGTGAAGGTGAACGCTATTTCATGCAGCAGCTGATTGATGGTGACCTGGCCGCGAACAACGGCGGCTGGCAGTGGGCGGCCTCGACCGGCACCGACGCGGCGCCCTATTTCCGCATCTTTAACCCGACCACGCAGGGCGAGCGCTTCGATGAGAAGGGGGATTTTATCCGCCACTATCTGCCTGAACTGGCCGGGGTCCCTGACAGCGATATTCACCAGCCCCATGTCTGGGCGGAGAAGCATCATAAGAAACTCGATTATCCGGCACCAATCGTGGATCATAAGGTGGCACGTAAAAAGACATTAGACGCCTTTGAGCGCGCCAAGAGCGCAGCCTGAGGCCTCGAAGGAGCCTGAATGAACCATTACGAATTAGAGACGCTGATCAATCAGCAACTCGATAGCCACAGTTTCAGCGATTACGCCCCCAACGGTTTGCAGGTTGAGGGACGCAGCGAGATCAAAACGATTATCACCGGCGTCACTGCCTGTCAGGCGCTGCTGGATGAGGCGGTGGCGCGTCAGGCCGATGCGATTATTGTCCATCATGGCTATTTCTGGAAAAGTGAACCGGCCGCGATTAAAGGTATGAAGCGCCGTCGTCTGCGGACCCTGCTGGCCAACGATATCAATCTCTATGGCTGGCACCTGCCGCTCGACGCGCATCCTGAATTAGGCAACAACGCCCAGCTGGCGAAACTGCTGGATATCGAAGTGCGCGGCGAAGTGATGCCGCTGGTGTTCTGGGGTGAGCTGGCTGAGCCCCTGTCCGGCGAGCAGCTGGCCCGCCGAATTGGTGAGCGGCTGGGACGTGAACCGCTGCATTGTGGTGACAACGCGCCAGCGCTGATCCGTCGCATTGCCTGGTGCAGCGGGGGCGGGCAGGGCTTTATCGACCAGGCGGCGGCGGCGGGCGTCGATGCCTTTATCACCGGTGAAGTCTCTGAACAGACTATTCACAGCGCGCGTGAGCAGGGGCTGCATTTCTTTGCCGCAGGCCATCACGCCACCGAGCGCGGCGGCGTAAAAGCGCTGGGCGACTGGCTGGCGCAACATCACGATCTTGATGTGACCTTCATCGATATCCCCAATCCTGCCTGACACTCTCCCTTGTCCTGCGCGCCTGCGCAGGACCTAAATCTGTTGACACATCCCTGTCACTTTCGCATAACTGTTTGCTTTACGTAGATAAGCAATGGGCTGCACCGGGCATCCGGTCAGGTCGGCCAGGCGCGATCTCAACTGAGCGGGAGGTAGCTGTTGCAACGAGCACGGTGTTATTTATTGGGTGAACGCGCTGTCGTGCTGGAGCTGGAACCGCCGGTCTCACTGGAGAGCCAGCAACGAATCTGGGGACTGAATCAGCGACTGCACGACTATGCCAGCGTGCTGGAGGTGATCCCCGGCATGAACAACATCACCCTGATCCTGCGTGATCCCCAGCAGAGCGCGCTGGACGCAATAGAGCGGCTTCTGCGCTGGTGGGAAGAGAGTGAAGCGCAGTTGCCGGAGTCGCGTCAGGTGGAGATCCCGGTGATCTATGGCGGCGAGTCTGGCCCCGATCTGACGGTGGTGGCGGAACACGCCGCGCTGACGCCCCGTCAGGTGGTTGAGCTGCACAGCAGCAGCGACTATGTGGTCTTTTTTATCGGCTTTCAGCCCGGTTTTCCCTATCTGGGCGGACTGGATCAGCGCCTGCACATCCCGCGGCGTGCTGAGCCCAGGGTTGCAGTGCCCGCCGGCTCGGTGGGCATCGGCGGCAGCCAGTCCGGCGTCTATCCGCTGGCTTCGCCCGGCGGCTGGCAGTTGATTGGCCAGACGCGCACCGCGCTGTTTGATCCCCTGCAGCAACCGCCCACGCTGCTCCGTCCCGGTGACAGGGTTCGCTTTGTGCCGCAACAGGAGGGCGTATGTTAAACATTCTGCGAGCCGGCCTGGCCGCGACTATTCAGGATGCGGGCCGTTACGGCTGGCGTCAGTATGGCATCAGCCCTGGTGGTGTGCTGGATCATCCCGCGATGTTCACCGCCAATGTGCTGGTGGGCAATGATCCCGACAGCGCGGTGCTGGAGATGGTGCTCGGCCAGTTCAAAGCGGAGTTTACCCGCGATGGCTGGTTTGCGCTGACCGGCGCAGGCTGCCATGCGGAGCTTGACGGCCAGCCGGTCTGGACGGGCTGGCGCACGCCGGTGAAACGGGGGCAGCTCCTGTCACTGGCGATGCCGCAGCGCGGCATGCGCAGCTATCTGGCAGTGCAGGGCGGTTTTGATATCCCCGCGATGCTCGGCTCCGCCAGCACCGATCTAAAAGCAAAATTTGGCGGATTTCAGGGGCGAGCCTTGCAGGATGGCGATCAGCTCCCGCTGGGTAAACCGACCCGCACGTTTGACCGTAAAGTCGGGGTGCGGCAACTGCTGTGGGGCAACCGCATCCGCGCACTACCTGGCCCGGAGTATCACGAGTTCAGCCGCGAAGCGCAGCAGGCATTCTGGCGTACCGCATGGAAACTCAGCCCGCAAAGTAACCGGATGGGATACCGGCTTGAGGGACGCAAGCTTGAGCGCGAGAGCCCGCGCGAGCTGCTGTCACACGGCGTAATGCCGGGTGTGATTCAGGTGCCGCCGAACGGACAGCCTATCGTGCTGATGGCGGATGCCCAGACCACCGGCGGCTATCCGCGCATCGCCTCGGTTATCGAAGCCGATCTCTATCACCTGGCACAAATCCGGCTGGGTGAGCCGATTCATTTTATTCACTGCACCCTGCCGGAAGCGATGCTGGCACGTCAGCATCAGCAACGCGCCCTGGACCAGATGAAGTGGGGACTCAATGAAAATTGATTTAAACGCCGACCTGGGCGAGGGCTGCGCCAGCGATCAGGCGCTGCTGCAACTGGTGAGTTCCGCCAACATCGCCTGTGGCTTTCACGCAGGTGATGCGCAGACCATGCTGCAGTCGGTGCGCTGGGCACAGGCATCCGGCGTCGCGATTGGTGCACATCCCGCTTTTCCCGATCGGGAGAACTTTGGCCGCAGCGCCATGCAGCTGCCGCCGGAAACGGTCTACGCCCAGATGATCTACCAGATTGGTGCGCTGAAAAGTCTGGCGGAAAGCGAAGGTGCGCGGCTGCTTCATGTTAAACCGCACGGCATGCTCTACAACCAGGCAGCGGCCGATCCGGTGCTGGCGGATGCCATTGCCCGTGCCATCAGGGCGGTCGACAGCCAGCTGATTGTGGTGGGACTGGCTAACAGCGAATCGATTCGCGCGGCGGCGCACTACGGCTTACGCACGCGGGAAGAGGTGTTCGCCGACCGTGGCTATCTCAGTAGCGGTGCGCTGGTGCCGCGCAGCGAGCCGGGCGCGCTGATTGAAGATGAACAGCTGGCTATCAGTCAGACGCTGACGATGGTGCAGCAGGGCAAAGTAAAAAGTATCACCGGAGAATGGGTAGCGGTGAATGCACAGACCGTCTGCTTACATGGCGACGGCGCGCACGCTCTGCAATTTGCACAGCGGTTGCGTGATGCGTTTGCCGATCAGCAGATTCGTGTCACCAGCAACTGAATAACCACACTTAGCCCGGCGTATGCCGGGTTTTTCAACTCTGAGGGAAATCCATGGATAGTGCAGTAAATCTCTGGCCATTACTGGGCATCGCCGCCATCGTCGTCGGCTTCCTGTTACGGTTCAATCCGGTGCTGGTGGTGATTGTCGCCGGGTTTGTGACCGGTCTGGCCGCGATGATGCCGCTGGCGGACATTCTGGAAAAGCTCGGGGCAGGTTTTCTCAACACCCGCAACCTGCCACTGATCCTGCTGCTGCCGCTGGCGGTCATTGGCCTGCTGGAGCGTCACGGACTGAAAGAGCGGGCGCAGGCGTGGATTGCACAGATCAAAACGGCAACCGCCGGACGGCTGCTGATCGTCTACCTGTTTGTGCGCGAAATCACCGCCGCGCTGGGGTTAACCAGTCTCGGAGGACATCCGCAGATGGTGCGTCCGTTGCTGGCACCGATGGCGGAAGGAGCAACTGAAAGCCGCTATGGCGAGATCTCACCTGAGCTGCGCCACCGGCTGCGCGCGATGTCAGCGGCGACCGATAATGTCGGTCTCTTCTTTGGTGAGGATATCTTCGTGGCGTTTGGCGCGATTATCTTTATGCATAACTTTATGCAGGAGTCCGCCGGGATTCAGACCGAACCGCTGCACATCGCCTTATGGGGCATTCCGACTGCCGTCGCCGCGTTCCTGATCCACTCGGCACGTCTGGTGCGGCTGGATCGGCAACTGGCGCGAGAGCTGCAGCAGCTGAACCGTCAGGCGCTGAAAGCCAAAGGAGGTGAGTAATGTTCCAGCAACAATATCTGATGTGGCTGGCGGGCATTATCCTGCTGGTAGTGGCGGTGCTTTCCTGGCGTGACAGCGCGAATCCACGTCGCTTTACCACCGGCCTGTTCTGGGCCTTGTATGGCCTGGTTTTTCTGGTCGGTGACTGGACGACGCAACTGATGAGCGCCTGGATGGGTTCAGATGCGGCGGGCACCCGTATGCTGCACATCGGCATCGGTGTCATTGTGGTGGTGATGGCGCTGATTGCCGGGTTTGGCGGTGTCAGGCTGGGTCGCTATCATCAGCGCAGCGATGAAGAGAAACAGGCCAGTGCGCTGCGTCTGCGCAATAAACTGTTTCTGCCTGCACTGTCGATTCCGGTCGTGACCGTGGTCGGTGTGCTGGCGTTTAACCATATTCCCGGTTTGCAGGATGCGGTGTTCGGCCCCGGTAACCACGCTACGCTGGTGACGCTGTTTTCAATGATGGTCGGCTGTGTGATTGGCTGGCTGGTGGCGTTAAAACTGACCCACGAGAAACCGGTGCAGTCGATGCAGGAGACCCGTCGCCTGCTGGATTCGATTGGCTGGGCCTTTATCCTGCCGCAGATCCTTGCCACCCTGGGGCTGCTGTTTACCAGCGCGGGCGTGGGCAGTGCTATATCGCATCTGACAGAAACCTGGCTGGCGGTAGATAATCGCTTTGTCGCGGTCACCGTCTATGCCGTCGGGATGGCGCTGTTAACCATGATCATGGGTAATGCTTTTGCGGCGTTTCCGATTATCACCGCAGGCGTCGGCATCCCGATTCTGGTGTTGCAGCACGGTGGAAATCCGGCAGTGATGGCGGCAATTGGCATGTTCTCCGGCTACTGCGGCACGCTGATGACGCCGATGGCGGCCAACTTCAATATCGTCCCGGCAGCGCTGCTGGAACTGCCCGATCGTAACGCGGTGATCAAGGCTCAGATTCCGACCGGTGTGCTACTGTTAATCGTTAATATTTTCCTGCTCTATTTCCTGATGTTCCTGTGAGGTTGCATGAAAACTGTCCTGATGACCGCCTTTGAACCTTTTGGCGGTGAAACGATTAACCCTTCATGGGAAGCGGTGCGCGCGCTGGAAGGTAAACAGATTAGCGGGGCGACGATAGTGATCCGCCAGTTGCCGGTGGTATTCAGCGACGTACTCAGGGTGCTGAATCAGGCGCTGGAAGAGGTGAAACCGGATGCGATTCTGTCGGTGGGGCAGGCGGGCGGGCGAAGCGACATTACCGTTGAACGTATTGGTATTAATGTCGATGACGCCCGTATCCCGGACAACGCCGGTCATCAGCCGGTGGATGAGCCCGTCGTAGCTGGTGGCCCGGCAGCCTATTTTTCCCGTCTGCCCATCAAAGCGATTGTGGCGGCGGTGCGGGAAGCGGGGATCCCCGCGTCAGTGTCGCAAACGGCGGGCACCTTTACCTGTAACCGCGTAATGTACGGCCTGCTGCACTGGCTTGAGCAGCATGACAGTCCGGTGCGGGGAGGCTTTATCCATATTCCTTATCTGCCTGAACAGGCGGCGCAGCATCCGGGCGCACCGAGCATGGCGCTGGCGTCCATTATTCAGGCGCTGGAAATTGCGGTAAAGGTCACGCTGGAGACCGGCGAGGATATCAGACAGGCTGGCGGCGCCACCCATTAAGAGGATGAACGATGCCTGAAGGACCGGAAATTCGCCGCGTGGCGGATAAACTTGAAGCCGCCATTGTGGGTCAGCCCTTAACGGAAGCGTGGTTCGCGTTTCCTCAGCTCAAGACCTATGAACCGGCGTTGATTGGTGAGCAGGTTAATGCGATTGAGACGCGGGGCAAAGCGCTGCTGACTCATTTCAGCAATGGCCTGACGCTCTACAGTCATAACCAGCTGTATGGTGTCTGGCGCATTGTAAAACCTGACACCGAACTCAATTCCACCCGTCAGTTGCGAGTGCGACTGGCGACGGCGGGCAAAGCGATTCTGCTCTACAGCGCCTCAGATATTGAGCTGCTCAACGCAGATACGCTGGCGGCGCATCCGTTTCTTAATCGTATCGGGCCGGATGTGCTGAACAGTGCGCTGACAGTGGAAGAGGTGAAAGAGCGGCTGCTGTCACCCCGTTTCCGGCGGCGGCAGTTCAGTGGTCTGCTGCTGGATCAGGCTTTTCTGGCCGGGCTGGGAAACTACCTGCGTGCCGAAATTCTCTGGCTGGCACAGCTGCTGCCAAATCATCGGGCGCAGGATCTCAGTAACGATCAGCTGACTGCTTTCAGCGAAGCGCTGCTTTCAGTGCCGCGCCATGCCTATCGGATGCGTGGAACCATGAAGAAATATCATGAGGAAGCGGCGTTTCAGTTTGAGGTGTTTCATCGGCAGGGCAAAAAATGCCGGCGCTGTGGCACGGTGATTGAGAAGGGCACGCTCTCATCACGGCCTTTTTACTGGTGTCCGGGTTGTCAGAGATAGGGGCGACCGCATTGGCGAACAAAACAGGAAAAGGTTCTTACTGCAAACAGCTGACAAACTCGAATCCGGGTGACTCCAGCCGCTACGAAGAAGTCTGACGCGCAGGGAATACGGTCAGAAGAGGAAAGCGTCCCGCGCCATGGACAAAAACGCCGGGAGCGTTTTTGAACAACGCAACGCGTTGGCCCGGCAACGGGCGCACCTCAGGGATGAGGTGCGTAATCGCGCGGGCCGAGCGTGTCATGGATGACGGCTTTTGCGTCTTTCCGATCTGACCATGTTCTCTACGCAGGCGCGGTATCACAGCCAACCGCCCCCGGCTTTAAAGCAACATCAGGCGGAGATCCCTCTCCGCTATTAACTGAACCTTACTTTTTCAGCTGTGAGCTGAATTCGCGCTCGGTATAACCGGTGTAGAGCTGACGTGGACGGGCAATCTTCATGCCTTCGTCGTGCATCTCTTTCCAGTGTGCAATCCAGCCAACGGTACGGGCCATCGCGAAGATCACCGTAAACATGGAGGATGGAATACCCATCGCTTTCAGAATGATACCGGAGTAGAAGTCCACGTTTGGATAGAGTTTACGCTCGATGAAGTACGGGTCGTTCAGCGCAATGTGTTCCAGCTCCATCGCCACTTCCAGCAGGTCATCCTTCATACCCAGCTCATTCAGGACTTCATGGCAGGTATCGCGCATCACGGTCGCGCGTGGATCGTAGTTTTTGTAAACGCGGTGACCAAAGCCCATCAGACGGAAGGAGTCATTTTTGTCTTTGGCGCGTTTAACAAATTCCGGAATATGCTCAACGGTGCTGATCTCTTCCAGCATACGCAGGGTCGCTTCGTTGGCACCACCGTGCGCCGGTCCCCACAGGGAGGCGATCCCGGCGGCGATACAGGCAAACGGATTCGCGCCGCTTGAACCGGCGGTACGAACGGTAGAGGTTGAGGCGTTCTGCTCATGGTCAGCATGCAGGATCAGGATGCGGTCCATGGCGCGTTCCAGCACCGGATTCACTTTATACTCTTCGCACGGCGTGGCAAACATCATGTGCAGGAAGTTACCCGCATAGGAGAGATCGTTGCGCGGATAGACAAACGGCTGGCCGATAGAATATTTGTAACACATCGCTGCCATGGTCGGCATTTTAGAAAGCAGACGGAATGCTGCGATTTCGCGGTGGCGCTCAATGTTTACATCCAGCGAATCGTGGTAAAACGCAGCCAGTGCGCCAGTAACACCGCACATTACCGCCATCGGATGCGAATCGCGACGGAAGCCGTGGAACAGGCGGGTAATCTGCTCATGAATCATGGTGTGGCGGGTAACCGTGGTACGGAACTCATCAAACTGTTTCTGGTTTGGTGCTTCGCCGTTCAGCAGGATGTAGCAGACTTCCAGATAGTTAGAGTGGGTCGCCAGCTCAGAAATAGGGAAACCACGGTGCAGCAGGATACCTTCATCCCCATCGATAAAGGTGATTGCAGATTCGCAGGACGCGGTAGACGTAAAACCGGGATCGAAGGTGAACAGGCCACTTGAACCCAGAGTGCGGACATCAACGACATCCTGGCCCAGCGTACCTTTCAGCACGTCCAGTTCAATAGATGTTCCATCTTGCAGGGTTAGCGTTACTTTTTTATCTGTCATTTTCGTCTCCATAGCGCCTTATGTAGGTAAGGATCTTTAGACACCTGAAACGCGTTCATGTTGCGGTTGGCAAAACTACACAGTATCACTCTGCGGGGATAAAACGGGTGCAGGGTACAGAGTGAGCGGCGCGTTCCCAGCGGGAACCGGTGAGCCATGGACATGCTGCATATCGCGGTTGTTAAAGATCCGGTCAGGACATAACTTCTTGGTAACCAATAACCTGATGCTTTTTAATGCTCATTATCGCAATGTTACATAACTTGCGCTTAGGGGAAAGTGTATCCCCATAACTTTTGCGCATCATAGGAATTTACAGGCTTAGTTTGTAACTGAATTGTTGAACTATTGTCAAATCAGATAATTAAAATTGTATCAATTGTGAAAATCGTGAGTAGGATCACTGTTCCACCTAAAATATACCAAAGAGTTTGTAGGGGAATTGTAATCAGAATGTGATCCTCCTATACTCCAGGCAGGTCTCCGGAACACCCTGACACCAGGAGCCACCCAGCGTTTACTACCGCGTCAATTAACACTGGATGTTGCTTTTTTGGTGACGGTTAAAGTCTGCCACGCGTTGTGATTAGACTCCGCCTCAGGTCCGGAGGAAGCAAAATAAAAAAGAGCTGTGTGGGCAAAACCGTGAAAAAACAAAGACCTGTCAACTTGGATCTCTCGACGATCCGGTTTCCCGTTACTGCAATATCGTCCATTCTTCACCGCGTCTCCGGCGTAATCACATTGGTTGCCATTGGCATCCTGCTGTGGCTGCTCGGTCTCTCTCTCTCCTCTCCTGAAGGTTTCCAGCACGCTGCGTCCATCATGGATGGCTTCTTCGCGAAGTTCATTATGTGGGGCATCTTAACGGCGCTGGCCTATCACGCGGTGAGCGGGATTCGTCATATGTTGATGGATTTTGGTTATCTGGCCGAAACGCTGCAGGTTGGTAAGCGTTCCGCTCATATGACTTTTGTGATCACTGTCGTGCTGGCAATTCTGGCGGGAGTCCTCGTATGGTAAGCAATGCATCCGCATTGGGTCGCAACGGCATTCAGGACTGGCTGCTGCTGCGGGCAACTGCAATTCTCATTACGCTCTACATCGTCTACATCCTCGGTTTCGTGGTGATGACAGACACGCTGACTTATGACCTGTGGCGTGGCTTCTTCGCTTCCGCATTCACCAAAGTGTTCACGCTGCTGACGCTGTTCTCCATTCTGATCCACGGCTGGATTGGCATGTGGCAGGTGTTAACAGACTACGTTAAATCACTGCCAACCCGCTTGTTGTTGCAGTTTGTGATTGTCGTGGCGCTGTTGTGGTATGCGATTTATGGATTTGTTGTGGTGTGGGGTGTGTAAATGAGTTTGCCAATCAGAGAGTTCGATGCCGTGGTAATCGGCGCAGGTGGCGCAGGAATGCGAGCCGCACTGCAAATCTCCCAGGGCGGCCAGAGCTGTGCCCTGTTATCTAAAGTTTTCCCGACCCGTTCCCACACCGTATCTGCGCAGGGTGGTATTACCGTTGCGCTGGGTAATACCCATGAAGATAACTGGGAATGGCACATGTACGACACCGTCAAAGGTTCCGACTATATCGGCGACCAGGACGCGATTGAATATATGTGTAAAACCGGCCCGGAAGCTATTCTGGAACTGGAACACATGGGTTTACCTTTCTCGCGTCTTGAAGATGGTCGTGTCTATCAGCGTCCGTTTGGTGGCCAGTCAAAGAATTTTGGTGGCGAGCAGGCGGCACGTACGGCGGCTGCGGCTGACCGTACCGGTCACGCATTGCTGCACACTCTTTATCAGCAGAACCTGAAAAACAAAACCACTATCTTCTCTGAGTGGTATGCACTGGATCTGGTGAAAAACGCCGATGGCGCAGTCGTGGGTTGTACCGCTATCTGCATCGAAACCGGCGAAACCGTTTATTTCAAAGCGAAAGCGACCATTCTGGCCACTGGCGGTGCGGGCCGTATCTACCAGTCCACCACCAATGCGCATATCAACACCGGTGACGGCGTAGGTATGGCACTGCGTGCGGGCGTACCGGTGCAGGATATGGAGATGTGGCAGTTCCACCCAACCGGTATCGCCGGTGCGGGCGTGCTGGTCACCGAAGGCTGCCGTGGTGAAGGCGGCTATCTGCTGAACAAACATGGCGAACGCTTCATGGAGCGTTATGCGCCGAACGCCAAAGATCTGGCGGGCCGCGACGTGGTTGCGCGCTCGATGATGATTGAAATCCGTGAAGGTCGCGGCTGTGATGGCCCGTGGGGTCCACATCTCAAACTGAAACTGGATCATCTGGGTAAAGAGGTGCTTGAGTCACGTCTGCCTGGCATCCTTGAGCTGTCACGCACCTTTGCGCACGCCGATCCGATTAAAGAGCCGATTCCGGTCATTCCGACCTGCCACTACATGATGGGCGGTATTCCGACCAAAGTGACCGGCCAGGCACTGCGCGTCAATGAGCAGGGCGAAGATGTAGTGATTCCTGGCCTGTTCGCCGTCGGTGAAATCGCCTGCGTATCGGTGCATGGTGCCAACCGTCTGGGCGGTAACTCACTGCTCGACCTGGTGGTCTTTGGCCGTGCAGCGGGTCTGCATCTGCTGGCGAGTATTCAGGAGCAGGGCGACCTGCGTGATGCCACAGAAGATGAGATCGCCGGGGCGATGGCGCGTTTCAACCGCTGGGAAAATAACACCACGGGTGAAGATCCGGTTGAGATTCGTAAAGCGCTGCAACGCTGCATGCAGAATAACTTCTCGGTATTCCGTGAAGGCGAAGCGATGGCTCAGGGTCTGGAAGAGCTGAAAGAGATTCGCCAGCGCCTGAAGTCAGCGCGTCTGGATGACCGCTCACCGGATTTCAACACCCAGCGTATTGAGTGCCTGGAGCTGGATAACCTGATGGAGACGGCCTTTGCCACGGCGGTAGCGGCTAACTATCGCACCGAAAGCCGCGGTGCGCACAGTCGCTTCGACTTCCCGGATCGTGATGATGAAAACTGGCTGTGCCACAGTCTTTATGTCCCGGAAACCGAAAGCATGACGCGCCGTGAGGTGAACATGCAGCCGAAACTGCGCGCGGCCTTCCCGCCGAAAGTGCGTACCTACTAATTTCGGAGACGATCATGAGACTCGAGTTTTCAATTTATCGCTACAATCCGGATGTCGATGACAAACCGCGCATGCAGGATTACACCCTGGAAGCGGAAGATGGTCGCGACATGATGCTGCTGGACGCGCTGATTCGCCTGAAAGAGAAAGATCCGACCCTGGCGTTTCGTCGCTCCTGTCGTGAAGGCGTCTGCGGTTCCGATGGCCTGAACATGAACGGTAAAAACGGACTGGCCTGCATTACGCCCGTCTCGGCGCTGGGCAACGGCAAACAGAAAATTGTTATCCGTCCGCTGCCAGGTTTACCGGTGGTGCGTGACCTGGTTGTAGACATGAGCCAGTTTTATGCACAGTATGAGAAAATTAAGCCTTTCCTGTTGAATAATGGGGAAAATCCGCCAGCTCGTGAACATCTGCAGTCGCCGGATGAGCGTGAACACCTGGATGGCCTGTACGAATGTATACTCTGTGCCTGCTGCTCAACCTCATGCCCATCATTCTGGTGGAATCCTGAGAAGTTCATCGGTCCTGCTGGCCTGCTGGCCGCGTACCGCTTCCTGATTGACAGCCGCGACACCGAAACCGAGGCGCGTCTCGACAATCTGAATGATGCTTTCAGCGTATTCCGCTGCCATAGCATCATGAACTGTGTGAGCGTATGTCCGAAAGGGCTGAACCCGACGCGCGCCATCGGCCATATCAAGTCGATGCTGCTGCAGCGCGGCGCATAAGCAGTTTCTGCCGGGAACCTCAGGTTCCCGGTGTTTTACGGAAGCCTCTGTAAGCGCGGTGATTACCACGTTTACAAAGGTTCCCTTACGGGCCACGCGCGCTGCGCAAAGTGCTCGTATCGCTGAACTCACTACGGCAAACCGCGAAAGCGGCAACAAATGAAACCTCAAAAAAGCATAGCAATGCTTAAGGGATCACAATGCAGAACAGCGCGATGAAGCCCTGGCTGGACTCTTCCTGGCTGGCCGGCGCGAATCAGTCTTACATAGAGCAGCTCTATGAGGATTTCCTGACCGATCCTGACTCTGTCGATGCAGTGTGGCGCTCGATGTTCCAGCAGTTACCGGGCACCGGAATGAAACCTGAGCAGTTTCACTCCACCACACGTGAGTACTTCCGTCGCCTGGCGAAAGACGCATCTCGTTACACCTCATCTGTCTCCGATCCTGAAACCAACTCCAAGCAAGTAAAAGTGCTGCAGCTGATTAACGCGTTTCGTTTCCGCGGTCATCAGCACGCCAATCTTGACCCGCTTGGTCTGTGGAAACAGGACCGGGTAGCCGATCTCGATCCCGCTTTTCACGATCTGACCGAGGCCGATTTTCAGGAAAGCTTTAACGTCGGCTCTTTTGCCATTGGCAAAGAGACCATGAAGCTGGCCGAACTGTTCGAGGCGCTGACTCAGACTTACTGCGGCTCGATCGGTGCAGAATATATGCACATCAACAACACTGATGAGAAACGCTGGATTCAGCAGCGTCTTGAGTCAGTCGCGGGCCGTGCAGCCTTCAGCAATGAAGAGAAAAAAGGTTTCCTGAAAGAGCTGACCGCGGCCGAAGGGCTGGAAAAATATCTCGGAGCGAAATTCCCGGGTGCCAAACGCTTCTCGCTGGAAGGCGGCGATGCACTGGTTCCGATGCTGCGCGAAATGATCCGTCATGCCGGTAAGAGCGGAACCCGTGAAGTCGTATTGGGTATGGCGCACCGTGGCCGTCTCAACGTGCTGATCAACGTGCTGGGTAAAAAGCCACAGGATCTGTTCGACGAGTTCGCCGGTAAGCACAAAGAGCATCTGGGCACCGGTGACGTGAAGTACCACATGGGCTTCTCGTCTGACGTGGAAACCGAAGGCGGCCTGGTTCACCTGGCGCTGGCGTTTAACCCGTCGCACCTGGAGATCGTCAGCCCGGTGGTCATGGGTTCAGTGCGTGCCCGTCTGGATCGTCTGGATGAGCCAGCCAGCAATAAAGTCTTACCGATCACCATTCATGGTGATGCGGCCGTGATTGGCCAGGGCGTGGTTCAGGAAACTCTGAACATGTCACAGGCGCGCGGTTATGAAGTGGGCGGTACCGTTCGCATCGTCATCAACAACCAGGTTGGCTTTACCACCTCCAACCCGAAAGATGCGCGTTCGACCCCTTACTGCACCGATATCGGCAAAATGGTGCTGGCACCGATTTTCCACGTCAATGCTGACGATCCGGAAGCGGTCGCGTTTGTGACCCGTCTGGCGCTCGACTATCGCAACACCTTTAAGCGTGATGTGTTTATCGATCTGGTCTGCTATCGCCGTCATGGTCACAACGAGGCGGATGAGCCAAGTGCGACCCAGCCGCTGATGTACCAGAAAATCAAAAAACACCCGACGCCGCGTAAAATCTATGCCGACCGTCTGGAAGGTGAAGCCATTGCCACGCAGGAAGATGCGACCGAAATGGTCAATCTCTACCGTGACGCGCTGGATGCGGGTGAGTGTGTGGTGCCGGAATGGCGTCCAATGAGCCTGCACTCCTTTACCTGGTCACCTTACCTGAATCATGAGTGGGATGAACCTTACCCGGCTCAGGTCGACATGAAACGTCTGAAGGAACTGGCGCTGCGTATCAGCCAGGTGCCTGAAGAGGTGGAAGTGCAGTCGCGTGTTGCCAAGATTTACAACGACCGCCGCCTGATGGCTGAAGGCGAGAAAGCCTTTGACTGGGGCGGCGCGGAAAACCTGGCATACGCCACGCTGGTTGATGAAGGCATTCCGGTGCGTCTGTCGGGTGAAGATACCGGTCGCGGAACCTTCTTCCATCGTCACGCGGTAGTCCATAACCAGGCGAACGGCTCAACCTATACCCCTCTGCACCACGTGCACAGCGGTCAGGGCCAGTTCAAGGTGTGGGACTCCGTGCTGTCAGAAGAGGCGGTACTGGCCTTTGAATATGGTTATGCCACCGCAGAGCCGCGCATCCTGACCATCTGGGAAGCGCAGTTTGGTGACTTCGCCAACGGCGCACAGGTTGTTATCGACCAGTTCATCAGCTCCGGTGAGCAGAAATGGGGCCGGATGTGTGGCCTGGTGATGCTGCTGCCGCACGGTTATGAAGGTCAGGGGCCAGAGCACTCCTCTGCGCGCCTGGAGCGTTATCTGCAACTCTGCGCTGAGCAGAACATGCAGGTCTGCGTGCCGTCTACCCCTGCGCAGGTTTACCATATGCTGCGTCGTCAGGCGCTGCGCGGTATGCGCCGTCCGCTGATTGTGATGTCGCCGAAATCACTGCTGCGTCATCCACTGGCGATCTCAACGCTGGATGAACTGGCTAACGGCAGCTTCCAGCCTGCGATTGGCGAAGTCGATGATCTGGATCCGCAGGGCGTGAAACGCGTCGTGCTGTGCTCCGGTAAAGTCTATTACGACCTGCTGGAGCAGCGTCGTAAAAATGAGCAGACCGATGTGGCTATCGTGCGCATCGAGCAGCTCTATCCGTTCCCGCATCACGCGGTACAGGAAGCATTAAAAGCGTATGCTCACGTGCAGGATTTTGTCTGGTGTCAGGAAGAGCCACTGAATCAGGGCGCCTGGTATTGCAGTCAGCATCATTTCCGTGAAGTTGTGCCGTTTGGTGCCACCTTACGTTATGCAGGCCGCCCGGCATCCGCCTCACCGGCCGTGGGTTACATGTCCGTACACCAACAACAGCAGCAAGACCTGGTTAATGACGCGCTGAACGTTAATTAATTAAAAGGAAAGATAATGAGTAGCGTAGATATTCTCGTTCCCGACCTGCCTGAATCGGTTGCCGATGCCTCTGTGGCAACCTGGCATAAAAAACCAGGCGATGCAGTCACTCGCGATGAAGTGCTGGTCGAAATCGAAACTGACAAAGTTGTGCTGGAAGTGCCAGCCTCTGCGGACGGTATCCTGGAAGCCGTTCTGGAAGAAGAGGGCGCCACCGTCACTTCCCGCCAGATCCTGGGTCGTCTGAAAGAGGGCAACAGCGCCGGTAAAGAGAGCAGCGCGAAGTCTGAAAGCAAAGAGTCTACCCCGGCTCAGCGTCAGACTGCGTCACTGGAAGAAGAGAGCAACGATGCGCTCAGCCCGGCTATCCGCCGTCTGATTGCAGAGCACAATCTTGATGCCTCGCAGATCAAAGGCAGCGGTGTTGGTGGTCGTCTGACCCGTGAAGATGTTGAAAAACATCTGGCCAACAAACCGCAGGCTGCCAAAGCCGCTGCGCCAGCTGCTGATGCGGCCGCCGCGCAGCAGCCAGTGGCTAACCGCAGCGAAAAACGCGTGCCGATGACCCGTCTGCGTAAGCGTGTTGCCGAGCGTCTGCTTGAAGCGAAGAACAGCACCGCGATGCTGACCACCTTCAACGAAATCAACATGAAGCCCATCATGGATCTGCGTAAGCAGTATGGTGAGGCCTTCGAGAAGCGTCACGGTGTACGTCTGGGCTTTATGTCCTTCTACATCAAAGCGGTTGTTGAAGCGCTGAAACGCTATCCGGAAGTGAATGCTTCTATCGATGGTGAAGATGTGGTTTACCACAACTACTTCGACGTCAGCATTGCGGTCTCTACGCCACGTGGTCTGGTTACACCCGTCCTGCGTGACGTGGATGCGCTGAGCATGGCGGACATCGAGAAGAAAATCAAAGAGCTGGCAGTGAAAGGCCGTGACGGCAAACTGACAGTTGAGGATCTGACCGGCGGTAACTTTACCATCACCAACGGCGGCGTCTTTGGTTCACTGATGTCCACCCCGATCATCAACCCACCGCAGAGCGCCATCCTGGGCATGCACGCCATCAAAGATCGCCCGATGGCGGTCAATGGTCAGGTTGTGGTGCTGCCGATGATGTATCTGGCGCTCTCCTACGACCACCGTCTGATCGATGGCCGTGAATCAGTTGGTTATCTGGTTGCAGTGAAAGAGATGCTGGAAGATCCGGCGCGCCTGCTGCTGGATGTCTGATTTTCACCGGGTGCGCCTTGCCGCGCGCCCAACCTCATTACTCTTTTCAGACCTGAATGGATAGAACATCATGAACTTACACGAATACCAGGCGAAACAACTGTTTGCACGGTATGGCATGCCGGCACCAACGGGTTACGCCTGTACTACACCACGTGAAGCGGAAGAAGCAGCCTCTAAAATTGGCGCAGGCCCGTGGGTAGTTAAATGTCAGGTTCATGCCGGTGGCCGCGGTAAAGCGGGCGGTGTGAAAGTGGTTAACAGCAAAGAAGAGATTCGCGCTTTTGCTGAAAACTGGCTGGGCAAACGCCTGGTTACCTATCAGACAGACGCAAACGGCCAGCCGGTAAACCAGATTCTGGTTGAAGCGGCGACCGATATCGATCAGGAGCTCTATCTGGGCGCTGTGGTCGATCGCGCAACACGTCGCGTAATTTTCATGGCCTCCACTGAAGGCGGCGTGGAAATTGAAAAAGTGGCGGAAGAGACCCCGCACCTGATCCACAAAATGGCGCTGGATCCACTGACTGGCCCGCAGCCTTATCAGGGCCGTGAGCTGGCGTTCAAACTTGGCCTGACCGGCAAGCTGGTTGGCCAGTTCACCAAGATCTTCATGGGCCTGGCGACACTGTTCCTGGAGCGCGATCTGGCGATGGTTGAGATCAACCCGCTGGTGATCACCAAACAGGGCGACCTGATCTGCCTGGATGGCAAACTGGGTGCCGATGGCAATGCCCTGTTCCGTCAGCCAGAGCTGCGCGAAATGCGCGATCCAAGCCAGGAAGATCCGCGTGAAGCCCATGCGACACAGTGGGAACTGAACTATGTTGCGCTGGAAGGCAACATCGGTTGTATGGTTAACGGCGCAGGTCTGGCGATGGGCACCATGGACATCGTTAAACACCACGGCGGTCAACCGGCCAACTTCCTTGATGTCGGCGGCGGCGCAACCAAAGAGCGCGTGACCGAAGCCTTCAAAATCATCCTGTCTGACGATGCGGTTAAAGCCGTATTCGTTAACATCTTCGGCGGTATCGTACGCTGCGACCTGATTGCCGACGGCATCATCGGCGCAGTCGCTGAAGTGGGTGTGAACGTACCAGTTGTGGTACGTCTGGAAGGTAACAACGCCGAGCTGGGCGCCCAGAAACTGGCGGACAGCGGTCTGAACATCATTGCAGCAACCAGCCTGACAGACGCCGCACAGCGTGTTGTTGCTGCCGCGGAGGGTAAATAATGTCCATTCTGATCGACAAAAACACCAAAGTCATTTGCCAGGGTTTCACCGGTGGCCAGGGGACTTTCCATTCTGAGCAGGCGCTGGCATACGGCACCCAACTGGTTGGCGGCGTGACGCCAGGCAAAGGTGGCACGACCCATCTCGGCCTGCCGGTGTTCAACACCGTTCGCGAAGCGGTAGAAGCAACCGGCGCGACCGCCACTGTGATCTACGTTCCGGCTCCTTTCTGTAAAGATGGCATCCTGGAAGCGATCGACGCGGGCATCAAACTGATCATCACCATCACCGAAGGCATCCCGACCCTGGATATGCTGACCGTGAAAGTGAAGCTGGATGAAGCAGGCGTGCGGATGATCGGTCCAAACTGCCCAGGGGTTATCACCCCAGGCGAATGTAAAATCGGCATCATGCCGGGCCACATTCACCAGCCGGGCCGCGTCGGTATCGTGTCACGTTCAGGCACCCTGACCTATGAAGCGGTTAAGCAGACCACGGATATCGGCTACGGCCAGTCAACCTGTGTTGGCATTGGTGGTGACCCGATCCCAGGCTCTAACTTCATCGACATCCTGAAAATGTTCCAGGATGATCCACAGACTGAAGTTATCGTGATGATCGGTGAGATCGGCGGTAGCGCAGAAGAAGAAGCTGCAGCCTTCATTAAAGAGCACGTGACCAAGCCGGTTGTAGGCTACATTGCTGGCGTCACCGCGCCGAAAGGCAAGCGTATGGGCCATGCTGGCGCCATCATTGCTGGTGGTAAAGGTACAGCAGATGAGAAATTTGCTGCGCTGGAAGCGGCAGGCGTGAAAACCGTCCGCAGCCTGGCGGATATCGGTGACGCAGTTAAAGCCGTATTACCTGCTAAATAAGTCAGCGTCATCTGAGACTAAGCCACCTTCGGGTGGCTTTTTTTATGCCTGTAAATGACAGCTATAACGCAGGAAGCTAAAGAGAAGAGTGCGCGGTTAAATAACCGGTCTGCGGCTCATCACGTTAAGGAAAAGTGTCAAAGGTAAATTATTTCTTCGCGCTTTATTTCATTACTGACATCTCATTAACAAGAAACCTACCTGACCCTATCTGGAAACTTATTGCGTTAATCCAGATCAATTAATCGCGACTTATATCCAACTATATCTCTGGCAAAGCGCAACGCTAAGGGCGTAAATTGCGCTGCATCAATCCAGCCTTTTACACAAATTTTCAAACGTCTGCTCAACCCGGGATAACACCCGCTTTCCTCCTGTTAAAGCACGCGTTAACGAAAGCGCTGATTGACAATTTTCTGAGCTGCTTCATTCGCTACTCGCCTGTTCGGGCAGCTCACAGACCTGTTCTGCGGGTAATAAAAAACTGGAATCAATAAACAGTCGTTGCTGACTCTGATTGCGTTCGATCTGTTCGCGCGCGTGACGGAGACAAAGCGAGGAGCAAGGAGTCCTTATGTTAGATATCGTCGAGCTGTCGCGGTTACAGTTTGCCTTAACGGCGATGTACCATTTTCTGTTCGTCCCTTTAACGCTGGGTATGGCGTTCTTGCTGGCGATCATGGAAACGGTATATGTCCTGAGCGGCAAACAAATCTATAAAGATATGACGAAGTTCTGGGGCAAGTTATTTGGTATTAACTTTGCGCTGGGTGTCGCCACCGGCCTGACCATGGAATTTCAGTTCGGGACTAACTGGTCATATTACTCTCACTACGTCGGCGATATCTTCGGCGCGCCGCTCGCCATCGAAGGTCTGATGGCGTTCTTCCTGGAATCCACCTTTGTTGGCCTGTTCTTTTTTGGCTGGGATCGCCTGGGCAAAGTGCAGCACCTCGCCGTCACCTGGCTGGTGGCGCTGGGCTCAAACATGTCGGCGCTGTGGATTCTGGTGGCTAACGGCTGGATGCAGAATCCGATCGCCTCTGAGTTCAACTTCGAAACCATGCGCATGGAGATGGTCAGCTTCTCAGAGCTGGTGCTGAACCCGGTCGCGCAGGTGAAATTCGTTCACACCGTGGCAGCCGGTTACACCACCGGTGCAATGTTTATTATGGGCATCAGCGCCTGGTACATGCTGAAAGGTCGTGACTTCGCCTTTGCTAAACGCTCGTTCGCTATCGCGGCCAGCTTTGGCATGGCGGCGGTGCTGTCAGTCATCGTTCTGGGCGATGAGTCAGGTTACGAGATGGGGGACGTGCAGAAAACCAAACTGGCCGCTATCGAAGCGGAGTGGGAAACCCAGCCGGCACCGGCCTCGTTTACCCTGTTTGGCCTGCCCGATCAGGCAACTCAGGAGAACCGATACGCAGTACAGATCCCCTGGCTGCTGGGCCTGATCGCCACCCGATCAACCGATACGCCGGTCACCGGCCTGAAAGATCTGATGGCACAGCATGAAGTGCGCATCCGCAACGGCATGAAAGCCTATGCCCTGCTGAATGAGCTACGCGGTGGCAGCCAGGATCCGGCGGTGCGTAACGCGTTCAACAGTCACAAACAGGATCTCGGCTACGGTCTGCTGCTGAAGCGTTATACCGACAACGTGGCTGATGCAACCGAAGCGCAGATTAAACAGGCGACGCAGGACTCTATCCCGCGTGTCGCCCCGCTCTATTTTGCCTTCCGCATCATGGTGCTGTGTGGCGTACTGCTGCTGGGCATTATCGCGCTGGCGTTCTGGAGCGTACTGCGTAACCGCATCGGCAAAAATCGCTGGTTACTGAAAGCGGCGCTGTTTGGTATTCCGCTGCCGTGGATCGCTATCGAATCAGGCTGGTTTGTGGCGGAGTATGGTCGTCAGCCGTGGGCTATCGGGGAAGTTCTGCCGACTGCGGTGGCCAACTCCTCCCTGACCGTTGGCGATCTGCTGTTCTCAATGATCCTGATCTGCGGACTCTACACAATGTTCCTGGTGGCTGAGATGTACCTGATGTTCAAATTCGCCCGCCTTGGGCCGAGCAGCCTGAAAACCGGGCGTTATCATCATGAGCAGATCACGGCAATCACCCAGCCGGTACAGGGATAAGGAGAGCGACCATGTTTGATTATGAAGTTCTGCGCTTTGTCTGGTGGCTGTTGATTGGCGTACTGCTGATTGGCTTTGCCGTCGCAGATGGTTTTGATATGGGTGTCGGGATGCTGACGCGCATTCTGGGCCGGAATGATACTGAACGTCGCATCATGATTAACAGTATCGCCCCACACTGGGACGGTAACCAGGTCTGGCTGATCACCGCAGGTGGCGCGCTGTTTGCCGCCTGGCCGATGGTCTACGCTGCAGCCTTCTCTGGCTTCTACGTGGCGATGATTCTGGTGCTCGCGTCGCTGTTCTTCCGTCCGGTTGGCTTCGATTACCGTTCGAAGATTGAAGACAATCGCTGGCGCGGTGCCTGGGACTGGGGGATTTTCATTGGCAGCTTCGTGCCGCCGCTGGTGATTGGCGTAGCGTTTGGCAACCTGTTACAGGGCGTGCCGTTCCATGCCGATGAGTATCTGCGCCTGTTCTATACCGGTAACTTCTTCCAACTGCTGAATCCGTTTGGGCTGCTGGCGGGTGTGGTCAGTGTGGCGATGATTCTGGCGCAGGGTGCAACCTATCTGCAGATGCGCACTACCGGCGAACTGCATCTGCGTTCACGCACCGCAGCACAACTTGCCGCCCTGGTGATGATGGTCTGCTTTATCCTGGCGGGCGTCTGGGTGAGATATGGTATCGATGGTTATGTGGTGACCAGCACCATGGATCACTTCGCCGCCTCTAACCCACTGGGTAAAACCGTGGTGCGCGAAGCGGGTGCCTGGATGGTCAACTTCCAGAACCATCCTGTGCTGTGGCTGTTCCCGCTGCTGGGCGCTGTGCTGCCGCTGCTGACCATACTCTGCTCGCGGATTGAGAAGGGCGCCTGGGCGTTTCTGTTCTCTTCACTGACGCTGGCCTGCGTCATCATGACAGCCGGCATTGCAATGTTCCCGTTCATCATGCCATCCAGCACGGTGCCGGGTGTGAGCCTGACCATGTGGGACGCAACGTCCAGCCTGCTGACGCTGCAAACCATGACCGTTGCCGCCGCTATCTTTGTGCCGATCATTCTGGCTTACACCACCTGGTGCTACTGGAAGATGTTTGGTCGTATCACCAAAGAGCATATTGAAAGCAACAGTCACTCACTCTATTAATTAAGGAGACGTCGCATGTGGTATTTTGCCTGGATTCTCGGCACGTTGCTGGCCTGTGCCTTTGGTATCGTGACCGCGCTGGCGATTGAGCACATTGAAGCGCAGGATGAGCCTCACTGATGCGAACGCTAATTCGGATGCTGTATGATCTGATGGATAAGGGCCCGTTACGGGCCCTTTCACTGCTGCTGGCGCTGCTGACCGCAGGCGGCGTGATGTGGGATCCGACACGCTTTGCCAATCAGGCAGGCCAGTTACCGGCTCTGCAGGGGCTGGTGCTGATCTGGGCGGTCTGCAGTGGGGTGATCCACGGTGTGGGCTTCCGGCCACAGCAAACCCGATGGCAGGCGCTGTTTGCCCCGTTACCCGCCATGCTGGTGCTATTTATTGCGCTTTACCGTTTTTATCTTTAAGACCCCGTCTCATCGGCGCTGTCAGTGAATTTTTGTCAGCGTCTGGTCAATTAATCTCCCTGAAATCGTTCCGTTTGTTACGGAGCGATAATTATTTTCGCCTGGCTCTGACGAGCCATTCCCAACCCCAATTCTCTTGCGTATAGTAACAACGTTTAAAACGAGGCCGGGATGTAGAGTGAGTACAACGCTGTTTCGCTGGCCGGTTCGGGTCTACTACGAAGATACTGATGCCGGTGGTGTGGTTTATCACGCCAGCTATATCGCTTTTTATGAACGAGCACGTACTGAAATGTTGCGACAGCACCATTTCAATCAGCAGACGCTGTTAGAACAGCAGATCGCTTTTGTGGTACGGCGTATATCGGTGGACTATCTGGCGGCGGCGCGTCTTGATGACCTTCTGGAGATCCAGAGCGAGGTCACATCAATGACACGGGCTACCATGACGTTCACTCAGCGTATCGTGAATACTGAAGGCAAAGTGCTCAATGAGGCAGAAGTCCTGATTGCCTGCATTAACCCACATCTAATGAAGCCGATTGCGCTTCCCAAGTCTATTGTCGCGGAGTTCAAGCAGTGACTGACATGAACATTCTTGATTTGTTCCTGAAGGCGAGCCTTCTGGTCAAACTTATCATGTTGATTTTGATCGGCTTTTCTATTGCCTCCTGGGCCATCATTATTCAGCGCACACGTATTCTGAATGCGGCGGGAAGAGAAGCGGAGGCGTTTGAAGACAAATTCTGGTCCGGCATCGAACTCTCGCGCCTCTATCAGGAGAGCCAGGAGCGCCGGGAAGAACTGGGCGGTTCGGAGCAGATTTTCTATTCCGGCTTTAAAGAGTTTGCCCGCCTGCATCGCGCCAACAGCCATGCGCCGGAAGCGGTCATTGATGGTGCGAGCCGTGCGATGCGTATCTCAATGAATCGTGAGCTGGAAGCGCTGGAAAACCACATTCCATTCCTCGGCACCGTCGGTTCTATCAGCCCTTATATCGGACTGTTCGGCACCGTCTGGGGGATCATGCACGCCTTTATCGCACTGGGTGCCGTGAAGCAGGCAACCCTGCAGATGGTTGCACCGGGTATCGCTGAAGCGTTGATTGCGACCGCTATCGGTCTGTTTGCCGCGATTCCGGCGGTGATGGCGTACAACCGTCTGAACCAGCGCGTGAACAAACTGGAGCAGGGCTACGACAACTTCATGGAAGAGTTCACTGCCATTCTGCATCGCCAGGCTTTCTCCAGCGATAGCGCTAAGTAAATAGAGGTTAATGATGGCCAGAGTACGTGGTCGCAAACGCCGCGACCTGAAGTCGGAAATCAACATCGTTCCGCTACTGGACGTCCTGTTGGTGCTGTTGCTGATCTTCATGGCAACGGCGCCCATTATTACCCAGAGCGTGGAAGTGGATCTGCCTGATGCGACCGATTCGAAAACCGTTGCCAGCGATGATAATCCGCCGGTGATTGTCGAAGTGGCGGGCGTGGGTCAGTACAGCCTGGTCGTGGATCACGATCGTATGGATCAACTTCCGCCAGAGCAGGTAATCAGCGAAGCGCAGCGTCGACTGGAAGCGAATCCTAAGACGGTCTTTTTGATCGGGGGCGCGAAAGAGGTGCCTTACGATGAAATTATTAAAGCGCTCAACCTGCTGCACCAGGCGGGTGTTAAATCTGTCGGTTTGATGACGCAGCCGATTTAAAATCGAACCGTTTTTTGGGAACCGAGTGTGTCGAAGGCAACCGAGCAAAACGAGAAGTTAAAGCGCGCGATAATCATTTCGGTGATTCTGCATATCGTGCTGATCGCGCTGCTGATTTGGAGCTCGTTTAATGAGCACATTGACGCCAGCAGTGCGGGTGGCGGAGGCAGTGATATTGATGCAGTGATGGTCGATCCCGGTGCCGTCGTGAGTCAATACAATCGTCAGCAGAACCAGCAAAGTGACAGCCAGCGGGCTGAGCAGCAGCGTAAAAAGCAGGCGCAGCAGCAGGCTGAAGAGCTGCAACAGAAACAGGCTGCTGAACAGCAGCGTCTGAAAGCGCTGGAAAAAGAGCGTTTAGCCGCGCAGGAAACCGCGAAAGAAGAGGCAAAACAGCAGGCTGAGCAGCAGAAGGCTGCCGAAGACGCTGCTAAGCAGGCGCAGGAGCAGCAAAAAACGGCGGAAGCGGCGGCTGCCAAAGCCAAAGCGGATGCAAAAGCTCAGGCAGATGCGCAGGCAAAAGCCGCGGCTGAGCAGGCGAAACAGGCCGCAGCCGAAGCAAAGAAGCAGGCTGATCAGCAGGCGAAAGCCGCCGCTGCCGCTGCTGCAAAAGAGAAGGCCGTTGCGGAAGCGAAGGCGAAATCTGAAGCAGATGCGAAAGCCGCGGCTGAGGCCAAAGTGAAAGCGGCGGCGGATGCCAAAGCCAAAGCGGCTGAAGAGGCTAAACAAAAAGCAGCTGAGGCCAAAGAAAAAGCCGCAGAGGCGGCGAAAGAGAAAGCCGCAGAAGCAGCAAAAGAGAAAGCGGAAGCGGCTAAAGAGGCCGCCAAAGAGAAGGCGGAAGCTGCCGCCAAAGCGAAAGCCGATGCCGCGGCGAAAGCCAAAGCCGATGCTGCCGCTAAGGCCAAAGCGGATGCTAAAGCGAAAGCCGCCGCCGATGCTGCCAACGACAGCGATGTCGATGATTTGCTGGGTGGACTTGCTTCCGGTAAAAATGCACCGAAAAGCGGCACCTCTGGTGGCGCAGCAGGGCAGGGAAACCAGAAGAAAGCGGGTGCATCAGGCGCGGAAATCAACTCCTACATGGGTCAGGTTGTGAGTGCGATTCAGAGCCGATTCTATGATGCGGATCTGTATCGCGGAAAAACCTGTGATTTGCGGATTAAACTTGCGCCTGATGGCTTGTTGATTGATGTTAAGTCAGAGGGTGGCGATCCCGCGCTCTGTCAGGCCGCGATTGCTGCCGCAAAACAGGCACGTATTCCGAAGCCGCCTTCGCAGGCGGTCTACGAAGTGTTTAAAAACGCCCCAATGCGTTTTAAACCGCAATAATGCAGTAACGGGCGGCAAGTTGATCTATGTTTAGCGTGCCGTACTTAAGTTGTACTCGTGGTTTCCAGGAACAGTGCCAATTATCGTGGACTGAGGTTCAGATAAGGGAGATAAAATGAAGCAAGCTCTTCGCGTTACGTTAGGCTTTTTTATCCTGCTGTGGGCAGCCATGCTGCATGCAGAAGTTCGAATTGAGATCACCCAGGGTGTCAACACTGCGCGCCCGATTGGCGTGGTGCCGTTTAAATGGGCCGGTGCTGGCGCAGCGCCGGAAGATATTGGCGGCATCGTTGCAGCTGACCTGCGCAACAGTGGCAAATTTAATCCACTGGATCGCTCGCGTCTGCCACAGCAGCCTGCCAGCGCGCAGGAAGTTCAGCCTGCCGCGTGGAGTGCACTCGGCATTGATGCCGTGGTCGTCGGTCAGGTCGCGTCTAACCCGGATGGCAGCTATCAGGTTTCGTACCAGCTGGTCGACACTGGCGGTGCTCCCGGTACCGTGCTGGCACAAAACAGTTATAAAGTGACGAAGCAGTGGCTGCGTTATGCCGCTCACACGGCCAGTGACGAAACGTTCCTGAAGCTGACCGGCATCAAGGGCGCTTTCCGTACCCGTATCGCCTATGTGGTGCAGACCAACGGCGGCCAGTTCCCGTATGAGCTGCGCGTTGCTGACTACGATGGTTACAACCAGTTTGTCGTGCATCGTTCACCACAGCCGCTGATGTCGCCAGCCTGGTCTCCGGATGGCAGCAAAGTTGCTTACGTGACCTTTGAAAGCGGCAAATCTGCGCTGGTGGTACAGACGCTGTCGAACGGTGCTATCCGTCAGATCGCCTCCTATCCACGTCACAACGGTGCCCCAGCGTTCTCGCCGGATGGCTCTAAACTGGCGTTCGCGCTCTCTAAAACCGGCAGCCTGAACCTCTATGTGATGGATCTGGCCTCAGGTCAGACGCGTCAGATTACCGATGGTCGCTATAACAGCACCGAACCAACCTGGTTCCCGGACAGCCAGACACTGGCTTACACCTCCGATCAGGCTGGTGCTCCACAAATCTACAAAGTCGGACTTAACGGTGGCGCGCCACAACGTATTACCTGGGAAGGCGGTCAGAACCAGGATGCGGATGTCGCAACAGATGGTAAGTCTATGGTGATGATTAGCACCAACGGTGGTGCTCAACACGTCGCCAAACAGGATCTGGAAACGGGAGCCGTTCAAACGTTAACGGACACGTTCCTGGATGAAACGCCGAGCCTGGCACCCAATGGCACAATGGTAATCTACAGCTCTACTCAGGGTATGGGTTCCGTGTTGCAGTTGGTTTCTACCGACGGCCGTTTCAAAGCGCGTCTTCCGGCAACTGATGGACAGGTAAAATTTCCTGCCTGGTCGCCGTATCTGTAATGTCTGACAGTTCAGACATCACAAACAATAAACAATAATGGGATTTTGAAATGCAACTTAACAAAGTGCTGAAGGGTTTGATGCTGGCTCTGCCGGTTCTGGCAGTAGCGGCTTGTAGCTCACACAAGAACAACAACAATGACCAGACTGGCATGGGCGCTGATGGCGGCGCTTACGGTGCAAATTCTGGCATGAACGGCAACGGCGGCAACATGTCTTCTGACGAGCAGGCTCGTCTGCAGATGCAGCAGCTGCAGCAGAACAACATCGTGTACTTCGGCCTGGACAAGTATGACGTTCAGTCTGATTACGCACAGATGCTGGATCAGCATGCAACCTTCCTGCGCAGCAACCCGTCATACAAAGTGACCATCGAAGGTCATGCGGATGAGCGCGGTACGCCGGAATACAACATCGCCCTGGGCGAACGTCGTGCTAACGCGGTTAAAATGTACCTGCAGGGCAAAGGCGTGTCGGCTGATCAGATGTCTATCGTATCTTACGGTAAAGAGAAGCCAGCCGTTCTGGGTCATGACGAAGCAGCGTATTCTAAAAACCGTCGTGCCGTTCTGGTCTACTAAGAGAATCACATGGTTAGTAACTTCAGACATCACCTGTTGAGTCTGTCGTTACTGATTGGCGTAGCGGCCCCCTGGGCCGCTAATGCCCAAGCGTCAATCAGTAGCGTTGGCTCCGGCTCGGTCGAAGACCGTGTCACCACTCTTGAACGAATTTCTAATGCCCAGGCACAGCTGATGCAGCAATTGCAGCAGCAGATGAGCGATAACCAGCGTGATATCGACGCGCTGCGTGGGCAAATCCAGCAAAACACCTATCAGTTGAATCAGGTGGTTGAGCGGCAGAAGCAGCTTTACCAGCAGATTGACAGCCTGAGCAGCGCCAGCACCAGCGGCGGTCAGCAGGCAGCGGGCAGTAATGCCGCAGCGGATACCGGCGCAGCAGCAACCGCAGGCGCGGCAGCATCAACGGATAGCGCACCTGCGCAGACCGGTGACGCTAACAGCGATTACAATGCGGCTGTGGCGCTGATTCTGGAGAAGAAACAGTATGATCAGGCGATCAGCGCGCTCCAGGCGTGGGTAAAACGTTACCCGGATTCGACCTATCAGCCGAACGCCAATTACTGGCTGGGACAGCTGAACTATAACAAAGGCAAAAAGGACGACGCGGCTTACTATTACGCCACGGTAGTGAAAAACTATCCGAAGTCGCCGAAAGCTGCAGAAGCGTTGTTGAAAGTGGGCGTCATCATGCAGGAGAAAAAAGACACAGCGAAAGCTAAAGCGGTCTTCCAGCAGGTGATCAAACTTTATCCAGACACCGAATCTGCTAAGCAGGCGCAAAAACGTCTGACAAGTCTGTAATCTGTACGGTTCAGGCCAGATATCGTGTGATTTCTGGTCTTGCCGTATGAAAGCTAAGCAACTGAAGCATTTAGCAGAAATAAGAGTTGCGCTACCCCGCTAAATCAGTAATATATGCCGCCGTTGCCGGGACACATTGCAAAGTGTCTGGTAAGCCTGAAGATGGGTCGTTAGCTCAGTTGGTAGAGCAGTTGACTTTTAATCAATTGGTCGCAGGTTCGAATCCTGCACGACCCACCATCTTCCTCAGACGCGCTTTTACCGCGCAGTTTTAAGAAGAATACTTCAGCATTGCTTCACAACCTAAGATGGGTCGTTAGCTCAGTTGGTAGAGCAGTTGACTTTTAATCAATTGGTCGCAGGTTCGAATCCTGCACGACCCACCATCTTATCTCAGCCGCCTGGCGCGTTGAACAGTTGTAAGCCCCCAGCGGGTCGTTAGCTCAGTTGGTAGAGCAGTTGACTTTTAATCAATTGGTCGCAGGTTCGAATCCTGCACGACCCACCAATTAAGAAAAAAGCGCCCTCAGGGCGCTTTTTTTGTTTATGCGGCACGGCGTTCCCCGTGCAGGGTGAGAACCTGCAGCAGGTTCGACTGAATCGCCAGGCGATTCAGGCTGATGCGACAGCATCACCCGAAGGGCGAGGCCCCGGATGGGCCGAGGCAATCCTGCACGACCCACCAATTAAGAAAAAAGCGCCCTCAGGGCGCTTTTTTTGTTTCTGCGGTATCTGATTACTTTTTCAAAGCAAAACGTGATTGGTTTTTAAAGTTGTCGATGAAGTTTGCCGCAAGCCGCTTTGAGATTGAGCCTGCGCAGAGAACAGGGTCAGATCGGAAAGACGCTAAAGCCAATCCCTGACCTGCTCGACCCGCGCGATTACGCACCTCATCCCTGAGGTGCGCCCGTAGCCGGGCCAACGCGTTGCGTTGTTCAAAAACGCTCCCGGCGTTTTTGTCCCAGGCGCGGGACGCTTTCCTCTTCTGACCCTGTTCCCTGCGCGTTGAGCTTTTTCGTTGCGGCCAAATCCAGTCGGGTGCGAGTTTGTAAGCAGTCTGGAAAAGCCTCTGGCGATGGCTGTCGGCCCGCGCCATTCTCTTCTGACCCTGTTCCCTGCGCGTTGAGCTTTTTCGTTGCGGTCAGATTCAGTCGGGTGCGAGTTTGTAAGCAGTCTGGAAGAGGCTCTGCATTTTTAGTTTCTGCGATACCGACTATGCAGGTCAGGGCAGACTATCTGCATCCTTACAATCAACCGTCACGGTTTTTTCTTTGCCTTTGCTACTGCCAGGCTCTCCCAGATATGCATCACTGCATAGCTGCGCCAGGGACGCCATGACTGCGATCGCGCCTCCGCTTCTTTCGATGACATGCCGCCCAGGTTATTCCGGATGGCAATATCCTCTTTGGGAAAGGCATCCGGCCAGCGCAGGGCGCGCATCGCGATATAGTGCGCGGTCCAGGGACCAATACCCGGCAGGCTGACCAGTTTTTTGATGACCTCGTCTGGCGCCTGAGCGGCACTGAGACGCAGATCTCCGCTGGCGCAGGCATTTGCAAAGGCGATGATGGCGCGGGAGCGGGCGGCACTGACAATCCCCATCGGCGCGACATCGTCTACCGTCAGTGCGGCGATGCGTTCAGGATGGGCGGTGTAGCGGGTCAGATCGGCGAACGGCGTCTCACAGGGTTCGCCAAAGGCGGCGGCAAAACGGCTGCTGACCGTGGTGGCCGCTTTGACCGTCACCTGCTGGCCGATAATGGCGCGCACGCCCAGCTCAAAGGCGTCGAATGCGCCAGGCACACGCAGACCCGGATGCGAGATCAGGCTGGGTGCCAGCAGTGGGTCCTGCGCCAGACAGGCGGCGATACGCTGCGGCTGTGCGTCGAGATCGAACAGATCGCGCAGACGGCGCAGCAGCAGAGGCAGAACCGGCGTCAGCGAGGTGGAGAGCGTCACCTGCAGCGCGTTCTTTTGCGGCAGATGCGAAACAGAGACCCAGCCCCGGCAGCGGCCCAGCACCACGGTGCGTCGCCAGCAGCCATCTTCCACCGCCTCGACCTCTTTCATCAGATGCGTCTGCAAAAACCAGAGCATTGCCGCCCAGTCATAGGGAGGGCGATAGGCCAGCCGCAGCGTCACGCGGTCGCCGGGCTGCGCACACTGAGAGCGCGTATCGTCCCTGCGCAGCGCGCCTGGCGTCATGCGGTAACGCGCCTGGAAGACATCATTAAAGCGCCGCAGGCTGCCAAAGCCGCTGGCATAGGCAACGTCAATAATCGGCAGCCGGGTTTCGGTCAGCAGCTGTTTAGCCAGCAGCATGCGCCGCGTCTGCTTCAGTTCCAGCGGCGAGACACCCAGCTCCTGCTGCACGATACGGCGCAGCTGACGCAGGCTGATACCGAATTCAGCAGCAATTGCCTCCAGTCCTTCACGTTCCTCCAGCATGCCTTCCTCGATACGCTGAACCAGCCGCTCTGCCACACGGTGCGGCTGATCAACCGGCGCATTACCGGGTGCCAGTTCGGGCCGACAGCGCAGGCAGGGGCGAAAGCGGGCTTTCTCCGCCGCTTCGGCGCTGCTGAAGAAAAGGCAGTTCTTCTGCATCGGCGCTTTGACCGGGCAGACCGGACGACAATAGATACCGGTTGAGGTCACGCCAACAAAGAAAACGCCGTCAAAGCGGGTATCACGAGAGGTCAGCGCCTGATAGGCAATGTCGGGATCGAGCATGGCAGTTCTCCGGTAAATAAGCGCAGCCTACACCGGTGAATCCCGGCAGACTGGCTGTTTTCGGACAGCACAACAGTTTATCGCCATGACCGAAAACAGCCAGTCAGGCTGATGAAAAGTGCGATAATAGGCGACAGAACCGTGACGGGAGAATCACCATGTACTACTTCAAACCGATAGTCACCCCGGTGGGTGAACTGAAACTGGTCGCCAGCGATAGCGGCCTGGCGGGTATTTTGTGGGAAAACGACGATCCAAAACGCACCCGGTTTTTGCCGCAAACGCGCGATGACGATCATCCCATTCTGATCGAAACTGAGCGTCAGCTCAGCGAGTACTTCACCGGTGCTCGTCGCTGCTTTGAGCTGCCGCTCGATTTTGTCGGCACTGAGTTTCAGAAAAAAGTCTGGCAGGCGCTGGTGGCGATCCCGTTTGGTGAGACGCGCAGCTACAGCCAGATTGCGCGGGAGATCGGCCATCCGCTGGCGGTGCGTGCCGTCGGGGCGGCCAATGGGCGTAATCCGCTCTCGATTGTCGCACCGTGCCACCGCGTGATTGGAGCCAACGGCAAGCTGACCGGCTTTGCGGGCGGACTGGATATCAAAGCCTTTCTGCTGGCACTGGAAGCGCCGCAAAAACCGCTGGTACTGGCAGATGAAACGCAGCCCGGCAGGGTCGGCGCTGTGATGCAGACAGAATAAATATCGCACGACACAGCCAGGCTTTTCCGCTATCGTGTTTAGCATATAAAACACGATGGCGGATTGGACGCCATAAGTCGCCGGAACAGGCGATTTTCGTTAATTAGACAAAACGAGAGCTGTGTCATGAGTGTGATGTTCGATCCAGAAAGCGCCGTTTATCCCTTTCCGCCCAAACCCGCCCGTCTGAGTGACGACGAGAAGGCGTTCTACCGTGAGAAAATTAAAGCGCTGCTGAAGGCGCGAAACGCGGTGATGGTGGCGCACTACTACACCGATCCGGAAATTCAGGCGCTGGCGGAAGAGACGGGCGGCTGCGTTTCCGACTCGCTGGAGATGGCACGCTTTGGCAGCAACCATTCGGCGACGACACTGCTGGTGGCGGGCGTGCGCTTTATGGGGGAAACCGCCAAAATCCTCAGCCCGGAGAAAACCGTACTGATGCCGACGCTGCAGGCGGAGTGCTCACTGGATCTCGGCTGCCCGATTGAAGAGTTTAATGCCTTTTGCGACGCCCATCCCGATCGCACTGTGGTGGTCTACGCCAATACCTCGGCGGCGGTAAAAGCGCGGGCCGACTGGGTGGTGACCTCAAGCATTGCGGTCGAGTTGATTGAGCACCTCGACAGTCTGGGCGAAAAAATTATCTGGGCGCCGGATCGCCATCTTGGCCGCTACGTTACCCAAAAATCGGGCGCGGACGTGCTCTGCTGGCAGGGCGCGTGCATTGTGCACGACGAGTTCAAAACCCAGGCGCTGCAGCGTATGAAAGCGCTCTATCCCGACGCGGCAGTGCTGGTGCATCCTGAGTCACCGCAGGCGATTGTCGATCTGGCCGATGCGGTCGGCTCGACCAGCCAGCTGATTCAGGCCGCCAAATCCCTGCCGCATCCGCAGATGATTGTGGCGACCGATCGCGGCATTTTCTACAAAATGCAGCAGGCGGTGCCGGATAAAGAGCTGCTTGAAGCGCCCACAGCCGGTGAAGGTGCCACCTGCCGCAGCTGTGCTCACTGTCCCTGGATGGCGATGAACGGCCTTAAAGCCATCGCAGAGGCGCTGGAGTCGGGTGGGGTGGAACATGAGATTCAGGTGGATGAGACGCTGCGTGAGGCGGCGTTACTGCCGCTTAATCGCATGCTATCCTTTGCAGCGGAACTTAAACTCAACGTGAAGGGAAACGCGTAAGCGTTTTCCGGACAGGTGCTCAGCATGGACTTCTTCAGCACACATAATATTCTGGTTCACATTCCTCTGGGTGCCGGAGGCTACGATCTCTCATGGATTGAGGCTATCGGCACGCTGGCAGGCTTACTCTGCATCTGGTTTGCCAGCCTGGAAAAAATCATCAACTATCCCTTTGGCCTGATTAACGTCACGCTGTTTGCGGTGATTTTCTTTCAGATCCAGCTCTACGCCAGCCTGCTGCTGCAGCTCTTCTTTTTTGCCGCCAATATCTACGGCTGGTACGCCTGGAGTCGGCAAACCTCCGATCATCAGGCGGCGCTGAAAATCCGCTGGCTGCCGCTGCCTAAGGCGCTGGCCTGGACGGCGGGCTGTGTGATTGCGATTGCACTGATGACCCTCTATATCGATCCGGTGTTTGCGCTGTTAACCCGTGCGGCCGTCACGCTGATGAACGGCGTTGGCCTGTCGGTGGCGATGCCCGCGCTGCAGCCGGATGCGTTCCCGTTCTGGGACTCCTGCATGATGGTGTTGTCGATTGCGGCGATGGTGCTGATGACGCGCAAATATGTTCAGAACTGGCTGCTGTGGGTCATCATCAACGTGATTAGCGTGATGATTTTTGCCCGTCAGGGCGTCTATGCGATGTCGCTGGAGTATGTGATTCTGACGCTGATTGCGCTGAACGGCTCACGCATGTGGATCCGCAGCGCGCGGCAACAGGGTTCCCGCGCGCTGTCGGCTCAGTGAGTGTGCACTTCGCCTTTAGCGTGAGCATGCTTATGGTCGTGTGAATGGCTATGGTCATGGCCGGTGGCGGCAGCACCGCTTAAGCCGAGTTCACACTCGGCACCGGCACAGGGCTGATACTCCATCTGCACGGTCGCATGCGCAATCTGATAGTGCTGGCGCAGATAGTCGTGGATACGATGCAGCAGCGCATCGTGATCGTAAGGCGGGATCACCTGCGCATGCAGCGTCAGCAGCGGCTTTTCGCCCACCTGCCACAGATGCACATGGTGAACATTGCGCACCTCTGCGATGTTCAGGGTGAGATCCCGTATCAGCCGGTTCACATCCAGCGATCGCGGCGCCCCTTCCAGTAACTCCTGCAGACTCTCACGCAGCAGCGCCCAGGCGCTGCGCAGCACCAGCAGTGACACCAGTAACGACAGAATCGGGTCGATTGGGGTCCAGCCGGTCAGCATAATAATCACCGCCGCGACAATCGCACCCACCGAGCCAAGCAGGTCGCCCATCACATGCAGCGCCGCGGCACGCACGTTGAGATTCTTCTCTTCGCTGCCGTGATGCAGCAGCCAGAACGACAGAATATTGGCCAGCAGGCCGCCAATAGCAATCCCCAGCATCAGGCCGCCGGTCACCGGTTGCGGGTCGGCAAAGCGGCGCACCGCCTCCCAGACGATCAGTGCGGTAATGCCCAGCAGCGCAATGGCGTTAACAAATGCGGCCAGCGTGGTCAGACGCAGCAGACCAAAGGTGTGGCGTGCATTGGGTTTACGGCGCGAGAACTGCACCGCCAGCAATGCCATCAGCAGCGCGGCGGCATCGGTCAGCATATGCCCGGCGTCCGCCAGCAACGCCAGTGAACCCGAGAGCCAGCCGCCAATCACTTCAGCCACCATAAAGACAACGGTCACCCCGAAGGCGGCCGCCAGACGCGTGCGATTACTATCCTGCCCGCTATGAGTGTGGGTATGTGCCATAAGATTCCAGTTTTTTCAGTAACCTGTTTGCTAATAATATCAGTAATTGCCACGTCTCAGACGTGTCCTGATGCTGTTTTGCCTGCTCCGCCAGTTGCTGGCTGAGCTGTGCGCCGTGATCCAGTCCCACCAGTAACCAGCTTCCTTTCATCCGGTGTGCCGCTTCTGCGAACGGCATCCACTCCTCGCGCTCGCGTGCTTCGCGCATCACGGCCAGATCCTGCGTCACCGTGTTGTGCAGCGTCTGGCTCAGACGGCGGAGGAATTTCTCATTCTGCTGCGCCAGTTGCCACAGATTATCATCCAGCGCCGCCAGCGGATCTTCCTGCCACTCTGCCAGCAGCGCGCTGAGATCGGCTAACTGCACCGGTTTTATCATTACCCGCTCCCGCGCCTCCAGCGGTCGTGACAGCAGCTGGGCATCCGCGGAGCAGAGCACCCGCATCGCCTGACGCTTCCGCTGACGGTCACGCCGCCGCAGTATCCGCAGCAGCTGTGTGCCGTCAGGCCGCGGCATCATCTGGTCGATAAACAGCAGGTCATAAGGCTGCTGCGCATCGGCCTGCAGCAGCGCGCGTCCCTGCTCAAAGATGTCAGCCTGAATCGCAAAACGCGACAGCTGCTGCTGCATCACCAGCAGATTGGTCGGATGGTCATCGACAATCGCCACCCGCAGCGGTGGAAGGTCGGGCAGGGCGGTTTCGTCCACGTGGTTTGCTGGTGCGCAGACCGCCAGTGGCAGCGTCACGGTGACCTGGGTGCCGTGACCGGGTTCAGAGGCGAGCCGGATGTCGCCGCCCATCCGCAGCACCATTTCCCGGCAGATAAACAGCCCCAGGCCGCTGCCCTGCACCGAAACCGATTTACCGGACGGCGCCTGATACCAGGGATCAAACAGCTTCTGCTGCTCCTCTGGCAGAATGCCGCTGCCGCTGTCGCTCACCGTCAGAATCAACTGTTGTTGCTGTGCGGCCAGCGTCAGGCGAATCGCGCCGTGGCGGGTAAATTTCAGCGCATTGGTCATCAGGTTGTTGACCACCTGCTGCAGGCGATCGGCATCGATCATCACGGCATCAGGCAGCGGCGTCAGCGCCTCGACGATCAGATGCGGGCCGTCTTCGCGCATTAACGGATGATAAAAGTGCTGCTGCTGATTGAGCCACTGCGCCAGCGCCAGCGGACGGGGCGCCAGGGTAAAACTGTTGCTCTCGATGCGCGCATGATCCTGCAGATCATTCAGCAACGTCAGCAGCGATTGCGCACTGCTGTGCAGCAGCGTCAGGTTCTGGCTGCTGTGCTGCTGCTTCTCCAGCTCCAGCAGTCCGAGGATCGCCTGCATCGGCGTGCGCAGCTCATGGCTGACGGTCGCCAGGAACTGGCTCTTCATCGCATTGGCGTGCTCAGCCTGTTCACGCTGCTGACGCTCCCGGCGCTGTTGCCAGTAGCGGCGCGCCAGCAGCAACAGCAGCAGCGCAATGGCCGCACCTGCCACCGCCAGCACCATCATCGGCAGCGAACGCATCACCATCACGCTGCCGGGCTGTGGCGGGGTTGACCAGCTGTCGCGCATCTGACTCTGTGTGTCAGCCGGGATCTGCTGCAGCGCGCGATCCAGCAGGGTGCGCAGCACCGGCTGGTCAGGCGTCACGCCCAGCGCGATCGGCCAGGCGATGTCGCTGGCGGCAAAGGCGAGGTGGATGCGCGCATCATCGCGGCTGGCGATACGCCAGCGCGCAGAGAGCACGTTATCGACCAGCGCATCGATCTGCCCCTTTGCCAGCGCATCATAGAGGCTATTACGATCGGCAAACTGCTGCGGCTGCAGATCCGCAGGCAGCAGACGCAGCGCCAGGTCATCCTGCAAGACGCCGATACGCTTGCCGCGCAGGTCGCGCCAGTGCGCCAGCGTGTCGGGCTGCAGGCTGTAGATGCCCCACAGCGCGCGCCAAACCGGCAGCGAGGTGCTCTGCATCGCATCGCCGTTCAGCGGCTGCATCAGCTGCAGCATCGCCTGCTGCTGGCCGATCAGCGTGTTCGCCTGACGCGGATTGCTGACCCACACCGGTTCAAACTGCAGGCCGGTACTCTGGGCTATCGCTTTCAGCAAATCCACGCCATAGCCTCTGGCGGTCCCGCTGGCATCGCGATAACTCCAGGGATAGTTGTCCGGTTCGGCGGTGTAAGTAATACGTGGATGATCGGCAATCCAGGCGCGTTCAGTGGGGCTGAGCATCAGGGTCTGCGTATCCTGATAGCGCGGCAGGGTACTGCTCCAGCGCGCCTGCAGCGTGTTCATCAGTTCTGCTGGCAGCTGGCGCAGGCTCTGATTAATCCAACTGATAAGCTCCGGATCGCGGGAGACCGCGCGCAGGTTGAGCTGTCCGGCCTCGATGTGTGAGGCGATCTGATAAATCTGGCCCTGTTGCAGTTGGCTCAGCAGAAAACCGGCGCTGGTCTCATCCGCCACCACATAATCATTCTGCTGATTCAGCAGGGTATAGAGCGCCTGCAGATCACTGCTGTAGTGTCGCCAGCTGTGGCGGGCCGCCAGCGCAGGCGGCAGCTGTGCCAGCGTGCTTTCGCTGATCGCCAGTTGGGCATTCTGGCTGTTAAACATCACGGCACGCTGGTTTTGCTGATTGCGGTAGACCCGAAGCGGGCTGCTGTACCAGTTATCGCTGCTCAGCGCGCCGGCTGGCAGGGGAGAAATCCACATGCCAAGCGCAAAATCGATCTGGCCGCTGTTCAGCGCCTGCATCAGATGCGGCTGATCGCTGTAGAGGTTGAGGCTGAACTGCGCGCCAGTCAGCTGGCGCAGTGCGGAAAGATAGTCAGCATTGATGCCATACAGGTCGTTACCGATGCGCATCGCCCAGGGGGCGTGGTTCTCTTCCAGCAGGCCAACACGCAGAATTTTGCCCTGCATGGTTTCCGCGTGTGTCACCGGCAGCATCATCGGCAGATTAATGCTGCTCACCGGACGCACCTCAGCCAGAACGGAGCCGCACAGCAACAGCAGCATCAGCAGGAGAGTTCTCACTGCTGCGCCTTCCACAGGTCAGCCAGTTCCACCACCGAACGGGCGCCGGTTTTTTCCAGAATGTTCTTTTTATGGGTGCTGACCGTTTTGTTACTGATGTGCAACTGGGCGGCGATTTGCAGATTGGAGAGGCCGCTGGCCAGCAGCGCCAGAATCTGACGCTCTTTCTGGGTCAGCGGAAGTTCCGGCTCATCATCCATCACCGGAAACGCCGTCTGACCGCCCAGCACCGCCAGGATAGCGCTAAGCAGTTGCGCCATGCGCTGGCTCTTCACCACATAACCGGCGGCACCCAGCGCCTGGGCACGACGCACATAGTGGCGGGTCTGCTGAGCAGAGTAGATCAATACCGGACAGTCGGGCCGATGGATCTTCAGGCGACGCAGGAACTCCAGCCCATCGCTGTCCGGCAGGCCAATATCCAGCACGATGATGTCCAGTGGCTGCTGAAGCAGGGGACGGGCGGCTTTTTCACTGCTGGCAGAGAGGAGCTGAACCGGAATAGGCGACTGGCTCAGAGCGGCTTCAAGTGCCACTTCAACCAGCGGATGATCGTCAATCAGAAGCAAAACGGCCATGAAGGATTTCCTGTAAAATTCACAGGATTAGCATAGCGGAAGAGTGGGACAGAGGGGAGAAAAACCAGGAGAGCGTCAGCTCTCCTGGCTAAACAGAATTACTGGGTGGTGCCGTCGGTTTTGGTATCTACGTCACCGCCGCCCACTTTAGTCTGAACTTTTTTATTGATGTTCGGACATTTACCATCTTTACACTGGGCGTTCTGGTCCATTTCGTTAGCAGACATATTACCATGGCTGGTGGTGCTGCCAGACGTTGCAGGATTGGTATCGTTGCCAGTGTTATTAATTTTGCTGTTATCGACATTATTTGGCGGCAGATTCTCTTTCGCTCCGCCCGCTGCTGCACCTGCACTGGCTGCCTGATTCGATGTACCGTTATTGCTGCTGCTGTCTGCAGCCAGTACCGCACCGCTGCTCAGTGTCATTGCTGCTGTCAAAAAGAGTAAGGCAAACTTTTTCATCATTATGCTCCCGTTAATAAATGAAGATGCTTTAAGCCCAGAGGTGCAATTTCGGGTAAGAAAATCCCTGACGAAATATAATTCGCCGGTTGGCTTAAACAGGGTGATTTAATTTGGTAAGCGGGACGTTCCTCAGTGCTTACCATTAAAAAGTCTAGTCGCTAACCTGATTAATGCAAATATCACCCGCACATTTAACCCGCAGCGGGAATTTACACCCCAGGCGCTTCGGGCTACATTGGGCAGGTTGTGTCCGGCGGGCGCCGGGCCAGAAATAATATGGAATCAGTATGAATTACCAGAACGATGACTTACGCATCAAAGAGATTAAAGAGCTGTTACCTCCGGTTGCGCTGCTCGAAAAATTCCCGGCGACCGATCGTGCTGCACAGACCGTTTCACAGGCCCGTCAGGCGATTCATCAGATCCTGCAGGGCAAGGACGATCGCCTGCTGGTGGTGATCGGCCCCTGCTCAATTCATGACACTGAAGCGGCAAAAGAGTATGCCGACCGCCTGCTGGCGCTGCGTGATGAGCTGAAAGGCGAGCTGGAAGTGGTGATGCGGGTCTATTTTGAAAAGCCGCGCACCACGGTGGGCTGGAAAGGGCTGATCAACGATCCCTACATGGACAACAGCTACCAGCTCAATGACGGTCTGCGTCTGGCGCGTAAACTGCTGCTGGATATTAACGACAGCGGCTTACCGGCGGCGGGCGAGTTTCTGGATATGATTACCCCGCAATATGTGGCTGACCTGATGAGCTGGGGCGCGATTGGCGCGCGCACCACGGAATCCCAGGTACACCGTGAGCTGGCGTCCGGTCTCTCCTGTCCGGTCGGCTTCAAAAACGGCACCGATGGCACCATTAAGGTGGCGATCGATGCCATTAACGCGGCGGGATCGCCGCACTGTTTCCTGTCTGTGACGAAGTATGGTCACTCCGCCATTGTGGAAACCAGCGGCAATGGTGACTGCCATATCATTCTGCGCGGCGGCAAAGAGCCGAACTACAGTGCGCAGCATGTTGCAGAGGTCAAAGAGGGCCTGGCAAAAGCGGGTCTGCCACAGCAGGTGATGATCGATTTCAGCCACGCCAACAGCAGCAAGCAGTTCCAGCGTCAGATGGTTGTGGCAGACGATGTCTCACAGCAGCTGATTAATGGTGAGCAGGCGATTGTCGGTGTGATGATCGAGAGTCATCTGGTGGAAGGCAACCAGAGTCTGGAGAGCGGCGAGCCGCTGGTCTATGGCAAAAGCGTCACCGACGCCTGTATCGGCTGGGAAGATACCGACAAGGTGCTGCGTCAGCTGGCGGCAGCGGTTAAACAGCGCCGCGGCTGAGTGGGATAACTGACAAGGTCTGACCCGGTTCGCGTTGAGGATTGTGCCTCTGACCGTATTCCCTGCGCTTTGAGCCAATCAGTTGTTGCCTGGCTCATTGATCTCTTTATTCTGACAACGAACACAGTGCGCAGCGTTCGTGCGCGCAGCCCAATAAAAAAGGCCAGACTTTCGTCTGGCCTTTTTGCATTTCAGCGAGAAATTACTTCGCTTTACCCTGATTCGCAACGGCTGCGGCTTTCGCGGCAATCTCGTCCTGGTCGCCCAGGTAGTAGCGTTTCAGCGGTTTGAAGTTTTCATCGAACTCATAAACCAGCGGTACGCCGGTAGGGATGTTCAGTTCGAGGATTTCATCTTCGCTCAGGTTATCCAGATATTTCACCAGCGCACGCAGTGAGTTGCCGTGTGCGGCAATGATCACTTTCTCACCGCTTTTGATGCGCGGCAGAATGGTTTCGTTCCAGTAAGGGATAACGCGGTCAATAGTCAGCGCCAGGCTTTCGGTGGTTGGCAGCTGCTCTGGGGTCAGTTTCGCGTAACGCGGATCATGGCCCGGGAAGCGCTCATCTGAACGATCCAGCTCTGGCGGAGTAACGGCAAAGCCGCGACGCCACTGCTTAACCTGCTCATCACCATATTTGGCAGCGGTTTCCGCTTTATCCAGACCCTGCAGCGCACCGTAGTGACGCTCGTTCAGACGCCAGGTTTTTTCAACCGGCAGCCAGGCCTGATCCAGCTCATCCAGCACATTCCACAGCGTGTGAATGGCACGCTTCAGTACTGAGGTGTAAGCGAAATCGAAAACAAAGCCCTCTTTTTTCAGCAGCTGACCTGCTGATTTGGCTTCGCCACGACCTTTCTCAGAAAGGTCAACATCATACCAACCGGTAAAGCGGTTTTCGTTGTTCCACTGGCTTTCGCCGTGTCGCACCAGAACCAGCTTAGTTACAGCCATAGCTTAACTCCTTAATACTGTGATGTTTCTGTGAGATTGGAAACCTGCTGCTGCCCGCCTGACACGCGAGCTGATTGCGCCATACCATAACGGAAAAGCGGGCAGCGCGTAAGCCTGTGTGTGACGCACTGCGCGTTTTTCAGCCGGAGGCTCAGCGTGGCGTGAAGCGATAACGCGTCACGGATTCCCAGCGATCTCCCGGCTGCAGCCAGCAATCAGGCTGAGGCCATTCAGCATGATTAGGCGAATCCGGTAAAAATTCGCTCTCCAGCGCAATACCCTGAAAAGCAGTATAGCTCGCCTGCTCACGGGCACGGGTGCCTGCCAGGTAGTTGCCGGAGTAGAACTGCAACGCCGGTGCCGAAGTGGTCACGCTGAGCTGCAGTCTGCCATCTTCCGACCAGAGTTCTGCCGCAGGCTGAGTGTCGTCGCCTGCGCTGTTGAGCAGAAACGCATGGTCATAGCCCTTCACCGCTCGCTGGTCGTCGTCTGCCAGAAACTCCTGTGCCACGACTTTGGCCTCGCGGAAATCAAAACTGGTTCCGGCAACCTCTTTCAGCGGCGCATTCGGGATGCCTTCGCTGTCGACCGGCAGATAATGGTCGGCGTGCAGTTGTAAGCGATGCTGGCGGGCGTCGCCATGATGCGCATCAAGGTTAAAGTAGGCGTGGTTAGTCAGATTGACCGGGCAGGGCTGATCGCAGCGCGCTTCATAGCTTATGCTCAGGCAGTTCTGGTCATCCAGCTGATAGCGCAGATCGGCAATCAGATTGCCGGGATAGCCCTGATCGCCATCGGGCGAATCAATGCGGTAGTGCACCTCGCTGTCAGACTGGCTGACAATCTGCCAGCGGCGCTTATCAAAGCCTTCCGGTCCGCCATGCAGCTGATGTGCGCCCTGGTTCGGCACCAGCTGGCGGTTCAGTTTATTCAGTTTTGCCCCGGCGATGCGGTTAGCGTAGCGGCCGACCGTCGCGCCCAGATAGGCATCCTGATGCAGATAGTCAGAGGGCGTGGCGCAACCGAGCAGGGCTTCACGCACCGTGCCATCCTGCATCGGCACGCGGGCGGAGAGCCAGGTTGCGCCCCAGTCCATAAAGGTTGCCAGCATGCCGTTGGCATTGCGCAGCACCGTTATGCGCCACGGCTGACCGTCGGGCGCATGGGAGTTGACGTCGTTCAGCATTGGCCGGCTCCTTCAGAGGCTTTGCAGACGTAGAAGGTCTCTTTGATGCCGGTCGCAGCTTCATACTGCTCCGCTACGGCGGCTTTGACCTGATCGACCAGATCCAGTGGCATCAGCGCGACGATACAGCCACCAAAGCCGCCGCCGGTCATACGCACGCCGCCGCGCTCACCGATCTGCGCTTTCACGATCTCTACCAGGGTATCGATCGGTGGCACGGTGATCTCGAAGTCGTCACGCATCGAGGCGTGAGATTCGGCCATCAGCTGGCCCATACGGGTCAGGTCGCCCTGCGTCAGCGCATCGGCTGCTTCCAGGGTACGGGCGTTCTCGGTCAGGACATGACGCACGCGTTTTGCCACCTGCGGGTCGAGCTGCGCCTGTGCCGCTTCAAACTCGGCCAGTTCAACGTCACGCAGCGCCTTCTTATTGAAGAAACGCGCGCCCGCTTCACACTGCTCACGACGCGTGTTGTATTCGCTGCCAACCAGGGTACGACGGAAGTTGGAGTTGATGATCACCACCGCGATATCTTCCGGCATCGACACCGGACGCGTGCCCAGCGTGCGGCAGTCGAGCAGCATGGCGTGATCTTTCCGGCCCAGCGCTGAGATCAGCTGGTCCATGATGCCGCAGTTACAGCCGACGAACTGGTTTTCCGCTTCCTGACCATTCACGGCAATGGCGGCGCCATCCAGCGGCAGATTATAGAGCTGCTGCACCACGGTGCCGACCGCCACTTCCAGCGACGCAGATGAGCTGAGGCCCGCGCCCTGAGGCACGTTGCCGCTGATCACCATATCGATACCGCCGAAATCGGCATGACGCTGCTGCAGATGTTTCACCACGCCGCGCACATAGTTGGCCCACATCGGTTCCTGCAGGCTGACGATCTCTTCATCCAGCGAGAATGTGTCCTGCGCATTCTCATAATCCGCAGCGACCACCCGAATCTGGCGATCGTCACGGCGGGCACAGGCAATCACCGTCTGGTAATCGATGGCGCACGGCAGCACGAAGCCGTCGTTATAGTCGGTATGCTCGCCAATCAGGTTAACCCGGCCCGGTGCCTGAATGGTATGCGTAGCGGCGTAACCGAAGGTGTCAGAGAAAAGCTGCTGCATGATGGTTTTTAAGCTCATTGTTGTGCCTCACGGAAGTGAACGTCGCTGACAGAACGCAGACGTTCCGCCGCCTGTTCCGCCGTTAAATCGCGTTGGGTTTCGGCCAGCATTTCATAGCCAACCATAAATTTACGCACCGTTGCTGAGCGCAGCAGCGGCGGATAGAAGTGAGCATGCAACTGCCAGTGATCGTTGGCTTCGCCGTTAAACGGCGCGCCGTGCCAGCCCATGGAGTAGGGGAATGAGCACTGGAACAGGTTGTCGTAGCGGCTGGTCAGCAGCTTAAGCGCCAGCGCCAGGTCGGTACGCTGCGCCTCATTGAGGTCGGTAATTCGTTTGACGTGCGCTTTCGGCAGCAGCAGGGTTTCAAACGGCCAGGCGGCCCACCACGGCACCACCGCCAGCCAGTGATCGGTTTCCACCACGGTGCGGCTGCCATCCTGCTGTTCACGTGCCAGATAGTCGACCAGCATCGGCGAGCCATGTTTAGCGAAATAGTCGCGCTGATGATCATCTTCACGCTGCGCTTCATTCGGCAGGAAGCTGTTGGCCCAGATCTGACCATGGGGATGCGGGTTGGAGCAGCCCATCGCCGCGCCTTTGTTCTCAAACACCTGCACCCAGGGATAGTGCTGACCCAGATCGGCGGTCTCTGCCTGCCAGGTACGCACCACCTCTTCCAGCGCGTTCAGCGACATCTCCGGCAGGGTTTTGCTGTGATCGGGCGAGAAGCAGATGACCCGACTGGTGCCGCGTGCGCTTTCACAACGCATCAGGATATCGTCGCTCTCGGGCGCGTCTGGCGTGTCGGTCATCAGCGCAGCAAAGTCATTGGTAAATACGTAGGTGCCCGCATAGTCCGGGTTTTTGTCGCCGGTGATGCGGGTGTTTCCGGCACACAGGAAGCAGTCCGGATCGTGCGCCGGTAACGTATTGACCGCCGGGGTTTCCTGCGCGCCTTGCCACGGACGTTTGGCCCGATGAGGTGAAACTAAAATCCATTGATCAATCAGTGGATTGTAACGGCGATGCGGGTGATCGACCGGGTTGAATTTTTCCATGTTAGATCCTGGTAAGCGTCAAAAGCCAAAGAGGCATCGGTAAAAAGTAGCACATCAGCGCGCCCGAAAGCGTGATCAAGTCTGGATAAATGGTATCGTTTACACAAGCTGAATATTCTTATTTCGTGGCAATGTGCGCGGATATATGGCGTGAAAGGTGATGTGGAATGGTAGCGCTTACACAAGAGCGCTTTAAAACGCCGCAGCAGCGGCGTGGGGTGAAGCGTTACATGAGCCTTAGTGCAGGGTTTCCTGCTGAAAGTGATAGCCGCCGTCATGGGCGATAAAGCTCAGGCGATGTGTAATGCAGGCGGGCGCATCTTCCGCGTGATGCGAAACAAACAGCAGCTGAGTCCGTCCCTCGCCAATCAGCACATCGACAAAGCGCCGCACCAGCTGGCGGTTAATCGGGTCGAGACCCTGTAGTGGCTCATCCAGTATCAGCAGCGTCGGATGCTTAACCAGCGCGCGGGCAATCAGCACCAGCCGCTGCTGTCCCCATGAGAGCGAGTGGAACGGCGCATCGGCCTGTCCGTTATCCATCCCCAGCAGTGCCAGCCACTGCTGCGCCAGCGCTTTTTGCCGGTCAGAAGCCGCCTGATAGAGACCAATGGAGTCGAAGAAGCCCGACAGGATCACCGTGCGCACATTGGTGCTGACGCGGTAATCGAGATGCAGGCTGCTGCTGACATAGCCAATATGCTGCTTGATATCCCAGATGGTTTCACCACTGCCGCGACGGCGGCCAAACAGGGTTAAATCATTGCTGTAGCCCTGAGGATGATCGCCGGTCACCAGGCTGAGCAGGGTCGATTTTCCGGCGCCGTTCGGGCCGGTAATCTGCCAGTGCTCGCCGGCGTTGACCTGCCAGTTCAGCCCCTGAATTACTGGCTTATCGTTGTATGAGACGGTGCCGTTGCGCAGGATAACGCGCGGCGCATCATCCGCCAGCGATGGCAGCTGATCCGGCGCATCCGCCTCAGGTAACGCCATTCCCATCAGCTGTTCACTGTGTGCCAGCTGCGCCACCAGCGCTTCCGTTAAAATGGCCTGGCGTGGCCCGCTGTGGGTGAGGGTGCACTCCGCCAGCACGCCAACCTGCTGAATGAAATCGGGAATATCGTCAAAGCGATTGAGCACCAGCACCAGGGTAAATGTCGGTTGCTGCAGGCCGCGCAGCGTGTCGGTCAGGCTGGCGCGCGACGCCACATCCAGCCCGTCAAACGGCTCATCCAGAATCAGCAAATCTGGCTGGTTCATCAATGCCTGACAGAGCAGGGTTTTGCGGGTTTCGCCGGTAGAGAGATATTTGAAGCGGCGTGAAAGCAGCGCTTCGATGCCGAACTGCTGTGCCAGCTGCTCGCAGCGCTCGGGCTGCTGCACCTCCGCCTGAATCACCTCTGCCACGGTCAGCCCGGTATCCTCTTCACCTTCGCTGAGCATATCGGTGTTGTTGCGCTGCCACTCCTGCGCCACCAGGGTTTGTAGCTGCTCCAGCGACAGCCGGACCGGCCGTCTGAAATCGCTGCTGACTGAACCGGCCAGCGGCGGAAGTTCACCAGAGAGTGCGCGCGCCAGTGATGATTTGCCGCTGCCGTTAGCTCCGACAAACGCCCAGCTTTCGCCGCGCTGCAGTTCCACCTGATTCAGACTCAGTATCCGGGTATCGCTAAGACGAAACGTGCCTTGCGAAATGTGCAATGAAGCCATGATCTGTTCCATTTTTTGCATCGTGTCACTGAGTTGTAACCATTGCCCTTAATGAAGTCAAATCAACCGCTAGAGCAGGGTGGCGACGATGGCGTGTTCGGCATTGAAACTGGCGATCACGGCGTCGCCGGGCTGCAGCGTCAGTTGCTGCAGCTGATCGTTGCTCAGGGTCGCGCACAGGGTTTCGCCGCTGGGGAGCTTCATCAGCACTTCACTCATCTGCTCGCCGGGTTCGATGGCACTGACCGTCGCTGCCAGCTGATTGTCATCCTGTGCGGCGTCACGACTGATGCGGATCCACGGCGCCTTGATCAGCACCAGCACCTCTTTACCTGCGGCCAGTTGCAGGCGATCGGCGCTGCGCTGGGTCAGCGCCACATTAAGCTGCGTGACGCCATCGGCCAGTTGAATCAGCAGATGCTGGACCACCTGCTGCGCATCGTTACTGACGACGGTGCCAAACAGCTGGTTACGGGCGCTGGTCTGCAGCGAGAAACGGGCGATGGCCGCCAGCAGACTGTCGAGCGGTAACGTATCCTGCTGCAGCGCATCAAAGGCTTTCTGCTGGATCTGCTCCATCAGCTGGAACAGCTGAATCAGGCGTTCACCGTAGCGGGTCAGCGTTGCACCGCCGCCGCCTTTGCCACCGGTGGCCCGCTCCACCAGCGTTTCATCCGCCATCTGGTTCATCTCATTAATCGCATCCCAGGCACTTTTGTAGCTGATACCGGCCAGCTTCGCCCCCTGACTGATCGACCCGGTCTGCTGTACGCGTTTCAGCAGCTCAATACGTCGCGGATCGGCAAACAGTTTCTGTTGTAAACGGATATGAAGGGACAGTTCGGCTTCCATGACAGCTCCGGCAAAGGGTTAAGGCGAAGGCCGATGATAGCGGCGTTTTGTGACCAAAGTAAAAGCACGAAAAGGGCTGCGCAAAATTTTGCTGACCCGTTACAATCTGTTTTTTGTTAGCAGAGTGAGACTCTCCATGCTGGAATTACTTAAAAGCCTCGCCGTTGCCATACTGATGGTGCCTGTCGTGATGGCGCTGATGCTGGGCATGATTTATGGCCTGGGTGAAGTGTTTAACGTCATCTCTAAAATTGGTCATCGCGAAAAATCCTCAGCCCGTTCGCACAATTAATTGCTGCCACGCCCGCCATCTGCGCGGGCGTGGTCGTTTTTACCTCTTCTGATTTAACCTTTTGTTGCCCCTGCCGATAATTTACTGAACCTCACTGACATTGCGCTATATTATCCGCTACACAACGAATAGCCGGAGAAAATCATGTCATTTAAACACTATCGCTGGGGCGTCGCGGCCCTGATCACCGTTTCGCTGGCCGGACAGGCTGTGGCCGCCGACAACATTACTGTGTTTGCCGCGGCTTCACTGACCAACGCGATGCAGGATATTGCCAGCCGTTACAAGCAGGAAAAGGGGGTGACGGTGGTCTCTTCGTTTGCCTCCTCATCAACGCTGGCGCGCCAGATTGAGCAGGGGGCTCCTGCCGATCTCTTTATCTCTGCCGATCAGCAGTGGATGGATGATGCGGTGGCGAAAAAAAGTGTGATTACCAGCAGCCGCTATACCCTGCTGGGCAACGATCTGGTATTGATTGCGCCACGCAGTGCCGCCGCGAAAGCGGTGACGCTGGACCCGCAGACTGACTGGAAAACCTTGCTGCACGGTGAGCGTCTGGCAGTCGGCGATCCGGACCACGTTCCTGCGGGCATCTACGCCAAAGAGGCGCTGCAAAAGCTGGGTGCCTGGGAAGGCGTTGCGCCTTCGTTAGCGCCAGCCAATAATGTGCGGGCAGCACTGGCGCTGGTGGAGCGTAATGAAACGCCCTATGGCATTGTCTACGGGTCCGACGCGGTCGCCAGCGACAAAGTGCAGGTCGTCGGGCATTTTCCGGCAACCAGCCATAAACCCGTAGAATATCCGATGGCGATCGTGAACGATCACGACAACGCTGCCGTTAAAGCGTTTTATGATTATCTGAAAGGGCCTCAGGCCGCGGCTATCTTTAAACATTACGGATTCACACCGACGAAATGATACTCAGCGATCCCGAATGGCAGGCGGTACTGCTTAGCCTTAAAGTCTCTGGCATAGCCGTGATAGGCAGTCTGCCGTTTGGCATCCTGATGGCCTGGATTCTGGTGCGCTGCCGTTTTCCTGGTAAAGCGCTGCTCGACAGCCTGATCCACCTGCCGCTGGTGCTGCCGCCGGTGGTGGTGGGTTATCTGCTGCTGATTAGCCTTGGGCGGCGCGGCATCATAGGCGAAAAGCTTTATGACTGGTTTGGCTTCAGCTTTGCTTTTAGCTGGCGCGGTGCCGCACTGGCCTCTGCCGTGATCGCTTTTCCATTGATGGTGCGCGCCATCCGGCTGGCGCTGGAGGCGGTGGATAGCCGGCTGGAGCAGGCGGCGCGCACGCTGGGCGCCGGACGCTGGCGGGTCTTTTTCACCATTACGCTCCCGCTGACCTTGCCTGGCGTCATCGTCGGTACGGTACTGGCGTTTGCCCGATCGCTGGGTGAGTTCGGCGCCACCATCACCTTTGTTTCTAATATTCCCGGCGAGACGCGGACGCTGCCGCTGGCGATGTTTACCCTGATAGAGACACCGGGTGCGGAAGGGGCGGCGGCACGGCTCTGCGTCATCGCGATCGTGCTGGCGCTGGCGTCACTGCTGGCGTCGGAATGGCTGGCACGTGCAGGCCGTAAGCGGATGGGAAACTGATGCTATCACTCAACGTTATGCAGCAGCAGGGCGATCACGTGCTGGAGGTCGACCTGCAGATCCCGGCCAAAGGGATCACCGCTATTTTCGGCGTGTCAGGCGCCGGAAAAACCTCCCTGATCAACGCGATCAGCGGACTGACCCAGCCGCAGCGGGGACGGATCCAGCTGCACGATCGTCTGCTGTTTGATGCGGAGCAGAAGATTGCGCTGCCGCCGGAAAAACGGCGTATCGGTTATGTGTTCCAGGATGCGCGGCTGTTCCCGCACTATCGGGTCCGAGGCAACCTGCAATATGGTATGGCACCTAAGATGAAAGCGCAGTTCGACAGTCTGGTCTCTCTGCTGGGTCTGGAGACGCTGCTGCCGCGCTTTCCGCTGTCGCTGTCGGGCGGGGAAAAGCAGCGGGTCGCGATTGGCCGTGCGCTGCTGACCGCACCGGATATGCTGCTGCTGGATGAGCCGCTGGCGTCACTGGATCTGCCACGCAAACGTGAACTGATGCCCTATCTGCAAAAGCTGGCGAAGCAGGTCGATATTCCGATGCTCTACGTTTCGCACAGTCTGGAGGAGATCCTGCAGCTGGCTGATAACGTGCTGGTGCTGGATGCGGGCAAGGTCAAAGCCTTTGGTCCGCTGGAGCGGGTCTGGAGCAGCAGCGCGATGCGGCCCTGGCTGCCAGTGAGTGAACTGACCAGCGTGCTGCGGGTGCAGGTGCTGGAGCAGCATCCCGACTATCCGATGACCGCGCTGTCGCTGGGCGATCAGCACATCTGGGTCAGCCGGGTGAATCAGCCGGTTAAAACCCCGCTGCGTATTCGCATTGCCTCGGCCGATGTCTCGCTGGCGTTGCAACCGCCGCAACACAGCTCTATCCGCAACATTTTACCGGCACAGGTGGTGGAATTGCTGGAGGTCGGGGACCAGGTTGAGGTGAAGCTGCGCATCGGCATTAGCGAACTCTGGGCGCGCATCACGCCGTGGGCGCGGGATGAGCTGGGCATCCGGCCGGATCAGTGGCTTTATGCCCAGATCAAAAGCGTCTCGGTGACGCCCTGATTACAACACGTACTGATAGAGGGTATCGGCAATACCGGTTTCAAGGTTGGTGCCGATGACCATTTTCGCCCGCGCTTTAATCGCCTCATCGGCATTGCCCATCGCCACGCCCAGTCCGGCCGTTTCCAGCATGCTGAGATCGTTATAGTTATCACCGAACGCGATCACATCGGACATACTCAGCCCCAGTGATTCAACCCACTGCGCCAGTCGTTTGCCTTTGCTGTTACCGCCTTTGGCGATATCCACTTGATCGTGCCACGACCATTCGCAGGCCAGCCCCAGTTCCGCTTCCACCCTGGTGGCGAACTGCTGCAGTTCCGGGATGTTGTTGTGCGACAGGGCAAACTTCCAGATCGAACCGGCGTCGCGTGCCGCCTGTGCCAGGTCGGGCACCTGGCGGAACAGTGGACGCTGGTGGGCCGGCAGCGATTCGGCCCACTTCAGGGTGCGCATCACGTGGCCGGTCGGGGTCTGATAGAGCATCGCATCATCCACGTAGAGCAACCCGTGAATCTGTTGCTGATTCAGCATCTCAATCACCTGCAACGCCAGCTGCGGGTCGAGGGGATCGGACGCCAGCACCTTTTTCGCCTGGTAATCATACAAATAGGTGCCATTACAGCAGATTGCGGGTGTATCCAGCTGTAACGCCTGATAAAAAGGGTGGATAGCGCAGTGATGGCGTCCGGTCACGATAGCGACATGAACGCCCGCCTGGCGTGCCTGATTTAGCGCTTCGATTGACTGCGGCAGAATCGTTTTGGCTGGGGTCAGCAGCGTGCCGTCGAGGTCGAGGGCAATTACACGGTAGTTCATTAATCCTCTCGTTTTTCCTGGTTTGCAGGGGCTGAAGTCTACACCTCACCACGGCCCGGAGACAAAAAACAGGGCACAAATGATCCCAGCGTAGGGCAATAAAACAGGCTACAGTGATTCACAGATCATGATCAGGCAGCAAAAAAGGAGAATGCATGAAACAAGTTGTCTACACCGCCAGTCCCGAGAGCCAGCAGATCCACGTCTGGCAGATGAATGATGAGGGCGGGCTGACGTTGCTTCAGGTGACCGATGTCGCCGGCCAGGTTCAGCCGATGGTGGTGAGTCCGAACCGCGATTTTCTCTATGTCGGTGTGCGTCCCAATTTCCGCGTGCTGGCGTTTCGCATTGCCGCCGATGGCACGCTGACCGAAGCGGGTCAGGCGCCGTTGCCCGGCAGTCCGACTCACATTTCCACCGATCGCCAGGGCAGGTTCCTGTTCTGCGGCTCCTACAATGATGCCTGCGTCAGCGTCAGCCCGATTGGCGATGACGGCATTCCGCAGGCCCCGCTGCAGGTGATCAGCGGACTGGATGGTTGTCACTCGGCCAACATCGATAATGACAACAAGACGCTCTACGTGCCGGCTCTGAAGCAGGACCGTATCTGTTTGTTTACGCTGGGCGAAGATGGTCATCTGACGCCGCGTAAACAGACGCAGGTCACGACGGTAGAAGGCGCTGGCCCGCGACATATGCAGTTCCATCCGGGCGGTCAGTACGCTTACTGCGTGAACGAGCTCGACAGCACGGTTGAGGTCTGGGCATTAAATACGGGCGAAGGCGAAGCAGAAAGCGTGCAGACGCTGGATATGATGCCGCCTGACTTCAGCGGTACGCGCTGGGCAGCCGATATTCATCTGACGCCGGATGGCCGTTTCCTCTATGCCTGCGATCGCACCAGCAGCACGCTGGCAGTCTTCAGCGTCAGCGACCTGGGCGATGAGCTGACCCTGGAAGGGTTCCAGCCGACGGAAACGCAGCCGCGCGGATTTAATATCGACCACAGCGGACGCTATCTGGTGGCGGCGGGACAGAAATCTCATCACATCGAAGTTTATGCGATTACCGAACCGAAAGGGCTGTTAAAGCCGCTGGGACGTTATGCGGTGGGGCAGGGCCCGATGTGGGTTGTGATTCATCAGTTACAGGCGTAACCCGCTACGAAAAACGCCTCTCCTGTCAGGGAGAGGTATGAGATAGTTGACGAAGTCTGCCACAGCCCAGCTGTGAGATCGAGCAGACACAGGGAACGGCGTCAGATCGAAAAGACGCAAAAACCGCCATCCATGGCACGCTCTGCCCCCGCGATTACGCACCTCATCCCTGAGGTGCGCCCGTAGCCGGGCCAACGCTTTGCGTTGTTCAAAAACGCTCCCGGCGTTTTTGTCCCTGGGCGTGGGACGCTTTCCTCTTCTGACGCCGTTCCCTGCGTTTTGAGCTAATACGTTGCTGCCAGGTCACCCAGCCTTGGGTTTGCCAGTAGTCTGGCGTGCTGAATTACTGATAATTCACGGTCAGCGAGGCGCTCGCCAGTGCGTGGAAATGCACATTAAAGCCGACCATTGCGCCACTGGCGCCTTCATTTACTTCAATCGTCTCCACATCCAGCGCATGCACGGTGAAAATGTAGCGATGGGTTTCGCCCTGTGGCGGCGCCGCGCCACCGTAACCCGCCTGACCGAAATCGGTACGGGTCTGGATTGCGCCTGCTGGCAGTGACGCTTTGCCGGAACCGGCACCCTGCGGCAGTGACGTCGTGCTGGCCCGAATATTCGCCACCACCCAGTGCCACCAGCCGGAACCGGTCGGGGCATCAGGATCGTAGCAGGTCACCACAAAACTTTTGGTGCCTTCCGGCGCCGCTTCCCAGGCAAGATGGGGAGAGATATTCTCGCCCTGATAACCCATGCCGTTGAAAACATGTTTTTCAGGCATCTTCTCGCCGTCATTAAAATCCTGACTAAAAACGCGCATCACATCTCCTTAATTGTCGATGAATAGCCTGTCATCATAACCAAAAGTGCCGTCAGTGCCAGCGGTCAGCCCGCTTCAGGCGGCAAAATGTTGAGAATGCTCCAGCGCGCCGCCAATCGCCTGCACCAGCCTGCTCAGCGCCTGCGGCGTGATGATGTAGGGTGGCATCAGGTAGATCAGCCGGCCAAAAGGCCGGATCCAGACGCCCTGTTCAACAAAGAACTGCTGCAGCGCCGCCATATTAACCGCCTGATGGGTTTCCACTACGCCAATCGCGCCCAGCACGCGCACATCGGCCACCTGCGGTGAACTGCGCAGCGGCAGCAGCTCAGCCCGTAACTGCTGTTCGATCGCCGCCACCTGGCGCTGCCAGTGACCTTCCGCCAGCATGGTCAGGCTCTCCGCCGCTACCGCACAGGCCAGCGGATTGCCCATAAAGGTCGGGCCATGCATAAAGCAGCCCGCCGCGCTGCGGCTGATGGTGTCCGCGACCTCGCGGCTGGTCAGGGTCGCCGCCAGCGTCATCATGCCGCCGGTCAGCGCTTTGCCGACGCAGAGAATATCCGGGGTAATGCCCGCATGCTCGCAGGCAAAAAGTTTGCCGGTACGGCCAAACCCGGTGGCGATCTCATCCGCAATCAACAGCACGCCATAGCGATCACAGGCTTCCCGTACCTGCTGCAGATAGCGCGGATGGTAGAAACGCATGCCGCCCGCACCCTGCACAATCGGCTCCAGAATCACCGCTGCCAGTTGCCGGTGATGCTGTTCTATCAGGCTGGCGAAATCATCGAAATCAGGCTGGTGCCATTCATCATCAAAGCCGCAGGCCGGGGCCGCCGCAAAGTGATGCTCGGGCAGATAGCCGCGCCACAGGCTGTGCATCGAGTTCTCGGGGTCGCACACCGACATCGCTGCAAAGGTATCGCCGTGATAGCCGCGTTTCAGCGTCAGGAACTGCTGGCGCGTCTCGCCACGCCCCAGCCAGTACTGCAGCGCCATCTTCATCGACACTTCCACCGCCACCGAGCCTGAGTCGGCCAGGAAGACGCACTCCAGCGCCTCAGGCGTCATCGCCACCAGCTGACGGCAGAGCGCCACCGCCGCCGGATGGGTAATGCCGCCAAACATCACGTGCGACATCTGGGTGACCTGCTCTGTGAGTGCCCGGTTCAGGCGCGGATGGTTGTAACCGTGGATCGCCGCCCACCACGAGGACATCCCATCCACCAGCTCACGGCCATCGGCCAGTTGCAGCTGAAAACCCTGTGCGGCGACCACCGGGTAGCAGGGCAGCGGATCCTGCATAGAGGTGTAGGGATGCCAGATATGCTGGCGGTCAAAGCGGGCATCGTCTGAGGAGAAAACGGGGATAGTCATCGGGGTTGTAAACCAAAATAAAAAAATATAGTTTACAAGTATAACCCTGCTTTTCGTCGGGATGACACCCTTTTTGGAGTAAGTAATGGCTCAACGCTGGACAATTGCACAGGCGCAAGCGCTGTTTGATCAACCCTTTCTTGAACTGATGTTTAAAGCGCAGCAGGTGCATCGGCAGCACTTCGATCCGCGCCAGGTGCAGGTCAGTACTCTGCTGTCGATCAAAACCGGCGCCTGTCCGGAAGATTGTAAATACTGCCCGCAGAGTGCGCGCTACAAGACCGGCCTGGAGTCGGAGCGGCTGATGGAAGTGGAAGAGGTGCTGACCTCAGCGCGTCAGGCCAAAGCCGCCGGTTCAACCCGTTTCTGCATGGGTGCCGCGTGGAAAAATCCGCACGAGCGCGATATGCCCTATCTGGAGAAGATGGTGGAAGGTGTGAAGGCGATGGGAATGGAAACCTGCATGACGCTGGGCACGCTCAGCGAGCACCAGGCGCAGCGACTGGCGGGCGCGGGTCTCGATTTCTACAACCATAACCTCGACACCTCACCGGAATTCTACGGCTCCATCATCACCACCCGCAGCTATCAGGAACGTCTGGATACGCTGGGCAAAGTGCGCGACGCCGGCATTAAGGTCTGTTCGGGTGGCATTGTCGGCCTGGGCGAAACCGTTAACGACCGCGCCGGTCTGCTGGTGCAGTTAGCCAACCTGCCAACGCCGCCGGAGAGTGTACCGATCAATATGCTGGTGAAGGTCAAAGGCACGCCGTTGGCGGATAACGATGATGTGGAACCGTTCGATTTTATCCGCACCATCGCGGTGGCGCGCATCATGATGCCGACCTCGCATGTGCGCCTCTCAGCGGGCCGTGAGCAGATGAGCGAGCAGACCCAGGCGATGTGCTTTATGGCCGGGGCGAACTCGATTTTCTACGGCTGCAAACTGCTGACCACGCCGAATCCGGAAGAGGACAAAGACCGCGTGCTGTTCCGCAAACTGGGTCTTAACCCGGAGCATACTCACACTCAGCACGGCGATCAGCAGCAGGAGCAGCAACTCAGCGAGCAGCTATTCCATGCCGACACTGAACAGTTCTACAACGCGGCGCTGTAATGGGCTGGCAGCAACGTATCCGTCAGGCGCTGACGCAGCGCCGGGCGGCCGATGGCTGGCGGCAGCGACGGGTGATCGATCAGCAATCGACCCGCACGCTGCACAGCGGCGGCCGCAGCTATCTCCACTTTTCCAGCAATGATTATCTCGGCTTAACCCAGCATCCGGCGGTGATTGCGGGCTGGCAACAGGGCGCGGCGCAGGCGGGCGCAGGTGCCGGTGCGTCAGGGCATGTCACGGGTTATCACCGTCAGCACGCCGATCTTGAGGCGCAGCTGGCCGACTGGCTCGGCTACGACCGTGCGCTGCTGTTTATCTCTGGCTTTGCGGCCAATCAGGCGGTCATTCATCTGCTGGGCGAGAAAAACGATCGCATCCTGGCCGATAAACTCAGCCACGCCTCGCTGCTCGACGCCGCCAGCCATAGTCCGGCACAGCTACGACGTTTCCATCACAACGCGCCGGAGAGTCTGGCAGCCCGGCTCGCCTCTCCCTGCGAGGGCGAAACGCTGGTGGTGACGGAAGGTATTTTCAGCATGGATGGCGACAGTGCGCCGCTGGCCGCCCTGGCGCAACAGACGCGCCAGGCAGAGGGCTGGCTGCTGGTGGATGATGCGCACGGCATCGGCGTAGTGGGTGAGCAGGGGCGCGGCAGCTGCTGGCAGCAGGGCGTTAAACCGGAACTACTGGTGGTCACCTTTGGCAAAGCCTTTGGCGTCAGCGGTGCCGCGCTGCTGTGCGACGCAGCCACCGCCGACTATTTTCTGCAGTTCAGCCGACATCTGATCTACTCCACCGCGATGCCCGCGGCGCAGGCGAGCGCGCTGCAGGCGGCGCTGCGTGAAGTTCAGCAAGGCGATGCCCTGCGGCAGCAACTGCAACAGAACATTGGCCATTTCCGGCGCGGTGCGGCCTCGCTGCCGTGGCAACTGATGAACTCCGGCAGCGCGATTCAGCCGCTCCTGGTGGGCGAAAATGGCGATGCGATGGCGCTCTCCCAGCGGCTGGCTGAGGCGGGCTGCTGGGTCAGCGCGATCCGGCCACCGACCGTGCCGCCGGGGACGGCCCGGCTGCGCATCACTCTGACCGCGGCTCATCGCCCCGAGGATATTGACCGGTTACTGGAGGCGCTGCATGACGCTGCGGGTTGACAAGCAGGCGGTGGCACGCGCCTTTGGCCGGGCGGCCAGCCATTACGATGCCCATGCGGCGCTGCAACGCCTCAGCGGCGATGCCCTGCTGGCACTGGCGCCCGCACAGAGCGGTCTGCAGCTGCTGGATGCCGGTTGCGGCACCGGCTGGTACAGCAGGCTGTGGCGCGAACGTGGCAAACAGGTAACGGCTCTGGATCTCTCTCCGCAGATGCTGCAACAGGCGCGGGACAATGACGCGGCGCAGCACTATCTGGCCGGTGATATCGACGCGCTGCCGCTGGCGGATAACACGATTGATCTGGTGTGGAGCAACCTGGCGGTGCAGTGGAGCGAGGATCTGCCCGGCGCGCTGAGCCAGTTCCGGCGGGTGCTGCGGCCCGATGGCACGCTGCTGTTTTCCACTCTGGGCGACGGTTCGCTGCAGGAGGTTCATGAAGCCTGGTCCCATCTGGATGCGCTGCCTCACGCCAACCGCTTTCTCAGCGAGCCGCAGATTGCGGCGGCCTGCCACGCAGAGCACCTGCGCTGTACCTCAGAGGTGGTGACCCTGCATTTTCCCGATGCGCTCAGCGCCATGCGCTCCCTGAAGGGGATTGGCGCGACCCATCTGCACCAGGGGCGTGACGGGCAGGTATTAACCCGACAACGGCTCAACCAGTTAGAGGCGCACTGGCCGCGCGATCGGCACGGCTATCGCCTGAGTTACCATTTAATCTATGGAGTAAGTGCATCATGAAACGCCTGTTTATCACTGGCACCGACACCGAGGTCGGTAAAACCGTGGCCAGCGGCGGGCTGCTGCAGGCGGCAGCCGCAGCGGGCTATCGCTGTGCGGGCTATAAGCCGGTTGCCTCAGGCTGTGAGATGACGCCAGAGGGCATCCGTAACAGCGATGCGCTGGCGCTGCAGCGTTACAGCAGCGTGCCGTTAAGCTATCAGCAGGTCAATCCGCTGGCGTTTCTCGAGCCGACTTCGCCGCACATCGTCAGCGCCGAAGAGGGCAGGCCGATCACCCATCTGGCGCTGTCGGCAGGTCTGGCGGCGCTGCAACCGCTGGCAGACTGGATTCTGGTAGAGGGCGCGGGCGGCTGGTATACCCCGTTGTCGGAGACGCATACTTATGCGGACTGGGTGGTCAGCGAAAAGCTGCCCGTGATTCTGGTGGTAGGGATTAAGCTCGGCTGCATCAATCACGCCATGCTCACCGCTGACGCGGTGCGGGCAAGCGGCCTGCCGCTGGTGGGCTGGATCGCCAACACCGTCGAACCCCCGGGTAAACGCTATCAGGAGTATCTCACCAGCCTGAAAAATCGACTGCCTGCGCCCTGTCTGGGCACCATCCCGTTTCTCACCGATGCGGCGCAGCAGGCGTCCTGTGGTCACTACCTGACGCTGCCGGAGTAACCGCGTGGCCTGGCTATTTTATTTGTTGTGCTGAATCCGGGCAGTGCTCTCCATCCTTGCGCGCTGTGCACACGCTCTGGTAGTTCCGCGCGCTCCGTCTCCAGCCTGCCTGCAACACTTACGCCCGGTGGGGCAGGCGCTGAGTGTCAGGCTACCGTCAGCCATTTATCGACGGTGTGGTCATCGAGCTGTTCCATGCTGCCCTGCGCCACATTGCGGCCGCGGTGCAGCAGCAGGAAATAGTCCGCTACGCGACGAATCAGCGACAGGCGCTGCTCCAGCAGCAGGATGGTCAGCCCGTAGTCGAGGTTAAGCCGACGGATCAGATTGCCCATCTCCTCTTCCAGCCACGGCGACATCCCGTCGGTCGGCTCATCCAGAATCAGCAGTTTGGGCTGCAGCACCAGCGCGCGCGCCAGGGCCAGCTGTTGCTGCTGATCGATCGGCAGATCGCCGCTGCGCTGCTGGCGCAGTGAGTAGAGCGCCGGGAAGAGGTCGAACACCATTTCGGGAATGGCGCGATGCCGATCGCGCTGGCTGGCACCCGCCAGCAGGGCAATCAGCAGATTATCTTCCACGCTCATCTGAGTAAAAATATGGCGACCCTGCGGCACATAGCCAATCCCCATCTGCGCCCGCTGTTCAGCCGGTTGCAGCAGCAGATCTTCCGGCGGCGAGCCATCCTCTTTCCAGGAGATAGAGCCGCTGTTAATTGGCAATCTGCCCATGATGCAGTTCACCAGCGTGGTTTTACCCATGCCAGGACGGCCCAGAATGCCGGTGCAGGTGCCAGGCGACAGATCCAGGTCCACATCCCACAGAATATGGTTTTGACCGTAAAATTGATTTACCGAACGTAAACTCAGCATCTGACACTCTCCTTCCCGATCGTTAGCCTGATTGCTTCCGCGCTCTGTCGTCTGGCAAACAAGTCATCAGCAACGGCAGCCTCGCCATTGCAGCACAGTGCGCGTTCCGCGCGGTGACGCTACTGACTCCTGCAATTCCCAGGCCAGATCTAAAAACGGCCCTGTTTCCTGCTGCAGCGCCGCGTGTCAGGGATGAAACGTGAGAAAAACTTATCAATTCCCCACGGTGACCACGCGCCTGCACTTTTGCAGTGCCCTGGAGCGCTGTTTCTGGTGCAGACGTACTGTAACGTGGCAGGAAGTCCGATTAAGAATCTTAGTATGAGGCGTGCAAATTTGCGTACGACACCCGGTGACAGATTAAAATTGCAGAATAATCCGTCAGCAGGCGACGCGAAATTTAACGCAAAAAAAATTATTTTCACGGTAGTGAGAAGGCAGGGAAAAATTATACACAGCTGATGGCGTCGGGGCTGCCATCACTTATCCACCATTCCTGTGGATAACCTTGTGCATTAGGTAATGAAAACCAGTTGGAAGCGAGGAAATACGCGGCCTGGTAACATAATGACGAGAATCTGGCCTCATAGCCTTATGTCAGTAAAATCAGTTGTTTATTAAAAAACAAGCCTGAGAATTATCTGTCAGGTAACCGTACTGTAATTTTGTGACACTCTATTGACAAATGTTAAATCAGATCCCTTCCTGGGGATAACATTGCGCAACATGCTGAGCGATAACGCTGCCAGCCTGCAGGGACATCAGGTGCCATCCTGCTGGCGTTAACATTGCACCAATACTGTTTTTATATCCAGTATTATTTTCTGGCAAAATCACCATAGCAGAGTAAAATAAGTGCCTGCCCGCCGACTTCTCCAGCAGGAACTGCATTCATGAGCAAAGCCTTTAAATTGAACTCCGCCTTTAAACCTTCGGGCGACCAGCCTGAGGCGATACGTCGCCTGGAAGAGGGGCTGGAGGATGGACTGGCCCATCAGACCTTATTAGGCGTAACCGGCTCCGGTAAAACGTTTACCGTCGCCAACGTGATTGCCGACCTCAACCGTCCGACCATGGTGCTGGCACCCAACAAGACGCTGGCCGCCCAGCTCTATGGCGAGATGAAAGAGTTTTTCCCGGATAACGCCGTCGAGTTTTTCGTCTCTTACTACGACTACTACCAGCCTGAAGCCTATGTGCCGAGCTCCGACACCTTTATCGAAAAGGATGCGTCGGTGAACGAACATATCGAACAGATGCGTCTGTCGGCCACCAAGGCGCTGCTGGAACGGCGCGATGTCATTGTGGTGGCATCGGTTTCGGCTATCTACGGTCTGGGCGATCCCGATCTCTATCTGAAAATGATGCTGCACCTGACCCGCGGCATGATTATCGATCAGCGCAGTATTCTGCGCCGTCTGTCAGAGCTGCAGTACACCCGCAACGACCAGGCGTTCCAGCGCGGCACCTTCCGGGTGCGCGGCGAAGTGATCGATATCTTCCCGGCGGAGTCGGACGATATTGCGCTGCGCGTCGAGCTGTTTGACGAAGAGGTTGAGCGTCTGTCGCTGTTTGACCCGCTGACCGGCCAGATCGATTCGGTCGTGCCGCGCTTTACCATCTACCCCAAGACGCACTACGTCACGCCGCGTGAGCGTATTCTGCAGGCGATGGAAGATATCAAAGTCGAGCTGGCGGACCGCCGCCGGGTGCTGCTGGAGAACAATAAGCTGCTGGAAGAGCAGCGCATTACCCAGCGTACCCAGTTTGACCTGGAGATGATGAGCGAGCTGGGCTACTGCTCCGGCATCGAGAACTACTCACGCTACCTCTCCGCACGCGGACCAGGCGAAGCGCCACCGACGCTGTTTGACTATCTGCCCGCCGATGGCCTGCTGGTGGTGGATGAGTCGCACGTGACCATTCCGCAGATTGGCGGCATGTACAAAGGCGACCGGGCGCGTAAAGAGACGCTGGTGGAGTATGGCTTCCGCCTGCCGTCGGCGCTGGATAACCGTCCGATGAAGTTTGAAGAGTTTGAGGCGCTGGCCCCGCAGACCATCTATGTTTCGGCGACGCCGGGCAAATATGAGCTGGAAAAATCGGGCGACGAAGTGATCGATCAGGTGGTGCGTCCTACCGGTCTGCTGGATCCGATCATCGAAGTGCGTCCGGTCGGTACCCAGGTCGACGATCTGCTGTCAGAAATCCGTCAGCGCGTGGCGATCAACGAACGTGTACTGGTGACGGTGCTGACCAAACGCATGGCGGAAGATCTCACCGAATATCTGTCTGAGCATGGTGAGAAGGTGCGTTATCTGCACTCCGATATCGACACGGTAGAGCGTATGGAGATTATCCGCGACTTACGTCTGGGCGAGTTTGATGTGCTGGTGGGCATCAACTTACTGCGTGAGGGGCTGGATATGCCGGAAGTGTCGCTGGTGGCGATTCTCGATGCGGATAAAGAGGGCTTCCTGCGCTCCGAACGCTCGCTGATTCAGACCATTGGCCGTGCGGCGCGTAACATCAACGGTAAGGCGATTCTCTACGGGGATAAAATCACGCCGTCGATGGCGCGCGCCATTGAAGAGACCGAGCGCCGCCGTGAGAAACAGCAGCTGCACAACGAAGAGAATGGCATCGTGCCGCAGGGCCTGAATAAGAAGATCACCGATATTCTGGAACTGGGCAAAAACGTGGTGAAAACCCGCGGCAAAGCGAAACCAGCCCGTCCTGGCGAAGCCCAGGCGCTGGCCGATTTCCAGCTGTTAACGCCGCAGGCTCTGCAGAAGAAGATCCACGAGCTGGAAGGGCAGATGCAGCAGCATGCGCAGAACCTGGAGTTCGAACAGGCGGCCAACGTGCGCGATCAGCTGCATGAACTGCGAACGCTGTTTATTGCGGCCTCGTAGCGCCGTTAAAGCCCTGAATGGCGTGTTCCAGCGCCACCCGTAACAGCTGGCGGTCGTGACGATATTGGATATCGGCGGCCTCCAGCGGTTCACGGACAATCAGTCGGTTTTCAATGCCACGGGTGTCCACTGCCGGGCTGACGACCAGCGCATCAATCACCCGCTTGCCGATATAACGCTCCATCATCTGCAGCTTGTCAGCCACTGAGAGACTGGCGGCGGCAGGACTCAGCTCGCGGCCCAGATTGCCGATAAACACCATAGTGGCAGGCGTGCGACGCAAGGCCTGCGCCATCTCTTCCATCAGCAGAATCGGCATCAGACTGGTGTAAAAGCTGCCGGGTCCAATCAGGATCAGATCCGCTTCACCAACCGCCTGCAGCGCTTCCCGCGTTGGCTGGACGTTGGGATGCAGCATCAGCTCCTGCGGCGGCTGCTTCATCTCGTCAATTGCGGTTTCGCCATAAACCATGTTGCCTTCAACATCCATCGCCACCAAATCCACCGGCTGCTCCGACATCGGGATTAAAAAGGCGTCGACCTTCAGCAGGTTACGGATAATGTTGATCGCTTCCAGCGGACGAACGCTGAGATGATCCAGCGCCCGCAGCATCAGATTACCCAGGTTGTGTCCGGCCAGTTCGCCATTACCGGCAAAACGGTACTCAAACATCGCCGAGGCGACGCTGGGTTCTGCAATCAGCTGGTTAAGGCAGTTACGCATATCGCCCCAGGCGATACCGCCTTCTGAGCGACGAATACGGCCGGTTGATCCGCCGTTGTCGGTGGTGGTGACGATGCCGGTGAGACGCGAGCCCAGCGGGGAAAGGGCAGACATGACGCGGCCTAAACCGTGTCCGCCTCCCAGTGCCACAACGCGATCAAGATCGGCCAGTGTGCGATTCATACTTCTCCTTAATATCTCTTCGCGTGGCGTGGCTCTAATCGCTAAGCCCGCGCGGATGACTTACGTCAAAATCTGGATCGCATTTTAACGTATCCTGTCGCGAAAATGCGGTGAAAATTCGATATGTATAAGAATATATAGCGAAAACAGCAAATGGAAGAGTGACGAAAATCACGCTACCATCATGCTTACCGCGCTGATCAACGGGTCAGCGTACACTCAAGCCTGAATGCCTACGTCTGCGGATAGGGGGTTCAGGCCGTAGCCATCGAGCTGCCAGGGTGCAGGAAGAAATGACTGCATCTCCCAATCTGGAAAGGTGTTCTGGTGTCACAATTTACTGATGCATACGCGCGTAAGTTCTATTACCTGCGCCTGTCGGTCACGGATGTCTGTAATTTCCGCTGTACCTACTGTCTTCCTGACGGCTACAAGCCGCAGGGAATTCGTAACAAAAGCTTTCTCTCCCTGGATGAAATCCGCCGCGTCACGCGGGCCTTTGCCGCTGCCGGAACGGAAAAAGTGCGGCTGACCGGCGGTGAGCCGTCGCTGCGCCGTGATTTCACCGACATCATTGCGGCGGTGCGCGAAAACGCCTCCATTCGCCAGATCGCGGTAACCACCAATGGCTACCGGTTGGCGCGTGACGTGAAACAGTGGCGTGACGCGGGGTTAACCGCACTCAACGTCAGCGTCGACAGCCTGGATGCGCGTCAGTTTCACGCCATTACCGGCCAGGATAAATTCCATCAGGTGATGAGTGGTATTGATGCTGCCCTCGACGCCGGTTTTCGCCAGGTCAAAGTCAACAGCGTGCTGATGCGCGATCTCAACAGCCGTAATCTGGCTACGTTCCTCGACTGGATCCGCACCCGTCCGATTCAGCTGCGCTTTATCGAACTGATGGAGACCGGCGACGGCGGCACGCTATTCCGCGACCAGCACGTTTCCGGCATGGTCATCCGCGATCAGCTGATCGCCCAGGGCTGGCAGCGTCGGGAGAGCGGACGCAGCGACGGCCCGGCGCAGGTCTTTTACCATCCCGATTATGTCGGCGAGATTGGTCTGATCATGCCCTACGCCAAAGATTTCTGTGCCAGCTGCAACCGTCTGCGCGTTTCGGCGCACGGTAATCTGCACCTATGCCTGTTTGGTGACGGCGGTGTGCCGCTGCGCGATCTGCTGGCGTCAGACGACCAGCAGGCCGAACTGCAGGCGCGTATTGCCAGCAGCCTGGGGCAGAAAAAGCAGACGCACTTTCTGCATCAGGGCAACACCGGCATCACACAGAATCTCTCTTACATTGGCGGCTAATTTCAGGAGGCAGTATGGGTAAACCAGCCAGCGAATTTCAGGCAGTGCAGATTGCGGTGATGACAGTGTCAGATCGTCGCGATGCCAGTGACGATACCTCCGGCGACTATCTGCGCGAAGCCGCAGCCGAAGCGGGGCATGAGGTGGTCGATCACGCCATCGTGCCGGATAATCTCTATCGTATTCGCGCCACCGTGTCGCGCTGGATCGCCAGTGAAGATGTTCAGGTCGTGATTATTAATGGCGGAACCGGCTTTAATCTGAAAAACAGCACGCCGGAAGCGCTGCTGCCGCTGTTTGACCGCGAGATTGATGGATTTGGCGAACTGTTCCGGATGATCTCCTATGAAGAGATTGGCGGTTCGACATTGCAGTCGCGCGCGATTGCCGGTCTGGCTAATCAGACGCTGATCCTGGCCGTGCCGGGTTCCACCAGCGCCTGCCGCACCGCCTGGGAACGCATTATCGTTGACCAGCTTGATGCGCGCACCGCGCCCTGTAATTTTGTCTCACATCTCAAGAAACGGTAAGTATGTCTCAACTCACACACATTAACGCCGCGGGCGAAGCGCACATGGTGGATGTCTCCGCCAAGGCGGAAACCGTGCGCGAAGCGCGGGCAGAAGTGCTTGTGCTGATGCAGCCGGAAACGCTGCAGATGATTATCGAAGGCAGCCACCACAAAGGGGATGTCTTTGCCACCGCGCGCATCGCCGGTATTCAGGCGGCGAAACGCACCTGGGAACTGATTCCGCTCTGTCATCCGCTGATGCTGAGCAAAGTGGAAGTGAACCTGGAGGCTGAACCGGACCACAGCCGGGTCCGCATCACCACGCTCTGTCGCCTGACCGGCAAAACCGGCGTGGAGATGGAAGCGCTGACGGCCGCATCGGTTGCCGCGCTCACCATCTATGACATGTGCAAAGCGGTGCAGAAAGATATCGTTATCGATCAGCTGCGGTTAATCAGCAAGAGCGGTGGCAAAAGCGGCGATTTCCAGGCGGTCGCGCATGATTAAGGTGCTGTTTTTCGCCCAGGTCCGTGAGCTGACCGGCACCTCATCGCTTGAGGTCGGTGCTGATTATCCGGATGTGGCCGCGCTGCGCAGTGCGCTGGCAGAACGCGATGACCGCTGGGCGCTGGCGCTCGAGTCGGGCAAGCTGCTGGCGGCAGTGAATCAGACGCTGGTGCCGATGAGTCATCCGCTGCACGCCGGTGATGAAGTGGCCTTCTTCCCGCCCGTGACCGGAGGCTAAGATGGAAACGCAGATTCGCGTCGGCCCCGCGCCCTTTGATATGGCGGAAGCCTATCGCTGGCTGGCGGCCTGTGATGAAGATGGTGCTGTAGTGACCTTTACCGGCAAAGTCCGTAACCACAATCTGGGCAACGACGTCGCGGCACTGACGCTGGAGCACTATCCCGGCATGACCGAAAAAGCGCTGCAGGAGATTGTTGATGCGGCGCGCGAACGCTGGCCGCTGCAGCGCGTCACGGTGATCCATCGCGTGGGCGAACTGTTTCCCGGCGATGAAATCGTGCTGGTGGGCGTGACCAGCGCCCATCGTGGCAGCGCCTTTTCCGCTGCAGAGTTCATCATGGATTACCTGAAAACCCGCGCGCCGTTCTGGAAGCGAGAAGCGACAGAGAAGGGCGATCGCTGGGTGGATGCCCGCGACAGCGACCACCAGGCGGCTCAGCGCTGGGACTAAGCTGCATTAACGGCTTAGCGGGCAGAAGTGTCTGCGCCCGCTGAGCCGTTAACCGCAGACACGCCGCGGCCCGCATCCCCGGACATCACGACGCTTAGCGCGGGATTAAGGCTGCTTTAGCTGCTCAGCCGGACCAAAACCGGTCTGACCGTGGCTGTGTTCGCCGCCGCCGGCGGTGCGCTTCAGCTGAATGACCTGGCCCTGTTGCCAGGCGTTGGCACCTGCCGCGGCAGGATGCGCCACGATATCCGCACGCTGGGTGCGGATCTTTTTGCTGTCGACGTCAAAACGACGATCGCGGTCCGCCAGCAGTCGCGAGTCCATCTGACCATCCTCCGTAAAGCCCATCATCAGCGCCGGAATGCCGATCGGCAGCGTTTTGTCGCGATCGGTGTGCCAGGTGTGCCAGGTTTTCCCGTAGGTGTTCACAATGCGCTTCATCAGGGCGTGGTCGGCGGCTTCCGGTAAGCCTGGTGCAATCAGCGTGCCCGATTTCACCTCATACTGATGGCTGTGCCAGAGCTTCTTCTCTTCGGGCGGCAGGGTGTTAAACAACCGTTCGCTGATAATGTACTCCACGCCCATCAGCCGTGCATCGCGCGTGTTGCCGTCGTAAATCACCGCCTGCATCACATCGTCGTTCAGCACGGTGACATAGTGGTGCGCCTCCATCTGACCGTTCTTATCGCCGTTATAAAAATGGAATCCGTCAAGATAGGTGTTGATGGCGTCGATGGGCGGACGTGACTGCATCACGCTGGCGCCGGTCTCCAGCACCTTAAGCGAGGAGGAGGTGGGTGCGCCCGGTGATTTTACCTGGGCAGGCGTATTATTGGCGCCGCAGCCGGTTAATAACAGGCTGAATGCCGCAACAGGCCAGAGTTTAAACATCGTAAGTTCCTTTAACGGTAAAAAAGATAACCTTAGTTCAGTTCTCGCCTGCCTGTGAAACTCTGGCAATGGTAGAGTAGAGCTTTGGTTCATTCTGAGGACAGGCATGTCATCCACCCCGATTCTGCAACGTCTGACACTGGTCGCCGCACTGGTGCTGGCAGGTTGTAGCAGCAAGAAAACCCCTGAGGCGCCGGTGCGGCAGCCTGAAGATGTCAAAGCGCAGATCCAGCGGCTGTTGCCGTCGCACGTCAGCAATAAAGCGGCGTGGAGCGACGATATCTACACCACCTTCCGCACTCAGCAGATCGATCCCAGCGCCAGCAACCTCTGCGCGGTGATCGCCGTGGCGGATCAGGAGAGCAACTTCAGCGCCGAGGCCGCGGTGCCGGGTCTGCCAAAAATCGCCTGGGGCGAGATCAACCGCCGTGCGGCGCAGGTGCACGTCCCGGCATTCCTGGTGCGTACCGCGCTGCAGATCAAATCGCCCACCGGTGAAAGCTACGCCGCCCGGCTGGACAAAGTGCGCAGTGAGAAAGAGCTGAGCGCTATTTTCGATGACCTGATCGATATGGTGCCGATGGGCCAGACGCTGTTTGGTAATCTCAATCCAATCCACACCGGCGGGCCGATGCAGGTCAGCATTGCGTTTGCCGAAGCGCATGCCAAAGGCTACCCGTGGCCGATCGATGGCACTATCCGGCGTGAAGTCTTTACCCGTCATGGCGGGATCTACTTCGGGACGATGCACCTGCTCGGCTATCCGGCTGACTACAGCCAGCCGCTCTACCGCTTTGCCGACTACAATGCGGGCTGGTATGCCAGCCGCAATGCGGCCTTCCAGGCGGCGGTGTCGCGCGCCACCGGCATGAAGCTGGCACTGGATGGCGATCTGATTCTTTATGGATCGGATGCGGCGGGCGGCACCGAACTGGCGGTGCGCACGCTGTCGAAGCAGATCGATATGAGCAACAGCGACATTCGCCGCGATCTGGAGAAAGGGGAGAAAGCGTCGTTCAGCGACAGCGAACTCTGGAAACAGGTCTTTACCCTGGCGGATAAAATGGCGGGTCGAAAATTAACGCGTGAAATGCTGCCGGGCATCAAGCTGGAAAGCCCGAAAATTACCCGTAATCTCACCACGGCGTGGTTTGCGCAGCGTGTCGACAGCCGTTATCAGCAGTGCCTGTCGCGACGTTAAGCGGCATGTTGTGGCGCAGTTGAGCTGAGCTGTGCCACACTTAGAGCCAGTTCCGGGCGACTTTTATTGTTATTCTGGCCCTGAACTGTGCGCATCCTCATAAGGCCGTATGGGCCCGTGGCGGTTGTGTCGCGCTGTCGCTGGCCAACGGGCTGAAACAGAAACAACGTATGCCTGCCAGACCAGGTTATTCATCCGGTTCCCTGTGTGGAGCCGGTCCTAATCCGTTTAACAAGAGGTGCATCATGGACCGATATCCACGAAATGATTCCATCGTTCAATCCGCATCTCGCGGTTTACAAGCCTATATGGCGCAGGTCTATGGCTGGATGACCTGCGGTCTGTTACTGACGGCGTTTGTCTCCTGGTACGCTGCACGCACGCCAGCGATCATGGAGCTGGTGTTTGCTAACCGCATCACCTTCTTCGGACTGATTATCGTGCAGCTGGGGCTGGTCTTCTTCCTGTCAGGCATGGTGCATCGCCTGAGCGGGGCCGTGGCAACCGGGCTGTTTATGCTCTATTCGGCGCTGACCGGCCTGACCATGGCGAGTATCTTCCTGGTTTACACCAACTCTTCGATCGCCAGCACCTTCTTTATCACGGCGGGGATGTTTGGCGCGATGAGCTTCTACGGCTATACCACCAAACGCGATCTCAGCCGTTTTGGCAGCCTGCTGTTTATGGCGCTGATTGGCATCGTGCTGGCGTCGCTGGTGAACTTCTGGCTGAAAAGCCCGGCGCTGATGTGGGCGATTACCTACATCGGGGTGGTGGTATTTGTGGGGTTAACGGCCTATGACACGCAGAAGCTGAAAAATATCGGTGAGCAGATCGATGCCCGCGATACGGAAAACCTGCGTCGCTACTCGATTATGGGCGCACTGACGCTGTATCTCGACTTTATCAACCTGTTCCTGATGCTGCTGCGGATTTTCGGCAACCGCCGTTAAGCCTGAGGGAGTAGCGGGGGAGGCGCACTGTCTGCGCCTCCCCTTTTTTATTACGACTTCTGCAACTTCTGCTCGTTCTTCTGACGCAGATGCTTCGCCCGACTCTCCAGCCCCAGATAGAGCACCAGCGCTAACAGCAGCGGCAGGATAAAGTAGAGCACGCGATAAGCCAGCAGCGCCGCAATGATAGTGCCATGCGAGGCGTGCTGACCGCTGAGTAACGCCAGGAAGACCGCTTCCAGTACGCCAATGCCCGCCGGAATATGAATGATTACCCCGGCAATACTGCTGATCAGCAGCACGCCCAGCACCATAGGATAACCGACGTCTCGTCCCAGCAGCAGCCAGATAATCGCCCCCATCACCATCCAGTTGGCACAGGAAACCGCAAACTGCAGCAGCGCCATGCGCAGCGAGGGCAGCTGCAGCGTTTGGCCTTTTACCGTCCAGCGACGCTGCTTTGAGAAGGCACAGGCCCAGAGGTAGGCCGCCACCAGCACCAGCAGAGCGCCACCAATCAGCCGCAGGGTGGTTTCACCAATAAACCAGCCGCTGGGAATCGACACCATGCCCGCACTGAATACCACGCCCGCCAGCAGAATATAGCCCAGCCAGTTAGTGGCGATGCTCAGAGAGAAGATGCGGGTGATGGTGCCGCTATCCAGCCCTAACCGTGAATAAAGCCGGTAGCGCATCGCGACGCCACCCACCCAGGTGCTCAGCGTCAGGTTGAAGGCGTAACAGATAAACGACACCAGCATTACCTGCCGCTTCGCCAGCTTATGGCCGCAGTAGGCGCGTCCAATCAGGTCATAGCAGCCATACACCAGGTAACTCAGCACCACCAGTCCGGCGGCGGTCAGTACCACAAAGCGGTTGTAGTTAACGATGACGTCATAAACATCTTCCCAGTTCACTTTGCGGGCATAGACCACCAGCAGAACCACCACCGCGATGAAAAAGAGCACGGTGAGGATTTTTTTCGCCAGTTGCCAGCGTGGATGTTTTTTTGCCATCAGGATTTTGCTCCCGGGTTATCAGTTTCAACGCGATCCTGCGTCTCCATTTCAGGCTGTACCGGCTCACCCACCTGGGCCAGCAGCGGCGTATGCGCCGGCAGCCAGCCAGCGATGGCCGGGAAATGGCGCAGGAAGTGGAATACCACCACGCTTTTACTCAGTTGCCACCAGTTGCGCGGCGGTAAGCGATCTTCCTGCACGCGCTGGCAATCGTTGGCCAGCAGCGCTTCCAGGTTATCGCGCAGCGTCTGGTTAAACGGCCTGTCGTGGATGATCAGATTGGCTTCGAGGTTAAGTGACAGGCTGAGCGGATCGAGATTGCTGGAGCCGACGGTGGCCCAGTAGTCGTCTTTTACCGCGATCTTGCCGTGCAGCGGGCGACGGATATATTCGTAGACTTCAACGCCGCCATCGACCAGATAGTTGTAGAGCAGCTCCGCGCCCACTTTCACAATCGGCATATCCGGTTCGCCCTGCACAATCAGTCGCACCCGGACGCCACGCTGCGCGGCGTTGCGCATCTCACGCAGCAGCCGGTAACCCGGGAAGAAGTAGGCATTGGCGATAATCACATCCCGCTTCGCCTCACGCAGCATCTCCAGGTAGTGGACTTCGATGTCGTCACGATGCTCGTCGTTATCGCGATAAACATAGAGCACCTGAGCATCGCCGGGCGTGGCGTTGACCGCCGGACGATGAGAGCGCGATCCCCACCAGCGGCGGGTATTCTGTTCGCTGCCAATCGCCTGTTGCAGATAGCGGGCGATGTCGCCCACCACCGGGCCTTTGACCTGCACCGCATAATCCTGTTTCGCTTCCGGGCCATAATCGGTGTTGTGCTCGGCCGAGAAGTTAATGCCGCCTACAAAGGCTACCACGTCATCCACCACCACGGTTTTGCGGTGCAGGCGGCGGAAAACGTTGGTGCGCATCCCCATCACCAGCGGACGCGGATCGTAATAGATGAAACGCACGCCAGCGCTGGTCAGGCTGTTAACAAATTTGTCGGAGAGTTCGGCAGAGCCATAACCATCGACCATCACTTCGACCCGCACGCCGCGCTGGGCTGCCGCCAGCAGTTCGCGGTGCAGGGCGTTGCCCACGTCATCCTCAAACAGAATAAAGGTTTCGATTAATACCGTACGTTCCGCCCGCTGGATCGCGCCAAAGACCCGCGGGAAAAACGCTTCGCCATTTTCCAGCAACAGCAGCCGGTTGCCTTCCTGCCAGCTAAAATTCATAGGTGAATCTCCACCGCCAGCGGCGCATGGTCGGAAAGATGGGACCAGGGCTTGCGCGGCAGCGCCCACGGATGACTGACGGTGGCGTTGCGGACATAGATGCGGTCAAGCCGCAGGATCGGGAAGCGCGCCGGGAAGGTGCGCGCCGGGCGTCCGGTTTTCATGCTGAATACCTCTTTCAGGCCTGCGCCATGTTTCAGAATGGAGTTAGCGCGTCGCTGCCAGTCGTTGAAATCGCCCGCCACCACCACCGGCGCGTCGGGCGGCAGTGAGTTAACCATTTCACATATTTTCTTCATCTGCGCGTGACGATGGGCCACTTTCAGACCCAGATGAACGCAGATGACATGCAGCGTGCCGTGCGGCTCGGGCAGGGCGATCTGGCAGTGCAGCATGCCGCGGTTTTCACTGCCCGCCACCGAGATATCCCGGTTCTCATAGTCGGCGATCGGGAAGCGAGACAGCACCGCATTGCCGTGATGCCCCTCCGGATAGACCGCATTACGCCCATAGGCGAAATCGTTCCATATGGTGTCGGCCAGAAACTCGTAATGAGGAGAATCGGGCCACTCCTCATGGTTAAGGGAGTGGATGGCATGCGTGCCCATCACCTCCTGCAGAAAGACCACATCCGCCTCCGTTGCGCGAACGGCATCGCGTAATTCGGGCAGGATGAAGCGGCGATTGAAAGGGGCGAAACCCTTATGTGTATTGATCGTCAGGACTTTTATTGAAAATCCTTGCTTGTTTTGTGGCATACTCGCGACGCACTCCTTTTCATCATCAATAGAATCAAAGTGTAGTCTTTGTCACAAATGGGTGGTGAAAGAGGGCGAAAATTAGGGCGTTATCCGAAAATTGTTTTACATTGAGGAAATCGTTTCCGGCTTGTGCCGGTAGCACTTGGGCGACCTGTTGGGTCTGCCAGGAGAACTGAATGAAATGGTCTAATCGTATTCAAATTATCACGGGTCAAACGTTGTTGCATATTGCTATGCATCTGCTGGTGATCGCTGCACTGATCTGGGGCTGGAAGCACAAAGCGCTGGTTGATGTCTGCAGTACGCTGGTGGCGATGTACGCACTGGTTTTTGTTGCCATGCTGGTGACACAGCGCATTGTCCGTTTACGTACTCTCGGCGATTATCTTGAAGAAGCGACCACCACTTACTACTTTGGCGCCGCCATGATGACACTGTTCCTGGTGTCGCGGATTTACCACAACAACCTGCTGCTGGCGTGTCTCGGCGTAGTGATGTTGCTGGGTCCGGCGCTGGTCTCGCTGCTGGTGAAAGAGCCACCGCGACGAATCGAAAACAAACGTAGTTAAGTTGAAGGCCACCGGAAGGTGGCCTTCCTGTTTTCAGGCGGTTAAGTTGTGTCAGGAAATGTGAGCTATCTCGCACACTTCTCTTAAAGCTGTTACACTCGCCCGCTTACGCATCGTAGTTTGCGCCCTTTTCACGCGTCAGCCCTGGCTGGCGTCACTATCCCTCTGAAAACTACACCGTGAATCACGGTCAGAGCGGACCGGAGTAAATCACTTAATGTCTTTTGACTCTCTCGGCCTGAGTGCCGATATTTTGCGCGCGATCGCCGAACAAGGCTACAGCGAACCCACACCTATCCAGCGCCAGGCGATTCCTGTTGTGCTGGCAGGCCGCGATCTGCTGGCGAGCGCCCAGACCGGCACCGGCAAAACAGCCGGCTTTACCTTACCGATGTTACAAAAACTCTCTGCCACTGCCACGCCCATCCGCGGTCGTCGCCCGGTGCGCGCCCTGATCCTGACCCCAACCCGTGAACTCGCAGCGCAGGTTGGCGAAAACGTCAGCGACTACAGCAAATATCTCTCGCTGCGTTCCATGGTGGTGTTTGGTGGCGTCAGCATCAATCCACAGATGGTAAAACTGCGTGGCGGCGTCGATATCCTGGTGGCAACGCCTGGACGCCTGCTGGATCTGGCACAACAGAATGCAGTTGACCTGTCACAGGTCGAAATTCTGGTGCTGGATGAAGCGGACCGTATGCTGGATATGGGCTTTATCCACGACATCCGTCGCGTACTGGCACGTCTGCCGGCTAAACGTCAGAACCTGCTGTTCTCTGCCACCTTCTCTGATGAGATCAAAGGCCTGGCTGAGAAACTGCTGACCAACCCGGAAATGATTGAAGTGGCTCGCCGCAACACCGCCTCCGAGCAGGTCGCGCAGCAGGTGGCTTTCGTTGATAAGAAGCGTAAGCGTGAATTGTTGTCTCAGCTGATTGGCGAAGGCAACTGGCAGCAGGTGCTGGTCTTTACCCGTACCAAACACGGCGCGAACCACCTTGCCGAGCAGCTGGGCAAAGATGGCATCTCCGCCGCCGCGATCCACGGCAACAAAAGCCAGGGTGCACGTACCCGCGCGCTGGCCGACTTTAAGTCAGGCGGAATTCGCGTCCTGGTTGCCACCGATATCGCGGCCCGTGGCCTGGATATCGAAGAGCTGCCACACGTCGTGAACTATGAGCTGCCTAACGTCGCCGAAGATTACGTTCACCGCATTGGCCGTACCGGCCGTGCGGCGGCGACCGGTGTCGCACTGTCACTGGTCTGCGTCGATGAGCATAAGCTGCTGCGTGATATCGAACGTCTGCTGAAGCGTGAAATCCCGCGTCTGGCCGTTGAAGGTTATGAACCCGATCCGAGCATCAAAGCGGAGCCGATCATCAACGGTCGTCAGCAGCAGTCTCGCGGCGGTGCAGGTGGCGGCGGCGGCCGTGGTCGCAGCCAGGGCGGACAGGGTGCAGGCGCATCGCGCTCATCTTCATCCGGCGAAAAGCGTCCTCAGGCGCGTCGTCAGAGCCAGGCCGCTCCTCAGGGCGATAGGCCCGCAGCCCGTCCGCGTCGTCCGGCAGCAGCGAAGCGTACCGGAAACGTCTGAGTATGAGGGTTTTACTGGCACCGATGGAGGGCGTGCTGGATTCACTGGTGCGCCAGCTGTTATCGGAAGTAAACGACTACGATCTCTGCATCACTGAGTTTTTGCGCGTGGTCGATCAACTGCTGCCGGTAAAATCTTTCTACCGTCTCTGCCCCGAACTGCATAACGCAAGCCGCACGCCTTCCGGCACGCGGGTGCGTATGCAGCTGCTGGGGCAGCATCCCGAATGGTTAGCCGAGAACGCCGCACGTGCGGTGGAGCTGGGCTCATGGGGTGTGGATCTCAACTGTGGTTGTCCTTCTAAACTGGTCAACGGCAGCGGAGGCGGCGCAACTCTTCTTAAAGATCCCGATCTGATCTATCGCGGCGCGAAAGCGATGCGTGAAGCGGTGCCTGCAGATTTGCCGGTAACGGTGAAAGTGCGGCTCGGCTGGGACTCCAGCGCCCGCAGTCTGGAGATTGCCGATGCGGTGCAACAGGCCGGTGCCAGCGAGCTGGCGGTGCATGGGCGGACTAAAGAAGAGGGCTATCGCGCAGAGGCGATCAACTGGCAGGCGATTGGCGACATTCGTCAGCGGCTGCGCATTCCGGTGATTGCTAATGGCGAAATCTGGGACTGGCAAAGCGCGCAACACTGTATGGCGGTAACCGGCTGCGATGCGGTGATGATTGGCCGTGGCGCACTGAACATCCCCAACCTGAGCCGGGTAGTGAAATATAACGAGCCGCCGATGGCCTGGCCTGATGTGGTGCGGTTATTACAGAAATACAGCCGCCTGGAAAAGCAGGGCGATACCGGCCTCTACCACGTGGCGCGTATCAAACAGTGGCTCGGTTATCTGCGCAAAGCCTATGGCGAAGCCGATGGCTTATTCAGCGAAATCCGTGCGTTAAAATCGTCGGGCGACATTGCACAGGCGATTGATCGTCACGCACATGTTCATGGTTTGTGATAAAAAATCAGGCGACCCTTTAGTGACCTGACGGTATAGTGGGAAAAATTTCCTGGACCCCTTGCCTGCTATGTCTGACTCCGCTGTGTTGAGCAACAGCCAGCTCAACAAACGAATCCTCTCCGTTATTATCTTCACCTTCTTCTGCTATCTCTCTGTCGGACTGCCGCTGGCCGTGCTGCCAGGCTTCGTCAAAAATCATCTTGGCTTCAGCTCCTTTATCGCCGGACTGATTATCAGCATTCAATACTTTGCGACGCTGCTCAGCCGTCCGCAGTCGGGCCGTCTGGCCGATCGCCTTGGGCCAAAGCGGGTGGTGATGCTGGGACTGCTCTGCTGCGGTATGAGCGGGGTGCTGACTATCGTGGCCGCACTGCTGAGCGGCTGGTCGTGGCTGAGTCTGGCGCTGCTGGCCATCGGACGGCTGTTTCTCGGCGTAGGTGAAAGCTTCAGCAGCACCGGCTCTACCCTGTGGGGTATGAATATCGTCGGGCCGATGCAGACCGCGCGCGTGATCTCCTGGAACGGTGTTGCGACCTATCTGGCAATGGCCGTCGGTGCACCGCTGGGTGTGCTGCTGAACAGTGAATTTGGTATGAGTGGATTTGCCGGGCTGATTGCGCTGATGGGCGTGGCGGGCTATCTGATGGCCAGCCGCAAACCGGCGGTGACGGTCAGCGTGGGCGAGCGCATTCCGTTTCACCGCGTCTTTTCGCGCGTCTGGCTTTATGGCCTGGCGCTGGGCTTCGGCACCATCGGTTTTGGCGTTATCGCCACCTTTATCACCCTCTATTTTGCCAGCCGTGACTGGCAGGGCGCGGCCTATGCGCTGACGCTGTTCAGCCTGGGTTTTGTGCTGGTGCGTCTGGGGTTTGGTCGCTTTATTACCCGTTTCGGCGGGCTGCGCGTGTCGCTCTTCTCATTCCTGCTGGAATGTCTGGGACTGCTGATTATCTGGCAGGCGGACAGCGCCTGGCTGGTAGGGGCGGGCGCATTCCTTACCGGCAGCGGATTTTCGCTGGTCTTTCCGGCGCTGGGCGTTGAGGCGGTTAAACGGGTTGAGCGCCAGGATCAGGGCTCTGCGCTGGGCACCTATTCCGCTTTTCTCGATCTGGGCCTGGGCTTAACCGGCCCGGTGGCGGGATTGCTTATCGGACACTGGGGGATGCAGTCAGTCTATCTGGCGGCGGCGTTGATGGTGCTGGGAGCGCTGCTGATTACCCTGCGGCTTTACTGGCAGCAGCGGCTTATCGCCTGAATGACGATAAGCCGCAAACCGTTAAAAATGGCTGAACGCCCAGTAGAGCAGGGCAGAGAGCAGAACAGAAACCGGCAGCGTTAAAATCCAGGCGACGGCCAGGTTACGCAGCGTCGAGAGCTGCAAGCCGGAACGGTTCGCCGCCATAGTGCCCGCTACGCCGGATGAGAGCACGTGAGTGGTGGAAACCGGTAAACCGAAACCGTCTGCCGCGCCGATGGTCATCATCGCCACCAGTTCGGCGCTGGCGCCCTGGGCATAGCTCAGATGGGTTTTACCGATCCGTTCTCCCACTGTGACTACAATCCGGCGCCAGCCGACCATGGTGCCCAGTCCCAGCGCAATCGCCACCACCACTTTCACCCACATCGGAATAAAGCGGGTGGCGCTGTCGAGTTCCGTTTTCACTGCCTTGAGATTGCGTTCCGTCTCCTGCGGCAGTCTGACCTCGGCGCTCTGCAGATGCTTGATCGATTCTGACGCCAGATACATCTGGTTGCGGGTATTGGTCACCGCCTGGGCTGGAATGTTTTCCATTGAACCGTAACGACGAATCTCATCGCCGACTTCGCGCAGCGTCATCGCCAGCGCGGGCAGCACGTCGGGATTCATGCTGTTGCTGCCAACAAAGCCGGTCAGTACCTCACGGGCCGGTGGAGGATTGGCTGAGGCGGGTTGCAGCTGCAGCAGCTGATGGGCGGTCACTTCGTTCAGCGCCGCGACGCGCGGGATCTGGTCGGGTGGCAGCGATCGGTTCAGGGCGTAGGCGATCGGCATGGTGCCCACCAGGATCAGCATAATCAGCCCCATTCCTTTCTGACCATCGTTGGAGCCGTGCGCAAACGACACGCCGGTACAGGTCAGGATCAGCAGGCCGCGGATCCAGACCGGTGGCGGCTGATTGCTTTCCGGCGCCTGATAAAGCTGGCGATTGCGGATAAACAGTTTCATCACCCACAGCAGCAGCCCGGCGCAGACAAAGCCGACCACCGGGGATAGCAGCAGTGCATAGCCGACCTTCAATGCCTGATCCCAGTCAACTCCGCTCAGACCGCTGCGTCCGTGCAGCATCGCATTGGCAACGCCGACGCCGATGATCGAGCCGATCAGCGTATGGGACGACGACGACGGCAGCCCTAAATACCAGGTGCCCAGGTTCCAGATAATCGCTGAGAAGAGCAGCGCATAGACCATGGCAAACCCGCTGCCGCTGCTGGCCTGCAGGATCAACTCCACCGGCAGCAGTGAGATAATGCCAAACGCCACCACGCCGCTGGAGAGCAGCACACCCAGAAAGTTACAGAAACCGGACCAGACCACCGCGACGCCGGGCGTCAGCGAATGGGTGTAGATCACGGTCGCTACGGCATTGGCGGTATCGTGAAAGCCATTCACGAACTCAAAGCCGAGCGCAATCAGCAGTGCCAGCCCCAGCAGAAAGAACGGCAGATAGCTGGTGACCGGCATATTGGTCTCTTCAACATCGCTGACCAGATTGAGACCGGCGAACGCCAGTCCGGCAACCAGCAGAATGAAGAACAGTGGTTTACTGAAACGGCTATTTTTGCCGTTGAAATCGGGGCGACCTCGGGCTGATGAGGAGGAGAGACTGTTTTCGCTCATGGTGTACCTCTGGTGGCTGATGCCGGATGCTGATTTGCACCGGGTCAACGCAGTGTGATACGCGCTTTATATGACAGATTAATGATCGTCGGACGGGGCATTCTGAGCGGAGTGCGGGGAAAAACGCGGAAACGCAGGCAATAAAAAAGCCAGCGACAGGCGCTGGCTTCTGCAAGCAGGGCGGCAATTACGAGCTGGTATTGGCCGCGGCTGCAGGGGCTGCTGGTGTTACCGGAGCGGCCGGTGCGGCTGGCTCAGTGGCCGGCTGCTGTGGCTGCGCAGCATCACTGTTTGCACCCTGAGAGGTGACTGGCGTCATTGGCTCTTCCTGTGGCACAGCCTGCGGGTTTTCCGGCATCGGAACTGGCGCAGTCTGGATGTTGTTCTCCACGCCGTTCACTTTTACTGGCATACCGGTACGGCCCTGAATCGCGCCATTAACCTGATCCTGATTGACGCTGGCATCAACCAGAACTTTGCTCACCGCCTGATTCAGCGTAATCGGCACCAGCTCACGCGAGTTGAACTGCTCTTCGGTGGTCGACAGCGGGTTATGCACTTCTACATACCGTGAACCGTCTGGCTCCACGGTCGCTTTTACCGGCTGATCAACAAACTGTACGCGCGTACCGACCGGCACGTTCTGATACAGCCATTTAATATCTTCAGCGCGCAGACGCACACAACCATGGCTCACGCGCAGGCCGATACCGAAGTTGGCGTTGGTGCCGTGAATCGCATAGAGACGACCGATATAGAGCGCATACAGGCCCATCGGGTTATCCGGGCCTGGCGGGAAGACCGCTGGCAGGGTTTCACCGCGCGCCGCGTAATCCGCATGCATGCCTTTGGTTGGCGTCCAGGTCGGGCCATCTTTTTTACGTTCTACCGCTGTGGTCCAGTTAATCGGGGTATCTTTACCCAGCTCACCGATACCAATAGGCAACACCACCACGGTTTTGCTGCCTTTCGGATAGTAGTAAAGACGCATCTCCGCGCTGTTAATCACAATGCCTTCACGCGGTGCATCCGGCAGGATCAGCTGCTGTGGGATGATCATTTTGCTGCCAGCCTTAGGCAGATAAACGTCAACGCCCGGATTGGCTTCCAGCATATTGCTAAGGCCCATCTGGTACTGCGCCGCAAAAGCTTCCAGCGGCAGTTTGCTGTCTTCAGGGACAGTAATTTCGATATTTTCACCGATCAGACGGCTGTTGGCCGGCGGTAACGGGTAAACCACAGCAAAGGCTGACTGGCTGAAGGCCGCCAGAGCCAGTGCGATTGAAGCGAAAGCGCGAATGATTTTCATATTTTACAATTCTTTATCGCCATATTTCAGGCTGGTCAGTGTGTCGAATTCATGCTGGCCAATGTGACCTGCTGCGCATTATATGTTCATTAATCTGACGTTGTGAATCGGGATTTTAACCTGCCTGCAATACTTTACGTAAATTCACCGCGGATGTTAGCGCATTTACCGGAAGCAGGGCGCTAAAAATGGGGCTTTCCGGGCTTATCGCTGACTAAGGTTGCCACTGTGTTTGTTCGCCGCTGAGTTTGCGGTTCAGGAAAAAGGCGGCACTGATTAACGCCAGATGGGTCAGCGCCTGCGGCGTGTTGCCCAGCGCATGGCCGTGGCTGTCAAACTCCTCCGCGTAGAGGCCCAGTGGATTGGCGTAGCTCAGTAACTTTTCAAATTCAAAATGCGCTTCCTGAATCCGGCCCGCGCGCGCCAGACACTCGACATACCAGAAGGAGCAGGCTCCAAAGGACCCTTCTGAGCCTTTCAGGCCATCAGCGGGCGTCTCATGCGTATTGTAACGGCGCACCATACCGTCGCTGACCAGATTGGTTTTGATCGCATCCAGCGTGGCAATCCAGTCCGGGTCGGTGGCTCCCACAAAACGCACCAGCGGCATCAGCAGCATTGAGGCGTCGAGATGTTCGCCATGACGGGTCGAAGAGAAGTGTCCCCGCTCACTGTTCCAGAAGTTAGCCCAGATATCTTCGCGGATCTCCCGGCGCGTCCGATCCCAGCGTTCATAAGGCATCGGCAGCGATCGCTTCATGCCCAGACGCAGTGCGCGATCCATCGCCACCCAGCACATCAGACGCGAGTGCAGGAAATGTTCCGGTTCACCGCGCATCTCCCAGATACCGGCATCGGGCTGATCCCAGTTCTCACACAGCCAGTCGATCATTTTGACGACATGTTCCCAGCCGCGCTGGGAGATCGCCTCACCATATTTATTGGCCAGATAGACCGCATCCATCAGCTCGCCATAAATGTCGAGCTGGGTCTGCTGCCAGGCGTCATTGCCGATGCGCACCGGACGGGAGTCGGCATAGCCGGAGAGATTCAGCAGCTCCATCTCGTGCAGTTCGGTGCCGCTGTCCAGCCGGTACATGACCTGCAGGCGCATCTCATCGTGATGGCTGTTTTCAACGCAGCGACCAACCCAGTGGGTAAAGTGTTTGGCTTCATCGATGTAGCCCAGCCGCATCAGGGCATACATGCTGAACGAGGCGTCACGGATCCAGGAGGCGCGATAGTCCCAGTTGCGTTCACCGCCCAGCTCTTCGGGCAGGCCAAAGGTCGCTGCCGCCGCAATAGAGCCGTGCTGATGTGAGGTCAGCAGTTTGAGGACCAGCGCCGAACGCTGCACCATTTCGCGCCAGCGTCCCTGATAGTTACTGTGGGCGCTCCAGCGTCGCCAGTAGTTCAGCGTCTCTTCAAAGCAATGTTCGGTGGTCAGGGCTTCGATATGCGCATCATCCACGCTGCCAAATTCAAACTGCGCATGTTCACCGGGTTGTAACGTGAAGAGGGCGGTCGCGCTCTCATCCTCCAGCGTCATCGCCACGCTGGCGGCGAGGCGCAGCGACGGCTGGCCTTCGGCATGAAAATCGATACAGCCGTTGTGCGCCTCTGCACGGGTCTGCGCCCGGGCATAGTCGTGACGCGGTGAACAGCGCAGGCTAAAGGTCGCGCTGCCGCGAACCATTTTGACCCGCCGGATCAGACGCGGCAGCTTGTCCTTGTCATCACAAATCGGCATGTAGTCGGTGATCTCCGCCACGCCTTCATCATCCAGCCAGCGGGTCTGCAGGATGTTGGTATCGGGCAGGTAGAGCTGCTGACGTCGCGCATTGGGCCAGTCAGGGGCCAGGGAGAAAAGCCCGGCATCATCGCTGTCGAGCAGGGCGGCAAAGACCGACGGGCTGTCGAGTTCCGGCCAGCAGAGATAATCAATGGTGCCATCATTCGCGACCAGTGCGCAGGTGCGCAAATCTCCGATCACGCCATGGTCTTCAATCTTACGTTTTACCTTACTCATCCTCATCTCCCTGTCAGTGTCCATCCTAACTATAGCTGAGCCATCTGATGCGGCTTCGTTTGGGCACAGATGGTTAACGTACGGTTGAATGAGGCAGGGAAGGGGTGAGGGCGGGTGAGACATGGGAAATCGCCAGCAGGGTCGCCTGGCGCTGCTCAGCGTCGGCGACCTGTGCCATCGGTCAGCTCTCTCTTATAGCCGGTGGCGTCTGCTGGCGAATCCGTGGTTCATTTATTCCTGGTCGGCACGACGGTTGTGCCAGCGGCGGATCACCCAGCGCAGCGCAAAGGCGAATACCACTGCGCCGACCAGCCATAGCAGATGCTTCAGATGCTGGTCGAGTTTATGCAGCCACGGCGCGATGATGCCGCCCGCGAAATAGCCCAGGGTGACGAAGATCAGCGCCCAGATGACCGCCCCGATGACGTTAAGAATAAAAAATTTCATCGGATTGAGGCGGCTGGCCCCGATGATGATTGGGCCAATCAGTCGAAAGCCATACATAAAGCGCACGCCAATCACAAACAGGCTGGGACGGCGTTTAATCAGGCGGTTCGCCTTGACCACTTTATCCTGATGCTTTTTAAAGCGGCGCAGGATCTGCGTGCCCCAGCGGCGACCGACCCAGTAGAGCAGTTGATCGCCGACAATACCGCCACCCATCGCGGCCAGCACCACCCCCACGTAATGCAGCAGCCCCTCATGCGCGGCGACGCCGCCCAGCAACGTAAATGTTTCCCCCTCGGCGATACAGCCAATAAAAAGTGCCAGATAACCGTACTGCGTAATTAATGCGTTGATATCCAGATGCAAAATGACCCTCCCTGTTCAGTGACTGTTTCTTCCAGTCTATACGCGATTTGGCTTCGCTTCCGCCCGTGCCTCATGGGTCCGTTTATTTATGCTGTTTTTTTGTCCGATCACCACGAAAGTTTCGCTGCCGTTTATACTTGAGAGGACGCTGCCCCCAAAGACGGATGCATCATCGGGCGGCCCACTGCATCAGAGGAGTGAATCTATGAATCATGTCTGGGGTCTGCTGGCGCATCCGAATCAGGAAATGCGTCATATCAAGCAAGAGAATGAGAGCGTATCGCACCATTACACCCACCATGTTCTGCTGATGGCGGCGATTCCGGTGATCTGCGCCTTTATCGGTACAACTCAGCTGGGCTGGAATCTGGGCGAGGGGCAATATGTGCAACTCAACCTATTGACCGGGATTGGGCTTGGCATTCTGTTCTATCTGATTATTCTGGGTGGCGTCGCGGTAATGGGACGCGTGATTCACTGGATGGCACGTGATTATCCGCAGCGCCCCGGCGTACAGCGCTGTACGGTGTTTGCGGGCTATGTGGCCACGCCGCTGTTTCTCAGCGGGCTGGTGGCACTCTATCCGCTGGTCTGGCTCTGCGTGCTGGCGGGCGCGCTGGCGCTGCTCTACACCGGTTATCTGCTCTATATCGGCATTCCACTGTTTCTTAATATCGACCGTGAAGAGAGTCTGCGCTTTTCCGGTTCAACGCTGGCCATTGGCGTGCTGGTATTTGAAGTGTTACTGGCATTAACCGTGGTGCTGTGGGGATATGGACCGCATCTGTTCTGACCGACCGCTGCCGCCGCTCTGGCGGCAGTTCTCTTTTTACGCCCGGAAACACTCTCACCAGGAAATTTCTTAACCTTACGGGTATGATATCGCCGCCAGCCCGCGCTCCGACCTCACTGAAGCGGGCGGCCTGTGTCGGTCTGACACAGTACATATTCATAACCGGGTTTTTTCTACGATGCCTGCAAAAATTCGTTCCACCCTGCTTTCGCTGGCGCTGCTCGTTTCAGGGCAGATTGTTTCACTTCCGGCGCAGGCAACGACGTCGCTGTCGCAACTGGCGCCGATTGCTCAGCCGCAGATCGCCTCTGGCAGTGCGATGATTGTCGATCTCACGACCAATAAAGTGCTGTTTTCCAGCCACCCTGATCGGGTCAGGCCCATTGCCTCCATCACCAAGCTGATGACTGCTATGGTGGTGCTGGATGCGCATCTGCCGATGAACGAGATGATAACCGTCGATGTCAGCCAGACGCCGGAAATGCGGGGTGTCTTCTCACGCGTTAAGCTCAACAGCCAGATCAGCCGCCGTAATATGCTGCTGCTGGCGCTGATGTCCTCGGAAAACCGCGCCGCTGCCAGCCTGGCTCATGCTTATCCGGGCGGCTATAACGCCTTTATCCGGGCGATGAACGCGAAAGCGCGGTCACTGGGCATGAAACAGACCCGCTATGTGGAGCCAACCGGCCTGTCGACGCAAAACGTCTCCAGCGCGCAGGATCTGGTTAAATTACTCAAAGCGACGCGGGAATATCCGCTGCTTGGCGCGCTCAGCACCACTAAAGAGGAGACGGCGGTGTTTGCCCATCCGAGCTATGCGCTGCCGTTCCGCAACACCAACCATCTGGTCTATAAAGATGACTGGCACATTCAGCTGACTAAAACCGGTTACACCGATGAGGCGGGCCACTGCCTGGTGATGCGCACCATGATTAATAATCGTCCGGTGGCGCTGGTGGTGCTGGATGCCTTTGGCAAATATACCCACTTCGCCGACGCTAACCGTCTGCGCAGCTGGATTGAGACCGGTAAAGCGGCGCCGGTGCCGGCTGCCGCACTGGCCTATAAAAAACAGAAGTCGGGCCAGGTTGCCAGTAATGGGGCCAGCAGCGCCGACGTTGAGTAGAATATAGCCGGTGTTGCGCGCTGCGGACACTGGTATTACCTGCAGGCTGAGCGGGTATCCGGGATGATGCAGGCAGAGGCGTACAGCGATTTTCACGCTTCTGTCTGCACCGAATTAGCCCGAAAAATGCCCGTTATTCCTATATTGCCATCCCTTGCAAAGCCCTACACTACGCGCGACTGGCGAGGGAAGATCGCCTGATTTAAGCTGCCGGAATCTTACTCATATGTTTAAGCTACGATCCTTTTTTGCATTGTTAATGCTGGCGCTGGTGGCGTTTGCCCCGGCGCTGACGCTGGCCGCGGATGATAAGGCCACTGCTGCTCAGGAACAGGATGCGCCGCCGAAGCTGAATGCTGCGGTTGAACTGCCGAAAATGCAGAAGATCCTCGATAAAATTAAAAGTCAGGTCTCCGTTGATGCTGGCGAAAACAAGCTGACTCAGCTGAATGAAATGGCGCTTGAGCTCTCAGGCAGTGCCGACACGCTGGGCCAGGCGCTGCTCCCCGATCGCCAGCAACTGGAAGCCCAGTTGCAGGTTCTGGGGCCGGCACCTAAAGCCGACAGCGGCGTAAAAGAGACGTCGGAAGTGACGCGCAAGCGTAACGCGCTGGAGAGTCAGAAAAGCAAACTCGACGACCAGATCAAACAGGCCGAAGGCATTAAAAATGGCGCGCTGATGCTCTCCTCGCAGATTGTTAACCTGCGCCGCGATCAGCTGAAAAGCCAGCTGGCGCTGAACTCCGGCACCATTCTGGGGCCGCGCTTCTGGTCACCGCTGCTCAATAGTCAGGATCTGGATGGCGAGAAAATCGGTGAATTCCTGCAGGAGTTGCAGGACACTGCGGCACTCTCATGGGAGCCGGGCTGGCGCGTGGGCAGTGTCTTCTGGCTGCTGGCTGCGATGCTGGTAATGACGGCTGGCCGTCGTTACAGCGAAGAGTTTCTGGCCTGGATCAGCATTCACAAACTGCCGGAAGGGAAGCTGCGCCGCAGTTTCCTGGCGGCAGCGATAGCCCTGACCACCCTGGTGGCTGTCGTCCTCACCTTTAACTTTATCGCCCTGGCCTTTACCCGCCGTGATGAGGTTTCTGAAAACGTTCAGGACTTTGTGGATCAACTGGTTCGGCTCAGTGTCTTTTGTGGCCTGATTGCCGGACTGGGACGCGCTTTCCTCTCTACCCGTCGCCCCAGCTGGCGGTTACCGACCATCTCCAATGAAGTGGCGATGGCGTTAAAACCGTTTCCACCGATTACCGCCGTGCTGGTCTTTATCTTCCAGACGGTCGAAGCGTTTAACTACAGCGTCGGCACCAGCCTGAATACCACCATTTTTGCCAACGGGCTGACGGCACTGCTGATTGGTACTACCGCGCTGGCGATCAGCATGCGCACCAACCGGGTTCGTCGCCGTATGACCCAGGCGGGCACACCACCAGAGGCTCGTTCTACGCTGGTGGGACTGATCCAGATGGGCCTGACGCTGACCGGCATCGCCATTCTGGTGTCGCTGCTCATCGGTTACGTCACGCTGGCACGCTTCCTGAGTTATGAAGTGATCTGGTGCGGCCTGCTGTTTGGTTCGTTCTACTTCCTCAGTCATCTGCTCAACGATGGCTGTGAGAGCCTGTTCTCGACCAGTAACGCAACCGGTCGCCGTATTCAGAGTTCGCTTAACATCAATGAGCGTCATCTGCAGCAAACGGCTACGTTGCTGACGGCCATCGGTAAAACCTTCCTGGTGCTGGTTGTGGCGCTGGCGCTGGTCAACGGGACCTTTGCCTCTTCAACGCCGATTGAGCTGCTGCAAAAAGTGATTGAGTTCTGGGGCGGTAAAGGGCTTGAATCCCTGAATATCGTCCCGGCGCATATGGTGAATGCGATTATATGCCTGATCGTCGGCATCTATGTGCTGCGAACGGTGCGCCGCTGGCTCGACACTGATTTTCTGCCGAAAACCACCATGGATGTGGGCATGCGGGTGTCGCTGGTGACGCTGTTCAGCAACATCGGTTATGTACTGGTCATCCTGCTGACGTTGTCGATCATGGGTCTGCAGTGGAATAAGCTGGCCTGGATCGTCAGTGCCTTGTCGGTAGGTATCGGTTTTGGCTTACAGGAGATTGTGAAGAACTTTATCTCGGGGCTGATTCTGTTGACCGAGCGGCCAGTGAAGGTTGGCGATCTGGTGAGCATCAGCGGTATCGAAGGGGATATCCGCCGGATTAACGTGCGCGCCACCGAGATCCAGCTGGGCGATAAATCCACGGTGATTGTGCCAAACTCGCAGTTTATCTCGCAGAACGTGCGAAATGCCACCATGGGTAATGCGCAGGGGGTGGTCACGATTACGCTGACGTTCCCGCTCGACATCGATCCGGCGAAAGTGCGCGATATCCTGCTGGAGGTCTACAACGAAAATGAACGCATTCTGGAGACGCCAGAGCCATCCGTTTCGTTTAAAGACCTGACTCAGCAGGGAATTATACTGAGCGTCACCGGTAACGTGGCGGGTCAGCGCCAGATCGCAGGGGCGAAGAGCGATCTGCTGTTCGATATTCTGACGCGTCTGCGTAAAGAGGGCATCCTGCTCTCCACACCGCAAACCATGATTATCGAGCGCCGTCAGCAGATGGCGGGTGCGGAGCCGGTCCCCGAAGAGAAGCTGGTTTAGGTGTGAAAGGGCCGACTGCTGTCTAATGCTGATCAGTTAAGATCAGATTTGTAAAGGCTGCCACGGTCAAACGTGGCAGCCTTTTTTCTGGGCGAGCGAGCAGCAGCGGCGCTCAGGCCTTCACTATCGTGCCCTTTTTAACAATACACACTGAAGTTTCAGAGCAGGCTGGGGCCGGGCAGGGGCAGGTAATCCGCAGCGCTGAACAGAATGAGTCTGCCAGGAGAGCCCGCAGGACGCGGGCGAAAGGCGGGGCGGCACAGGATGTGCCATCCCCGGCGGTCCGTCAGGCAGGCGAATGAAGTGAAGGAACCGCGCAGCGGCGCGAGGACCGCCAGCCCCTGCCCGGCACCAGACTGCGTTATCCCCTGTCGCTTAACTGACTGCCATTAGACTTCTGTCGGCCTTTTTCATATTCAAACGCTGGCTTCTCAGCCCGTTCTCACTCCGCTTTTTACAGAGATTCAACGCGGCTGGTGCGCTGCCCGTCGCGGCTCACCGAGCGGATTGCCACCGCACCGCTGACCTGCGGCGGTCTGGTGGCATCGTAGCGCTGCCAGTTTGTGCCCTTGTCCAGGCTGTACTCCAGCGTCACGCCCGGTAAGGCCACGTTCATCGACAGGATGCCATCAACGATCCTGGCTCCCGGCACCGGCAGGCGATAATCGATGCCCGCCTTATCCAGCTTCGCCAGTTCCCGCTGTCCCAGCAGATTGGCAAATCTCTGCCAGTCATTCAGACGCGCCTGCTGATCGACCAGATGGGTTTTGCCCCCCGCATACTCCTGACCTGCCTTGTAATCCTGCTCCCAGCTGGCGCGGTGCCAGCTTCGTTCCGCTACTGCAAACAGGCGAGGATAGATCATGTGCTCCATTTGAGCGTCAGTGCGTACCGTTTCGCTCCACAGCTGGGCCGAAATGCCGTAAGCACCGCTCCAGGGCTTCTCTGATTTGGCGCTGAAAAAGTTGCCATCGCGATCCACCGAAGTTTCAGCATTCTGCGGCAGGTTGTCCGGCGCGAAGCCAAAGATTTTGCGCTCGTCGTTGAAGCGCGTGCCCCAGTAATAGCCGCGCTCCAGTGGGTTAACTTCATACGGAAAATCCAGATAGAGATAGTCGGGGCTGGAGATCACCACGTCGTAGCCTTTCTGTGACCAGTCACTGGCACTGTCAAAACCGCCCCAGTAGAGGGTGTCCCAGAAGTTGACCGCGACGCGCGGTGTGGCAAAGGCTGCTGAATCTTTGGCATTTTTTAAACCATCCTGCCAGGCCTGCATTTTGCCAATACCGTGCCGGTTAACGATGTCACTAACGGTCAGGGCAAAATAGCTCGGCAGGTGCGCCAGATCGTCTACTTTGCCGCTCTTCACCAGCGCCTGACAAACCTGCGATTTCGCCCACGGCAGATCTTCTTTACTCCAGTCGCGCAGACCGGTGCCCGGTTTAGGGTCGCGTTTATCCGAGTAGCCAGCACCCAGCCGGATATTCTTCGCTTCGTCACCGCCAAAATGCCAGACACCGAGCGGCTGTCCCGCTTCCCGGTGCATTGCCTGCATCTCACCGATCACTTTATCGACAAACCGCTGCGAACCCGCAATGCAGGGATTGAGATAGCTGGTGCGATCATAGAGCTGCACCGAGGTGGTATTGGAGTCGTCGGTGGGATCGATCAGGCGATACGCACTGGCCTGTTCAGATTGTCCCTCCTTCATCAGCCGCTGATAGCGCGCTTCCATGGCGATGACGGCGGCACGGGCATGGGCGGGCATATCGATTTCCGGGATCACCTGGATGTGACGGGCCTGCGCATACTTCACAATCTCGATGTAGTCGGCACGGCTGAAGTAGCCGCTGCCGTTGTTATCGCTGAACGGACCGGAACCGAGTTGCGGCAGCAGGCAGCGCTGTTCGCTCAGGTCATGGCAGCGTTTAGCCCCCACCTCAGTCAGTTCCGGTAAGCCGGGAATCTCAATCCGCCAGCCCTCATCGTCACTGAGGTGAAAGTGGAAGCGGTTCATCTTCCATGCTGCCATCTGATCAAGCAGCCGCATCACTGCCTGCTTAGTGTGAAAGTTGCGGGCAACGTCAAGAAACGCGCCGCGATAGGCAAAGCGTGGCGCATCATGGGCTTCCAGCGTGGCAATACGCGGCGCGCCTTCGGTGGGTATCAGCGAGAGAATCGACATCAGACCGTAGAACGCACCGGCAGCATCGTAGCCCACCACAATGGCGCGGCGGGGAGTGATATCCAGATCGTATGCGCCTGGTTTAGCCTGTTTGCCGCTGAAGTGACCCGGTTTGATCTGCGTCCTGATGGCAAATCCATCAGGATCTTCTTTCAGACCAAGCAGGGCCAGACGCTGCTTTACCGCCTCACCGGTTTCACGGGTCAGTCCGGTCAGAGACAGACTGACGCCACGGCTGAGATCGGCATCCTGCGGACGCAGTTTCACCTCAAGCGGCGTGGGTATGATTTGACCGCGCAGCGCGGAGGCGGGCAGGGTGGCAACGTCGCTGTTTTTATCAAACCGGCTGGCGGGTTGCATCAGGATATTCCGGTCATCGGCACTGCGTCGCCAGTTATCCCCCAACGGCAACACAAACTGGCTGGGATCTTCATGATCGGTGCTGGCAATAATTTTGGGGGTGGCCTGCCCGGACGTCACATACCAGCGCGGCATCACATCCGTGGCAAACAGCTGCCAGTATTCGTTAACGATCGGAATCTGCACCGATTCGCCCGCGCCAATGCCGGTGAACTTCTCAGTCGGCTCCAGCCGGGTCAGGTCGCCGACCAGATGGGTCATTTTAAACTGTTCGTTATCGACCCGCAGCGTCTGGTGGACGTTGCTCATGTAGATTGCCCAGTGTTTGTCGGTCAGGGCTGGGCCGTTATTGGTCAGGGTAATGGTGGCGCGATTGCAGGCGGCATAGTCGGCACCCAGCGCAGCGCAGTCGGTGCCATGAAGGGCGGCCTGATTATCGTTCACCTGATAAGTGACGCCAAACTGGCTGATCTGATTCACCACCTGCTGCGCTGACGAGCTGGCGTGGCCTGTGGCTGCAGCGCCCAGCAGAGTGAGCGCGATAAGGCTTAACTTAAACATATTGATTCATCCTTGCTGCTGAAGAGATATCCGGGAGTCTGCAGGGCGTCAGAACAGCGTAAACGGCACGATAACCATAAATTTGATGTCCTTCTCGTCCTGAAAAATATTGCCGTAACCGCCGCTGTAACTGGGCAGATTGCTGTGATTGTCGTAGCGGGTGTAATGCAGTTTAAACAGGGTATCTTTGGCGCGGCCCTGCTGGATTTGATAGATCAGATCAAGGTTCCAGGCGGACTCTTTCAGCCGCTGGCTCTGGTCAACGGTGAGCAGCGTGGCGGGTCTGGCATCCCAGCCCCAGACGTACGATGCGCCCACTTTCCATCCCGCCAGTTGCCACGGCGTTAAGTCGAGCATCGCCCCGGCAAAGATCGCTTTTTCGCCATTGGCGTTCCAGTCGGAACGGGCATCCCACCAGATATCCAGTCGTCCATTGGAACTGGCGTAGCCTGGCGTCATGCGCTGCAGGAAGAAGCCCTGATTCCCCTCTGCTTTGACCCAGCTGCCTTCGAGTCGCAGATCAACCGGGCCGACGGTATAGCCGACCGTGATTGCCTGTAACCAGGCCAGGCCGTCATAGACATCACGCGGATTAGCGGCACCCCCCGATACTTTGTCGTGTGCCCCGTAAAACTGATAGCTGGTGTAAAGTGCATTGCCGGCAGGCGTGGCTGACCACGAGGCTTTGGCAAAATATTGATCCATATAATCCGCCGCCTGGCCAAATGCGCCCTCAAGCACCAGGTTATTTTTGAAGTCATATTTCATACCGAACGAATGCAGGTAGCTGACAGGGGTTTTGCCATCAGCCTGACGAAAATCATATAAGTCACGATACCAGGGCGCTTTATATTTGTCGCTCCACATCCAGGAGAGCGATAATGTGCCAGCCTGCTGGAAATCATACAGCGCACCGACTTCGACGCCGCGATAGGTTCCGGGTAAGAAACTCCAGTGTGGTGCAATAATTGTCTGGCCGGTTGGCTGAATATAACCGGCACGCAACCAGTAATCGTTATATTTTAATTTCAGTGCGGCTTTATAAACAGAAGCACCGCCGCTGTCGCCATTCCACTTTTCATCCCAGCGGGTACGCGCCTTACTGAAGCCAATTTCATTGGGTGCGGCGGGGCCGCTGTTGGAAAGCTCAGCAGCACCGAAAATGGCGAGGTCCAGACCAATCCACTCTCCGGCATAGCCTGACTGATAGTCGAGATTACTGTTGAGTGAGGCATGATGTAAATTAGCCCGATACTGCCCCTGATATTCACTGGCGGGATCGGTGTCTCTGCGATCTCGCTGACGCTGCCAGTAAAAAACATTACCTTTCAGCGATGAGTCCTCAATAAATCCACTGGCGTAAGCCGGTGATGAACTTATTGCAGTTAACGCTATTAATACGGTGGCTATTTCAACTAACGCTAACGCGTAATTAATTTTTCGCATGATCATTCCTCCCTGAATGCAATCCGGATAATTAAGCAGAATATTATTATTGTGGCGGTACTCTATTTTTCGCGACGCGAATTATCAATTAGCAGCGTGGTGATTTGTGAACTATTGCGCAGAACCCGATGAGATAAAATAAAGCAGGTGTAATATGGGAGGGGAGATTAATATTTTGATGAAGATGTTAGCTATTGGCAGGGCTGCTGCAACGGGAGGCTGGCGGTGCGAAGGGCTTCCCGGTTGTATGACAATCAGCCTGCTCAGATAAGCAGGCTGACCGATAAGGCGATTAAACCTGCTTCACCGCCCATCCTTTTTGCTTGCTGGTTTTGCCAATCCCAGGATTGAAGCTGTTGGTGGGATCGAGCTGGCGATAGAACGCCGCCAGCTGCGGTTTGGCCTGATAGAGATGTCCGACATTATGTTCAGCGGGATATTCAGCACCCCGCGCCTGAAGAATCTCCAGCATCTGCGCTTTGAGCGCATGCACATCGACCCCTTTTCTGACGATGTAATCCTGATGAAACACATGACAGAAGAAGTGGCCATAGTAGAGACGATGGCTCAGCGAGGCGCGGATCTCATCGGGCAGGGTTTCGAACCAGTCCGCATCGTTACGACGCAGGGCGATATCCAGCGCCAGAATGTCCTCGACCTCATCAGAATGCACCGCGTGGTAGCGCACCGCCGCACCCGCCGCTGCGAAGCGATGCAGAAAGGCGTGCGCACCTTCTTTGCCTTCACACTCGAAGAATTCGCCACCGCCTTCACGGAAGTAGTCGCGCAGATAGTTACGCGCTTCCGCCACGCCGTCGCCAGACATCTTCAGCATCAGATGGTGTTCATATTTATCGCGATACTGCTTCATGCGTTTCGGCAGATGCGCCGGGAACAGTTTACTCAGGCGCTGCAACAGGCGATCGCTGAAGTGCGGTTTAACGAAGGAGAGTTTGCTCAGCCAGGCATCAACCCGCCCCTTCAGCGTGAAAAACAGCGGCATCTTGTCGGTGCCCAGCTTGTCGATCATCAGGAAGGTATCTTTGCCGTAGACTTCCGCAATGTCATAGATGTCGCGGTGCATATATTCGCCCGCCACCGGCAGATGGGTGAAATGCGCCAGCATGTGACGGCGAATATCGCTGAGAACACCGGGCTCGTTGGTGCCGATGTAAAACACCTGCTGCTGCGGTTCGCTGGCGAAGGTATCGAGTCGCACCGCGAAGACCGCCAGCTTCCCGGCACAACCGGAGGCTTCAAACAGGCGACGCGCATCGGCGTTATAGCGGGCGGGCGTATCCGCATCCACTTCACGAACCCGGTCGGCATATTCATGATCGGAGGCGTGACGGCCATCGTGCTGCACATCTTTGGGCTGCCAGCGGTCATCATCCAGCCGCCCCAGAATCTCTTCCGGTGACGTCCCAAGATCGATACCGAGATGGTTCACCAGCTTCAGTTTTCCCTGCGCATCAATCTGGGCAAACAGCGCCATTTCACTGTAGGCCGGTCCGCGTTTGATCAGCGATCCGCCTGAGTTATTACAGATGCCGCCCAGCACCGAGGCACCAATACAGGAGGAGCCAATCACCGAGTGGGGTTCACGCCCCAGCGGCTTTAGCGCTTTTTCCAGCTGGTAGAGTGTGCTGCCGGGGAACGCCAGCACCTGCTGGCCTTCGTCGATCAGCTGAAGCTTATCCAGCCGCAGGGTGCTGACAATCACCAGCGGACGATCGTAATCGTCGCCATGCGGCGTCGAGCCTTCGGTCAGGCCGGTATTCGCCGCCTGCATCAGGATAATGACATCGGCATTTACCAGCGTTTGCAGTACCCGCCAGAGCTCCAGCAGCGTACCGGGAAACGCCACCGCCAGCGCCTCGCCTTCGCCGGAGCGAAAGCCCTTGCGATAGCGCGCGGTCTGTTCAGGTTCAGTCAGCAGATGGGTGGGGCCGACCAGGCGGCGCAGGTCAGAAAGCAGGGCAGAGGTTTGTATCATGAGCAATTCCCTTGTCTTATCAGTGCGTCCTAACTGTAGCACGTCAACTCACCTCAACGCAGTGTGACAGCGGCAGCTACCTGCTATTCTCATCTTGTGGCACACTGCCGCCTGTTAATTCGATATTGCGCAGTTACTTAAGAGAACCCAACCTGATGAAATGGATTTACTCTGTTAGTCTCGCTGTCTCCCTCGCGATGCAACCGGCATTGGCTGAGACAGTGCCAGGTAACCACCCGATGACCGAACAGGCGCGGGATGCCTTCGTCAACCAACTGCTTAAAAAAATGACGCTGGACGAGAAGATCGGCCAGCTGCGTTTAATCAGCGTCGGACCTGATAATCCGAAAGAAGTGATTCGCGACATGATTCAGAAGAGTCAGGTTGGCGCGATTTTTAATACCGTAACCCGTCAGGATATCCGCGCGATGCAGGATCAGGCGATGCAGCTCAGCCGCCTGAAGATCCCGCTGTTTTTCGCCTACGACGTTATTCATGGTCAGCGCACCATTTTCCCGATTCCTTTGGCCCTGGCGTCGAGCTGGGATCTGGATGCGGTGAAAGAGGTGGGGCGCGTCTCTGCCTATGAAGCGGCCGACGATGGTCTGAACATGACCTGGGCGCCGATGGTGGATGTCAGCCGTGAACCGCGCTGGGGCCGTGGCTCCGAAGGCTTTGGTGAGGATACGTATCTCACCAGCGAAATGGGTCGCAGCATGGTGCAGTCGATGCAGGGCAAAAGTGCTGCCGATCGCTACAGCGTGATGACCAGCGTGAAGCACTTCGCACTCTATGGCGCAGTTGAAGGCGGACGCGATTACAACACCGTGGACATGAGCCCGCAGCGCATGTTCCAGGACTATCTGCCGCCTTATAAAGCCTCACTGGATGCGGGCAGCGGCGGCGTGATGGTGGCGCTGAACTCGATCAATGGCGTACCCGCCACGGCGGACAGCTGGTTGCTGAAAGATCTGCTGCGCGATAAGTGGAAGTTCAAAGGCATCACCATCAGCGACCATGGCGCAATCAAAGAGCTGATCAAGCATGGCGTCGCTAGCGATCCGCAGGAAGCGGTGCGCATCGCCCTGAAGTCGGGCGTCGATATGAGCATGAGCGACGAATATTACAGCAAGTATCTGCCCGCGCTGGTGAAGAGCGGCGACGTCACCATGGCGGAGATTGACGATGCGGCGCGCCATGTGCTCAACGTCAAATATGACATGGGCCTGTTTAACGATCCCTACAGCCATTTAGGTCCGAAAGAGAGCGATCCGCAGGACACCAATGCGGAAAGCCGTCTGCACCGGGCTGAAGCGCGCGACGTCGCGCGTAAGAGCATCGTGTTGCTGAAAAACCGCCTGGAAACGCTGCCGCTGAAAAAATCGGGCACCATTGCCCTGATTGGTCCGCTGGCAGACAGCCAGCGCGACATTATGGGCAGCTGGTCCGCCGCTGGCGTGGCGAAGCAATCCGTTTCGCTGCTGCAGGGCATGCGCAATGCCACCGAAGGCAAGGCTACGCTGCTCTATGAGAAGGGCGCTAACGTCACCGACAACAAAGGGATTCAGGACTTCCTGAACCTCTATGAGCAGGCGGTTTCCGTGGATACGCGTTCACCGCAGCAGTTGATTGATGACGCGGTCGCCAAAGCGAAGCAGGCCGATGTGGTGGTTGCCGCCGTGGGCGAAGCGCAGGGTATGGCGCACGAAGCCTCCAGCCGCAGCGACCTGGTGATCCCGCCGAGCCAGCAGAAGCTGTTAGCAGCACTGAAAGCCACCGGTAAGCCGCTGGTGATTGTGCTGATGAACGGACGCCCGCTGTCAGTGGTGAATGAAGATCGGATGGCCGATGCGATGCTGGAAACCTGGTTCAGCGGCACCGAAGGCGGCAACGCCATCGCCGATGTGCTGTTCGGCGATTACAACCCGTCGGGCAAATTGCCGGTTTCCTTCCCGCGTTCAGTGGGTCAGATTCCGATCTACTACAACCATCTGCCCACTGGCCGTCCTTACAACTTTGCTAAGCCGAACAAATACACGTCGCACTACTACGACGCGGCTAATGGCCCGCTCTATCCGTTTGGTTACGGCCTGAGCTATACCACTTTCACCGTGTCGCCGGTAAAAATGTCCTCACCGACCATGCCGCGTAACGGCAGCATTGAAGCCAGCGTGACCGTGACCAACAGCGGTAAACGCGACGGCGCGACGGTGGTGCAGATGTACCTCAACGATCCGGTCGCTTCCATCAGCCGTCCGGTGCAGGAGCTGCGTGGCTTTAAGCGCATCATGCTGAAAGCGGGCGAGTCGCAAACCGTGACCTTTAAAATCGACGTGGATGCGCTGAAGTTCTGGAACCAGCAGATGCAGCATGTTGCAGAGCCCGGCAAATTCAACGTGATGATTGGACTCGATTCCGTTCGTACCGAGGATGGGCAGTTCAACTATTTATAACCGTCAGCCTTTCCCCTGACGTCAGGGGAAGGTGACGCGGCGCGTCGTTAGCGTCCTGCTACGGCGCGCCGCGTCATATCCACTATCAGAGCCATCATGATTAATCTGCGTGACCGCATTCAGCAGCAGGTATTTCGCCTTAACGGCCTGTCGATGAATGAATTTGACCTCTCTCAACCGCCTGGCGATCCCGGCCTGTTTGGCCCGGACAGCGTGATCTGGCGCGTCCACGGTGACTTCACCTCCATGATGTGCGGCGGGATCAGCGCGCTGCTGTTGCAGATGCTGCATCCGGCGGCACTGGCGGGCGTCTGGGATCACTCCAATTTCCGTGAAGATATGATGGGCCGCCTGCGGCGCACCAGTCAGTTTATCGCCGTGACCACCTACGGTAATTCGCAGGATGCACAGACGCTGATTGACCGGGTGAAACGCATTCACCTGAAAGTCAGCGGCGTCGACAGCGAAGGTAAACCCTATGCCGCCAGCGATCCGCATCTGCTGACCTGGGTGCATGTGGCGGAGACCAGCCGTTTTCTGGCCGCCCATCTGCGCTACAAAAATCCACATCTCAGCCGCGCCGGGCAGGATCAGTACTATCAGGAGGCGGCGCAGATTGCCGAAGCGCTGGGGGCGGAGAAGGTACCGAAAAGCGTTGTTGATGTTGCGGATTATCTGCAACAGATGCGTTCAGAGCTGCGCTTTGATCATCGCACTGCCGAAGTGACGCGATTGCTGATGAATGCTCCCGCACCCAGCTGGCAGGCAAAACCGGTGATGAAAATCATGCTGAAGTCAGGGTTCGGGCTGATGCCAGCCTGGGCGCAGGCAATGTCCGGTACGGAGATCGGCCGCTTTCAGCAGGCGATCATTGACAGGAAGATTAATGCGATTGCGGTGGGGTTAAGGTGGTCGATTCAGCGCGGTGCCTGGTATCGGGCGATGGTGCGGATGGGAAGGGTGGTGGGGTGAGGGGTTCACTGGTAAAAGGGTGGATTGCTTTAGCGCATAAAGGATTACTCAACCGCAGTGTTAGATATCGGGGCCTGGGCAGGTGCTTTTGTGCAGACGTTAACTTATTGGGGGTTAGTTACAACAGGCTGATTGGGGCAGATACTAACATCCGTTTTGTGCCAGCGACGGAAGTTGCCGCATGAGAGACATACGCGTATATAATTGCGGTAGAATGAATGCACATTTTATGGATGAAAGGTGAAGCACCATGAAAGTTAGTGAGGCAGATTTGCTAAAGTCGGGTTTTACTGATGCTGATTTGAAAAAAATTAAAAATAACCTTGAAAGCTATGGCGGTACTCTGGGGGAAGCCGTAGCGGATTTAAAAAACAGATTCAGGGTGCTGTTATGGATTATTTCTGGCTGCACGTTAGTCTTTATATTTCTTCTGTGTTTCTCCACTAAAACATATATTTTAGGCGGAGGCCTGTCTCTGCTAATCGGGGTAGTCATAGTGACGTTTATTCAACCGCCAATGCTGGCCTGGAAGTCATGGCGTTACTGCCGGTTGAATAAAGAGTTAGCGTGATTGCTCGTTTAGGCTGAGTAAATCAAATATCACTTTAGCTTTAACACCCCAGCCAACGATTTTCATGGTCAGCTTCGGACGGCTCATAGTGTCAACTTTACGGAAGTAATCACGGGGCATCCATCTGAACAGCCGCCATGCGCCAGGCTTTCTCGCCAGCCCCCTAATGCTGTAAATATCGGCAGTAAGCGTTACCGTATTATAAAAAGCCAGTCCTGACTCTGGCTTAAAACCCATAAATTCAGCAGCTTGCATTGCACCATCGGCAAACATGCCTTCTGTGTTCTCGCCAGAGAGGCGCGGAATGAGTTCTTTAGACAGCCCATTAAGCCCGTCCATAACGAGAACGGCACCGGCCAGTGCGCCGAGTGGCGTCATTGTCGATATCATCAAAGCACCGCCGACAACAGCAAAACCTGAAATTACAACACGAACAGCGGAAATCATGTAACCCACAATTTTGTTGTTTTCACGCACAAACTCCACTTTGGCGTAGAGTTCTGCTGTCTTTGAACGCAGCAATTGTCCCTGCTCTTCAAGATTTTCTGTCTCTGACCTAAGGTGCTTAACGCACTTCATGCATTCTTCATCAGATTTCGCCTGCCGGGCGGCGGCGAACTGCCGGTCAATAACCGATTTTATTTCCTGGACGAACTGCAACCGGGTTAGCCCATCCCTGAGATAGAAAGCTGACAACCTGTTAGCTGTATCGATAAGTTTCCTGGCTTCAAGGTTGACCATTGTTTCAGCCCAGGCTTTATTCCTCCCGCCTGAGCGCATTATTTCAAGCAATGCTGCGTCCATTTTTTATCTCCCTATACATTACATCATCGATAATACTCTCTGATTATCAGCTGTAAACAACCAAAGGCCGCTCCATCGGTAATCAGCGATGCCATAATAATAAGTAGCAGGCGACTACTCAAGCGATCGCCAGAATAAGCTGATCAATTGCGTCTGCAGCAAATGACTATGAATGGGTTAAAGATTTATACAGTCGGCCAGAAATTTAATTAATGGTTAAGGTAAAAAGGATATTTAATAAACACCGTTGTGCTGAATTAAACATACGATTCTGGAATGGCTTGCCCACGTCTCCTGAGTATCCTCAATATGAGTATTTATTCCGAACTTACGCTCCTCGCTCATAGTGGTCTCTGATACTAACAACGGCCACACTTCCAAAGCGCAGCACTTCACCAAAAACCCTCACCACACCTCCAACTCCCACACTTTGAGACTATTACCCTTGTCTCAGATAGCCGCAGCCAGGATCCTGCTCTATTCTCGGGGAAAATGGATTCCTCCAGGCTTTGTCGAGGCACTATGACGTACAAATCCCTGATTGCTGAAGTCCACAATCAGCAGCGCACCCTGACCGCCATTGTCGAACAGGATGAGCGCACTGCCTATTTTTACATCTGGCCAACCGACCTGTTCCGCAGCCAGTATGCGGTACGCGGCTGCTGGCTACGAAACCTGCTGCCGGCACCGGCGCAGGAAGATCGCGAGGCGATGGAGCAGGGCATAGCGCCGCTGCTCAGCGCCGAGTATTGCCGTAATCTGGAAGCGGAACCCGCGCTGGATCCAGCCGGTCTGCAGGTGCTATGGGAGCCGAGCGATGATGGCGCGGCGCTGTGGTATTACGGCCAGCTACTGGCGGTGATCCCCGGCTGGAGTCTCTATCAGGAGAAGCAGGTGAGCTTCTCTGCAGGCTGCATCAAAAAGAACCGGCTGACGGCACCGCTGGGGTCGGCATCAACCAATGACTACTACGCACGTGCGGAGCATCAGCGTCAGTTCTGGCGCGAATGGCACGACGGCAGCGAGTGGGATAAGGTGCAGAACGATCTGATGGCCTGCTATCAGGCGCGCTTTGGCGAGTCAGTGAAGTATTACGCTATCGATCAGGGCAGCTGGCCGCCGATGGCGATCTCCCAGCACTGGCATCAGGGCGTCTGGTATTTCCTGACCATCGGCATGAGCATCCGGCCAATGCCGCAGGTCGATTATCTGTTTGATGAGCTGGCGCCGCAGTATCGCCGCATTGAACTGGGTATGGCGGTTGACGGTGAAGTCATGACCGAAGGCAATGCGGTGCAGATGGCCAGCGCGCTGGCGGAATTCGTGCATCTGCCGTGGGCGCGACTGACCTGGCTGGGCGAGGGTCATACGCTGGCGTCGGAAGTGGCACCCGTCGGCTTTGAAAGTTTCCTGCTTGCCAATGAGCTGGCAACCGAACAGGCGCAGTTCTCGCTGCCAAAACGCGACGGCGATCGCCCGACTCTGCTCTGGACTACGCCGATTACGGAAACGGAACGGCAGTTCGCGCAGGCGGATGAACATGGTGGTCAGAAGTTACGGGAATTGTTAACGGCGGATGGCAATAATCACATCTTCCGTCCGCGCCAGCAGGTCGTCAGTTCAGAAGAATAGGCCAGCAGTAATGCGCCTGTTTGCCCATTCCCCGGCGCCCGCCGGGGATGTGATAGTTTCCATGTGAAATTAAATTTTTACAAAAATCAAACATTTCTTAAATATGTGATCCTGCTCATCTCAAGTTCCCGCTTGCCGCGCCGTTAAACCCGATCAGGCAATCGCGCCGCACCAGGTTCAGGGGAACGAAGATGTTTAAAACAACACAATCCCGCTTCACCGCAACAATGATCGCGTTCTTTGTTGCGCTTTTACTCGTTACAGTCTGGGTTATTAATCAGTTTGTCGCGCCACAGCTGGTCGATAGCGAAAGCCGTCTGGTTCGCTATCAGGTGGATTCGCTGGCTTCCGGTATCGTTGAACAGATGAACCGCGTTCAGGCCCAGCAGCGCGCCATTACCGAAGCCGCATCCGTCATGGACAGCGCCACTATCGACACCCTGTTACCGACGCTGGTTAACCAGTATCAGGACAGCAATGTGTTTGGTGGCGGGATCTGGCCACTACCAAATCGTCGTGACCCGGCCAAAGAGAAGGACAGCAGCTTCTTTGCCCGTAATGCCAGCAATGAACTGCAGGTGAACACCTACTGGAACTCCGACGCGGCTGACAAATACTGGGAGCAACCCTGGTACAAAGATGGCATGGCCGCTCCAAAAGGCCAGTGTGCCTGGGCAAAAGCCTATCAGGATGCCGCCAGCCCGCAGCCGCGCACCAACTGTGCTATGGCTATCTACAAAAACGGCACGGCCTGGGGTGTCGCCACCATCGATGTGACGCTGGGGTTCTTTAACCAGCTGGCGAAGCAGATGGGTGAAACCATTCAGGGCAACGTCCTGATCGTCGAAGCCGACGGTAAAGTCGTGGGCAATGGCGCACTGGTGAATGCAGCACCGAAGCTGGAGAACCTGGCTGACGTGCAGATGCCGATGGCAGCACCGCTGAAAACGCTGCTTAACGGTGTTGGCAATCAGCCGCTGGAAACCACCTATGACAGCAGTGAAGGCGAGCAGACGCTGTTCGTGCAGGCCATTCCTGGCAGCCCGTGGTATCTCGCCAGCAGCCTGCCAACCAGCCTGCTGAAAGCGCAGTCGCACAACATGCTGACTCGTCTGGGTCTGGTGCAGATCCCTCTGGCGGTAATCCTGCTGCTGGTGTCGCTGGGCTTTGTCCGCGCCATGATGAAACGCCTCAACGTGCTGAACAGCAACATCGAAGCGCTGTCGACCGGTGGTGCGGATCTGACTCAGCGTCTGCCAGCCAGCAACAGCCCGGAGTTCAACGCCGTCGCGCAGAGCTTTAACCAGTTCATCAGCTATCTGCAGGGGCTGCTCCAGCAGGTGGGCGACAGCGCGCTGGCGATCACCGCCGCGTCGCGGGAAATTGCCAGCGGCAACGCCAATCTCTCCTCCCGTACCGAAGATCAGGCCAGCTCGATTGTGGAAACGGCCGCGTCGATGGAGCAACTGACCGGCACCGTGCGTCAGAACGCCGACAACGCCACCCACGCTAACCAGCTGGCGGGTGATGCCTCGCAGGTGGCCGCACGTGGCACCGAAGTGGTCCGTCAGGTGGTGACCACCATGGGCGAGATTCATCACTCATCCCGTAAAGTGGTCGATATCATCAGCGTGATCGACAGCATCGCATTCCAGACCAATATCCTGGCGCTGAACGCCGCAGTAGAAGCCGCACGGGCCGGTGAACAGGGTCGCGGTTTTGCGGTGGTGGCATCGGAAGTGCGCAACCTGGCACAGCGTTCAGCCAACTCGGCGCGTGAGATTAAAAAGTTAATCGAAGAGTCGGTGGCGAACATCGATACCGGCAGCGCGCTGGTCGAGCAGGCGGGTCAGACCATGGATGAGCTGATGAAGGGCGTGAGCAGTGTGACAACGCTGATGAGCGAAATCATGTCAGCCAGCCGCGAACAGAGCCTGGGCATCGAACAGGTTAACGTTGCGATTACCCAACTGGATGGCACCACACAGCAGAACGCCGTGCTGGTGGAGCAGGTTTCTGCTGCCGCGCAGGCGATGGAATCGCAAAGCACCCAGCTTGAGCGGGTGGTTCAGAGCTTCCGACTGTAATCCCTCTCCAGGCCAGCCCTGCTGGCCTGATTTTCTCTCTGCTTCATCCGCTTATCTCCGCCTGACCCGGGTAAAAAATCCTCGATGATCCGCCCAAACCGATAATTCTGTGCCAGAATAGTTGGGAATAATCTCAAGGAAACGCCATGTCTGCTATTGAAGTTATCCTCGTTGACCACCTCGATCGTCCCACCGGCAAGATGGAAAAGCTGGAAGTGCATGAAAAAGGATTACTGCACCGCGCGGTGACGGTCTACGTCTTCAATTCCCGGCAGGAGCTGTTGCTACAACGGCGTGCCAGCGATAAATATCATTGTGGTGGCTTGTGGAGTAATACCTGCTGTGGTCATCCTTATCCCCATGAATCAACCCGCGACGCCGCCGAGCGCCGCCTGCGTGAAGAGATGGGGATGGTGGTGACGCTGACGCCGGTGTTTGAGCTGAGCTACAACCTGAAACTGAGCAATGGCCTGACTGAACATGAGTATGGTCACGTCTTCTTTGCCGTCTGCGACAGCCTGCCGCAGCTGAATCCGCAGGAAGCGGATGCCTGGGATTATCGCCCGATGGCGCTGATTGAGCAGCAGATGCAGCAGCAGCCACAGCAGTTCACACCGTGGTTTTTGCACACTTTCCCGCGCATCCCGGACTATCTGGAGCAGTTTCCTTTCCCGACAGTTACCGCATAAAAAAACCGCACTAAAGTGCGGTTTCAATGCTGGCCGGAGAGCCGGGCCGGGGTAAACAGTGCGCCAGGGTTATGAGCCCGTTTGCTCCCTGAGCCTGCGCGCTATCCACGCCCTGAGCGTTGATTATCGCTGCAGCTCGAAATCTTCCGCATCCACATCATAACCCGACGGTTCCCAGCGGATCGCCAGCAGCGCCAGCAGGCCCGCCAGTGGTGCCAGGAAGATCACCCAGAACACGCCGGTGCCCAGCGCCGCGACCAGCACCGGAAACAGAAACAGCGAAACGGTAGAGCTGCCGCGCATCAGCGTCTGGTTAAAGCCGACACCCACGCCGCGCAGCGACGTCGGATAGCTCAGCGACGCAAAAGTCATGGTATGGGAGCCAGGCCCGAATCCCTGTCCAAACAGGAACAGCGCCAGCATGCCGATCGCCAGCGCGGCTTCCTGACCGCCTTCCGGACGACCAATCAGCGCCAGCCCGAGCAGCGCCACGCACTGACAGGCATAACCCGCCACCGACATCTTCCACGCCCCGAGGCGCGGCACCAGTCGCACCGCCAGTATCCCGCCGACAAAGGCGAACAGCAGATTCAGCGCCAGCGATACCAGAATGGTGGTAAGCATTGACTGGGCAAAGAAGCTGGAGATGATCACCGGCAAGCCAAACGCCACCGCGTTATAAGCAAAAGATGAGGCAATGGAAGTGATGGTCGCCAGCAGGGTACGGCGGCGATAAACACCCTGTAACAGCGCACCATAGTTACGCCAGCTCGCCTTGCGCACCGGCGTAGCAGGCGTCAGCGCGACGTCGGGCGCCACCTGGGCATTAATACTCCACGCACTGCGTAAAATCGCCGCGGCACCTTTCAGGTCGCCCTGATTCGCCGCCCAAACCGGGGATTCGCTCATGTAACGGCTACGGATGGCGATGATGATAATCGCCGGAACGGCACCAAAACCAAGGATTAGACGCCAGAGCCAGTCGGTGTGGCTTTCGGGTAACACGGCATAGAGCAAGAGCACCAGCAGATAAGAGATGCTGATCGCCGCATACCAGGTTGGGCACCACATCGCCACGCTGGCCGCTTTATTTCCCTTGCCACGTAGTCTGGAAAACTCCGCCAGAAACGCCATCGCCACCGGCAGATCGATTCCGACTCCCAGACCCATCACAAAACGCGCGCCGGCCAGCACGTACTCATTGGGGGCAAACGCACAGGCGATAGCCGCCACCACGAAAAAGAACATATCGGCCATAAACACCCGATAACGGCCAATTTTATCCGTGAGATAGCCGCCGATCAGTGCGCCGATAATGGCCCCGAAGGTGATTGCCGAGGCGACTATGCCGGTGCCGGTCGGGGTGAGATTGAATTCGCGCGTGATGTCTTTGATGCCAAAGGCCAGCGCACCCAGGTCGTAGGCGTCAAGGAAGACGCCCCCCAGCGCAATCGCCACCACAATGCGGGCATTATTACGGGCGCTGTCGCCACTGTTCACTAATCGGGAGACGTCAGCTGCGCTGCGGATCCACTGTGTTTCGCCACCGGGCGAACTCCCTGCTGTTGCCACATGGGCGGAAGAGGTCAGGTCGGACATGATGTTGTGCGTCTTTTATTATAAAAACAGATTTCCGAGAATAGCCGTTTAGACGCCCAGACGTAAATTCATTTAGGTTATATGAGATGAATTTATAATCTCAAATCGTTATCAATTTGCGATAAAGTCAGCTGCATCGCCGCTGCGCCAGGCTACGCTTTTAAGGCAGATAATTTCCGCTGCACGCCTTGCCAGCCTCCCGCAGAGTGGCAGGAGGGCAGCCTGAACGCGCAGGCGCACAACGCCTTGTGAATCATCACGCACGAACAAAACGTAAAAACAACACACTGCGATAAGGAAAAAGCCATGGTCAGAATTCGGGGTTGGATGGGCGTCAGCGCTTTGCTGCTCAGCATGGGGATAGCACAGGCGGCGGACCCGGTGCGGGTCGGCTCAAAAATTGATACCGAAGGATCGCTGCTGGGCAATGTGATTCTTCAGGTGCTGGAAAAGCATGGGGTAAAAACCGTCAATAAAATTCAGCTCGGCACCACGCAGGTGGTGCGCGGTGCCATCACGGCGGGCGAACTTGATATCTATCCGGAATATACCGGCAACGGTGCATTTTTCTTCAATGATGAGAAAGACAGCGCCTGGAAAAATGCCACCGAAGGCTACGAGAAAGTGAAGAAGCTGGATGCGGAGAAAAACCATCTGGTCTGGCTGACGCCCGCTCCGGCTAATAACACCTGGACCATCGCTGTGCGAAAAGATCTGGCTGAAAAAAATCAGCTCAACTCTCTGGCGGACCTCAGCGCCTGGCTGAAAAAAGGCGGCACCTTCAAACTGGCGGCCTCAGCAGAATTTATTGAACGCAGCGATGCCTTACCCGCCTTTGAAAAAGCCTATGGCTTTGATCTCAAGCAGGACCAGCTGCTGTCACTGGCTGGCGGCGATACCGCTGTTACCATCAGCGCAGCGGCACAGCAGACTTCCGGCGTAAACGCGGCGATGGCGTACGGCACCGACGGTCCGGTAGCGGCATTAGGTCTGCAGACGCTCAGCGATCCTAAAGGGGTTCAGCCGATTTATGCGCCGACGCCAGTGATCCGTGAATCGGTACTCAAAGCCTATCCACAGATTGCAGAGTGGCTGAAGCCGGTGTTCAGCGCGCTTGACGAGAAGACGCTGCAACAGCTCAACGCCAGAATCGCGGTCGACGGTCAGGATGCCAGCAGCGTAGCGACCGAATGGCTGCAGCAGAAAAAGCTGCTGTAACCGATGCAGATATCGCGGGAAGCGATACGCCGTCCGGTTGAGCAGCCGGTGGCACTGCTGCTGCTGACGCTGCTGACTCTGGCGCTGGTGGCATTGCCGTTTCTGAACTTCGCCCCGAACCGCCTGGTGGCGGGTGAACCGCTGATGGGCTGGCAGATTAGCCGCTTCGGGCTGTTGCTGCTGCCGCTGGTGACGCTGTGGCTGCTGCTGTGGCGGCATCCGACCCGCATCACGCTGATGCTGGCGCTGCTGGCGGCAGAACTGATGCTGGCGGCGATTATCTGGCTCAGCGGTCATCAGGCCACTTTACTCAGCCAGCAGGGCAGCCGTCTGGCGCGCACCAGCTTTGCCAGCGGATTGTGGTGCAGCGGCGCGCTGATCCTGCTGCTGATCACCGATCAGGTGCGGCAACTGACCCGCCATCGGCTGGCACAGCTGCTGCTCAATCTGCAGGTCTGGCTGTTGCCGCTGCTGCTGCTGTTCAGTGGCCAGCTCAGCGATCTCTCCCTGCTGAAAGAGTATGCCAACCGCCACGCGGTGTTTGATGCCGCGCTGAGCCGTCATCTCACCCTGCTGGCGGGCACGGTGGTGCCTGCGCTGATGATTGCGCTGCCGCTGGGCGTCACGCTGTTCCGGCGGCCTGGCTGGCAGGGCGGGGTGTTCGGTGTGCTGAATGTGATTCAGACTGTGCCCTCGGTGGCGCTGTTTGGTCTGCTGATTGCGCCGCTGGCCGGACTGGCTCAGCAGTTTCCGTGGCTCGGCGACTGGGGCATCAGCGGCATTGGGATGGCTCCGGCGCTGATCGCGCTGGTGCTTTACGCCCTGCTGCCGCTGGTGCGTAGCGTGGTGGTGGGGCTGCAACAGGTGCCGCACGAGGTGCGTGAGAGTGCACGTGGCGTCGGCATGAGTGGCTGGCAGCAGTTTATTGCGGTGGATGTGCCGCTGGCGCTGCCGGTCTGGCTGGCGGGCCTGCGGGTAGTGGTGGTGCAGACGCTGGGCATGGCGGTGGTTGCGGCGCTGATTGGCGCGGGCGGCTTTGGCGCGATTATTTTCCAGGGACTGCTAAGCAGTGCGCTTGATTTGGTGTTGCTGGGTGTGATCCCGGTGATTGCGCTGGCGGTGGTCATCGATGCGCTGTTCCGCCTGCTGATCTCACTGCTGGAGAGAAAAGATGATTGAGTTTGACGGCGTTTCCCGCGCGTTTAACGGTAAAGCGGCGGTGAAAGATCTGTCGTTACAGGTGGCGAAAGGGGAATTTTGCGTGCTGCTTGGCACCTCCGGTTCGGGCAAATCGACCACCCTGAAGATGATCAACCGGCTGGTGGAGTTTGACAGTGGTGAAATCCGCTTTGCCGGAGAGTCGATTCGCCAGCTCGATGCCCGCACGCTGCGGCGGCGCATGGGTTACGCCATCCAGTCGATTGGCCTGTTCCCGCACTGGACGGTGCGGAAGAATATCTCCACGGTGCCAGTGCTACTGGGCTGGCCCCGGGCACAAATCAATGAACGTATCACGGCGCTGCTGGCGCTGCTGAATCTCGATGCGCAGCTGCTGGACCGCTATCCGCATCAGCTCTCGGGTGGGCAGCAGCAGCGCATCGGCGTGGCGCGGGCGCTGGCGGCGGATCCGGAAGTGTTACTGATGGATGAGCCGTTTGGTGCACTCGACCCGGTGACGCGCGGGGTGCTGCAACAGGAGATGTTGCGCATTCATCAACTGTCGGGCCGCACCATCGTGCTGGTGACGCACGACATCGACGAAGCGCTGACGCTGGCAGACCGTATTGTGCTGATGGATAACGGCGAGATTGTTCAGCAGGGCAGGCCAGTCGAGCTGCTGACCCAGCCGAAAAATGATTTTGTGCGCGACTTCTTTGGTCGCAGCGAAATGGGGGTACGGCTGTTGTCGCTGGAGCAGGTCGGTAATGCCGTGCGGCGCGGCGAGTGGCTGCCGGGCGAACCGATCGCTGCGGCACTGACGCTGCGCGATGCCCTGTCGCAGTTTATCGCCCGGCGTACCGATAAACTGCCGGTCATTGACGATCAGCAGCGGCCGCTGGGCGTGCTCCACTTTGGCGATCTGCTGCAACTGCGCGAGGATTTAACATGCGCAGGCTAAGGGATCCGCTGCTGTGGCTGGTGCTGTTCTACGGCGCGCTGCTGACCCTGATGCCTTACAGCGGGCCGCTGTTTCACCGCTGGTTTCCCGAACTGGCGCGGCCTCTCTATCAGCAGGAGAGCTTCTGGCAGCTGACGCTGGCGCATCTGTTTCTGGTGATCACCGCCAGCCTGCTGGCGATTGTGATTGGCATTGGCAGTGGTGTGCTGGTGACACGGCGGGCGGGGCGGGCCTTCCGGCCGTTGATGGAAACCATTGTGGCGGCAGGGCAGACGATTCCGCCGGTGGCGGTGCTGGCAATTGCGGTGCCGGTGATGGGATTTGGCGCCTGGCCCGCAGTCGTGGCGCTGCTGCTCTATGGATTGCTGCCGATTTTACAGGGGACGCTGGCGGGTATTGATAGCGTACCGGCCAGCAGTCGGGAGATCGCCATCGGGGTCGGCATGAGTAGCTGGCAGCGGCTGTGGCAGATTGAGCTGGCGCTGGCTGCGCCGGTCATCATCGCCGGGATACGCACCTCGGTGATCATCAACATCGGCACCGCTGCCATCGCCTCGACGGTCGGCGCGAAAAGTCTGGGATCGCCGGTGATTATCGGCTTAAGCGGCTTTAATACAGCCTATGTGATTCAGGGGGCATTACTGGTGGCGCTGCTGGCGATAGTCAGCGATCGCCTGTTTGAACGCCTGCAGCGCTGGCTTAGCGTGAGTGAACGATGAGAGAGTATCCCACCAGCATCAGACCGCCGGTGCCGCCTGCCGCCATAATAAAAAACAGCGTGGCGAAGAAAGCTTTTTTACAGTTCATGGGTAAAACCTGAGCTCGTTAACAGTGAGGCGGGGATAATAGCGCGCGCAAGGCAGCAGGCAAAGTGCCCGGCGTGCGTTTTTGTTATCAGGCGGGATCGTGCAACCGCACGGCATAGCCCTGTTCCTGCCAGTGTGACAGCTGTTCCTGCTGGCGGCGGGTCAGTTTTTTACCGGTAAAGACAAACATATTCATGCCGGGAAAGAGTTCAGGACGCGGTAAATCCAGCGGTTCTGCCAGCACATCAATCCGCCAGCCATGCTGCGACAGACGCCAGCCTTCCAGCCAGATGCGGGTACGATCGTCGATACCCCAGCCAATAATCAGCGCATCTTTACCCGATTTTTTGCGGCTGCCGGTCAGGCAGAACGCGACATAATCGATCAGCAAACCATCCAGCAGACTGCACATGGTGCGGGCGGTGTTCTGGTCCAGACTCAGCTTCTGGCGCACTGGCATAAAAACATGGTCGATCAGCGCATCAATCGGATGTTCGCGACCAATCGCGGCAATTTTATTACGAAGTTTAGCGGGTCTGACGTGACGCAGGACGCTGATCAGCTCATCCTGGAGTGTGGTCCAGCCGTCATGGGCATCAACATCGCCACCTTCCAGCAGTGCCTTAACTTTACCGACCGGCACGCCGCTTTCAATCCAGCGCATGATCTCTTCGATGCGATGAACATCTTCTTCGTCAAACTGACGATGTCCGCCTTCGGTACGTTGCGGCTTCAGTAAGCCATAACGACGCTGCCAGGCGCGCAGGGTGACTGGGTTTATGCCACAGCGCTCGGCGACGTCACCGATACTGTATAAGGTCATAAATTCCTCTTTCGATTGGTCTGAGTGCAATTACCATAACGAAGCCGACTAAGTTGTACAATACATTTCTCGATGTACAACTTGACTGATACGCCGTTTCTCCGTTATATCTCATATAAGAGAATTATTCCCAAATATGAGAAATTACCATGTCAGAGCTGAATACGGAGCAACGACTGGCGGTGAGGCTGGCAGAATTACGCCTGCAACGCGGCTGGTCGCTGGATGAACTTGCTGTCGCAACGGGCATCAGTCGTGCGTCATTATCGCGCATTGAGCGAAGCGAGACCAGCCCTACTGCTGCACTGCTTAACCGTCTGTGTGTTGCCTACGGATTAACGATGTCGCGCCTGCTCAGTGAAGTGGAGGAGGAGTCCAGTTTGCTGATCAGAGATGACCAGCAGCCCGTGTGGCAGGATGAATCCAGCGGATTTATTCGTCGGAATGTCTCACCCCCTGCGCTTCATTTCCGATGCGAACTGGTTGAGGGCAAATTACGACCCGGTGCACGTATAGATTATGATGCGCCACCCATTCAGGGGCTGGAGCAGCATATCTGGCTGCGCGAGGGCGGCCTCACCGTCACGATGGGGGCGCAGCAGTGGGCGCTGAAGCCCGGTGACTGCTTACGTTTTCATCTGGTCGGGAAATCGGCTTTTGAGGCGCACCTGACTGACGGTGCGCGCTATTTACTGGTGGTGGCGAAACCATGATCGATTACACAATACTTCGCGCCGACGAAGCGCAACCGCAATTGGATGAACTCACAGCGGTGCTGCAGGCCTGTGTGGCAGACGGTGCCAGCGTCGGCTTTATTGATGCCGCAGACGAAGAGGTGATGACGCGATTCTGGCAGCAGCGGATCGCCGGTCTGGCAGACGGCGACAGCGAATTATTCGTTGCGCGGCAGCACGGTCGCATCGTGGGCACGGTCATTCTCAGTGGCAGCGCGATGCCTAATGGCCGCCACCGGGCGGAGATCAGCAAATTGCTGGTGCATCCGCAGGCGCGCCGTCAGGGCATCGCGCGTGAGCTGATGCAGCGCGCTGAGCAGCAGGCCCGTGCGCAGGGCAAAACGCTGCTGGTGCTGGATACGCGCAGCGGCGATGTCGCCAGCGATCTCTATCGCTCGCTGGGCTGGCAGGTGGCGGGGTCGATCCCGTTTTATGCCGAATCCACCGCGGGCGTGCTGGATGCCACCACCTATATGTACAAAGTGCTGGCGTAGCCAGCCGCTAGCTCATGCGGCTGGCCTTTCTTCGTGCCGGCCCGGGTTGACGGGCTGCCTGCACGACCCTGAACCGGGCAACTGCTGAAATTTACGACGTCGCACGAAAAATTCGGCGCGAAAGCTGACGCCAACAGGATACTGTGTAAAAATACAGGCCATATTTTCGGTGTGGTAACGCAAATCATGGCCCTGACAGCCGCAGTAAAAAGCCAGATAGCGCAGTGGTATAAAGCGCTTCAGGAGCAGGTGCCTGACTTCATCCCACGTGCGCCGCAGCGCCAGATGATCGCCGAAGTGGCGAAGTGCCTGGCGGGCGACGATTCGCGCCATCTGGCGGTTGAAGCGCCAACCGGCGTGGGCAAAACCCTCTCTTATCTGATCCCGGGCATCGCGGCCAGCCGCGCCCAGGAGAAGCGGCTGGTGATCAGCACCGCCAACGTGGCGCTGCAGGATCAAATCTTCACCAAAGATCTGCCGCTGCTGAAAAAAATCATTCCCGATCTCACCTTTACTGCCGCCTTTGGCCGCGGGCGCTATGTCTGTCCGCGTAATCTGGCGGCGATGGCGGCCGATGACGATGAGCAGGGCGATCTGCTGCTTTATCTGGACGATGACGCCGTCAGCAGCACTAAAGAGGAGCAGACGCAGTGTGGCCGGTTGCAGAAATCGCTGGATCGCTATCAGTGGGACGGCCTGCGCGATCACAGCGACGAGAACGTCAGCGACAGCCTGTGGCAGCGGCTTTCCACCGACAAAGCGAGCTGCCTTGGCGCACACTGTCGCTGGTATCGTGAATGCCCGTTCTTTGTGGCGCGGCGTGAAATCGAGCAGGTCGATGTAGTGGTGGCGAACCATGCGCTGGTCATGGCAGCAATGGAGAATGAGTCGGTGCTGCCACCGGCAAAAAACCTGATGCTGGTGCTGGATGAAGGGCATCACCTGCCGGAAGTGGCCCGCGATGCGCTGGAGATGAGCGCCGACATCACGCCGGGCTGGAGCAGCCTGCAGCTCGACCTCTTTATCAAGCTGGTAGAGAGCATTATGACGCAGATGCGGCCAAAATCGCCGCCGCCGCTGGCTAACCCGGAGCGGCTGAAAGCGCACTGCGATGAGCTGCGTGAACTGCTGACGATTACCGCTCAGGCGCTGAATCCGCTGCTGCCACCGCATAATCAGCCGGGCGAATTCCGCTTTGTGCTGGGGGCGTTGCCCCAGGAGTTGCTGGATCTCTGCGCCCGGCTCTTTAAGCTCAGCGATGCGCTGCGCGGCCTGAGTGAAGGTTTGATTAATGCGCTGAGCGAGCAGACCGGCAAGGTGGATGTGGTGCGACTGCATCGCAATCTGCTGCAGCTCAATCGCCAGTTTGGCTGGTTTGAATCGGTCAGCAAACTGTGGCGGCTGGCGGCGATGGAAAAAGCCTCTGGCGCGCCGGTGTCGAAGTGGATCACCCGCGAGCTGCGCGAAGGTCAGGCGCACCTGCTGTTTCACTGCGCTGGCATCCGCGTCAGCGACCAGCTGGAGAAGATGCTGTGGCGTAAAATTCCGCACGTGGTCGTGACCTCCGCCACGCTGCGATCGCTTAACAGTTTCAACCGCCTGCAGGAGATGTCGGGACTCAGCGAGAAAGCGGGCGACCGCTTTGTGGCGCTGGACTCCCCGTTTAACCACGTGGGGCAGGGCAAGCTGGTGATCCCGCAGATGCGCTATGAGCCGCTGATGACGCACGAAGCGGAGCATATCGCGGAGATGGCCGGTTTCTTCCGGCAGCAGATGGCGGAGAAAAAGCACAAAGGCGTGCTGGTGCTGTTTGCCAGCAACCGGGCGATGCAGCAGTTTGTCGCCTGTCTGCCCGACCTGCGCCTCTCAATGCTGGTTCAGGGCGATCAGCCGCGCAGCCGCCTGGTCGATCTGCATCGTCAGCGCGTCGCCAAAGGGGAAACCAGCATCCTGATTGGCCTGCAGTCGTTTGCCGAAGGGCTGGATCTCAAAGGCGATCTGCTGAGTCAGGTGCATATCCATAAAATCGCTTTTCCCCCGGTAGACAGTCCGGTAATTTTGACCGAAGGCGAGTGGCTGAAAAGCCTGAAACGCTATCCGTTTGAGGTGCAGAGCTTACCCAGCGCCTCTTTTACCCTGATTCAACAGGTCGGACGCCTGATTCGCAGCCATCAATGTTATGGCGAAATCGTCATTTACGACCGCCGTCTGCTGAGCAAATCCTACGGCAGCCGGCTATTAGCGGCGCTGCCGATCTTCCCGATTGAGCAGCCGGAAACGCCAGAGCCGGCAGCGATACCGGCCACCGTGGTGCCAAAAAATACGGTGCGTAAACGACGTCCCACGCGGCGCTGAGCCGCGCACTTAACCGGAAGCGAGTGATGGAACTGAATAAAATCATTAAAGAGATTGGTCGCGGTAAAAATCATGCCCGCGATATCGACTTTGATACTGCCGTGGCGCTCTATGGCGCGATGCTGGCGGGCGAGGTGCCGGACCTGGAGCTGGGCGGCATTCTGATTGCGCTGCGTATCAAAGGCGAAGGCGAAGCGGAAATGCGCGGCTTTTATCAGGCGATGCAGGCGCAGATGATGCAACTGCAGGCGCCGGAAAACCGCCCGATGCCGGTTGTGATCCCCAGCTACAACGGAGCACGCCGACAGGGCAATCTTACGCCGTTGCTGGCGCTGCTGCTGGTGAAACTCGGCTTCCCGGTGCTGGTGCATGGCGTCAGCGACGACGCGACGCGCATCACCAGTGAAGCGGTGTTTGCCGCGCTGGGTATTACCCCCGTCACCACCGCAGAGGCGGCGCAGGCAAAACTCGATCAGGGCGAACTCGCCTTTATCACCATCGATCATCTCTGCCCGCCAATGGCGAAACAGCTGTCGCTGCGCTGGCGAATGGGCGTGCGTAACAGCGCGCATACGCTGGCAAAACTGGCGACCCCGTTTGCCGAACGTGCGGCGCTGCGTCTGTCGAGCGTGTCGCATCCGGAGTATGTGCCGCGTGTGGCGAAATTCTTCAGTGACATCGATGCGCCTGCGATACTGCTCAATGGCACCGAAGGAGAAGTCTATGCCAATCCACAGCGCTGCCCGGCGATCAGCATGATTCAGGGCGCAGGCGCGGAAGCGGAAGTGTGGGTTGAGCGTCAGCCCGAAGTAGCCGTTGAACTGCCGGCCGATAAGACGGCAGAGGTAACCGCGCGCTGGATTGAGCAGGTGCTGAATCAGCAGCGGCCGGTGCCCGCATCATTGCGACTGCAGCTCGCCTGCTGCCTGCGCGCCAGCGGCCAGTGCGACTCGCTGGCGGCGGCAGAGCAGCAGATCCTCACCGCCGGTTACTGACTCAGGCTGCTGGCAGCGCCTGTTCAACCAGGTTCTGCCAGAAAGTAATGCCAATTGGCAGCAGCGCGTCGTTGAAGTCATAGCGGGCGTTGTGCAGCGGGGCGGAAGGCGTGTCGCCATCCGCGCCCAGCCAGAAGTAAGCACCCGGACAGGCCTCCATCATGCAGGCAAAATCTTCTGAAGCCATCGACGGATTAACCTGCCACTGAACCTGTTCGGCCCCCAGCGTCGCCAGCGCCACCTCGCGTACCTGCTCAGCCGGGGCCGCATGGTTGGCGGTCACCGGATAGCCCGGTAACCACTCAATCTCACCGCTCACGCCAAACGGACGTGGCAGGGTAGCGACAAACTCATCAATCAGCCCGCGCACTTTTTCGCGCACGCTGGTCTGCAGGCAGCGCACCGTGCCGCGCAGTACAATCTGTTCCGGGATCACGTTGATCGCTTCGCCACCGTGGATCTGCGTCACGCTGACCACCGCCGAGGCGAGCGGCGAGAGGCGACGTGACGGAATCGTCTGCAGCGCCAGAATCAGCTCGGCCGCCACCACCATTGGGTCGGCACCGCTTTCCGGCATCGCCGCGTGGCAGCTTTTGCCGTGCAGGGTAATCTCAAACGAATCCAGCGACGCCATCATGGCGCCAGGGTTAACCGCCAGTGACCCCAGCGGCAGGCCCGGCCAGTTGTGCATCGCATAGATCGCATCCATCGGGAAGCGCTGGAACAGTCCCTCTTCCACCATTTTGCGCGCACCGCCCAGGTTCTCTTCGGCAGGCTGAAAAATGAAATGTACCGTGCCGCGGAACTGGCGTGTGGCGGCCAGCTGTCGGGCGGCGGCCAGCAGAATGGCGCTGTGACCGTCGTGCCCGCAGGCGTGCATCACGCCAGGAGTCGCGGAGCGCCATTCAGTGTCGCCTTTTTCCGTAATCGGCAGCGCATCCATATCCGCACGCAGCCCGATAACCGGGCCGGGACCGTTTTCCAGCGTGCCAATCACGCCGGTGCCCGCCAGACCACGAAACACCTGCAATCCCGCCCGCTCTAACTCATCAGCGATAAACTGGCTGGTTTGCTGTTCCTGGTAACCTAATTCGGGGTGGCGATGAAACTCACGGCGCCAGCGCAGGGCATCTTCAAGCAGGGCAGGGGAAAGGGTCATGCAGAGTCGCGCTCCATACAGAATGAGAAGATTTCACTTTAGAGGTCGGGTGGCGCTGCGTCTATCGCCGGCAGGACGAAATCTGGCTATAGGCTAAATCAAAATGGAATAAGTAATAAGGAAGTGATGTCCGGGCAGGGCTTCAGAAGGGAAAAATGCGAAGAAAACGGGGCAAGTCGCTACCCGCCCCGTTCAGCGTATTACTTCTGCATCGGCAGGTTCAGTTCATGCTCTGCCGCGCAACTTTGTGCCAGCTCATAACCCGCGTCGGCATGACGCATCACGCCGGTGGCCGGGTCATTCCACAACACCCGACCCAGACGCGCATCCGCCTCTTTGCTGCCGTCACAGACAATCACCATACCGGCGTGCTGCGAGAAGCCCATACCGACACCGCCGCCGTGATGCAGGCTGACCCAGGTCGCACCGCCTGCGGTATTCAGCAGCGCGTTGAGCAGCGGCCAGTCTGAGATTGCATCCGAGCCATCCTTCATCGCTTCGGTTTCACGGTTAGGTGAGGCAACCGAGCCGCAGTCGAGATGGTCGCGGCCAATCACAACCGGCGCTTTCAGCTCGCCGTTGCGCACCATTTCATTGAACGCCAGACCGGCAAGATGCCGTTCGCCCAGTCCCAGCCAGCAGATACGCGCTGGCAATCCCTGGAAGGCGATGCGCTCCTGCGCCATATCCAGCCAGCGATGCAGCGTTTTGTGGTGCGGGAACAGTTCCTTGAGTTTCGCGTCGGTCTTGTAGATATCTTCCGGATCGCCGGACAGCGCCACCCAGCGGAACGGGCCTTTTCCTTCGCAGAACAGCGGACGGATGTAGGCCGGTACAAAACCAGGGAAGTCGAAGGCGTTGCTGACACCCTCATCCAGCGCTACCTGACGGATATTGTTGCCGTAATCCACGGTCGGGATGCCCATATGACAGAAGTCGAGCATCGCCTGCACGTGGACCGCCATTGAGGCACGCGCCGCTTTCTCTACTGCCTTCGGCTGTGAGACGCGTTCCTGCTGCCAGCGCGCCAGATCCCAGCCAGCCGGCAGATAGCCATTAATCGGATCGTGTGCCGAGGTCTGATCGGTGACGATGTCTGGTTTTGGCCCGCCCGCCCGGGCGCGTTTCACCAGCTCCGGCAGGATCTCGGCGGCATTGCCCAGCAGCCCGACCGAAATCGCTTTTTTCGCCGCGGTCGCTTCGCTGATTAACGCCAGCGCTTCATCCAGCGTAGTGGCTTTGTAATCTACATAGCGGGTACGCAGGCGGAAATCGATGCGCGACTCCTGACACTCAATCGCCAGCACACAGGCCCCGGCCAGAACGCCCGCCAGCGGTTGCGCGCCGCCCATGCCGCCCAGCCCGGCGGTGAGGATCCAGCGTCCGCTGAGGTCGTTGTTGTAGTGCTGACGTCCCGCTTCCACGAAGGTTTCGTAGGTGCCCTGCACGATGCCCTGCGCGCCGATATAGATCCAGGAACCGGCGGTCATCTGGCCGTACATCATCAGGCCCGCTTTATCCAGCTCATGGAAGTGATCCCAGGTCGCCCAGTGCGGCACCAGATTGGAGTTTGCCAGCAGTACGCGGGGTGCATCCGCATGGGTGCGGAATATGCCGACCGGCTTGCCACTCTGGATCAGCAGGGTTTCATCCGGCTGCAGTGCCCGCAGCGAACGCAGGATCTGCTCGAAGCACTCCCAGTTACGCGCCGCCTTACCGATGCCGCCATAAACCACCAGATCTTCCGGCCGCTCGGCAACATCGGGATCGAGGTTGTTCTGAATCATGCGGTAAGCGGCTTCAATCAGCCAGTTTGCGCAGTGCAGCGTAGTACCGTGAGGCGCGCGAATTTCACGTGCCACAGCCTGAGAAAGAGTTTCGCTCATGAAAGATTCCTTAATTCAAGAAGTTGGGCGCATGCTCGGCAGCAGCGCGGTCAATGCCTGAGGCCAGTCAGTGCGGCTTGCCCACTGACGCATTGCCTCGATATCGGGAGCCAGCAGACGATCCTCCTCAAGGAAGGCGACCTGCTCGCGAATGGTGTCGATGGCCTGCTCAATCAGCGCAGAGCTTTTCAGCGGCCGGTTGAATTCAATGCCCTGTGCGGCGGCCATCGCCTCAATGCCGACTACCGCGGCGCTGTTAAAGCACATGCTGCCGAGACGGCGGGCGGCGTAGGTTGCCATCGAGACGTGATCTTCCTGATTAGCGGAGGTCGGCAGGCTGTCGACGCTGCCCGGATGGGCCAGCGATTTGTTCTCAGAGGCCAGCGCGGCGGCGGTCACCTGAGCGATCATAAAGCCGGAGTTCACGCCGCCGTCGCGCACCAGGAAGGGCGGCAGGCCCGACAAGCCGCTGTCCAGCAGCAGCGCCAGCCGTCGCTCGGAGATGGCCCCGACTTCGGCAATCGCCAGCGCCAGGATGTCCGCAGCAAAGGCCACCGGTTCGGCGTGGAAGTTGCCGCCGGAGATCACATCGCCGCTGTCACTGAACACCAGCGGGTTGTCAGAGGCCGCGTTCGCTTCGATTTCCAGAATCCGCGCCGCGTGGCTGAAGTTGTCCAGGCAGGCACCCATCACCTGTGGCACGCAGCGGATGGAGTAGGGATCCTGAACGCGGCCGCAATGCGTATGCGACAGCACTATTTCACTGCCCTCAATCAGGGTGCTGACGGCAGCGGCGACGGCAATCTGACCATGCTGGCCGCGCGCCTGATGGATACGGGCGTCGAACGGTTTTAGCGAGCCTTTAATCGCCTCCAGCGACAGCGCACCGGCCATCAGACCGGCGGCAAACAGGTTTTCACCCTCAAACAGGCCGCGCAGCGCCAGCGCAGTTGAGACCTGGGTGCCGTTAAGCAGCGCCAGTCCCTCTTTCGGGCCGAGTACAAACGGCGACAGGCCCACGCTTGCCAGGCCTTCGGTTGCCGGAATCAACTCACCCCTGAGCCGGACCTGACCTTCGCCCAGCAGCATCAGGGACATGTGCGCCAGCGGTGCCAGATCGCCGGAGGCACCGACCGAGCCTTTTTCCGGGATGCAGGGCATGACTCCCGCATTGAACAGCGCCAGCAGCGCCTCAACCAGTTCGATTCGCACGCCAGAGTGACCGCGTGCCAGGCTGATGATTTTGGTGGCGACCACCAGACGGGTAACATTGTCGGGCAGCAGATCGCCCAGCCCGACGCTGTGTGACAGCACCAGATTACGCTGCAGATCCGCCAGCCGACTGGCCGGGATTTGCGTCTGCGCCAGCTTGCCGAAGCCGGTATTAATGCCATACACCACGTTGCCAGAGGCGACAATCGCATCCACGGTCTGCTGCGCCGCCGCAATTGCCTGACGCGCGGGCTCATCAAGCGTCAGCGTGACGTTGCCCTGATAGATAGCGCGTAATGTGGCGAGGTCCACCTCGCCTGGCACCAGGCGCAAAACCTGAAACGAACCTGACATAGTCTACTCCTGTCTATACAAGTGTGCTGGTGTGGCTAAACTGCTCTCCTTGCCCTGATCCAGCGGAATAATACGAGTGAAACATAAGCGTTAATTCTTGTCTATGCTTGTCTATACAATCAAAGGGAGCAAGCAAGTGCCGTGCCAGGCCGATCACAAAAATCGATTGCCCGTCCGCTGCGGGTTGACTATTTAGCGCTACTCAGAGGCTGCACCATCAGGATGCGCAGGCTGCACCATTGGGGCACCGCGCAGCGTACTGGATGTATATACATTCACACGGTGAGACAGTAAACTTAGGGGACTTTCAGCATAAGGAACAGCAAATGGTTGAGCATACGGCACTGGCACAACTGGCGGCGGCAATGAGCGATGAGCCTGCCCCGATTTATCAGCGGGTGAAGCAGGCCATCGTCAGCCAGATCCGTGAAGGGTTGTGGAAAGCGAATCAGCGTGTGCCATCAGAAAGTGAACTGGTTAATGAACTGGGCGTCAGCCGCATGACCATTAACCGGGCGCTGCGTGAACTCACCAGCGAAGGCTTTCTGGTGCGGATGCAGGGCGTCGGAACCTTCGTGGCGGAGATGAAAGGCTACACCGCCATGCTGGAGGTGCATAACATCGCCGATGAGATCGCTCAGCGCGGCCATCAGCACAGCTGCAAAATTCTCGCCATCGGCCAGGACAAAGCCGATCCTGAGCAGGCGGCGGTGCTGGGACTGACCACCGGGCAGACGCTTTATCATTCGCTGATTGTGCATTACGAAAATGATCTGCCGGTGCAGCTGGAGGACCGTCTGGTCAATCCGCTGGTCGCGCCCGATTACCTGACGCAGGATTATCAGCAGATGACGCCTTACACCTATCTGATGCGCGTCGCGCCGCTGACGGCGGGCGAGCACATTGTTGAAGCGGTGTTGCCCGATGCGCGTCAGCGTAAACATCTGTCGGTGGATGAGCACGAACCCTGCCTGCTGATTCGCCGTCAGACCTGGAGCGACACTAAAATCGTGACCTATGCGCGGCTGCTCTATCCCGGCTCACGTTACAAACTACTGGGCCGCTTCAGGGGACACGGTTAAGACGGGTAAACAGCAGCCGGGCATCGGTATCGCACGGGCTGAATGCTGTTTCTTCATCGACCCACCACGCGCCCTGCTGCGCAGTCAGCCGTTCCCCGTCAGCCATCTGCCAGGCGCCAGCCAGCACCCAGGCAACGCCATGCAGAGTGCTGACCGGCGTGGTCACCACCTCCACCGCTGCCTGCCATTCCCCGCGCCGCGTCATAATATTAAAATCTTCGCTGACGCTGCCCTGCAGCTTTGCCGTTAAGGCGAGTTCGCCGGCAAACGCCCAGGGCTGCTGAGGCGTCAGTAAGTGCTGCACGCCCGGCGCGGTCAGCAACACCGGATCGCCATGCAGCAGGGTAATCACCCGATCAATGTCAGGAAAGGCTGAGAAGGGACCATCCTGCGCCAGCGTCGCAATGCTGGCGCGCCAGCCGAAGCGCTCCTCGCCGGGTGGAAAGCTGATGATTTCGCGGGTTTCGCCGCCGCCGTTGCGCCAGCGGCTGACCGCCAGCTCCGCGTATGTGAACCGGGCGATCATCGCAGCGCCTCCATCGCCTGAGCAAAGCGGGCGGCACACGCCGTCTGGTGCGGATGCACCCCATCTTCAACCACGGCTTTACCCGCCACATAAACGTCCCGAATCTGATCGCGCTGCCCGGCAAAGAGCCAGCGGTTGAGGACGGCGTGCGACCCGACGCTGCCGAGCCACGCCTCATCCCGCAGCACCAGCCAGTCGGCACGTTGTCCCACCGCCAGCGTGCCCTGCTGAATGCCACACGCCTGCGCACCGCCTGCTGCTGCCTGTTGCCACAGCAGATCGCCTACCGACGGCTGGCCGGGCAGGGTAATCCGGTTGCGGCGCTGGTCGCGCAGTCGCTGAGCATACTCCAGCCAGCGCAGCTCTTCCTGGGCGCTCAGCGAGACGTGACTGTCAGAGCCGATGCCCCAGCGTCCGCCCTGCGCGATGTACTCCACTGCCGGGAAGATGCCGTCACCGAGGTTGGCTTCGGTGGTCGGGCAGAGACCCGCCACTGCGCCGCTGCGGGCGAGACGCGCCAGCTCACTCTCATCCAGATGGGTGGCGTGGATCAGGCACCAGCGCGCATCCACCTCAAAGCGGTTCAGCAGCCAGGCCACCGGACGCTCGCCGCTCCACGCCAGCGAGTCATTCACCTCTTTCTGCTGTTCAGCCACATGGATATGTACCGGCAGTGTCAGATCACTGGCCGCCAGCACGTCCTGCATCTGGCTTTCACTCACCGCCCGCAGTGAATGGAAACAGAGGCCACGGTTCAGCAGTGGCCTTTGCTGCTGCCACGTATCAAGCCGCGCCTGCTGTTGCAGATAGCGGTCGGTCTGCTGGATAAAACGCTTCTGACCCGCGGACGCTGGCTGGCTGCCGAAGCCGCTGTAGCTGTAGAGCACCGGCAGCAGCGTCTGGCCGATACCGGCGATCTCCGCCGCTTCAATCAGCTGTTGCAGCATCGCATCATCACTGTAGGGCGCACCCTGTGTGTCGTGGTGCAGGTAGTGAAACTCTGCCACATGGGTGTAGCCGCCTTTCAGCATCTCGATGTAGAGCAGGGCGGCAATATCGCCCACCTGTTGCGGCGTCAGGCGCTGCACCATGCGGTACATCAGATCCCGCCACGTCCAGAAACTGTCCTGAGGATCGCCCGCTACTTCAGCCAGACCCGCCATGGCACGCTGGAAGGCGTGCGAGTGCAGGTTGGCGATTGCCGGGATCACCTCGCCGTTGAGCCGGATAGCCTGATCAGCGTGGCTATCCGGGGTAATGGAGTCGATAAAACCGGCCTGATTGACCGTGATACGCACCTGCTGCTGCCAGCCCTCCGCCAGCAGGGCACGCGAGGCAAAAAAAGTCGCCATGGTTGATCCTCATCGGATGTGGTTGTATATACATATACATACTTTGAGGCACAGTGTAAACGGCGGAGGCATGAGGCAGCGATGGCAGAAGAGATGCGCGTAGAGACGGTGTGGACCGGGGCTGACCTGGTCACCATGCGTGACGGAAAGTACCATCTTATCCCGCAGGGGGCGCTGGTGGTGCGGGCGGGCAGGCTGGTGTGGGTCGGGCCGCAGGCGGAGATGCCCGCGTTCGTCGCCGATCAGCATCATCATCTGCCGGGCGGCATCGTGACCCCGGGGCTGGTGGATTGTCATACCCACCTGGTGTTTGGCGGCGACCGCAGCCAGGAGTTTGAACAGCGCCTGAATGGCGTCAGCTATGCAGAGATTGCCGCGCAGGGCGGTGGCATCCTCTCAACCGTGCGCGCTACCCGTGCCGCTACTGAAGAGGAACTGGTGGCATCGGCTCGCTGGCGGCTAAACCGCCTGCTGGCAGAGGGCGTCACCACCGTGGAGATCAAGTCCGGCTATGGCCTGGATGAAGAGAGCGAACTGCGGATGTTGCGGGCGATTCGCCAGCTGGGAGAGAGCGTAGCTGCTGACGTCCGTGCCACCTGTCTGGCGGCACATGCTTTTCCGCCGGAGTTTAAGCACGACCCGGATGGCTGGGTCGATATCATCTGCGAACGGCTGCTGCCGCAGGTGCAGGCACTGGGACTGGCGGATGCGGTGGATGCGTTCTGCGAGCATCTCGCCTTTTCACCGCAGCAGGTAGCGCGGGTGTTTGACCGGGCAGTGGCGCTGGGCATGCCGGTGAAACTGCATGCGGAGCAGCTCTCGGCGTCAGGTGGCGCAGCACTGGCGGCCCGCTATGGGGCGCTCTCTGCGGACCACCTTGAATATGCCACCGAGGAGGATGCCAGAGCGATGGCACAACATGGCACCGTGGCGGTGCTGCTGCCTGGTGCATTTTATCTGCTGCGGGAGACGCAGCGTCCGCCGGTGGATCTCTTCCGGCGCTATGGCGTGCCGATGGCGCTGGCCAGCGATGCCAATCCCGGCACCTCGCCTGCGCTGTCGCTGCGTCTGATGCTTAATATGGGCTGTACCCTGTTTGGCATGACGCCGGAAGAGGCGCTGGCGGGCGTCACGCTGTGGGGGGCAAAAGCGCTGGGGCTGGCTGACAGTCACGGCTCGCTGGAGGCGGGAAAAGTGGCGAACTTCGTTCACTGGCCGCTGGCCCGTCCGGCAGAACTGGTTTACTGGCTGGGTGGTGAACTGCCCTGTACCGTTATCTATCGTGGAGAACCGCAATGAACCCTTTCCATTTTACCCAGGGCAGTCTGCCGCTGCTGGTCAGCATTCCCCACGCCGGTACCGAGCTGACGCCCGACGTGGAAGCCGGACTGAGTGAGGCCGCGCGCGGCTTACCCGACACCGACTGGCATATTCCCCTGCTGTATGATTTTGTGCGTGATCTCGGGGCCAGCGTGTTAATCGGCCGCTACTCCCGCTTTGTGGTCGATCTCAATCGCCCGCCCGATAACCAGCCGCTCTACACCAGCGCCACCACCGGCCTGTTCCCGGAAACCCTGTTCGACGGTACACCGACCTTTGCACCAGGCAAAACACCCGACGACACGGCGCGTCAGGGCTACATCGATCAGATCTGGCAGCCCTATCATCAGCAGATTCAACAGGAGCTGGCGCGGCTCAAAGCGCAGCATGGCTATGCGCTGCTGTTTGACGCCCACTCTATCGCCAGTGAAATTCCCCGCCTGTTTGACGGCCGTCTGCCCGATATCAACATAGGCACCAACGACGGCGCAAGCTGCACGCCTGCAATGAGTGCGGCGCTGGAGGCCGTGTGCGCGGCGCAGAACGACTACAGCTGGGTGATTAACGGGCGCTTTAAAGGCGGTTACATCACCCGTGCCTACGGTCAGCCGCAGCAGCAGATTGAGGCGGTCCAGCTGGAGCTGGCGCAGCTCAACTACATGGATGAAACCCCACCTTACGCCTGGCAGCAGGCGCGTGCCGCCCGGTTGCAGAACGTGCTTAAGGCACTGATCCACGCCATGCTGGCGCAGGCTAAACCGCAATAAAACTCACCAGAGCGATGCGCCACTCCGGTGCATCGCTGCCCTGCTTAAGTGCAGCGGCGGGCAGGTCGCCTGCCATCTCATAGACTCCCGCCGCTTTTTTCCACCTCTGCAGAGCTGGCATAACCTTTGCTTGGTTGTATGTACAAGTGCAGCAGCACCGCCATCTGCGTAATAAATTCTGTCTGGCTCACAAAACGATAAAGCCGGCAATGAACTGCGCTGCGTTAACTTGTATATACATGACATATCATCCTGTGAAATTTATGTTAAATCTCGTCAGGGCGATCACCAGACCGCTACTTTCAGGAGAACCGTATGACGCACCCTCTGACTCTTCGTCGTTTATGTCTCACTACGCTGGTTTCCAGCCTGCTGCTCTGTGGCGTCAGCGCCCAGGCCAAAGAGTGGAAGTCGATCACCATTGCCACCGAAGGCAGTTATGAACCCTGGAACCTCACCCTGCCAGGCGGCAAACTGGGCGGTTTTGAACCGGAGCTGATGGCCGATCTCTGCCAGCGTATGGCAATACAGTGCAAGCTGGTGGTGCAGAACTGGGATGGAATGATCGCCGGTCTGAATGCCGGAAAATATGATGTGATCATGGATGCAATTGTGATTACCCCCGAGCGCAAGAAAGTGATCAATTTCACCGTGCCCTACGCCTCTACGCCCGCCACCTTCATCACGGTGAAAGGGTCGTTGCTGCCTGCCGACAGTAAGATCATCAAACTCACCGACGATGAGAAAACCGTGGAGCCTGCCATTGCACCCCTTAAAGCGGCGCTGAAGGGCAAAACCATCGGTATCGCCTCCGGCACCGTCTACACGCCGTTTATCGACAAGTACTTCAAAGAGGTGGCGGATGTCCGTGAATACACCAGCTCAGCCGATGCGATCCTCGATTTGCAGGCGGGGCGTATTGACGCGGTGTTTGACGATGTGACCTTTGCGCAGTCGATGCTGGCGCGACCGGATAACCGTAACCTCAGCTTTAGCGGTCCGCAGCTGGGCGGCCCAATCTGGGGTGAGGGCGAGGCGATGGGCGTGCGCATGGCAGACAACGATCTGAAAGCCCGGCTGGATCAGGCGATCAAAGCCGCGCTGGCCGATGGCACAGTGAAAAAGCTGAGCGAGAAGTGGTTCAAAACTGACGTCACACCCTGAGTGAGGTAACTGATGATAAGCCTGCTGAGTTTTGGCCCGGAGGGCTGGGGACGGTTGATTCTGAGTGCCACGCTGACGACGTTGCTGCTCTCATTTGCCGCGCTGCTGGTCGGTGCGGTAGTGGGATCGGGCGTTGCCGCTGCAAAGTTATCCCCGCACCGCGCGGTGCGCTGGGCAGGGGAAGGCTACTCGGTGATCTTTCGTGGCATCCCTGAGCTGCTGGTGATCTACCTGTTCTACTTCGGCGGATCGGGATTGATCACGCAGATCGGACAACTGTTTGGCGCGGACGGGTTTATCGAAGCGCCGCCGTTTCTGATCGGGGCGCTGGCCATCGGGCTTATCTCCGGCTCTTACCAGGCGGAAGTCTATCGTGCCGCACGGCTGGCCCTGGCGAAAGGGGAGATTGAAGCCGCTGTCGCTATTGGTATGCCGCGCTGGCGCATCCGGCAACGCATCCTGCTGCCGCAGGTAGCGCGCTATGCGCTGCCCGGCCTGTCAAACGTCTGGCAGATGAGCCTGAAAGACTCGGCGCTGGTGTCAGTGACCGGCATTGTCGAGCTAATGCGGGCCAGCCAGATTGCGGCCGGCTCCACCCGTGATTACTTCTCCTTTTATCTGGTGGGCGGTGCCTGTTATCTGCTGCTGACGCTGCTGTCGAACCGCGCCTTTCTGAGGGCTGAATCCCGTCTGGGTCGCGCCTGGCAAAGCCGCACCGCTGCACAGCATTAAGGAGACTTATGATCGATTTCGCGTTCCTCACTGACACCTTCCTGAAACTCAGCGCCGCGTTGCCGGTTACGCTGGGCCTGTTTATCAGCGCCTTTCTGTGCGGTGGCGTGCTGGCGGTGGGTATTCTGGCGCTGCGCATGAGCCGCTGGCGTCTGCTGAGTGCTTTTGCCCGTGGCTACATTCTGGTGTTTCGCGGCTCGCCGCTGATGATCCAGCTGTTCCTGATCTACTACGGTCTGGGGCAGTTTGGTGTGATCCGGCACAGTCTCTTCTGGCCGTTTCTGCGTGAGCCCTTTACCTGTGCGGTGCTGGCGCTGTCGCTCTGCACCGCCGCCTACACCGCGGAGATCCTGCGCGGCGCGCTGCTGGCTGTGCCGCCCGGTCAGGTGGAGGCGGGGATGGCGTGCGGCATGTCGCGCGGGCTGCTGCTGCGGCGCATTATCGCGCCGGTGATGCTGCGTTATGCGCTGCCCGCTTACTCCACCGAGGCGATTCTGCTGGTGAAGTCGACCGCGCTGGCCAGTCTGGTCACGGTCTGGGATGTCACCGGGGTGGCGCAGCAGATTATCCAGCGTACTTACCGCACCATGGAGGTGTTTCTCTGTGCGGCGGCAATCTACCTGATCCTCAACTTCATCATTGTGCAACTCTATGCCCTGCTGGAGCGGCGTCTGACGCCTGTTCATAAACCGGAAAAAAAGCCGTTACCGGCCGCTAAGCCGATTCCTGGAGGAAAATAAACATGTCTGAACTGCCACCCGTCACGCTGTCGGCCAGCGATATCCATAAATCCTTTGGCGCCATGGAGGTGCTGAAAGGCATCTCGCTGCAGGCGCACCAGGGCGATGTTATCTCAATACTCGGTGCCAGCGGCTCGGGCAAAAGTACGCTGCTGCGCTGCATTAATCTCCTTGAGACGCCTGACGCGGGCGTGGTCAGCGTGGGCGGTGAAACCATTGAGATGAAGCGCCATGCCCGGGGACACCAGCTGGCGGCTAATCCGCGTCAGATTGAGCGGCTGCGCTCCCGGCTCGGCATGGTGTTTCAGAGCTTTAACCTCTGGTCTCACCTGACGGTGCTGCAAAATGTCATTGAAGGGCCGCACTACGTCCTCAAGCGCGATAAAAAAGCCTGTATTGCCCAGGCGGAACAGCTGCTGGATCGGGTCGGTCTGCTGAATCGCAAAGATTTCTATCCCGCCCAGCTTTCAGGCGGTCAGCAGCAGCGGGTGGCGATCGCCCGGGCGCTGGCAATGGACCCGGAGGTGATGCTGTTTGATGAGCCAACTTCGGCACTCGATCCGGAACTGGTAGGCGAGGTGCTGAAGGTCATGCGCAGCCTGGCGGAAGAGGGCCGCACTATGCTGGTGGTGACCCATGAAATGGGTTTTGCCCGCAACGTCTCTAACCGGGTGGTGTTTATGCATCAGGGCACTATTGATTGTCAGGGCACGCCAGAAGCGATGTTCGGCGAGGCGGGATCGGCGCGCTTTAAGCAGTTTATCTCCAGTCATCATCAGGTGGAGCCGGCGGTATGAGCGACGTAATACGTCAGACGCTGGTCTGGGGCGATGGCCCGCTGAAATGGCAGGCGCTGGTGCAGGTCGCCCGGCACGGCGCCACCCTGACGCTGAGCGATAGTGCCTGGCAGCGCATTGCGCAGAGCCGTGAAATCGTCGGTAATATCGTGGCGGCGGGGCAGGTGGCTTACGGCATCAATACCGGGCTGGGGGCGTTGTGCAACATTACCCTGTCTGAAGATGAGCTGAGCCAGCTGTCGCGCAATACCCTGCTGAGTCATGCCTGTGGCGTCGGGCCGGTGCTGGCAAAACCCGAGGTCCGCGCCATTCTGTGCGCTGCGATTGCGAACTACAGTCACGGCAAATCGGGTGTTTCAGTGGCGCTGGTGCAACAGCTACTGGCGCTGCTAAACCTGCAGATTACGCCACAGGTACCGTCGCAGGGATCGGTGGGGTATCTGACCCACATGGCGCATATCGGCCTGGCGCTGATTGGCATCGGCGAGGTGGAGTGGCAGGGTGAAATCATGCCCGCGCAGCAGGCGCTGGCCCAGGCGGGATTAGCCCCTTACCGGCCTGGTGCCAAAGAGGGGCTGAGCCTGGTCAACGGCACGCCCTGCATGACCGGCTTAGCCTGTCTGGCGCTGGACGATGCCGAACGGCTGCTGGACTGGGCAGACGTTACCGGTGCGATGAGCTTTGAGGCGCTGCGCGGTCAGATGGTGGCGTTTGACCCTGAGGTACTGGCGCTGAAGGCCAGCCCGGGGATTCAGCGCAGCGGCGAACGACTGCGCCAGTTGCTGAGTGACAGCCCGCTGCTGAAAGCCAGCGTTGGCATCCGGACTCAGGATGCACTCAGTCTGCGCTCGATGCCGCAGGTGCACGGCGCCTGTCGCGATCAGTTTAGTCACGCTGTTCGTCAGGTGGAGACCGAACTCAACGCCTGTACCGACAATCCGCTGGTACTGGGGACGCCGCAGGCCTGGCGCGTGGTGTCACAGTCCAATCCGCATGGCGAGTCGGTGGCAATGGCCTGCGACCTGCTGGCGATTGCGATGGCGGAGCTGGGCAGCATCGCCGAGCGGCGGCTTGATCGGCTGGTGAATCCGCTGGTCAGCGGCCTGCCGCCGTTTCTGGTGGCCGAGCCGGGCGTCAATTCCGGCATGATGATTGCGCAGTACGTGGCGGCGTCACTCTGCGCGGAGAACCGTCAGCTGGCGCAGCCTGCGGTGCTTGATAACTATGTCACTTCAGGATTACAGGAGGATCATCTGAGCCTTGGCACCGGCTCGGCGCTGAAGCTGCTGAAACTGGTCAGCAATGTTGATCACATTATCGCGATTGAGTATCTGCTGGCGGCGCAGGCGCTGGAGTTTCACGGTGAGTCACAGCTGGCAGCAGGCACGCGGCGCGCCTGGCAGCATTTGCGGCAGGTTGTTGAGCGCTGGCAGCAGGATCGCTGGCTGGCACCCGACATCGCCCGCGCGGTAGCTCAGATTAAAGCGCACCGGGCCGATGCGCTTGTGGGGTGAGGATTACCTGCGGCGCGCGTCCGGACGGACTAAATCAAAACGTTGCGCTTCGCTGATGCCGTAATAGGCGCTGGGGCCGCCCGCGCGCAGAATCGGCTCGGCTTTAGCGGTCTGATAAATGCCCTCTTCCAGCAGCGATTCATCGATGTGAATCGCCACCGCTTCACCCAGCACCAGCCAGCTGTCGATCAGATTGCCGCTGGCATCCTGCAGCTGAATCAGTTGCGTCAGGCGGCACTCGAAGTTGACCGGGCTCTCTGCCACCAGACTGGCGCTGACCTGTGAAGCCGCCAGCGGCGTTAAACCGGCAAAGGCGAACTCATCCTGATCGGCAGGCAGCGAGGCGGAACTTTCGTTCATCGCTTCCGCCAGCGGACGGGTCGCCAGGTTCCAGACAAACTCTTTGGTCTCAGCAATATTTCTCACGCTGTCTTTCCAGCCACTACTGGCGAAACCGATAATCGGTGGATGATAGTTGAAACAGTTAAAGAAGCTGTAAGGTGCCAGATTGTGCTGGCCGCTGCTGCTCACTGAGCTAATCCAGCCGATCGGGCGCGGCCCGATAATGGCGTTCAGCGGATCGTGCGGCAGACCGTGACCAGCACGGGGTTGATAGGAATAGCGTTTCCGGGTCATAACTTCTCCAGCAGGGAATTTTATTTATCTTAGCCCGACAGCATCGCCCGACGGAATCGGAAAGAGGTAAGCGGATGGTGCGGGTTTATTTTCCGCCGCCTACAGCGTATTGTACGCGCGCCTGAATAATTGAGAGAACGTATGAAAAAGTCAGCCAGCACGTCGCCCTTCCACGCCCGCAATCGCCATCAGGGCGAATACGATTTTGCCGCGTTAACCGCTGCCCATCCGCCGCTGAAAGCCAAAGTCCGGCCCAATGGGTATGGCGTGCAGTCCGTGGATTTCGCGGACCCGGAGGCGGTGATGCTGCTGAACCAGGCGCTGATCAAACTATTTTACGACATCGACTGGCAGCTGGCTCCCGGCTCACTCTGCCCGCCCGTGCCGGGACGCGCCGATTATCTGCACTACCTTGCCGATCTGCTGGCGCTGGATAACAACGGCGTGATTCCGACGGCGGACGTTCTGGATGTCGGCTGCGGTGCAAACTGCATCTATCCGCTGATTGGCGCGGCAGAATATGGCTGGCGCTTTACCGGCACCGAAGTCGATGAAGCCGCCATCAAAGCCGCTAACCGCATTGTTGCGGCCAATCCGCGCCTGACGCGCCAGATCCGTCTGCGTCGTCAGAAAAACAGCGATGCAGTGCTGGCTGGTGTGGTCAGTAAAACTGAATTTTTCAGTGCAGTGATGTGTAACCCGCCATTCCACGCCTCGGCGGAAGAGGCGGTATCGGGATCGCAGCGTAAGGTCCGCAATCTCGGACTGGATAAGAGTGCGCCGCTCAACTTTGGCGGCCAGCACAATGAGCTGTGGTATCCCGGGGGCGAAAAAGGTTTTATCGGCAAGATGATCGCCGAGAGCGTGGCGTTTGGTCGTCAGATCGGCTGGTTTACCTCGCTGGTGTCGCGCAAAGAGAACTTACCGGCGCTGGAAAAACAGCTGCAGGCGCTCGACGTGGCGGAGATGCGGATGGTTAATATGGCGCAGGGTCAGAAGCAGAGTCGCTTCCTGGCGTGGAGTTTTATGCCTGCCGCCCAGCGCACTAAACTGCTGAGTCGCCTGGGGAACTGAGGTGTCGCTTTACATGGTAACAGGTGTATCTGTGGGCGAAGAGTAAAATAGAACGGGCCGCGATGCGGCCCGTTTTGATTGTTGACAACGCCCGACTCGGTGGAGGTAAGACCGAGCTGGCACAGGGAACCCGGTCAGATCGGAAAGACGCAAAGGCTGTCATCCATGACACGCTCGGCCCGCGCCGTCCCTGGCGCGGGACGCTTTCCTCTTCTGACCGGGTTCCCTGTGCTTCGGGTTTATTCGTTGCTGCCAGATTTACCCTGGTTTGGATTGTCATCAGTTTTAACGGGCCGCTTAGCGGCCCATTTTGATCAGGAGACGTGCTGCAGGAATTCGCGCAGACGCTCGCTGGGTGGGTTGCTGATCAGGCTGTCGGGATCGCCATCTTCCGCAATCCGGCCTTTATCGATAAAGATCAGCCGTGAAGCCACCTTCTGTGCGAAGCCCACTTCGTGCGTCACAATCACCATCGTCATGCCTTCTTCGGCCAGATCCTGCATCACCTTCAGCACTTCGTGACGCAGTTCCGGGTCGAGCGCTGAGGTTGGCTCATCAAACAGCATCATTTTCGGCTTAACTGCCAGTGCACGGGCAATCGCCACGCGCTGCTGCTGACCGCCGGAAAGCTCAGACGGAAAGTGGTGCGCGCGCTCGGCGAGGCCCACTTTGCCCAGCAACTCACGCGCCAGCTGGCGTGCCGCCTCTTTGCTGGCACCGCGCACACGGATAGGACCAAAGGCGACGTTATCCAGCGCACTCATCTGTGGGAACAGATGAAACTGCTGAAACACCATGCCCGCTTCCTGACGAATCAGGCGGTCATCGACTTTCGGATCATTGACGCGCAGGCCATCGACAATCAGTTCGCCACTGGTGATCTCTTCCAGCTTGTTAATACAGCGCAGCAGGGTTGATTTACCGGAACCGGATGGGCCGATAATCACCACCACTTCGCCCTGGTTAATCTTCAGGTCGATATTGTGCAGCACCTGGGTCTGGCCAAAATGTTTGGAGACATCTTTAAATTCAATCACAGGATTTTCACCCTTTTCTCAATGCGGCGCAGCACAAAGCTCAACACCAGCGTAATAACCAGATAGATAATCGCGACGGCGCTCCAGATTTCCAGCGCGCGGAAGTTACCGGCAATAATCTCCTGACCCTGACGGGTCAGTTCAGCCACACCAATAACGATAAACAGCGAAGTATCTTTGATGCTGACAATCCACTGGTTGCCCAGCGGTGGCAGCATGCGGCGCAGTGCCAGCGGCATAATCACGTAGCGCAGCGTCTCGCGGCTCGACAGGCCAAGCGCCAGTCCGGCTTCGCGGAAGCCCTTGTTGATCGACAGCACGGCACCACGGGTAATCTCGGCAATGTAAGCGCCGGAGTTAATCATGATGGTCACCACCGCCGCGCTGAAGGGATCAATGCGCAGGTCGGGGAACGCCATCGGCAAAGCAAAATAGATAAACATCACCTGCACCACGATAGGGGTGCCGCGAATGATTTCGATAAACACCAGTGCGATGTTATTGGTGATCCAGCCACCGTAAGCGCGGGCAAAGCCCGCTACCAGGCCGATGAAGAGGCCGCCAACCAGTCCAATAATTGAGATAATTAAGGTCAGTTTAGCGCCTTCAAGCAGCGCTGGCATGGCGGGCCAGATGACGCTCCAGTCAAACTCCATGGTGTCACTCCAGATATGTTGCGATGGAAAAAAGCAGGGAAAAAGTTCCCCTGCTGAAATCAGATAACGGGCAAATTATTATTTAGGTTCGGTGCCAAACCATTTTTTATAGAGCGTGTTGTAGGTGCCGTTCTCTTTCAGGGTTTTCAGTGCGCCGTTTACTTTTTCACGTAAATCGTCGCTGCCTTTCGGGAAGGCGATACCATACTGCTGCGCTTCAATTGAATCGCCTACCGCTTTAAAGCGGCCTTTACCGGCGGTATGGATGAAGTAAAGGATGTTTGGCGTGTCATGCAGCACGGCGTCCGCACGGTTAGTGCCCAGCTCCATATAGGCGCTGTCGATATTCGGGAACTGACGCAGATCTTTGGATTTGATGTTGGCTTTCGCGTATTCCACGGAGCCGGTGCCGCTTTTCACTGCGACCACTTTACCGTTCAGATCGCTGATGCCTTTGATGTCGTTTTCATTGTTACGCACCATCACCTGCAGACCGCTTTTGTAATAGCCGTCAGAGAACTCAATCGCTTTTTTACGTTCCTCGGTAATGGTGATACCCGCCAGTGCCAGATCGACATTGCGCGTTTGCAGTGCAGGGATAATGCCGCTGAAGTCCATTGGCTTCAGGGTGTAATCGAGCTTCAGCTCTTTCGCAATGGCATCCCACAGATCCACATCGAAGCCGACATATTTATCACCCTGTTTAAATTCAAACGGAACAAAGGCGGTATCCGTGGCGACGACCAGCTTTTTGTCTGCTGCAGTGGAAGAGAGAGAGAAGGCCAGCGCCAGCGCGGCCACAGAAACTTTTAACAGTGACTTCATCATTTTTCCTTTTTTTACTACCAGGCGGCAGGGCCTGCGTTTGCGGCTTGTCATATGAAAGAATTATGCCAACTTTGCAAAATCCGCGAAATCAGAGAGTTAAATAACATAGCTGACACGATTTTGCAGTTAATTCTGCCATTGCACTATTTTGGTGCTCAGTTTTGGTGCAGGTGGCTGTTTTGGTGCAAGCGGTAGTGTGCCTCAGATGTTAAGGCTGTGAAGCGGAGGAGGGAAGAACTGTTAACAGGGTCATAAAAATGCGGTAACACAGACGTAAAAAAGGCGGGTTTCCCCGCCTGACAGACTGCATTGAGTCTTATTCGATGTTCGCTTCGATAAACCACAGGAATTTATCAAGGTCACGTGATGCCGCAGTAAAGATATCAGCGGTATCTTCGTCTTTTACTTCAGTGATCGCTTTACGGGTGTCATTCGCGACAACGCTGTAACGGTCTGCCAGCGCTTTCAGATGATCCTGAACGCTGTGAATATTCAGCGGATAGCTCTTCAGCGGAGTCGTATCGTTAACGACCTGCGTGGTGCCCAGTGCCACGCCACCCAGCTGAACCACACGCTCGGCAATAGTATCCTGATGATCGGTAATCGCGGTGCGGAAGCCGTCCAGCATCTCATGCACACCGATAAAATTAGCACCGCGCATGTTCCAGTGCGCCTGCTTAGTGATCAATGACAGGTCAATAAACTCGACTACCAGACGGTTTAACACCGCGATGGTGGCTTTTTTATCGTCTTCGGCCACATCATTGCGGGTATAAATCAGGTCAGAAGATTTAGTTTTAACCAATTTAGCGGTACTCATCGTTTCAGTCCTCTCTTTGATGGTTGTCCTAATCAAGTACCGGATAAGTATAGCAGCGCTTTTCAGCTTTGCAGAAACGACTTTGTCGATGGATGAAATAGCGTGCGTCTTTAGTCAGAGCAGAGCTGGGCTAAGAAGGTTAATGCCATGTTAAAATATAAAACCAAATAAATAGCTATTTAAATCATGTTGTTATTCTATTATGTAAATAACTGGTAAGTGTCTGTTTCAAAATAGGCAACTCAGGAAGGAGCGAAGATTAGGAATAATTCTCATGATGAGCATGATTATTATTTAGCCCCGCCTGCAGGCGGGGCGGATAGCGTTTATTTTTGGATATCGTCTGATAATTCAACGCTGTTTAACTGACTCTTTTTCGGCCGCATGGTCAGCGTTGAACCTGCCGAGGCGATGATGATCGCCAGCAGCGCCAGCCACTGAAGTCCGGTCAGGGTTTCCCCCAGAAACAGCATGCCGGAAAAGGCAGCCATGGCGGGTTCCAGACTCATCAGCGTGCCGAAGATGCGCGCCGGTAAGCGGGTGAGGGCGATCATCTCCAGCGAATAGGGGATGGCGCTGGAGAGCAGGGCAACCAGCAACGCGATCGGCATAACGGCCCATGTCCAGATGCCACTTTCTGCGAACGTCAGCCCCAGCGGTACAAAAATCACTGAGGCAATCAGCGACCCGATAGCCACTGTCGCCGGGCCATGTTCTGCGCCTGCCCGCTGTCCCGCCAGGATATAGATCGCCCAGCAGGCGCCTGCACTCACTGCCAGCGCAGCGCCCAGCGGATCAATCGCAGTCATGCCTGTGCCAAAAGGCAGCAGGAACCACAGACCAATCACGGCCAGCAGCACCCAGACAAAATCCAGTGGCCGTCGCGATCCGAATAGCGCCAGCGCCAGTGGGCCGGTAAATTCCAGTCCCACCGCCACACCCAGCGGCACGGTACGAATCGCCAGATAGAACGTGAAATTCATTGTGCCCAGCGCCAGTCCATACATCAGGAGTGGCAGACGTTGTTCCCGGCTAAAGCGTAAACGCCAGGGTTTGAAGATAATACAGAGTATCAGGGTGCCAAAGCCCAGACGCAGCGCGGTGATGCCGGTAGCGCCAACGGCAGGAAACAGGCTTTTCGCCAGCGAAGCACCGCCCTGAAGCGACAGCATCGCAATCAGCAGCACGGCAATCGGCATCACTATCGGGGCAAGGTTTTTAGAAGCGGGAGAGGCAGACATCCTGTGTACTTTTCCTGGTCATCAACGTAATGAGTCAGCCAGTGTAAAGGAAATAGCAGGCAAAAAATCACGGAATGGGGTTTTAAATTTCTCTCAACTGAGCGATTTTTGGCCAGAATCAGGGCCATTTAGGTAAAGAAATGTCAGGTTTTTTTAGGATTTAACTTAAAGAACGAAATGAGCACAAAATGATTATTGCAGAAAGATGACGGATTTTATAAGAAAAATGAATGACATAGGTTGTCGCATTAACTTCCTGTTACACCAAACATTCTGTTAGACAACAAAATCCGGGCAGAGTTTCTCGCTATTTTTTGTTATATTTTCAGCGTTGTCAGGAGAGAAGTATTTTCACATTTGAGGTGGTTATGAAAAAAATTGCATGTCTTTCAGCATTAGCCTGTGTACTGGCAGTATCTGCAGGTTCAGCAATGGCACAGAGCACCGTAACTGGTGGCTATGCTCAGAGCGACTATCAGGGCGTAGCTAACAAAGCTAACGGCTTCAACCTGAAATACCGCTACGAAGACGGTTCTAACCCACTGGGTTGGATCGGTTCATTCACCTACACAGAAAAAGATAACACCGATTCTGGCATTTATAACAAAGGCCAGTACTACGGTGTGACCGGTGGTCCTGCTTTCCGTCTGAACGACTGGGCAAGCATCTACGGTGTTGTGGGTATCGGCTACGGTAAATTCCAGCAGAACGATACTTCATCACGCGATAAAACTGATTCAAGCGACGTAGGTTTCTCTTACGGCGCAGGTCTGCAGTTTAACCCAGTTCAGGACTTCGCAGTTGACGTTGGTTACGAGCAGAGCCGTATCCGTAACGTTGACGTTGGCACCTGGATTGCTGGCGTAGGTTACAGCTTCTAAGTTTAGCTTAGCTGACCTGCAAAAAAGCGGCCCCTTGTGGGCCGTTTTTTATTGTGCTGATTTACTCACCCTTCTCTCGTATCTGCACGTTTCCCGACTTTTCCGGATCGCTGTAGCCGATCAGCAGCCATGCTGGTTGAAGCCGCAGGTCATATTGATTCGATGGGGAAACAGGAAAAAGAGAGAGCAGAAAGGGAGAGTGCGCCTCTCAGCCAGCGGCTGAAAGGCATAGAATCAGGATTAGCCGCGCCAGATGAGATTCTCACAGCGACGATCGTCAGACTTATGGCCCAGCAGTTTTTCCAGCAACATCAGACGCAGTGTGAACGGTGAACGCGTCAGCAGGCACAGCCAGGATTTCATCTCCGTGGTTGTTTTCTTCTCAGCCTGGAAGCATTTACTGCAATCTAAGCAACATTTCAGGGTGCTCATAGAATCACCTCCCAATCATTGTCGACGCGGTAGTCAGCAGCCTGCGGTGAGAGGCGTCATCATCACCGGAGCAACAGAGGATCACCAGGGATCGCTCTTTTGCTGCTTACATTATCGTCAAATATAGCACTGGCTATATCCTTTAGCCAAGGCTAATGACGAAAAATTTGAGCTTCTTTGCGGCTGGTTTACAATGAGCGCAGCTAAATCCGTACAGCAGTGACAGTACGGGAAAAAATAATGAGGAAGCTGAATGAGTCGTCGTGCTAAAAGCGTGGTTTCTGCGCCAAAAGGACCACTGAAAGATATTGAAGAGCATGTCGAAGGTTTTCGGCAGGTGCGTGAAGCGCATCGTCGGGAATTAATTGATGACTACGTTGAGTTAATCTCTGATTTGATTGGTGAATTTGGCGAAGCGCGTCAGGTTGATATGGCGGCCCGCTTGGGCGTTTCACAACCTACCGTAGCGAAAATGCTGAAGCGGCTTGGCAGTGCCGGGCTGGTTGAACAGGTGCCTTACCGCGGTGTCTTCCTGACCGGTGAAGGGGAGAAACTGGCAGAGGAGAGCCGCGCCCGTCATCACATTGTTGAAAGTTTTCTGCTGGCGTTAGGCATCAGTCCCGAAACTGCCCGACGTGATTCAGAAGGAATTGAGCATCACGTCAGTGATGAAACGCTGGCCGTATTTAAGAAATTCTCCGAAACCCGCTAACGCTAAGGCGTACCTTCATCATGCCTCAACTGCTTCGATCTTTTTTGCATGACTCTGTTTTGCATTTATTAATCGTGATTGGTGTAGTTCTGGCATTTCTGGCGGATTTTCGCTGGGCCGATCTGCCCGGTGCCGTAGACTGGCATACCATTATTACGCTCACCGGATTGTTGATCCTGACCAAAGGGCTGGAAACCAGTGGCTATTTTGACGTGCTGGGGGGACGACTGATTGCGCGTTTCCGGCACGAACGTGCGCTGGCGCTGTTTATGGTGCTGGCTGCCGCGTTGCTCTCTACGTTTCTGACCAATGATGTGGCGCTGTTTATTCTGGTGCCGCTGACGCTGACGCTGCGAAAGTTCTCTCACTTACCTATCTCGCGACTGATCATCTTCGAAGCGCTGGCGGTCAACGCCGGATCCCTGCTGACGCCGGTCGGCAACCCGCAAAACATTCTGCTGTGGAGCCACGGCAAACTAAGCGTTGTCGCGTTTATTGTGCAGATGCTGCCGCTGGCCGCCTGGCTGCTGCTTAGCCTGATGGTATTAACCTGGTTCAGCTTTTCAAAGCGCTCGATTGATAAGCATGACAACCCGGAACAGCCGCAGTGGCAGAAGCCGCTGTTTATTGTCAGCGTGGTGCTATACCTGCTGTTTATCGCCGGACTGGAGCTGGAAATCACCGGTTGGGTCCTGCTGCTGATTCTTGCCACGTTCCTGGTGATGGCGCGTCCGGTGCTGCTGCGCATCGACTGGAGCCTGCTGGCGGTGTTTATCGCCATGTTTATTGACGTCTTCCTGATGACGCGTCTGCCGGTGATGCAGGCTCACTTTGATGCGGTTTCTCATTTCGGTCAGGGGCAGCTCTACCTGCTGGCGATTGGTCTGTCACAGGTGATCAGCAACGTTCCGGCGACGATTCTGCTGCTGCAAAAAGTCCCGCCTGGCGATGTGCTGGCCTGGGCGGTCAATATTGGCGGATTCGGCCTGCTGCCGGGTTCGCTCGCTAACCTTATTGCCCTGCGTATGGCGAAAGATCGGGCCGTCTGGTGGCATTTCCATCTCTTTTCTCTCCCTCTGCTTGCCTGGTCGATGGCCAGCGGCTGGCTGCTGTTGCGGCTGCTTAATTAGGCCCGACGCATCCTGCTACCCGCCACAGGTGGCAGGATGTGCGCCATTTCTCAAGTTTCGTAAAGTTGCGCTGGATTTTGTCAGTTTCCGATATAAGGTTAACATGACCTTTATGCCCGGGAATTAGGGCCTTAGCCAGTGATGGGAACTATGAGCGAGAATAACCAACGCGATCCACACCAGCAGGACGCAGAAAATGCGACGGATAAAAACCGTCAGTCAGAGGAAAATCAGGACAACGACCAGCAGCCTGAGCGTAAACGCCCCGGTAAAAAGCCGCTGATTATTCTGGCGGTAGTGGTGGTTATTATGCTGATTGTCGGCTTCTGGTTCTGGTTCACTACCCGCAATATTGAAACCACCGACGACGCCTTTACCGAAGGCGATGCCGTTACCATTGCGCCTAAAGCCTCCGGCTATGTCGTGAAGCTGCTGGTGAAAGATAACCAGCGGGTGAAGAAGGGCGATCTGCTGGTGGAGATCGATCCCAGCGACAATCGTGCCCAGCGTGAGCAGGCTAATGCGCAGCTCGGTTTAGCTGTCGCACAGCTGCATCAGGCGCAGGCTCAACTGGCGCTGTCAAAGGTACAGTATCCGGCACAGCGCGATCAGGCGCTGGCGGATCAGGCGAAAGCCGAAGCGAATCTGCTTAATGCGCAGGCGGATTATCGTCGCCAGCGCGGCGTCGATCCGCGTGCGACCAGTCAGCGTAATATCGACAGCGCGTCCGCGCAGTTACGTTCGGCGCAGGCGCAGTTACAAAGCGCGAAAGCACAGGTTGAAGTGGCGTCACAGGTTGCTCTGCAGATTCGCCAGCAGGAGACCAATGTTGAAGCGCGTCAGCAACAGGTTGAGCAGGCGAAGGCGCAGTTAAGCACGGCCGATCTTAATCTCTCCTATACCCAGGTTCGCGCGCCCTATGACGGGTTTGTCACCAAGCGTAACGTTCAGCTGGGCACACTGGTGCAGGCGGGATCGTCGCTGTTTTCGCTGGTCTCGCCTGAGATCTGGGTCACCGCTAACTTCAAAGAGTCTCAGCTGCAACACATGAATCCTGGCGACAAAGTTGAAATCAGCGTCGATGCCTGGCCGGATATGAAGCTGGAAGGGCATGTTGACAGTATTCAGATGGGCTCTGGTTCTCGCTTCTCGACTTTCCCGTCAGAAAACGCCACCGGTAACTATGTGAAAATCGTTCAGCGCGTGCCGGTGAAAATCGTCATCGACAAGGGCCTTGATCCGAACCATCCTCTGCCGCTGGGTCTCTCTGTTGAACCGAAGGTAACGGTGGAATGAGTACGGCGCAGAGCTGGAAACCCGCCAGTAATCCGTGGTTAGTGGCGATCACGGTCACGCTGGCGGTGTTTATGGAGATCCTCGACACCACCATTGTTAACGTGGCGCTGCCGCATATCGCCGGTTCGCTCTCCTCCAGTTACGATGAGTCAACCTGGGTGCTGACCTCCTATCTGGTGGCGAACGGCATTGTGCTGCCTATCTCTGCGTTCTTCAGCCGACTGTTTGGCCGTAAACAGTTTTTCCTGATCTGCATCGTGATGTTTACCATCTGCTCCTTCCTGTGCGGCATCGCTACCGAACTGTGGCAAATCATTCTGTTCCGCGTGCTGCAGGGCTTTTTTGGTGGCGGATTGCAGCCGGTTCAGCAGTCTGTGCTGCTGGACTACTTCAAGGCGGAAGATCGCGGCAAGGCATTTGGGCTCTCCTCCATTGCCATTATTGTCGCGCCGGTGATTGGCCCGACATTAGGTGGCTGGATTACCGACAACTACAGCTGGCGCTGGGTGTTCTTTATCAACATTCCGGTCGGCGTGCTTACCGTACTGGCGATCTATCAGCTGCTGGAAGATCCACCGTGGGAGCGTAAATGGGCCAAAGGTAAGCTGAAGATCGACTATATCGGCATCAGCCTGATTACCTTAGGACTGGCTTGTCTGCAGGTGATGCTGGATCGCGGAGAGGATGAGGACTGGTTTGCCTCGCACTTTATCGTGCTGTTCGCCATTCTGGCCTTGATTGGCATCGTCGGTGCCATCTACTGGCTGATGTATGCCCGTAAGCCAGTGGTCGATATTCTGGTGATGAAAGACCGCAACTTCTGGGTCGCCGGGCTGTTGATGGCGGGGATGGCGATGATTCTGTATGGCAGCTCCGTAGTGCTGCCACAGCTGGCGCAGCAGGATCTGGGGTACACCGCCACCTGGTCAGGTCTGGTTTTATCGCCTGGCGCGGTGCTGATTGTGCTGACCATACCGCTGGTGCTGAAACTGATGCCAATCGTTCAGACGCGCTACATCATTGCCTTTGGCTTTAGCTGTCTGGCCGTGGCGTTTCTCTACTCCGCCACCTTAACGCCCAACGTTGATTTCACCACTTTGGTGTTGATGCGCAGCGCACAGTCAATCGGGCTGGGTTTCCTGTTTGTCCCGCTGACGACTATCGCCTTTGTCACCATTCCGCAGCGGCTTAATGCTGACGCCTCGGCGCTGTTTACCATGTTCCGTAACGTGGCCGGATCGATTGGGATTTCACTCTCGACCGCTGCCATTACCGAGCGCGAACAGGTGCGGTCAGCGCACATGGTGCATAACATGACGCCGCTGAATGAGCCGTTCAACATTACGCTTCAGCACTGGGCGCAGGCGATACGCGACTTAACCTCGGCGGTGGGCGATCCCGTCACGCTGGCAACCGGTCAGCTCTATCAGGAGATGATTGCGCAGTCGCGTATCCTCGCTTACATCGATGTCTTCTCAGGCCTGAGTATTGTCGCCCTGATTTTGATTCCATTTTGTTGGCTGCTGTCGCCGATTAAGAGCGAAGGCAGTGCAGGAGCACACTAACATGAAGGTTTTTTACTCTCATCGCCTGAAACCCCTGAGTTTACTGCTGGCCCTCGGGCTGGCGGGTTGCGCCGTCGGACCTGACTATCAGGCGCCGAAACCTGCCGTGCCGGGTGGCTACAACACCCTGGATTCGCAGGAGGCGTCAAAGCCACAAAACGCCGCGATTAATTCACGCTGGTGGCGCAGCTTCAATGATCCGCAGCTCGACAGTCTGATTGAGCGGGCGATTGCGGGCAACCTGAGCCTGCAGCAGACGGTGCTGCGCATTGCCGGGGCACGTGAACAGCTGACGCAGGCGCAGGGCAGTCTGTTCCCCACCCTGGGCGGTTCAGCCAAAGTGACGCGTCAGCAGCTCGGGCTGGAAGGCTTGCTTAAATCCAATGGCGCAACCGATCAGCTCGACAGCAATGTGGCCAGCCAGCTCAATGGATTGACCCAGCCGGTTACCCTCTACCAGGGCAGCTTCGATGCCAGCTGGGAGCTGGACCTGTGGGGCAAAGTGCGCCGTCAGGTTGAGGCAGCTAATGCCCAGCAGCAGGCAGCGATAGAACAGCGCAACGATGCGCTGGTCTCACTGGAGGCCGAAGTGGCGCGAGCCTGGCTGCAGCTGCGTGGCGCGCAGAGCACGATTCAGACGCTGCAACAGCAGATTGAGGTGGCGCAGCAGACGACCGAGCTGACCCAAAGCCAGCAGCGTAATGGCCTGGCCCCGCTGACCGATGTGGAAAATGCGCGTGCCCAGCTCAGCACGCTGCAGGCGCAGCTGCCGCAGTATCAGTCGCAGGCACGGCAGGCGATGAATGGGTTAGCGGTGCTGCTCGGCAAGACACCGGGGGCGCTGGATGCTGAACTCAGTACGCCAAAAGCGTTACCCCCGCTGCCACAGTTTGTCCCGGTAGGCATTCCTTCTACGCTGGCACGTCGTCGTCCTGATATTCGTCAGGCTGAAGCGACGCTGCATGCACAAACCGCTGAGATTGGGGTTTCTGTCGCGCAGCTTTTCCCGAGCCTGTCACTGACCGGCCAGCTGGGCGTGCGCAACACCGATGTCAGTTATCTGGATAACTGGAGCAGCCATTTCTACAGTTATGGCCCGTCGTTATCGATTCCGATTTTCCAGGGCGGACAGCTGGTGTCGAGCGTGAAGTTAGCGCGGGCACAGCAGGCCAGTGCCGCGCTGGATTATCGCCAGACGGTGCTGACGGCGTTGCAGGATGTGGAGAATGCGCTGGTCAGCTATCGCGCCGATCAGCAGCGGGTCACCGCGCTGGATGAGACAACCGGTGCGCTTCAGCGCGCCTTTGATCTCGCCAGCGACAGTTATCGCCAGGGGCTCTCGACCTTCCTGGAGGTGCTGGATGCGCAGCGTCAGCTGGCTCAGGCAGAGGAGCAGGCGACACAGGCGCGGATGCAGAGTGCACTCGATTTAGTGGCGCTCTATAAAGCGCTGGGCGGCGGCTGGGAGACTTACCAGAACGTGGATATGCCGCAATATCCGGTATTTGGCCCGGCCACGCAGGCGAATTAGTCTGGTCATCCGGCGGTAGCTGTCTCTGCGCAGTTACCGCTTTTTCTCTCCTCCGGCAGCGTTAAAACCGATGCTGGCTGTCTTTCCATGTTGTTCCCCATGATCTAACTCATTGAAAAAAGAAAGCTTGTCAGCATCACTGTAACGGGTGCAGCCAGCAGAAAATAAAGCAGTGGTAATCGCAGGGTTATTATCAGCGCCTCCGGCGAGCAATTATTTTTATGTTGCTGGCACTTTCCGGATTCAGGTTTTTGAGCTCTGTCACCTTTCTCAGTTTATTTCTTTGACGTTTTTTTAAGGCAACTTACGACTGAACGAGTGGGGGCGCGTGAGGCTATTCAGTCAGCCTGAACCGGGCGGAACTGTTATTGCGCAGCTAAGCGATATGCGAATAATCCGACTCTACTATAAATCGCAGCGGCAAAAATGGTTAACAGGTGGCAAAGGGCATAATTAAAAAAGCCACCAGAGCGTTAATTCTTTTGCGCTATTTAACGGTGCCGGGGGTGGCTTTTTAAGCATAATCTGTAAGCTGGTGTGACTGGGGTCACGGGCAGGCACATTTTTAATCTGTTATCTCCGGCCCGTAAGCGTAAATAATGAGGCTGCATGGCCCGCATTTAGTAGATAGCGTTAACTGCCTTCTGCCGGGATAATCTGCCTGAAATCGTTTTCAACTCCTGAGTAAAAGTGCCATTCGTTGTTAATTCAGCGTTAATAAAAGGTCAGGCACGCCCGATTTTAATAGCTCTGTTTTGCCCGAATTAATACTTAGGAATTATCTGTAGCGTAAAAATAATTTATTTTTTTATTTGAATTAGGTAGTCTTGGCGCTACAGTTTTATTAACCCCCCTTAATCAAGGACATTGTGATGAGTGACGCATTTAAGGTACTGAACAATATTCGCACATTACGTGCCCAGGCTCGTGAACTGCCACTGACCGATCTTGAAGAGATCCTGGAAAAATTAACGGTTGTTGTTACTGAGCGCCGTGAAGAAGCAGAAGCGGAAGAGACGCAGAATCGTGAAAAAGAAGAAAAGCTTTCTAAATATCGCGAAATGCTACTGGCTGACGGCATCGATCCTAATGAATTATTAGGTGCACTGGAAAGCGGAAAAAAACGTACCAAGCGTGCGCCGCGTCCGGCTAAATATTCTTACACCGACGAAAATGGTGAGCAGAAATCCTGGACTGGCCAGGGCCGTACCCCGGCAGCGATTAAAAAAGCGCTGGATTCCGGTAAAAGCCTGGACAGTTTCCTGATCGATTGATCGACACAATCCTTGTAAGTGGGAGCCGGGGGGCCATCATGGCCTTCCGGCTTTTTTATTTCTGCCGGGATATCAATCACCCCGCAAGGAATCCACGGCTGACGCTGGCGTGCGCTGCGTCACATCTGGCATAATAGCCGCCGTTTTTTCATCCATTCTCTTCACAAAGGTCAATGCCGTGTTAGTTAGCAGCAATATCACCATGCAGTTTGGCAGCAAGCCACTGTTCGAAAATATCTCCGTTAAATTTGGCGGCGGTAATCGTTACGGTTTAATCGGTGCGAACGGCAGCGGAAAATCCACCTTCATGAAGATTTTGGGTGGCGATCTGGTGCCTTCAGGCGGCAATGTTTCTTACGATCCCAACGAGCGCATCGGTAAGTTGCGTCAGGATCAGTTCGCCTTTGAACAATTTAGCGTGCTGGACACCGTTATCATGGGTCACCATGAGTTATGGGAAGTGAAGCAGGAGCGCGACCGTATTTATTCTTTGCCAGAAATGAGCGAAGAAGAGGGGTATAAAGTCGGCGATCTTGAGGCACTTTACGGTGAGATGGACGGCTATAGCGCGGAGTCTCGTGCCGGTGAGTTATTACTCGGCGTCGGCATTCCGGTTGAGCAGCATTATGGCCCGATGAGCGAAATTGCGCCGGGCTTTAAATTACGTGTGCTGCTGGCGCAGGCGCTGTTTTCTAATCCTGATATTCTGTTACTCGACGAACCGACGAACAACCTGGACATCGATACTATTCGCTGGCTGGAGCAGGTGCTGAACGAGCGTGACAGCACCATGATTATCATTTCGCATGACCGTCACTTCCTTAATATGGTCTGTACGCACATGGCTGATTTGGATTATGGCGAGCTGCGGGTTTATTCCGGTAATTATGACGAATATATGACCGCGGCGACCCAGGCGCGTGAACGTCTGTTATCCGATAACGCTAAGAAAAAAGCGCAGATTGCTGACTTACAATCGTTCGTCAGTCGTTTTAGCGCCAACGCCTCTAAATCGCGTCAGGCGACATCACGCGCTAAGCAGATGGATAAAATTAAACTGGATGAAGTGAAAGCCTCCAGCCGTCAGAACCCGTTTATCCGCTTTGAGCAGGACAAGAAGTTGTTCCGTAATGCGCTGGAAGTGGAAGGTTTGACCAAAGGATTTGATAACGGTCCGCTGTTTAAGAATTTAAATCTGCTGCTGGAAGTGGGTGAGAAGCTGGCGGTGATCGGTGCCAACGGTATCGGTAAATCAACACTGTTAAAATCGCTGGTGGGTCAGCTGACGCCAGATAACGGCAGCGTTAAATGGTCAGAGAATGCACGTATTGGTTATTACGCTCAGGATCACGCCGATGATTTTGCCAATGACCTGACGGTATTTGACTGGATGAGTCAGTGGAAACAGCCTGGCGATGATGAGCAGACCATTCGCGGTATTCTGGGTCGCCTGCTGTTTTCGCAGGATGATATTAAGAAGCCGGCCAAAGTGCTTTCCGGTGGAGAGAAGGGTCGTATGCTGTTCGGTAAGCTGATGATGGAAAAACCGAACATTCTGATTATGGATGAGCCGACCAACCACCTCGATATGGAGTCGATTGAATCGCTCAATATGGCGCTGGAGATGTATGAAGGCACGCTGGTGTTTGTTTCACACGACCGTGAATTTGTCAGCTCGCTGGCAACCCGCGTGATAGAGCTGAAAGCAGACCGCGTGGTGGACTTCACCGGTAATTACGAAGATTACCTGCGGAGTCAGGGTATCGTCTGATTGAAACGGGGTGGCGCAGGCCACCCCGTTTTTTTTGGTGGTTTGTTGGTTCAGCACGGGCTTCAGGGAGCACAGGCGTTCCTGCCGACGCTACGCGTTACCACCACACACTTCACAGTGCGCATCCTGCGCCACCTTCATGCTGCGGAACTCCGCGCTCATCGCATCGTACATCAGCAACCGGCTGGTGGCGGGCGTGCCAAATGCCGTTAGCACTTTAATCGCTTCCATCGCCTGCATCGCACCAATCACGCCAACCAGCGGAGCCATGACGCCCGCTTCCACGCAACTCAGGGTTTGTTCCCCAAACAGGCGGCTGATGCAACGATAGCAGGGTGTGCCGGGCTGCCAGTTGAATACGCTGATCTGACCTTCCATCCGAATCGCGGCGCCGGAGACCAGTGGCACCCGCTGCTGACGACAGAGCCGGTTAAGCTGCTCACGCACCGCAACGTTGTCGGTGCAGTCAAGCACCACCTGCTGCCTGGCGATCAGCGCCAGCAGCGCTGCATCGTCCAGCTGTCCATTGACCGGATGCAGCTGACAGTGCGGATTGATGGCGGCCAGGCTTTGTGCGGCGGAGTCCACTTTGGCACGACCAATATCAGCATCGTGATGCAGGATCTGCCGTTGCAGGTTAGAGTGCGATACGGTATCGAAGTCGAGCAGCGTCAGGCTACCGACACCGGCAGCCGCCAGATAGGGCGCAGCGGCGCAGCCGAGTCCGCCCAGCCCCACGACCAGCGCGTGACTCGCTTTCAGCCGCTCCTGACCGTCGAAATCAAAGCCGCGCAATACAATCTGCCGGTTGTAGCGCAGCATCTCCTCATCGCTTAATTCAGGCAGCATCTACGCCTCCAGCAGGGCGTTGAACGGTTCCACCTCGACCCATTCGCCCGGTTCAACGTTGCCGCGATCCCGTTCCAGCACAATAAAACAGTTTGCCTGGGCGAAGGAGCTGAAGACGTGCGAACCCTGCATCCCGGTGGTTTCCACCTCCAGTTCACCCTGTGCGTTCTGTCGCAGGATGCCGCGCTGGAAATCGAGCCGGCCTGGTGACTTTTTAAGCCGCGAGGCGCAGCGCACTTTCTGACGTGGCGGCAATGCTGATTTTCGCTGGCCGGTGAGGGTGGCAAGCAGCGGCTGAACGAGCTGATAAAAGGTCACTGCGGCGGAGACCGGATTACCTGGCAGGCCGCAGAACCAGCTGCTGTTGAGGCGGCCAAAGGCAAATGGCTTGCCAGGCTTGATCGCCAGCTTCCAGAAGCTGATGGCACCAAGCTCTTCCAGCATCGTTTTGGTGAAGTCCGCTTCGCCCACCGAGACGCCGCCGGTAGTAATCACGACATCCGCCTGCCGATCGGCCTCGGTGAAAGCAGCACGCAGTGCGGCCGGGTCATCTTTGATGATGCCAAGGTCGATGACTTCGCAACCCAGCTTATGCAGCATCAGTGATACCGCAAAGCGGTTGGTGTCGTAGATCTGGCCTTCGGCCAGCGGCTCGCCTACCGGCTGGAGTTCATCACCGGTGGAGAAGATAGCGACCCGCAGTTTTCGCAGCACGCTGACCTGCGCGATACCCAGTGAGGCGAGCAGTGGCAGCTCCGCGGCACCCAGACGCGTTCCCGCTTCCAGCACCACGGTGCCTGGCTGAATATCATCGCCGATGAGACGAATGTTCTGTCCGGGACGGACCGGCGCGGTGATCATAATCGCATCACCCTGTGTTTCGGTCTGCTCCTGCATCACTACTGCTTCACAGCCTGCAGGCACCGGCGCACCGGTCATGATGCGAATCACGCTGCCCTGCGGCCACTCACCGCTAAACGGTGCGCCGGCAAAGGCTTTACCCGCCACTGGCAGCGGCTGACCGCTGCTGGCGTCTGCCAGCCTGACGGCGTAGCCATCCATTGCAGAGTTATCAAATGGCGGGACGGCAATCGGTGAGGTCACCGCTTTGGCGGTGATACGCCCGACCGCTTCGGCCAGCGGCACGCTAAGAGAGTCGGTGACGGGCGTCAGCTGTGACAGCATTTTTTGTTGTGCCTCCTCAAGGGAGATTAAGCCTGCAGTAAAACTTTCCATGGATATTCCAGCCTGGTTATCTCAGATGCTGCCTATTATGGTGGGAATTAGCCGCTGAGTCACATCGGTGTCGGCCTGACTTACCTGTTGTTGTGGCCAAAGTGAAATATGGCGGTAAGAAAAGGTTATAACCACAGGAACAGTTTCCGCTTTACAACACTTAGCAGGCTTTCTATAGTCAAAAATCACCAAAAATGGGTGAAAACCATTTTAAATCAGTGTTTTTCGTCCTGATGCAACCACAGGGTAGATCGTTATGGTCAATGCAGTGATCGCCATTCATGGAGGCGCCGGTGCCATTACGCGCTCAGCAATGAGCGCCGAAAAAGAGCAACTCTATCGTCAGGCGCTACACGATATTGTCACTCAGGGCCAGCAGATACTGGCTCAGGGCGGCAGCGCACTCGATGCGGTGACCGAAGCGGTGCGGCTGCTGGAAGAGTGCCCGCTGTTCAACGCTGGTAAAGGCGCGGTCTTCACCCATCAGGGCACCCATGAACTCGATGCCTGCATCATGGATGGCCGCACCCTGGGTGCAGGGGCGGTCGCGGGCGTAACGCGGGTACGGAATCCGGTGCTGGCGGCACGTGCCGTGCTGGAACATAGCGAGCATGTCCTGTTTATCGGCGAGGGCGCAGAGCAGTTTGCTGAAGCGCACGGGCTGGAAACGGTCGCGCCTGATTACTTCTCGACTCCGGAACGCTGGGAGCAGTTGCAGCGCGCGCTGAACAGCGATACGGCGGTGCTGGACCATGATGGTGCCGCGCACAGCGATGACCCGCTCGACCCGGACCGTAAGTTTGGTACGGTGGGGGCCGTCGCGCTGGATCTTGAGGGCAACCTCGCGGCCGCCACGTCAACGGGCGGTATGACCAACAAGCAGGCCGGACGGGTCGGCGACTCGCCGCTGCCGGGCGCAGGCTGCTACGCCAGCAACGACAGCGTGGCGGTCTCCTGTACCGGCACCGGGGAAGTCTTTATGCGGACGCTGGCGGCCTACGATGTGGCAGCGCAGATGCGCTACGCCGGGCGCTCACTGCAGCAGGCCACGGTTAATGTTATTCATGACAGTGTGCTGGAGCTGGGCGGCAGCGGGGGGCTGATCGCCGTCGACCGCGCAGGCAACGTAGCGCTGCCTTTCAACAGCGAAGGGATGTATCGCGGTGTGGCGCGGGTTGGCGAAGTGGCAGACGTCGCTATCTATCGCGAAAGTTAAGGAGCAGAGATGAGCGACAGGCAAACGTTACCGCCGCTGGCCCCTGAGCAGGTCCTGGCGGTGCGCGATCTCAATGTGCGTTTTCAGCACGAAACCACCGTCACTGACGCGGTGCGTCATTTGTCACTCGATCTGTTTCGCGGCGAAACGCTGGCGCTGGTGGGGGAGTCAGGCTCAGGGAAATCAGTGACCTCGCTGGCGCTGATGCGGCTGATTGAGCAGGCTGGCGGGAGGGTCAGCGGCGAGGTGCTGTTGCGGCGTCGCAATGGCGACGTGCTGGATCTGATGCGCGCCTCAAAAGGTCAGATGCGGCGGGTGCGCGGTGCAGATATGGCGATGATCTTTCAGGAGCCGATGACCTCGCTGAATCCGGTCTTCTCCGTGGGCGAGCAGATTGCGGAATCCATCCGTCTGCATCAGGGCCTGAGCCACGCCGGCGCGCTGGCCGAGGCGCGCCGGATGCTGGATCTGGTACGAATCCCGGATGCGCAAAATGTATTATCCCGCTTCCCGCATCAGCTGTCGGGCGGGATGCGCCAGCGCGTGATGATCGCCATGGCGCTCTGCTGCAAACCGGCCCTGCTGATTGCCGATGAGCCGACCACCGCGCTCGACGTCACCATTCAGGCGCAGATTCTGCAACTCATCCGCGTGCTGCAAAAAGAGATGCAGATGGGGGTGATTTTTATCACTCACGATATGGGCGTGGTCGCCGAAATGGCCGATCGGGTTCAGGTGATGTATCGCGGCGAAGTAGTAGAAAATGCCCCGGTAGCCAGGCTGTTCAGCGCCCCGCAGCAGCCCTATACCCAGGCGCTGCTGGCGGCGGTGCCAAAGCTCGGTTCGATGCAGGGCCAGCCCCTGCCGGCCAAATTTCCGTTGCTGCACAGCGATGCCGTTGATGACGTGCCGCAGGATACGGTTCGCCGCCTGCAGCCACCCATTTTGCAGGTGCGCGATCTGGTCACCCGCTTTGATATTCGCGGCGGCCTGCTGAACCGCGTCAAAAGCCGGGTGCATGCCGTCGAAAAAGTCAGTTTTGATCTCTATGCCGGTGAGACACTGGCGCTGGTGGGCGAGTCTGGCTGTGGTAAATCGACCACCGGGCGATCGCTGCTGAAGCTGGTGGCCAGTCAGGGTGGCACCCTGACCTTTGACGGACAGCGGATAGACCATTTGTCGGGTGCTGCGCTGGCCCATCTGCGACGCGATATTCAGTTTATCTTTCAGGATCCCTACGCTTCGCTCGATCCCCGGCTGACGGTTGGCTTCTCCATTATGGAGCCGCTGCTGGTCCACAAGGCGATGCCGCGTCGCGAGGCGGAGCAGCGCGTCGCCTGGCTGCTGGATAAAGTGGGTCTGCTGCCGGAACATGCTCAGCGCTATCCCCATGAATTTTCCGGCGGCCAGCGTCAGCGCATCTGTATAGCCCGCGCGCTGGCGCTGAATCCCAAAGTGGTGATCGCCGATGAGTCCGTCTCGGCGCTGGATGTGTCAATTCAGGCGCAGATAATTAATCTGATGCTCGACCTGCAGCGCGAGTTTGGCATCGCCTTCCTGTTTATTTCTCATGATATGGCGGTGGTGGAGCGTATCAGCCACCGCGTGGCGGTGATGTATCTCGGTCAGATTGTCGAGATGGGGCCGCGTCAGGCGGTGTTTGAGCAGCCTCAGCACCCTTATACCCGAAAACTCATGGCGGCGGTGCCGGTAGCCGATCCGGCTCACCGGCGTCGCGAACGAGCCTTACTGGTCGATGAGATCCCCAGCCCGATTCATGCGTTAGGGGATGAACCTGAAGTGGCGCCGCTGATGGAGGTGGCTCCGGGCCATTTCGTCGCCCGCCACGTTATCAGTGCGACCTGAACAGTGACGATGTCGCCCCGGCGACCAACCCGACAGGGATTACAGGAGAACAAGATGCAGATTACGATGCGTAAAGGGTTACTGGCGGCTGGCGTGTTAAGCAGCGCAATGGCATTGCCCGCCTGGGCAGCACAGGATGCGGTGATTGCCGTCGCGTCCAACTTCACCACTCTCGATCCCTATGACGCCAACGACACGCTGTCGCAGGCGGTCGCGAAATCCTTCTATCAGGGCCTGTTTAGCTTTGATAAAGAGATGAAGCTCACCAACGTGCTGGCTGAGAGCTATCAGGCCAGCGCCGACGGCCTGACCTACACCATTAAGCTGCGTTCCGGAGTTAAATTCCAGGATGGCACTGACTTCAATGCGGAAGCGGTAAAGGTCAACCTCGATCGCGCCAGCAATCCGGATAACCATCTCAAGCGCTACAACCTGTTTAAACATATCGCCAGCACCGAAGTGGTGGATCCGACTACGGTGAAAGTGACGCTGAAAGAGCCGTTCTCCGCCTTTATCAACATCCTGGCCCATCCGGCGGCAGCGATGATTTCACCCACCGCGCTGAAAAAATATGGCAAAGAGATCGGTTTCCATCCGGTAGGAACCGGCCCGTTTGTGTTCGAAACCTGGAACCAGACCGATTTTGTGAAGGTGAAAAAGTGGGACGGCTACTGGAAGCCGGGCTATCCGAAGCTGGACAGCATTACCTGGCGACCGGTGGTGGATAACAACACCCGCGCGGCGATGCTACAGACCGGCGAAGCGAACTTTGCTTTCCCGGTGCCCTATGAGCAGGCAAAACTGCTGGAGAAGAACAGCAAGCTTGCTGTGGTAACCACGCCATCGATTATGCAGCGTTACATCAGCCTTAACGTCACTCAGAAGCCGTTCGATAATCCGAAGGTGCGTGAAGCGCTGGAGTATGCCATCAACCGTCAGGCGCTGGCGAAAGTGGCGTTCTCCGGTTACGCCACGCCTGCTACCGGCATCGTGCCGCCCACCATCGACTTCGCTCAGACCTATCCGGCCATCAGCTACGATCCAGCCAAAGCGAAAGCCCTGCTGAAAGAGGCGGGTTACCCGAACGGGTTTGAATCCACGCTCTGGTCGTCACACAACCACAGCACCGCGCAGAAAGTGTTGCAGTTCACCCAGCAGCAGCTGGCGCAGGTTGGCGTGAAAGTTAAAGTTACGGCGATGGATGCGGGTCAGCGTGCCGCTGAAGTAGAAGGCAAGGGCCAGAAAGAGAGCGGCGTGCGCATGTTCTACACCGGCTGGTCCGCCTCAACCGGCGAAGCGGACTGGGCACTGACGCCACTGTTTGCTACTACGGCCTGGCCACCGGCGATCTTCAATACCGCGTTTTACAGCAATCCTAAGGTCGATAAAGATCTGGCTGATGCGCTGAAAACCACTGACCGTGCCGAGAAAGCGCGTCTCTACAAAGATGCGCAGGATACCATCTGGCAGGATCACCCGTGGATCCCACTGGTGGTTGAGCAGCTGGTTTCTGCCAACAGCAAAAACCTCAGCGGTTTTTATGTAATGCCCGATACCTCATTCAATTTTGATGAGGCAACTCTGAAGTAACGGAGCCGGCCAGCCCGCGAGGCTGGCCGCAGCTGCAGGATGTTGCATGTTTAACTATTTTCTCAAACGACTCTTTGGGCTGATCCCCACGCTGCTGATTGTGGCGGTGCTGGTGTTCCTGTTTGTTCACCTGCTGCCGGGCGACCCGGCGCGTCTGATCGCCGGGCCGGAAGCCGATGCCTCGGTGGTGGCGCTGGTGCGTCAGGAGCTGGGACTCGACCTGCCGCTGCCGCAGCAGTTCTGGCACTTTATGCTGAATGCGCTGCAGGGCGATTTCGGCCAGTCGATGGTCTCGAAGCGGCCGGTCGCGGAGGAGATCGCCTCACGCTTTATGCCGACCCTGTGGCTGACGCTGGTCAGCATGATCTGGGCCGTGATTTTTGGCATGGCAATCGGCATCGTTTCTGCTGTCTGGCGCAATCGCTGGCCCGATCGGCTGGGGATGACGCTGGCGGTGTCGGGCATTTCGTTTCCCGCCTTTGCACTGGGCATGCTGCTGATGCAGGTCTTCTCGGTGGAGCTGGGATGGCTGCCAACCGTCGGGGCAGAGAGCTGGAAACATTACATTCTGCCCTCCATCACCCTGGGTGCGGCGGTGGCGGCGGTGATGGCGCGCTTTACCCGTGCCTCGTTCGTGGAGGTGATGCAGGAAGATTATATGCGGACCGCCCGGGCCAAAGGGGTGCGCGAGTCGCTGGTGGTGGTCAAGCATGGCCTGCGCAACGCCATGATCCCGGTGGTGACGATGATGGGGCTGCAGTTTGGTTTCCTGCTGGGCGGATCGATCGTGGTCGAGGTGGTGTTTAACTGGCCGGGCCTGGGGCGACTGCTGGTCGATTCCGTGGCGATGCGCGACTACCCGGTTATTCAGGCGGAAGTTTTGCTGTTTTCACTGGAGTTTATTCTGATCAATCTGTTTGTCGACATGCTCTATGCGGTGATTAATCCCGCTATTCGCTTTAAGGAGTCGCGATGAAAAACTGGCGACGCGAAGCGGCACTGAAAACGATGCCGCTGATTGCGGAGAATCGGGTGCGAACGCCGTGGCGTGAATTCTGGCGGCGTTTCAGAGGACAGCCGGTGGCGCTGCTGGCCGGGCTGTTTGTGCTGGTACTGATTGTGCTGGCGGTTATCGCCCCATGGATTGCGCCGTTCGACGCAGAGAACTACTTCGATTATGACCGGCTCAATGACGGCCCCTCGCTGATGCATCTGTTTGGCGTCGATTCGCTGGGGCGTGACATTTTCAGTCGGGTGCTGGTCGGCACGCGGATTTCCCTGATTGCGGGCTTCTTTTCGGTAGTGATCGGCGCGCTGATCGGTACATTCTTTGGTCTGTTAGCCGGCTATTACGAAGGCTGGTGGGACCGCATCACCATGCGTATCTGCGATGTGCTGTTTGCCTTTCCCGGCATTCTGCTGGCGATTGCGGTGGTGGCGATTATGGGCAGCGGCATGAGTAATGTGATTGTGGCGGTCGCTATCTTCAGTATCCCGGCGTTTGCCCGGCTGGTTCGCGGCAATACGCTGGTGCTGAAGCATCAGACCTATATTGAGTCGGCACGCAGTATCGGCGCTTCTGACTGGACTATCCTGATGCGGCATATCCTGCCCGGCACGGTATCGCCGATTGTGGTCTATTTCACCATGCGGGTCGGTACCTCAATCATTACCGCGGCCAGCCTGTCGTTTCTGGGGCTGGGCGCACAACCGCCTACGCCGGAGTGGGGGGCGATGCTGAATGAGGCGCGGGCCGACATGGTTATCGCGCCTCACGTGGCAATTTTCCCCAGCCTGGCCATCTTCCTCACCGTTCTGGCATTTAATTTACTCGGAGACGGGCTGCGCGACGCACTTGATCCTAAACTAAAGAGATGAAACCTTTCGATTATGATCAGGACTTCAGCACTATCGACTTCCGCCAGCACCCCGAGCTTTATCAGGTCGGGCGTGGTGAGCAGGGCGTGCTGATGGTCGAGCCTTATAAAGGCGAAATACTGCCACACTGGCGTTTTCGTACCGTTCCCATTGCTGAAGAGTCGGCTGAGAAAATCATGGCGCTGTTTGAGGAGTATCGGCGCAAAGATGATTTTGTCGGCATGGATATGGCGCGTAAATTTATTCAGATGGGGTATACCCGCGCGCGCCGTTACAGCAACCACAAGGGCGGACGTAAATATGACGCAGATGGCAAGGAGCTGCCGCGCGGCATCAACGAGGAAAAAGCCGCGGCGGCGGCTGTTTTCAAAGGCTACTGGGACAAACTTCGTGCAGATGAGGACTATCTGCGACGTAAAAAAGCGCATCAGCAGCAGTATGGCTAAGCGTTAATCCTGCTCTCCCGGCAGCCGCTAACCCCTGCTGCTGGGGTTGTTTTAATGAAACCCGTCCTGCTCTCTCTTATCCCTCATTCCTTGTCTGCAACGGTTCTGGCGCAGCGCCCGTGCTGTCAGATGCGCAGCCGTTTCGCCACGCCCCAAAACACCATAGCCCGCCACGCTTGCCAGATAAAGTCAGACAGCAGCAGAAGAGAAACCTTTTCTGCTGGCGAGCCGGGGGCGTAAAGTAGTGAAAAAACGCGTAAAAGCCGATCCACAGCACAGGCAAAAAAACGGGCGGTTCAAACCGTGCTTTTTCCAATAACTTCCCGTGCTATAAAAAGAAATTGGCTGCGGAGCCTCTGACTGGTGAACAAGCGAAACGCTGACAGTGGCCGCTGTTTAGAGCATCCGGTAAAAGGCGGGTTGATATTCACTTGTTTTCATTAATAATAAACGGGCAAACCCCACTGAGGGGGCTATGCCCCTCAGGTAATGAAATGGATAATGTGAGAGCTAAATAATGAAAGAGATCATCAACGGATTTCTGAATTTCCAGCAGAATGTGTTTCCTGAAAGGAAGGATCTTTTCAAAAGCCTGGCATCAAATCAAAATCCGAAAGCGCTGTTCATCTCCTGTTCAGACAGTCGTCTGGTGCCTGAACTGGTGACGCAGCAGGAGCCAGGAGAGCTGTTCGTTATCCGCAATGCGGGCAACATCGTTCCCTCATTCGGCCCGGAGCCAGGCGGTGTCTCCGCCACTATCGAATATGCGGTGGTCGCGCTGGGCGTCTCCGACATCATCATCTGTGGTCACTCTAACTGTGGTGCCATGAACGCCATCGCCTCCTGCGCCTGCATGGATACCATGCCTGCGGTTGAGCACTGGCTGCGCTATGCCGATGCGGCAAAAGCGGTGGTTGAGCAGCGTGAGTATGACTCGCCAGAGAAGAAGCTGAACGAGATGGTCAAAGAGAACGTCATCGCCCAGCTGAACAACATGAAAACCCATCCTTCCGTCTCCGTCGCGCTGCGTAACGGTAAGCTGCGTCTGCACGGCTGGGTTTACGATATCGAAAGCGGCACCATTATGGCGCTGACCCAGGGTGGCAAACAGTTCATCACCCTGTCTGAGAATCCTGATACCTGCTTTGAGTAATATTTTTCGCCCGCTGTGCTCTGCAGCGGGTTTTCCTGCTATTTATTCTGCATAACAGCGTTAAATCGCCTCTGTTATTCTGCATTTCCCCTCTGGCTTATCTATGCTTGCTTAAACCTTCCTGATACAAGCGAGTTGATGATGCGTAAAACTTCCGTTGCTGCTCTTCTGGCGGTCTCTGCCGTGCTGCTCAGTGGTTGTACTTCTCATGTTGCTGATAAACAGCAATATTCAGGTTTTTTAAGCGATTACAGCCAGTTGCAACCGACGTCGTCAGCCAGTGGTGAACCGACTCTGCGCTGGATTTCACCCGATTATCAAAGCAGCCATTATAAAGATGTGCTTTATACATCGCTGATCTACTACCCGGCGGCGCACCCCACGCCACGCGTCACTCAGCAAACGCTGGATCAGGTGCTCAGTTACACCGAGATCCAGCTAAAAGGCGCGATAGCCACCCGCCTGCCGCTGGTGAATCAGGCTACGTCGCATACTCTGAAGGTAAGGGCCGCCATTACCGCCGTGTCAGCAGAAAATCAGGGCGTGCAGTTTTATGAAGTGGTACCGGTTGCCGCGGTCGTTGCCAGCACCATGGCGGCGTCAGGGCATCGTACTCAGAACAGCGAACTGTTTCTGGAGATAGAAGCCAGCGATGCGGTGACGGGCAAACCGATGATCCGGGTGGTTCGCAAAGCCTTTGGCAAAACGGTCAGTAACAGCAATACGCCGATCACCTTTGACGAGCTGAAGCCTGGTATCGATACGATGGTGCGTGACACGGTAAGTTTTAACGCGCCCTGACTCTGACGGGCGACAGCAGAGCGCTGTCGCCCTGATTAATCTTTTGTAAATCCTCAACATCATTGCAGAGGGGCTGACTACGCTTAAGGGCATTCTATCCCGTCAGGAGATCGTTATGGCCCGTTTCTCAACTGCCTTGTTGCTAAGTGGCTCCCTGTTCTGTACCGCCCCCCTGTTTGCCGCCGACGTAAAGGTCGAGGTATTACAGGATAAGTTACAACATCCATGGTCCGTCGCCTTCCTGCCCGACAATAAAACGCTGCTGATTACCGAACGTAGCGGACAACTGCGCAGCTGGAGCCCGGAGAGCGGCCTGTCGCAGCCGATCCAGGGCGTGCCAAAGGTCTGGGCAGAACGGCAGAGTGGCCTGCTGGACGTGGTGCTGGCACCCGATTTTGCCACCAGTCGTCGCGTCTGGCTTAGCTATACCGAAGCGAACAGCAGTGGCAAAGCGGGCGCGGTGGTAGGCGTGGGCACGCTGAGCAAGGATAACCGGCAACTCAGCGATTTCCGCGAGGTGATTCGGCAGACGCCGATGCTCTCCAGCGGCAACAACATCGGTACCCGGCTGGCGTTTGATACCCAGGGCTATCTCTGGATCGCCTTCGGCGATAACTTTGCCAGCAGCGCTGCGCAGGATCTCGATAAGCTGCAGGGCAAACTGCTGCGGCTCAACGCCGATGGCAGCGTGCCGGACGATAACCCGTTTGCGAAACAGCGCGGCGCACGGCCAGAGATCTGGGCCTATGGTTTGCGTAATCCGCAGGGGCTGGCGCTTAACCCCTGGACCGGCAAAATATGGGAAAATGAACATGGCCCGCGCGGCGGCGATGAAGTGAATATCATGGAGCGGGGCAAGAATTACGGCTGGCCGCTGGCAACCTACGGCATCGACTATAGCGGTGACAAAGTGCCGGAGTCACAAGGCACACAGGTTGCGGGTACCGAACCGCCGCTTTATCACTGGAAGGATTCTCCGGCCATCAGCGGCATGGCGTTCTACAATAGCGCCCGTTTTCCGCAGTGGAAAAACTCGCTGTTTATCGGCGCTCTGAAAGAGAAAAACCTGATTCGTCTGAGTATCAACGGCGAGAAAGTGGTGGAAGAGCAGCGTCTGCTGGACGATCAGAAGGCGCGCATTCGCGATGTGCGTCAGGGGCCGGATGGCTGGCTCTATGTGCTGACCGATGAGGCCAATGGCAAGCTGCTGAAAGTGGGATTAGCGCAGGACGCTGGTGCGTCCCGCGGCTAAGAGCCTGTCCCCAGGCTATTTTATTGGTCAGTCTGGGCCAGGGCAGTGCTCACACAGGCTGCTTTAGCAACCTGAACGCCCGTCAGGGCGGCCCTGAAGGGGCGAGCGCAGCGAGTAATCCTCACGGACTACGTGTACTACGGAGTGTTCCGCGCTGTCCGTGTCCAGGCTGCCAGCAACAGTATGCCTGATGGAGCAGGCTCTGAGTCAGCGCGCCCAGTGATAAACCTGCCAGCCGCGGTTTAACGCTTCCTTGTGTAACTGTTCGTCAGGGTTGATGACATGGGCATGATCGGCCTGTTCCAGCAGCGGCAGGTCGTTCATCGAATCGCTGTAGGCCCAGGTGCGGTCAAAGGTCTCGTCCTGTTGCAGCGCTTTCCAGTCACCCAGTCGCGTGACTTTGCCCTCTTTATAGGTCATGGTGCCGTAAGTGTTGCCGCTGTAGCGCTCGTCCACGATTTCAACGCCAATCGCCAGCGCGCCGCAGGCACCCAGCTTTTCTGCAATCGGCACCACCAGATGCTCGCCGCTGGCGGAGATGATCATGACCTTGTCGCCACGCGCCCGGTGCCACTCAATCCGCTCGCGGGCTGCAGGATAAACGCGTGGCATGATGTCGCGGTGAATGAAGCGGCGCACCCAGCCTTCAACGGTAAGCGTGGCCATGCCCGCCAGGGGGGAGAGTGTTTTATTCATATACTCTTCAATCGACAGCGTACCGGCATAGTACTGGCTCATTAATGCCTGTTCCTGATCAATCAGTTCACTGGGGGCGAATCCCTGTGATACCAGCCAGCGCAGCCACAGGCTGGTGCTGTCTTCACAAATGAGTGTTTCATCCAGATCAAAAAGGGCTAAGTCCATGGTCGGTCTCCTCGGCTGACTGGCGTTCAGGTTAACTGATATTTGTGACGGGCTTAACTCTTCTGCGAAAAATCGGAATTTCACGCAGTTTTGATAGCGACAGAATCGGGGAAAAGCGGCACGCGCGCGGCACTTATGCCAGGGTTACTCTACTAAACTTTAAAAAACTTTACGATTCGACGGTTTTTTTCGCTGCCGTCAAGGGTTAGCGTTTGAGTGAGAATTTTCTGCCCCTGGAATTTCGATTTAACAAGGACAATCCGGCCAAGCCCATGACAAACACTCGCTTCACATCTCGCCTGCGGCACCTTGCTGCCACTTCATTACTGATTCTTGCCCCCGTCAGCGTTTTTGCTGAGCAGGCTCCCGCCGCGCCAGGCATTGATGCTAAAGCGTGGATTCTGATCGACTACGCCAGCGGTAAGGTGTTAACCGAATCGAGTGCCGATCAGCGCCTCGACCCCGCCAGTCTGACTAAAATGATGACCAGCTATGTTGTGGGTCAGGCGATTAAAGCGGGCAAAATTAAGCCGGATGACCTGGTTACCGTCGGACAGGATGCCTGGGCCACCGGCAACCCTAAGCTGCGCGGCTCGTCGCTGATGTTCCTCAAGCCGGGCGATCGTATTCCGGTGCATGAGCTGAATAAGGGAATCGTGATCCAGTCCGGCAATGACGCCTGTATTGCGCTGGCGGATTATGTGGCGGGCAGTCAGGATTCGTTTATCGGCCTGATGAACAACTACGTGAAGGCGCTGGGACTGCAGAATACCCACTTTATGACGGTGCATGGTCTGGATGCAGAAGGGCAGTACAGTACCGCGCGTGACATGGCGCTGATTGCTCAGGCGCTGATCCGCGATGTGCCCGAAGAGTACGCGCTGAATAAAGAGAAAGAGTTCACCTTCAATAATATTCGCCAGATCAACCGCAACCGCCTGTTGTGGAGCACCAATCTCAAGGTTGATGGCGTCAAAACCGGCCACACCTCAGGCGCGGGGAATAACCTGGTCGCTTCAGCAACCGAAGGGGATATGCGTCTGATCTCGGTGGTGCTGGGCACCGCCAGCGATGCGATTCGTTTCCGCGAAAGTGAAAAGCTGCTGACATGGGGCTTCCGTTTCTTTGAAACGGTCACGCCGATTAAAGCGGATGCGCCGTTTGCGCAGCAGCGGGTCTGGTTCGGTGATCGCAGCCAGGTCAATCTGGGCGTAGCGAAAGATGCTGCGCTGACCATCCCTAAAGGGCAGATGAAGAATCTGAAGGCGAGTTTCAGACTCACTACGCCGCAGCTGGAAGCCCCGCTGAAGAAGAATCAGGTGGTCGGCACCATCGATTTCCAGCTGGACGGGAAAACCATTGAGCAGCGGCCGCTGGTGGTGATGCAGGATGTGCCGGAAGGCGGGTTCTTCAGCCGGATGATTGATTTCGTGATGATGAAATTCAATGGCTGGTTCGGGAAGTGGTTTTCATAAGTAAGCAGGGACGCAGGCTCGTACTGCGTTGAGCCCGAGCCTGCACAGGGAACAGGGTCAGATCGGAAAGACGCAAAATCCGTCATCCATGACACGCTCGGCCCGCGCCGTCCCTGGCGCGGGACGCTTTCCTCCTCTGACCCTGTTCCCTGCGCTTTAAGCTTATTCGCTGCGGTAAATCCGGGTTTGCCACAGTGCTGGGGACGCTAACGCGTCCCTTTCTTAATCCTGCGTCCAGCCTTTGCGAATCGGCACGGCAAATAGCGACCGATAGAGTGGATTGATTACCGCCAGCATCCGCTCGCCATAGAACTGCCACGCCAGATGCGAAGCCAGACAGCTCAGCAGACCCACCAGGAACCCGCCCAGCATATCCATTGGCCAGTGAACGCCAAGGTAGACCCGCGACCAGGCAATAGCGCAACCGGCCACCATCAGAACCACACCTGACCAGAGGCGATGCCAGAAGATAAAGGCCAGTGCAAAGGTGAATATCGTGGTGCCGTGATCGCTGGGATAGGAGTCATCGGCGGCGTGATGCAGGAACTGATAACCAAAACCGATAGCGAAAGGGCGGGGATGCGGCAACAGCTGGCCCACAGACCAGGAGATCGCCAGCGCATAGATCAGCGCCATACCGGTTTTCAGTACTAGCACCCGCTGCGAAGACACCTGATCACGCGGTCCCCAGAGCCACATCGCTACGATTAACAGCGGCACGATGGCGATCAGATCTTTGGCAAAAAACGTCGCCAGCTGCAGTAACCAGGCGGGTGAAGCCGGTGTGGCATTAATGGCAGTAAACAGTGAATGGTTCAGCTCTTCCATTTCGGGATAAATTCCTCAGCAGACAGTCCGGTTAACGGCAGCTGGCAGCATCCCGCCAGCCCGGCCCGATAACAGCGGCAAAAAAAACGGTCAGCGACAGCACGCTCACCCAATCAGCCAGCACAAATTGCTAACTAAACAGCGGTCTATCCTGCTTTTTACCGTTTTGTTCGTCTATAGAAAGGCTCTTAATCTGCCGTTGAGTTGTGTAACGGTTTAAGTTTTATGACACATGCAGTTGCGAATCAGGGGGGAATGACGGGCAGGGACGAAAAAAAGGCATAAAAAAACCCGCCGGGAAAAAGACCAGCGGGCTCCACAATTTGGGGATTTCAAAGAAAAGCAGTGGCACTTATTATGACTATCCCTTAACAATAAAGTTCTGGACGCAGGCAAAAAAATTTTATAGGGGCAATATCGGCCAGATAATCACAATCAGCGTTCCCGCCAGCGTCAGCAACACGTTGGCGATGGCATAGGTTCCGGCATAGCCCAGCGCCGGAATATTGCTGCGTGCCGTATCACTGATGATCTCCATGGCCGGTGCGCAGGTACGTGCGCCCATGATGGCGCCAAACAGCAGGGCGCGGTTCATCCGCAACACATAAGCACCAAACAGATAGCAGATGATCACCGGAATCAGGCTGACCAGCAGGCCGCACAGCAGCATCAGCGCACCATCGCTGCTCAGGCCGTGATTAATGCCGCTACCGGCACTCAATCCCACTCCCGCCATAAACACCATCAGACCGAACTCTTTCACCATAGTGAGCGCGCCCTGCGGAATATAACCAAAGGTTGGATGGTTGGCGCGCAGGAAGCCGAGCATGATACCGGCGAACAGGAGGCCCGCGGCGTTACCAATACCAAAACTGAAATTGCTGAACTGGAAGGTGATCAGACCAATCATCAGACCCACGATAAAGAAGGCGCAGAAGGCTAAGAGATCGGTCATCTGACTGTGAATCGCGATAAAGCCAATGCGATCCGCCACGCTTTTGACCCGTCGTGCCTCGCCGCTGACCTGCAGCACATCACCTTTGTTAAGCATGATACTGTCGTCGATCGGCATCTCAATCTGACTGCGTATCACCCGGTTCAGAAAACAGCCGTGATCGGTGAGGTTTAACTTGCTGAGGCGTTTGTTTACCGCATTGTGGTTTTTCACCACGATCTCTTCAGTGACGATACGCATATCCAGCAGGTCGCGGTCAAAAACCTCTTTGCCGTTGCGGAAGCTGGGGTCGAGCCGGGCGTGAGCATCGGGATAGCCCACCAGCGAGATATCATCACCGAGCTGTAACACCGCATCGCCATCGGGACTGGCGAGAATACCGTTGCGGCGGATGCGCTCAATGTAGCAACCGGTCTGACGATAGATACCCAGTTCGCGCAGGTTTTTGCCGCCGCTCCATGCCACCAGTTCAGGACCGACGCGATAGGCGCGGATCACCGGCAGGAAAACTTTGCGCTGGCTGTCCGCATCCAGACCGCGTTCCCGGGCGATCTGCTGGGCGCAGGTGGGCAGATCCTGATGTTGCAGACGGGGCAGATAACGTGCGCCGAAAATCAGACTGACCAGGCCTATCAGATAGGTCACGGCATAACCGAGGCTCAGCTGATCCTGCATCAGTCCAAGCTGCTTCGGATCGCTGATGCTTTGCCGCAGGGTATCGCCCGCTCCGACCAGCACCGGCGTTGAGGTCATCGACCCGGCCAGCATGCCGGCGGTGAGACCGATATCCCAGCCAAAGAGTTTGCCCAGTCCCAGCGCCAGCAACAGTGCGCTGACCACCATGACGATGGCGAGCATGAAATAGTTTTTGCCGTCGCGAAAGAAAATGGAAAAAAAGTTGGGACCGGCTTCGACGCCGACACAAAAAATAAACAGCATAAAGCCCAGACTCAATGCATCGGTATTGATCGTAAAGTGCTGCTGGCCTAATAAGAGCGAAACCACTAATACGCCAATCGAATTTCCCAGCTGAACCGAGCCCAGACGCAACTTACCCAGACAGAGGCCGAGCGCTAAAACGACAAACAATAACAAAATGTCATTTCCGCTTAACAATCCTGCGACGTTAATATTCACTGTTTAACTTCTTGTTTACATGTAACCTATTGAAGAGTAGCCTGTTTTTCGCTATCGTGAGCAGGCCGTTGAGGTGCTGTTGCATCAGTACTGCAAATGGAACCTTTACCGCGGCGCTATTCTAATCACAAATATCTTTCACAGCCATTGGCTGTTTTCATTCGTTGCCACAGCGAACTGTTTCTTTTTATTTCCATCTGAACGCATCAGGGTTATCAGCAGGTTATTGTCGGGGTTACTTTTAATCAGTGGGGTGGTATGCCGCAGCGTTCTTATCTCTGGACTACCCGCCTGTGCGGCGTGGTGTTGTACAGTCTGGTGTTTGTCTTTACCTGTCATTTCTGGCAGGTCGGTCCCGGCCCGCTTCGTGGTCAGCCCGAATTACTGCTCTTTATGTTGCCCGGTATCGTGATGGCATTGGTGCAGGTGGAAAGCCCGTTAAAAAGCACCCTGCTCATGGGATTATGGGGAACGTTACTGGCAGCACTGCTGTTAAACAGCAGCCTGTTTATCCACAGCAACGCACTCTTTGTGGTCGCATGGAGCCTCAGCGCGCTGTTCTGGGCAGGCTGCGGGGCCTTGCTGGTACGGTTGATGCAGATAGTGATGGCATCACTCAATTAAACAGTGCCGGGCGATGGATGACCGGCAGAGCGTAAAAAGGCGAGACAGGAAAACCTGGCTCGCCTTTTTCATTCCGGCTATCAGCGCTTACGCGGCAAATCCCAGATTCTCTTTGGTCCAGGCCGCAAACTCGGTGTAGCCACCGATATGTTTTTCGTCGACGAAAATCTGTGGCACGGTGCTGACCGGTTTACCGGCGCTCGCTTCCAGGTCGGCTTTAGTAATGCCTTCTGCGTTAATATCGACATACTGGTAGCTAAAATCATCACGTTCAGCGGTTAGTTTGTCGGCCAGTTCATGGGCACGCACACAGTAGGGACAGCCCGGACGACCAAAAATAACAGCAATCATTGAGAACTCCTTGCAGCGACTATTATGTGATGTGTATCACACAATGAAACAGAGAATGGCAACCATGATGCCCGCTCGTATCGCTTAAGGAAAGCAGGATTTGCCTGTTAGTCTGATGCCCGCACGCTATCGCTGCCCGGTCAGGAAGCCTCTGAATCAGAGGCTTTTTCGCGCCGGCAGCCCGTGTATCTCGCGCAATTTTTGGGTTGTTGACCATAATTGACGCTCAGTCAGCCGCTAAGGCAGGAGGATATCATGCAGAGTGTAGCCAGATTACCCCGGTTTGTGGTGGTGCTGGAGGCGGCTGGCGGCCTGTTAATCGTGGCCGCGCTGCTGCTGATCAACCACTGGCTTCCGCTGCCAGACAAGGCGGATGTAAAAACGCTGGCCACTGTGCTGTTTATTGCTGGCGTGGTTCTGATGCTGCCTGCTGCCTGGCTGTTAATGTGGCGCACCGCGAAAGCGATAGCACCACAGCTGTTTAATCAAACTGACAAAAAAAGATAATATTGCTGGAGACTTTATGACACCGACCATTGATTTACTGTGCAGCCATCGTTCAATCCGCGCCTTTACTGACCAGCCGGTCAGCAAAGCACAGCGTGAAGCGATTATTACTGCGGCGCAATCGGCGTCCACATCCAGTTTTTTACAGTGTTCTTCCATTATCCGTATCACCGACAAAGCCCTGCGCGACAAGCTGGTGACGCTGACGGGCGGACAGTCCTGGGTCGCGGATGCGCCTGAGTTCTGGATCTTCTGCGCTGACTTTAATCGCCATCTGCAGATTTGCCCTGATGCGCAGCTGGGTCGTGCCGAGCAGTTGCTGCTGGGCTGCGTCGATACCGCGCTGATGGGTCAGAATGCCATGGTCGCAGCGGAATCGCTGGATCTGGGCGGCGTCTTTATCGGCGGAATCCGTAACAGTATCGTGGAAGTAACCGAACTGCTGGGCCTGCCGAAATTTGTTCTGCCGTTGTTTGGTTTTTGCCTGGGCCATCCGGAGTCAAAGCCGGACGTCAAACCGCGTATGCCGCACGCGATGCTGGTGCATGAGAACCGCTATCAGCCGCTGGATCCGGCGGTACTGGCCGAATACGATAGCCGCACAGAACTCTATTATCAGCAGCGCGGCAGCAACCAGCGCAGCGAAACCTGGAGTGAGCTGATCCAGCGCCTGATCATTAAAGAGACGCGTCCGTTTATGCTCGATTATCTGCATCAGCAGGGCTGGGCCACGCGTTAAGCCAGTAAGGGAGAGCAGCGATGAAGATAGCTATCCTGTCACGTGATGAGACGCTCTACTCCAGTCGGCGACTGCGTGAGGAGGCCGCCGCACGCGGCCACCAGGTTCAGATCATCGATCCGCTCTCCTGCTATATGAATATTAATCCCGCCTCACCGGCGGTTCACTACTGTGGTGAACCGCTGGGCCATTTTGATGCGGTTATCCCGCGCATCGGCAACCCTATCACTTTTTATGGCACGGCCGTGCTGCGACAGTTTGAGATGTGCGGCAGCTATCCGCTGAATGAGTCCGCCGCCATTACCCGCACCCGTGACAAATTGCGCTCGCTGCAGCTGCTGGCACGGGAAGGCATCGACATGCCGGTCACCGGCTTTGCCTCCTCACCCGATGACACCGCTGATCTGATCGCCCTGGTCGGCGGTGCGCCGCTGGTGGTCAAGCTGGTGGAGGGCACCCAGGGCATTGGCGTGGTGCTGGCGGAAACGCGGCAGGCGGCAGAAAGCGTTATCGATGCCTTTCGCGGCCTGAATGCCCATATTCTGGTGCAGGAGTTTATTAAAGAAGCGCAGGGTCGTGATGTTCGCTGTCTGGTGATTGGCAATCAGATGGTGGCAGCGATTGAGCGGGTGGCGAAAGAGGGCGACTTTCGCTCTAATCTGCATCGCGGCGGCAAAGCTTATCCGGTCGTCATTACGCAACAGGAGCGGCAGATCGCCGTGAAAGCGGCGGCTACGCTCGGGCTGGAAGTGGCGGGCGTCGATATTCTGCGCGCCCATCGCGGCCCGCTGGTGATGGAAGTTAACGCCTCGCCCGGTCTTGAAGGCATTGAAACCAGCAGTGACCTTAACATCGCCGCCCTGATGATCGAGCGGATTGAGCAGCAGGCCATCCCCGGGCTCCGTCCTAAAACCGCTGGCTGACACGCGCTTTTCAGCGGTTTTCATGGCATCGTCGCGCATTTTTCCGTAAGCTAAGTCGCCTGTTTATCACCCCACTGGGATTTTACGATGGATTCTCTTGTCGTTCCGGATATCGACCTGCTGCGTCGCTGGCTGGATCAGCAAAATATCACCTGGTTCGAATGCGATGCCTGTCAGGCACTTCATCTGCCGCACATGCAAAACTTCGATGGGGTGTTTGACGCCAAAATCGATCTGGTCGACAACGTCATTCTGTTTTCGGCGCTGGCTGAAGTGAAGCCGACGGCGCTGATTCCACTGGTTGGCGATTTGTCGCAGATCAATGCCAGTTCGCTGACGGTGAAAGCATTTATCGACATTCAGGATGATAATCTGCCGAAACTCATTGTCTGTCAGTCAATGATTACCACCGCCGGGTTAACCTTTGGTCAGTTCTCGCACTTTATGAAACAGAGTGAAGAGCAGATCTCCATGGTGATCCTGGAAGCCTTTGCCAACAATCTGTTGATCGTGGGCGAAGAAGAAGAGCACGTTCCGGTGACCAGCGTTCATTCTGTGCTGCACTAAGCCCGACATGGTCACACACTAAGCCGTCCCTGAGACGGCTTTTTTATGCCCGCCATCCGCTGCCGCGATAATTTTTTATTCTGCATTTTGCCCTTTAACGCCAGATATTAGTCGTGGTTTATGCCATCAAAGCCGAACCTCATAGCTCAAACATGCATAAAATATCGCTTTCAGGCGTTTTTTACGCTGGGGTCTGGTGAAGCCTGACCGGGGGGGCTATGCTTGCGGGGCTGTAACAGGCGCGTAACTGCGCCTCAGCTATAGGTTTTTGCTATTAAACTCCCGCTGAATAATGATTCATTGTGTCACTGACGTCTTGTACAGAACGCAATGCAGGGATCTCTGGTTTGCAGCGTTGTAATGACCCGCTCAGGAGGATGGAAAAATATGTTCAACTCACGTCAGAAATGGCTGTCAGCTGTGGTAGCTGCTGCGCTGATGGCCGCATCGGCCAGCAGCATGGCGGAAGATAAAACGCTGCACGTCTACAACTGGTCCGATTATATTTCGCCAGATACCGTGCCGAACTTTGAAAAGCAGTCCGGCATCAAAGTGGTCTACGATGTGTTTGACTCCAACGAAGTCCTGGAAGGCAAACTGATGGCGGGCAGCACCGGCTATGATGTGGTGGTGCCATCCTCCAGCTTCCTGGCGCGTCAGCTGCAGTCCGGGGTATTCCAGCCGCTGGATAAGAGCAAACTGCCTAACTACAAAAACCTCGATCCGGCGCTGATGGAGAAAGTGGCGCAGCACGATCCGGGTAATAAATATGCCATTCCTTATCTGTGGGGCACCACCGGTATCGGCTACAACGTCGACAAGGTCAAGGCCGCACTGGGCGCTGATGCGCCGGTCAACAGCTGGGATCTGGTGCTGAAGCCGGAAAACCTGGAGAAGCTGAAAAGCTGCGGCGTCTCCTTCCTGGATGCCCCAGAAGAGATTTTTGCCACGGTGCTCAACTACCTGGGCAAAGATCCCAATACCTCTGATGCCAAAGAGTATTCCGGCGCGGCCACTGACCTGCTGCTGAAACTGCGTCCGAATATCCGCTACTTCCATTCGTCGCAGTACATCAACGATCTGGCCAACGGTAATATCTGCGTCGCCATTGGCTGGTCGGGCGATATTCTGCAGGCGAAAAACCGTGCTGATGCGGCTAAAAATGGCGTGCATCTGGGCTACAGCGTACCGAAAGAGGGCGCACTGGCCTTCTTCGATATGATGGCGATCCCGAAAGATGCGAAAAACCTCGATGGTGCTTACGCCTGGCTGAACTACATCATGGATCCGAAAGTAATCGCCGATGTCTCCAACAAAATGAACTACGCCAACGGCAACAAAGCGTCGCTGCCGCTGATCAATGCCGACGTCCGCAACAACCCGGGTATCTTCCCGACGCCTGAAGCGATGTCGAAATTGTTTGTGCTGAAAGTCCAGGATCCAAAACTGGATCGTGTGCGTACGCGCGCATGGACTAAAGTAAAAAGTGGTAAGTAATTCGTCCTTAACGGATTGACCTGTCATGCATCAGCAACAGAGGCGCGGTGTCGGCCTCTGTTGTGCCATTTTTAGCGGCAAATTTTGTCGCCATGTTCCGCCTGGCTCCGGAGAGAACCTTTGTGAACGATGCCATTCCCCGTCCTCAAAATAAAACCGCAAAGGCGTTAACGCCACTGCTGGAAATTCGCAATCTGACCAAATCCTTTGACGGGCAACACGCCGTGGATGATGTCAGCCTGACTATTTATAAAGGTGAGATCTTTGCCCTGCTGGGCGCATCGGGCTGTGGTAAATCAACGCTGCTGCGCATGCTGGCCGGTTTTGAGCCGCCAACCAGCGGGCAGATTGTGCTGGATGGCCAGGATCTGTCCCACGTTGCTCCCTATCAGCGCCCGATCAACATGATGTTCCAGTCCTACGCGCTGTTTCCCCACATGACGGTGGAGCAGAATATCGCCTTTGGTCTGAAACAGGATCGGCTGCCGAAAGGGGAGATCACCAGCCGGGTAGCAGAGATGCTGGCGCTGGTGCATATGCAGGAGTTTGCTAAACGCAAACCGCATCAGCTCTCCGGTGGTCAGCGTCAGCGTGTGGCGCTGGCCCGCAGCCTGGCGAAACGGCCAAAACTGCTGCTGCTGGATGAGCCGATGGGGGCACTGGACAAGAAGCTGCGCGACAGGATGCAGCTGGAAGTGGTCGATATTCTGGAGCGTGTTGGCGCCACCTGTGTGATGGTGACGCACGATCAGGAAGAGGCGATGACCATGGCGGGCCGTATCGCGATTATGAATCGCGGCAAGTTCGTGCAGATTGGTGAACCGGAGGAGATCTACGAGCATCCTACCAGCCGCTACAGCGCGGAATTTATCGGTTCGGTTAACGTCTTCGAAGGCTTACTGCGTGAACGTCAGGCGGATGGCCTGGTGATTGACAGTCCCGGCCTGATGCATCCGCTGAAAGTCGACTCCGATGTCTCGGTGGTGGATAACGTTCCGGTCCATGTCGCACTGCGCCCGGAAAAAGTGATGTTGTGCGATGAGGTGCCTGCCGATGGCTGTAACTTTGCGGTGGGTGAAGTGGTCCACATCGCCTATCTCGGCGACCTCTCTATCTTCCATGTCCGTCTGCACAGCGGACAGATGATCAGCGCACAGTTGCAAAACGCGCATCGCTACCGCAAAGGGTTGCCGACCTGGGGTGATGAAGTCCGCCTCTGCTGGGAATGCGACAGCTGCGTGGTGTTGACGGTTTAAGGAGCGGCTATGAGCCAGATTTTCCAACGCGCCAAAGCGCCAGCCCGACTGGTCGGCACGCCGCTGCAACGCTGGGCCACGCGGATAAAAATGCAGCATGGCCGCAAGCTGGTGATCGCCTTGCCTTATGTCTGGCTGGTGCTGTTATTTCTGCTGCCGTTTCTGACGGTGCTGAAGATCAGCTTCGCGGACATTGCGCGTGCGATTCCCCCCTACACCGAGCTGGTGAGCTGGGCTGATGACCAGTTCAGCATTGTGCTCAATTTCGGCAACTACCTGACGCTGACCGACGATCCGCTCTACGTCGATGCCTATCTGCAGTCGCTGAAAGTGGCGGCGATCTCCACGGTGATCTGTCTGCTGATTGGCTACCCGCTCGCCTGGGCCGTGGCGCACAGCAAGCCATCCATGCGCACCATTCTGCTGCTGCTGGTGATCCTGCCGTCGTGGACCTCATTTCTGGTGCGCGTCTACGCCTGGATGGGGCTGCTTAACAACAACGGTATCCTGAACCGGTTCCTGCTGTGGCTGGGGGTGATCGATCATCCGCTGGTGATCCTCTACACCAATACAGCGGTCTATATCGGTATCGTCTACTGCTATCTGCCGTTTATGGTGCTGCCAATCTACACCGCGCTGACCCGCATTGATTACTCGCTGGTGGAAGCCTCACTGGATCTGGGTGCGCGTCCGCTGAAGACCTTTTTCAGCGTGATTGTCCCGCTGACAAAAGGGGGCATTATCGCCGGATCGATGCTGGTGTTTATCCCGGCGGTGGGGGAGTACGTGATCCCTGAACTGCTGGGTGGCCCGGACAGCATCATGATTGGCCGTATCCTGTGGCAGGAGTTCTTTAACAACCGCGACTGGCCGGTGGCCTCCGCGCTGGCGGTTATCATTCTGTTGATCCTGATTCTGCCGATCATCTGGTTCCATAAGCATCAAAACCGTGAAATGGGAGAGAAGGCATGAATAATTTGCCAACCATTCGCTCACCCTGGCGTACCGGTATTCTGGTCTGCTGCTTCCTGTTCCTCTATGCGCCGATGCTGTTGCTGGTGGTTTACTCCTTCAACAGCTCACCGCTGGTGACGGTGTGGGAGCGCTTCTCGTTCCACTGGTACAGGGTGCTCTTCCAGGACAGCGCGATGATTGACGCCGTGCTGCTGAGTCTGAGCATTGCCGGTCTCTCCGCCACCATGGCGGTGGTACTGGGCACGCTGGCGGCGGTGATTATCGTGCGCTTTGGTCGCTTCCGCGGCCACAACGGTTTTGCCTTTATGCTGACCGCGCCGCTGGTGATGCCCGACGTCATCACCGGTCTGTCGCTGCTGCTGCTGTTCGTGGCAATGGGTAACGCCTTTGGCTGGCCGAGTGAACGCGGCATGCTGACCATCTGGCTGGCCCACGTCACCTTCTGTACCGCCTATGTGGCCGTGGTGATCAACTCGCGTCTGCGTGAGCTGGACCGCTCCATCGAAGAGGCGGCGATGGATTTAGGCGCAACGCCGCTGAAGGTCTTTTTTGTGATTACCGTGCCCATGATTGCACCGGCTATTGTGACCGGCTGGCTGCTGGCGTTTACCCTGTCACTCGACGATCTGGTGATCGCCAGCTTTGTGACCGGGCCGGGTGCCACCACATTGCCGATGGCGATCTTCGCCACCGTGCGACGCGGCGTTAACCCGGAAATCAATGCGCTGGCTTCATTGATCCTGTTTGTGGTCGGTTTAGTGGGTTTTATCGCCTGGCGGGTGATGGCACACGAAGAAAAACAACGTTTAAGCGATATTCAGAAAGCTAAACGTGGCTGAAATCCGTAACCTTTGCCACTATATGAACGGGCCGGTCTGACCGGCCCGTTTTTCGATCAGGTGGAGTCACGGACTATGTCAGAAATCTTCAAAAGCAGTGCCACGCTTTCAATCGCGCCGGTTCCGGTGACGGTTGCGGGCATTGCTATTATTGCGACCCGCTGCCTGAGCGTCCTGATGCTGGCAAACGAGCTGGGTTACAGTGAACTCGCAAACTTTGTTCACCGCAGCGCCCAGTCCTGGGACGCGACACTCATCTTTGTCGCCAGCCAGCTGATCTTCCTGTTCGAACTGCGCTGCGCCTTTACCCTGATGCGCGGCAGTAACCGTGGACGCTGGGGCTATGTGGCGACGCAGGTGATTGTGCTCAGCTATATGCTGGTCGCCTCGCTGGGCTGGATCTACCCCGAGATTTTCAGCATTGATGGCGACAATAACGTTCAGATTATCCACCATACCCTGTCGCAGAAAATCCCCGATCTGCTGGTGCTCCTGCTGCTGTTTCTGCCTGCCAGCAGCCGCGCTTTTTTCAGGAAGCGATGATACAATCGCGCTCCGCCCGACCCGATCGTTAAGGCTTTACCATGTACTGCGCGCTTTATGACGCTAACCGTTGCCGCTCCTGTCAGTGGCTGGAAAAACCCTATCCCACTCAGCTGAACGACAAACAGTCGCTGCTGGAACAGTTACTGGCTGAGCAGCCGGTCGCTGCCTGGTTGCCGCCGGTCGCATCACCGCAGCAGGCATTTCGTAATAAAGCCAAAATGGTGGTGAGTGGCAGCGTCGAGCGTCCGGTGCTGGGATTAATCCATCGTGATGGTGAAGCTGTGGATCTGTGCGATTGTCCGCTCTATCCCGCCAGCTTCCAGCCGGTTTTTGCTGCACTTAAGCCCTTTATCGCCCGTGCCGGACTGACGCCCTATAACGTGGCGCGCAAACGCGGCGAACTCAAATTCCTGCTGATAACCGAAAGCCAGCAGGGCGGCGTGATGCTGCGCTTTGTCCTGCGTTCAACCGCGAAACTGGAACAGCTGCGCGCCGCATTGCCGTGGCTGCAACAGCAATTGCCGCAGCTGGCGGTGATCTCTGCCAATATTCAGCCGGTGCATATGGCGATTCTGGAGGGGGAAGAGGAGATTGCGCTGACGCCCGCGCAGTCGCTGGCAGAGAACTTCAACGGCGTGCCGCTGTGGATCCGCCCGCAAAGCTTCTTCCAGACCAACCCGCAGGTTGCCAGCGCACTCTATGCCACCGCGCGCGACTGGGTCAGGGCGCTGCCGGTCAACAGCATGTGGGATCTCTTCTGCGGCGTAGGCGGTTTTGGTCTGCACTGCGCGACAGCGGAGATGGAACTGACGGGCATTGAGATCAGCGCCGAGGCGATAAAATGCGCCCAACGTTCCGCTGAGATGCTGGGACTGGAAAAAGTGCAGTTTGCGGCGCTGGATTCTACGGCGTTTGCGACCGGACGCGATGCGGTGCCGCAGCTGGTGCTGGTTAATCCGCCGCGTCGTGGAATTGGTGAGGCGCTGTGCGACTATCTCAGCCAGATGGCCCCGGATTATCTGCTCTATTCAAGCTGTAATCCGCAGACCATGGCGCAGGATATTGCCCGACTGAGTGCCTATGAGGTGACGAAGGTGCAACTGTTCGATATGTTTCCCCACACCGCCCATTTTGAAGTGCTGACGCTGTTAACCCGCCGTCAGCACGAGTCCGGGAAAGCATCGTCAGAGGTAGCCTCAGCCGGTAATCACTCCGGGAACCACTTCTGATTAAGCTGCTGCCAGCTGCCGTTGGCTTTCAGTTCGTTCAGCGCCTGATTGAACTGATCGCGAAGCGCCGTATTGCCTTTACGCACGGCAATGCCGAGACCGGTGCCAAAGTAGTCCGCATCCGTAACATGTTCACCGACAGTGGCGAGATCCGCATTGGTCTTCAGCCACTGATTCACCACCGCGCTGTCGCCAAACACGCCATCCAGCCGGCCACTCTTCATATCCAGAATCGCATTCTGATAGCTGTCATAGGCCACCACTTTCACTTCCGGATGCTGATCCTGCAGGTACTTCTGGTGAGTGGTGCCGTTTTCCACGCCAATGCGCTTGCCCTTAAGCTCAGCAAAGCTGCTGAACTGGCCTTTACGGGCGATCACGATGGCGGAGTTAGCGTAATAAGGCTGGGTAAAATCGACCTGCTTGCTGCGCTCAGTGGTGATATCCATGCCGGAAATCACCGCGTCATAGCGGCGGAACTTCAGTGACGGGATCAGGCTGTCGAAGGCATTGTTGGTAAAGGTACACTCCGCTTTCATCTGCTGGCACAGCGCTTTGGCCAGATCGATATCGAATCCCACCAGGTTATTTTCCCGATCCAGGGATTCAAACGGCGGGTAGGTCGCTGAGGCGGCGAAGCGAATCTTTTCCGCTGCCTGGGCGGTAAGTGCCAGCGAAGCCAGCGCAGCGGCAACAATCCATTTTTTCATTTTATGATTCCTGTGATGTGGTCAGCCAGAGAAGGCGATACCCTGCCATAAAATGCATTTTTATGCAATTAGTGTGATTTTTCAGGCGAAAAGGGCGAGGGGCCTCGCCCGGATATCAGTTACGTCGTTCGAAGGCCAGGGCGCGCTTTTCGATCAGCCGCATCATCAGCGTCAGCAAACCGTTAACGCAGAGATAAACCAGACCCGCCGCGGCATAGACCGTGATGTCGTAGGTGCGGCCATAGAGCAACTGACCGTGGCCCATGACTTCCATCAGGGTGATGGTGTAGGCCAGCGAGGTGCCTTTGAACACCAGCACCACTTCATTGGAGTAGGAGGAGAGGGCGCGTTTAAATGCATACGGCAGCAGAATGCGCAGGGTATCTTTGCGGCTCATGCCGAGCGCGGCACACGATTGCCACTGTCCGGAAGGAATCGCACGCACCGCACCGTAAAACAGCTGCGTGGTGTAAGCCGCGCTGTTCAGCGACAGCGCCAGCATCGCGCACAGCCAGGGCTGCGACAGTAAATGCCACAGCCAGGGGATCTGCTGGATCGAGGGAAACTGTCCCGGACCGTAATAGATCAGGAAAATCTGCACCAGCAGCGGTGTGCCGGTAAACAGCGTAATAAAGCCTTTGACCAGCGGGTTGAACACCGGCGTTTTCAGCGACAGCACCACGGTGAAGAGCAGCGCCAGCAGCAGGGCCACGACCAGCGAGGCTGCCGTCAGCGTCAGGCTGGTATGCAACCCTTTCAGGAGTTCAGGCAGATAGGCCAGCATTAGCTGTTCCCCCGTTCAAAGCGGGTGGTGCGCAGTTCGATGCGGCGTAACACCGCCTGGCTGAAGAGCGTGATCACTAAGTAGATAGCGGCCGCCACCAGGAACCAGGTAAACGGCTCCTGCGTGCGGGTGGCGATACTTTTGGTTTGCAGCATCAGATCGTTGACGCTAATCAGCGAGACCAGCGCAGTATCTTTCAGCAGCACCAGCCACTGATTGCCCAGACCGGGCAGGGCGTGACGCCACATCTGCGGCATAATCAGCCGGAGAAAGATGGCCGATTTTTTCATGCCCAGCGCCTGACCCGACTCCCACTGACCCATCGGCACCGCTTTCAGCGCGCCGCGCAGCGTCTGCGAGGCATAGGCGGCATAGAGCATCGCCAGCGCAATCACACCGCACAGGAACGGACTGACGTCGAAGTTTTCAATTTCAACCTGAATCGGTAACTGAAACAGGCCGAAATTCAGGGTGAAGCCGTCAGAGAGGGTGAGCAGCAGCTGTGAGGCGCCAAAATAGATAAACAGCACCACCAGAATTTCCGGCAGGCCGCGGATCAGCGTTACCAGGCCGGTGCCAATCCACGCCAGCGGTTTCAGGCGCAGTGACTCCCAGCCAGCGAAAATCATCGCCAGCACCAGGCCAGCGATGAGAGCACAAACAGCAAGGCCGACGGTCATGCCGGCGGCGCTTGCGAGGGTCATCATTTCATTCATCAGAGATTACTGCTGGAACCATTTGCTGTAGATGGTTTTGTACGTGCCGTCTGCTTTGATCTTATCCAGCGCGCCATTGAATTTGGTCTGCAGATCGGTGTTACCGGTACGTACCGCAATGCCCAGGCCGGTACCAAAGTAGGCTTTGTCCGTGACTTTCTCACCAACGGCAGCCAGCGCGGCATTCTGCTTCAGCCACTCGTTGACGACTGCGGTGTCACCGAACACAGCATCAATACGGCCATTTTTCAGATCCAGCACCGCATTCTGATAGCTGTCGTAAGGAACGGTGGTGATCTCGCTGTGTTTCTCAGTCAGGTATTTCTGATGGGTGGTGCCGTTCTGGACGCCAACCCGCTTGCCTTTCAGCGCTTCCACGCTGGCGACTTTGCCTTTCTGGGCAACAAACAGCGCGGAGTTGTCGTAGTAAGGCTTGGTGAACAGGACCTGTTTTTCACGATCTGGCGTGATATCCATGCCCGCCATCACCGCATCAAAACGACGGAATTTCAGGCTTGGGATCAGGCTGTCGAACGCCTGATTGGTGAAGGTGCAGGTCGCGTCAATCTCTTTACACAGCGCATTGGCCAGATCGACATCAAAGCCCTGAATCTTGTTGTCCGCATCCACAAACTCAAAAGGAGGATAAGAGGCTTCGGTCGCAAAACGAATCGTCTGAGCCGCCGTAGCGCTCAGGCTAAAACCAGCAAGCAGTGCAGCAAGTACCATTTTTTTCATTTTTAGCATCCTGACTTAGTGCGAAAGATAGTGAGCAAACGCCTCGGTTTGCGGCTGTGTAAAGCGGCTGGCATCGCCCTGTTCCACAATGTGACCGTTCTCCATATAGACGACGCGGCTGGCCGTTTTACGTGCCACCTCCACTTCATGGGTCACAATCACCTGGGTAATGCGGGTCTGGGCCAGTTCGCGAATGATACTGACAATCTGTGCGGTAATTTCAGGGTCCAGCGCGGCAGTCGGCTCATCGAACAGCAGCACCTGCGGCTCCATCATCAGCGCGCGGGCAATCGCCACACGCTGCTGCTGACCACCGGAGAGATGCAGCGGAAAGCGATCGCTGTAGGGCGTCAGGCGCAGCCGGTCAAGCAGCTTGTCGGCGCGGGCGCGGGCGTCACTTTTGCTGAGGCCCAGTACCCGGCAGGGCGCTTCAATCAGATTCTGCAGCACGGTAAGGTGCGGCCAGAGGTTGTACTGTTGAAACACCATACCGACGTTCTGACGCAGTTCGCGAATCGCAGCATCGGAGGGTTTCTGGCTGAAGTCGAACTGATTACCGGCAATCTGCAACTGACCTGAACGCGGTTGCTCCAGCAGGTTAAGCACCCGCAGCAGCGAACTCTTACCCGCACCGCTGGGACCCAGCAGCACCAGGGTCTCGCCTTGCGGACACTCAAGGTTAATGTCGAACAGCGCCTGATGAGCACCGTAGAAGCAGTTTATTGCGTTTAGTTGAATACTCATGCGCCAGATTTGAATAGCTATTAGTGTCGCGGATTTTAACGTCACCAGAATAGTTATGCAAATAAGGTGGGTTAAAATTTGTAAAACAGCAGGCTAACCGCAAAAGCTTAGCACAATATCATGCACTGCCTGGGAGCAGCGCGCTGCAGCGGGACGGGCGGCGGAAATAAAAAAAGCGCAGCGCCCGGGGGCGACTGCGCTTCTCTGAACGGTTAAGCCTGAGGTTATTTTTTCGATTTCTCAAGCATCTGGCTCAGGCTGCCACCCTCTGCATGCGCAGGGTTGGCCATGTAGCGCACATCATCCACCACCCAGCAACTGCCCTGATGGATCATCAGCACTTCATCCTGCCACTGCTTGCCGTCGCGGCTCAGGTCGACCCGCAGCGGGATGTTGCGTGCATCGCGGTTCGGAATGGTGGAAGCATCAGCGACGCTGGCGGCGGTCGGACCCTGTGACAGGCTGGAGAAGAGATCGCCATTGCGCCACTGTGCGCCTGCATTGCTGCCGCTGGCCGCCTGCAATGAGTGGTACAGCGCATCACTCAGGTAAGGGCGATATTTTGCCAGGGTGTTGCTGTCGGGCAGACCCTGCGTAGGCTGTTCGATACGCAGGTCGTAAAACTGCTGGGCCACCTGGTCAGGACCGCCTTCAATGCACGGTGCGGTACGTGGGCCATTATCCTTAATCACTGGCTCAACGGTGGTACAGGCGCTGAGCAGCAGGGCCGCCGGGATCATTAGCGCAAACGCGTTGTTTCTCATCTCGATTTCCTTATGGTTCTCTGGCAAGGTGCCCTTTTTAGCATAGAGTATAGCCGTGCTTTTTAGTCGAAAGAGCCTTAGCCCGGTTTTCAACAAGGAGAATGCGATGAAATTTTCAACAACCCCCACGCTGGAAGGTCACAGCATCAGCGAATATTGTGGCGTCGTCACCGGTGAAGCGATTCTGGGTGCCAACATCTTCCGTGACTTTTTCGCTGGCATCCGTGATGTGGTCGGTGGCCGCTCCGGTGCTTACGAGAAAGAGCTGCGCAAAGCGCGAGAGATCGCGTTTGAAGAGCTGGAGGAGCAGGCAAAAGCGCTGGGCGCCAACGCCGTGGTCGGTATCGATATTGACTACGAAACGGTCGGCAAAGATGGCAGCATGCTGATGGTGAGCGTCAGCGGCACGGCGGTGATCATTCGTTGAAACGGGGGCTGTGGCTGATACTGGCGCTGCTGCTGGCGGGCTGCCAGTCCGGGATAGAATCCCGTGACGGCTACTGGGCCGATGTGCGGCATCCGGCGCAGGGCGCGCGACCGCGGGTGAAGGTGATTGTGATCCACTACACCGCCGAAGATTTTTCTTCGTCGCTGGCGACCCTGACCGATCGGGAAGTCAGCGCCCACTATCTGATCCCCCGCCAGCCGCCACAGCGCGCCGGGAAAGGCGTTATCTGGCAACTGGTGCCGGAGCAGCAGCTCGCCTGGCATGCCGGTCCAAGCTTCTGGCGCGGAGCCAGCCGCATCAATGACACATCGATTGGTATCGAACTGGTGAACCAGGGTTATCGCCGGACCCTGACAGGTCTTGAATGGCAGCCATTTACCGCTGCGCAGATCACCACGCTGGAGGCGCTGCTGCGCGATATTGCACAGCGCTACGGCATCGCACCGGAAAATATTGTCGGTCACAGTGATATCGCGCCGCAGCGTAAGCAGGATCCCGGCCCACTCTTTCCGTGGCATCAGCTGGCCCAGCGCGGAATGGGTGCCTGGCCCGATGCCGGACGAGTGCAGTTTCATTTAGCGGGTCAGGATCCGCACGCGGTGGTGCCCGTGGAGCCACTACTGGAACGTTTACAGCGCTATGGCTATCCCGTAACGGCAGAGATGAGCGCGCGTGAACAGCAGAGGGTGATCGCCGCGTTTCAGATGCATTTCCGGCCTGCGGATTATCGCGGGCAGCCCGATGCAGAAACCGCCGCGATAGCCGCCGCGCTACTGGATAAATATGGCGCGGCGCAATAGCGGATTATTGGTGTAAAAACGCCTTCCAGTGGGCGACGACCTGCGCCAGTGCCGCACGATCAGCATCCAGATGGGTGACCAGACGGGTGCGGGTTCCTGCGCTGATTAACACCCCGCGCGCCTTCATCCACTCACCTAATGGTTTGACCTGGGCTTCCGGCACCGCCACAAACAGCATGTTGGTCTGCTGATCGATGACCTGAACGCCCAGCTCATGCAACTGCTGTCCCAGCCAGGCGGCATTGTCATGATCCTCCTGCAGCCGCGCCACGTTGTGTTCTAACGCATAGAGACCCGCCGCCGCCAGAATACCGGCCTGGCGCATGCCGCCGCCGGTCATTTTACGCCAGCGACGTGCGCGCTCAATCAGCGCCGTGTCGCCACACAGCAGAGAACCGACAGGCGTGCCCAGGCCTTTAGAGAGACAGATGGTCAGGGTGTCGCAGTAGCGGGCAATCGCCGCCAGCGTGGTCTGCTGCGCGACTACCGCATTGAAAATGCGTGCGCCATCAATGTGCAGCGCCAGCTGGTGCTCGCGGGTAAAGGTCCACGCCTGTTCCAGATACGCCAGCGGCAGGACTTTACCGTGATGCGTGTTCTCCAGACTCAGCAGACGGGTGCGGGCAAAGTGAATATCGTCCGGCTTAATGGCGGCCGCTACTACGTCGAGCGGCAGGGTGCCATCGTCGGCGGCCAGAATCGGCTGTGGCTGAATACTGCCCAGCACCGCCGCGCCGCCCGCCTCATATTTGTAGTTGTGCGCCTGCTGACCGACGATATATTCATCGCCGCGTTCGCAATGGCTGAGTAGCGCCACCAGATTCGCCTGGGTGCCGGTCGGGAAAAACAGCGCCGCTGCTTTGCCACTCAGCCGTGCGGCTTCCGCCTCCAGCGCATTTACGGTGGGGTCGTCACGGTAGACGTCATCACCGGTTTCGGCAGACATCATCGCGCTTAACATGGCGGCGCTGGGCCGGGTTACGGTATCACTGCGTAAATCGATCACCCTATGCTCCTGAACGTGGCGGAAGAAAAAAAAGGCGGGCATCGCGCCCGCCTGGATGGAGTCTCTGTTTTACCGCAGCCAGTTGGTTTTCGCCAGTTCTACCACCTCATCACCGCGACCATTCATGATGGCGCGCAGCATGTAGAGACTGAAGCCTTTAGCCTGCTCCATTTTGATCTCCGGCGGCATCGCCAGTTCCTCTTTGGCGGTAATGACATCCACCAGCACCGGGCCATCGTGGGCAAACGCCTGCTCCAGCGCGCCATTGAGATCAGATGCCTTTTCCACCCGGATACCCCGGATACCGCAGGCCTCGGCGATAGCGGCAAAGTCAGGATTCTCCAGCTCGGTGCCATCGGTGAGATAGCCACCCGCTTTCATCTCCATCGCCACAAAGCCCAGCACGCTGTTGTTGAAAATCACCAGTTTGACCGGCATTTTCAGTTGCGCCAGCGAGATAAAATCCCCCATCAGCATGCTGAAGCCGCCGTCGCCACACAGTGCCACCACCTGACGATTGCGATCAATCGACTGCGCGCCCAGCGCCTGTGGCATCGCGTTCGCCATTGAGCCGTGGTTAAACGAACCCAGCAGGCGACGTCTGCCGTTCATCTTCAGATAGCGCGCCGCCCAGACGGTCGGTGTCCCGACATCGCAGGTAAAGATGGCGTCATCACTGGCGTAGTGGCTGATCTGCTGTGCCAGATATTGCGGATGGATCGGCTGCTTGTCGTTGGGCTGCGCCAGTTCGTCCAGACTTTTGCGCGCCTCGCCATAGTGCTTAACCGCGCTGTCGAGATGGCTGCGATCGCTTTTGTGTGTCAGTTGCGGCAGCAGCGCCTGCAGTGTGCTTTTCACATCGCCGACATAGGCCTGATCGACGTGACAATGTGACCCAAGGCTGCCCGGATTGATGTCGATCTGGATGATTTTAGCCTTTTCCGGATAGAAGGCGCGATAGGGGAACTGCGTGCCCAGCAATACCAGCGTCCCGGCATTCATCATGGCGTGGAAACCGGATGAGAAACCGATCAGACCGGTCATGCCGACATCATAAGGGTTGTCATATTCGATGTGTTCTTTGCCGCGCAGCGCATGGACGATAGGGGCTTTCAGCGCTTCTGCCAGCGCCACCACCTCCTGATGCGCTCCGGCGCAGCCACTGCCGCACAGCAGCGTAATATCGCTGGCTTCGTTCAGCGTCTGCGCCAGCTGCGCCAGTTCGGCGGGCTGTGGCAGGACCTGCGGCAACTGTGGCGGATACCATTCCGCGCTGGCGCTCTCTGGCGCCAGTTTAAGCGCGACATCCCCAGGCAGCACCACCACCGAGACGCCACGATTCAGAATCGCTTTACGCATCGCGATGCCCAGCACCTGCGGTAGCTGCTCAGGGTTCGAAACCAGTTCGCAGTAGTGGCTGCATTCGCGGAACAGCTCCTGCGGATGGGTTTCCTGAAAATAGCCGCTGCCGATTTCGCTGGAGGGAATATGTGCCGCAATCGCCAGAACAGGAACGCGGTTACGATGGCAATCGAATAGACCGTTGATCAGATGTAAGTTGCCTGGCCCACAGGAGCCGGCGCAGACCGCCAGTTCACCGCTGATGTGCGCTTCCGCGCCCGCTGCGAATGCGGCGACTTCTTCATGGCGCGTCGGCATCCATTCAATGGTGCCCATGCGATTAAGACTGTCGCTCAGGCCGTTAAGGGAATCCCCGGTGACGCCCCAGATGCGTTTTACGCCCGCGCTTTCCAGCGTTTTGGCGACCAGCGCCGCGACGGTTTGTTTCATGCTCTTCTCCTTTGTCGGCCCGCCCTGAAGAGTGACGTGACCAGAACCGAAAAAAGAAGCGTAGACGACACGGAAGAAAAGCAGGCGTGAAAAAATGCGCTGGCAGAGCTCAGCGCATATCAGACAGGATTCAGGCGGAGAAGAGGGCGATAAGAATCGGGGCCAGCAGGCTCATCACAAAGCCGTGCACAATGGCGGCCGGGACGATCTCATTGCCGCCCGCCCGCTGTAGCACCGGCAGGGTAAAGTCCATTGAGGTGGCGCCACACAGGCCCAGTGCGCTGGAGCGATGACGGCCAATCAGCGCCGGAATAAGCATGATTGCCACCAGTTCACGTATCAGGTCGTTGAAGAAGGCGGCGCTGCCGATGACCGGACCAAAAGCTTCGGTCATCAGAATGCCGGAGAGAGAGTACCAGCCAAAACCGCTGGCTAACGCCAGACCGGTTTTCAGCGGCACGCCCAGCAGCAACGCCGCAATCATGCCGCCGATAAGCGCGCTGACCAGCACCACGCTGGCAACCAGCAGGCCACGACGGTTCAGGATAATCTGACGCAGCGTCATGCCGCTGCCGCGCAGCTGAATGCCAACCAGAAACAGCAGGAAAATCAGCGCATATTCGCTGGCCGTCGAGGCGTGTTGCAGCAGTGGCCACTGGGTCAGGCCAAGCAGAAAACCGATGACAACCACGCCGCATAGCTTCAGAGAGTCCAGCGCCATATGCAGCCGCGAGGGCAGTTTCTCCTGCCGATGCGCATGCTGCCATGGGGCATATTTTTCCAGCCCGCGCAGCGCCAGCAGGTTGCACAGCAAAATACAGAAGGCCGCTACCAGCGCGGTGTGAAATACCGCCAGCAGATTGCTGCTCAGGTTGTCGAGAAAGGCCAGGCTGATGCCCATAAAGAACAGAATGACGTAAACCATCCAGCCCAGCAGCTGATTGACCCGGCGCAGGGTTGAAGTTTGACGGAACGGTAGCAGCCAGCCGGCGATCAGCGGCAGCAGAATAATCAGGAGTCCGGAGTACATAGCGATATGGGCCATCCATGGTGGAAGAGGCCACACGCTAGCGAAAAAGCGTAACGGAGTAAACCCTGAGAAAGCGGCTTGACCGGCTCGCTGGCGGCAACCATGCTGTTTATAAACTGAGGATGGACGCCTATGATTCTGGAACATATCGACATTCGCGGTTTCCGCGGCATCAATAAGCTCTCACTGCCTTTAACCCAGACCAATCTGCTGATTGGTGAGAACGCCTGGGGCAAATCCAGTCTGCTGGATGCCCTGAGCCTGTTACTTTCGCCCCATGAACCGGCCTATGTTTTTACCGAGGCTGATTTCCATTTCACCCCAGGCGATGTGACCGATCCGATGCGCCGTCTGTCGGTGGTGTTCCACTTTCGCGATGACGGCAACGACCCGGATGCGGTGCTCTCGAGCTTCTGGCAGCGTGATGCTCAGGGCCAGCGTCAGCTCTGTTATAGCGTCAGCGCCACCTGGCGTGACAGCGGTATCGAAACCCGCCGCCGTTTTGTTGACCTGAACTATCAGCTGTTGCCTGAGCAGAACTGCGCGGCGGCCATCGATCTTTTGCTGAAACGGTATCCGGTTCTGCGATTGCGCGATGCGCGTTTCAGTAAGCGGACGCGGAGTCGTGCGCCGCTCCCCACCGCACATCCTGAGCTACTGGCGGGTATGGAGACGCTGGCGCGCGATCTGGAGCACCATCCGCAACAGCTCAGCGATGAGGTGCTGCGGCAGGGGCTGAAGACGATGCAGCAACTGATGCAGCACTACTTTCTGGTACAGCCGCCCGATGCGGGCAACGAGGTCAGGCTACGGGACCCGCAGACGCGCGAGGGGGGACAGGGATGGCGGGCGCTGGATCACCTGAATCAGCTGATTGCCGGAACCGACTCCCGCAGCCGTCAGCTGATACTGCTGCAGATGTTTACCCTGCTGATTGAGGCACGAGGAGACGTCCCGCTGGCCGCCGGTGCCCGCCCGCTGCTGCTGATTGAAGATCCGGAAACCCGGCTGCATCCGATTATGCTGTCGGTAGCATGGAATCTGCTGAGGCTGCTGCCGCTGCAAAAAATCGCCACCACTAATTCGCCGGAGCTGCTGTCGCAGGTGCCGGTGGAAAACGTCTGTCGTCTGGTGCGTGGACCCTCGCGCGTAGCGGCCTGGCGCATCGGTCCAGAGGGACTGAGTGCCGAAGAGAGCCGGCGCATTGGCTTCCATATTCGGGTCAACCGGCCTGCTGCACTGTTTGCCCGTTGCTGGCTGCTGGTGGAGGGAGAAACCGAAGTCTGGATCATGAATGAGCTGGCGCAGCAGTGCGGTTACAACTTCGCTGCTGAAGGCGTGAAGGTGATTGAGTTTGCGCAGTCGGGGTTAAAACCGCTACTGAAGTTTGCCCGGCGCATGGGTATCGCCTGGCATGTCCTGACTGACGGTGATCAGGCGGGGAATAAATATGCCAGTACGGCACGCACTCAGTTACAGCCGGGTGAACCGGAGCCGCGTTTTCTGACGCAGTTACCGGCGCTGGATATGGAAAATTTTCTCTATCAGCACGGCTTTCAGGATGTCTATCATCAGATGGCGCACCTGCCGTTAAACGTTCCGATGAGTTCCAGGCGTATTATTACTAAAGCGATTCACCAGAGCTCCAAGCCGGAACTGGCGATCGCAGTGGCTACGTCGGCGGCGGAACGCGGGCCAGAGGCCATCCCGCCATTGATGCGGCAGATGTTTGCCCGGGTGATTGGACTGGCGCAGGGCCAGGCAGATTAGGTGACATCGAACAGGAAAATGCCAGCGGCACTGGCTGGCATTTTTGGGTCTTTGTTCAGAAAGGCGATATGTGTCAGGCCACGGCCTGCACCTCGACCGGCACGATCAGGCTGGCGTGATTGCCTTTCGGGCCTTCGTGGACATCGAACTGTACCTGCTGGCCTGCCTTAAGCGTGCGGTAGCCTTCCATCTGAATGGTGGAGTAGTGCGCAAAAATATCTTCGCCACCGCCAATCGGACAGATAAAGCCAAAGCCTTTGGAATTGTTGAACCATTTAACTGTGCCCGTCTCCATGCTTTTACTTCCCTCGCAAGACATTTTATAAGTAGGTGAGGTCATCGAAGCTGTGAGTCGGATTTGATTAAAACTCAATCAGCCTGTGCAGCTAGAATGTAGAGAAAGCGCGGCTGACGTCAAGCAAACCACCGGGCCAGGTGGGGAAAAAATCATCAAAATTTGAGGCAGTTAACGCTATTGCAAATTTTGTGATGCAGGTCGCGCAGGGGAATTTCTGAATAAATTTTCAGCAGCGGCATGCGGCTTGACAGGCATGTTAAACTCTCAATATGTAGCTACTTAAAGGCTAAAAGCAAAATCTCAACGGAACACTATGGCAAACGCAAACGACTGGCTTAACTTTGAACATCTGGCCGACGATAAAGTACGTGAAGGGTTAAAGCCGCCTTCTATGTATAAAGTCATTCTGAATAATGACGATTATACACCTATGGAATTTGTTATTGACGTTGTACAAAAGTTCTTTTCTTATGATGTTGAACGTGCAACGCAGCTGATGTTGAAAGTTCACTATCACGGCAAGGCGATCTGTGGTGTATTTACTGCAGAAGTCGCCGAAACAAAAGCGGCCCAGGTGAACAACTATGCACGGGAAAATCATCATCCGTTGCTGTGTACGCTGGAAAAGGCCTGAACCCGTCTCCATATAGGAAACAGGTAAGGGCGATAATTGGGGGAGGTGCCTAATGCTCAATCAAGAACTGGAACTCAGTTTAAATATGGCTTTCGCCAGAGCGCGTGAGCACCGTCATGAGTTTATGACCGTCGAGCATCTGTTACTGGCGTTGCTCAGTAACCCGTCGGCCAGAGAGGCACTGGAAGCCTGTACGGTGGACATTGTGGCTCTGCGGCAGGAACTCGAAGCCTTCATCGAACAAACCACGCCCGTGCTGCCTGCCAGCGAAGAGGAGCGTGATACACAACCCACGCTCAGCTTCCAGCGCGTCCTGCAGCGTGCGGTTTTCCATGTCCAGTCATCCGGTCGCAGCGAAGTCTCCGGTGCGAATGTACTGGTCGCCATTTTCAGCGAGCAGGAGTCGCAAGCGGCTTATCTGCTACGCAAACATGAAGTGAGCCGCCTTGATGTGGTGAACTTCATCTCTCACGGTACGCGTAAAGATGAGTCCGGCCAGGCGCCAGGCGCAGAAAATCCGGTTAACGAAGAGCAAGCAGGCGGGGAGGAGCGTATGGAAAACTTCACCACCAATCTTAATCAGCTTGCTCGCGTCGGTGGTATTGATCCACTGATTGGTCGCGATAAAGAGCTGGAACGTACCGTTCAGGTGCTATGCCGTCGCCGTAAAAATAACCCGCTGCTGGTGGGTGAGTCGGGTGTGGGTAAAACCGCCATTGCTGAAGGTCTCGCCTGGCGCATAGAGCAGGGCGATGTACCGGAAGTGATGAAAGACTGCACGATCTACTCGCTGGATATCGGTTCGTTATTAGCCGGCACCAAGTACCGTGGTGACTTTGAAAAACGTTTCAAAGCGCTGCTGAAGCAGCTGGAGCAGGACGAACACAGCATTCTGTTTATCGATGAGATCCATACCATCATCGGTGCGGGTGCTGCATCCGGCGGCCAGGTCGATGCTGCGAACCTGATCAAACCTCTTCTTTCCTCTGGCAAGATTCGGGTGATGGGTTCCACCACCTATCAGGAATTCAGCAACATCTTTGAAAAAGACCGTGCCCTGGCACGTCGCTTCCAGAAGATCGATATCACGGAGCCTTCACCAGAAGAGACCGTGCAGATCCTGAATGGCCTGAAGACCAAGTACGAAGCGCATCACGATGTGCGCTATACCGCGAAAGCGGTGCGCGCAGCCGTGGAACTGGCGGTGAAATATATCAACGACCGTCATCTGCCTGACAAGGCGATTGATGTGATTGATGAAGCGGGTGCGCGTGCGCGCCTGATGCCAGCCAGTAAGCGCAAGAAAACCATCAACGTCTCTGACATTGAAACGGTGGTGGCTCGTATTGCCCGTATTCCTGAGCAAAGCGTGTCAGCAAGCGACCGCGATACGCTGAAAAATCTGGGCGATCGTCTGAAGATGCTGGTGTTTGGTCAGGACAACGCCATTGAGGCGCTGACGGAAGCGATCAAAATGAGCCGTGCAGGTCTGGGTCAGGATCGTAAGCCGGTCGGTTCCTTCCTGTTTGCCGGGCCTACCGGTGTCGGTAAAACGGAAGTCACCGTGCAGCTGGCGAAAGCGCTGGGCATTGAGTTGCTGCGCTTTGATATGTCCGAGTATATGGAGCGTCACACCGTCAGCCGTTTGATTGGTGCGCCTCCGGGTTACGTCGGTTTTGATCAGGGCGGCCTGCTGACGGATGCGGTGATTAAGCATCCTCATGCGGTGGTGTTGCTGGATGAGATTGAGAAAGCACACCCGGATGTCTTCAACCTGCTGCTGCAGGTGATGGATAACGGTATGCTGACCGACAACAACGGTCGCAAAGCGGACTTCCGCAATGTGGTGCTGGTCATGACCACTAACGCCGGTGTCCGCGAGACTGAACGTAAGTCGATTGGCCTGATTCATCAGGACAACAGCACCGATGCCATGGAAGAGATCAAAAAGATGTTTTCTCCAGAGTTTCGTAACCGTCTCGACAACATTATCTGGTTCAGTCACCTGTCACCAGAGGTGATCCATCAGGTGGTCGACAAGTTCATTGTCGAGTTGCAGGCGCAGCTGGATGCCAAAGGCGTGTCGCTGGAAGTCAGCGATGAAGCACGCGACTGGCTTGCTGAGAAAGGCTACGACAAAGCGATGGGCGCTCGTCCGATGGCGCGCACCGTGCAGGACAGCCTGAAGAAACCGTTAGCCAATGAACTGCTGTTTGGTTCGCTGGTGGATGGCGGCTCGGTGTCAGTGGCGCTGGATCGTGAGAAAGGTGAACTGACCTATCACTTCCTGAGTGCTGAAAAACGCAAAACCGAAGGCACGGTGCATTAATCACCTGCTGCAGATATGAAAAAGGCCGGATTAAAATCCGGCCTTTTTTTTCGCTGCAAATTGCAGAGCGATGAGATTACTGCAAATTAGCGACTACGGAAGACAATGCGGCCTTTGCTCAGGTCGTACGGGGTCAGCTCAACGGTCACTTTGTCACCCGTCAGGATGCGGATGTAGTTTTTGCGCATTTTACCGGAGATATGAGCAGTAACCACGTGTCCGTTCTCAAGTTCTACGCGGAACATGGTGTTAGGTAACGTATCCAGTACGGTACCTTGCATTTCAATATTGTCTTCTTTGGCCATCGAATCCTCTGGGTGTACTACCTTTCAGTTGAACCGGCAAGATAATGCCCAATTCAACGATTTATGTAAAGAACCGTCGGCGATTTTGCCAACGCTTTGCCGGGGTGCACGTCAGTCGCGCGCATCCGGTAAAATTAGGGTGTTTATGTGACGTCTGCGGGGGATTAGCGGGCTAAGAATCTGTATCAACCGGTTACACGCGCACGATTGAAAACAGTTCCGAGAGTGCGTTGAGATTCCCAGCCTGGCAATTCCGGCTCGTTATTGCGAAGCGCGGACGACATACCAAACTCGACCATTATACCACTTAATACGCCTTTATGTGTGCAAAACATCTCTGTGCGACTAAAAAAGGGTTTGAGTCTGCCAGCAGCCATCGCTGACCGGCTGGCACGCAAGGCTTTGTACATATTGCAGATAGTCGGCGCGCGGGATCTCCTGCGCGCCCAAAGAGGCCGTATGAGGGTTAAGTACCTGACAATCCACCAGACGGCCCTGATGTCTGAGAAAATGCTGACAAAATACCCAAAGTGCGGTTTTTGACGCATTCTGCTGACGGCTGAACATTGATTCGCCGCAGAAGATTTGCCCCATCGCCAGCCCATACATGCCACCTGCCAGCTGATGTTCGTCCCATACTTCAATGGAGTGGGCGTGGCCCAGTTCATACAATCGCAACCAGGCGCGCTTCATTTCAAAGGTGATCCAGGTGCCTTCCTCACGACCGGTGGCACAGCCCTCGATCACCTCGGCAAATGACTCATTCATCGTCACCCGATAGGGCGAACGGCTGTGGAAACGCTTCATGCTCCGGCTGAGATGAAACTGCTCAGGCAACAGCACTGCACGGGGATCGGGCGACCACCAGAGAATCGGGTCGCCAGAAGAAAACCACGGAAAGATGCCGCGCTGATAAGCGTTAAGTAACCGGGCAGGGGAGAGATCACCCCCCATGGCCAGCAGGCCGTTTGGCTCGCGCAGCGCCATCTCCGGTGGGGGAAATTGCAAAGATTCCCGTGACAGTTGTACCAGTCTCATCGCGTTTTGTTACCTATCAGCATTTCGCTAAGACTATAGCGCAATCCGCTGTCGGAAACGCCAGTACCGACCCGCTTTTGAGATTAATTCGGCATGACTTCCCTGTTCCACAATCACGCCATTATCCATCACGCAGATGCGATCCATCTGCTCCAGGCCGCTGAGACGGTGGGTGACCATTATTACGGTCTTGCCAGCGGTCAGCCGCTGCAGCAGGGTGAGGATATGCTGCTCGGTTGTGGCATCCAGTCCTTCGGTGGGTTCATCCAGCAGCCAGAGATCGCCGTCATGCAGTAACGCACGCGCCAGCGCCAGCCGACGCAGTTCGCCGCCTGACAGCGGGCGACCGCCTTCTCCCATCCAGGCGTTTAATCCTTCCGGGCTCTCAAGCAGGCGCTGCAGGCCGACGTCATTCAGCACGCGGCGTAACTGCTCATCAGTAGCATCGGGACAGGCCAGCAGTAAGTTATCACGCAGGCTCTGACTGAAGAGATGAACCCGCTGAGTCACCACGCTGATGCGCTGACGCAGCGCTGGCTCTGACCATGCGGTGATCGGCAGGTCATTCAGGCTGATGACACCGTGCTGGCTATCCCAGCTACGGGTCAACAGCGCCAGCAGAGTCGATTTGCCGCAGCCGGTCGGCCCCAGCAGTGCAATGTGTTCACCGGCTGCCACCTTAAGGGTAAAGCGGTTCAGCACCTTATCCGGGCGGTCGGGATAGCTGAAGTCGAGCTGATCGATATCGACTGCGAGACGTCCTGGCCGGGCATCTGAATCTGCCGGAAAGGTGATAGCGGGTGACTGATCGATAATGTCATTGACCCGCTGAGCGGCATTTATCACCTGCGACATGGGCAGAAAGGCCCCTGCAACCGGTGCCAGCGCCTCGAAAGCAGCCAGCGCGCAAAACACCACCAGGGCAATCAGCGAGCCGGGCAACTGCTGCTGGCTGATTGTCGCCGCACTGAGCCAGAGCAACAGTGTGACGGTTACGCCGCTGATCAGCAGCAGCAGGCTCTGTGCCGCAGCCTGCAAGCGCTGTTGCTGGCTCTGAGCCTGCTGCCAGCGCTGTTCATCTTCATCAAGTTGCTGACGCCAGTCCCGCGAGGCACCGTACAGGGTGAGTTCAGCCTGAGCCGCCAGCCACTGCATCAGCTGTAAGCGCCAGCGGGCGCGCCCACGGGCAATCGCGCCGCCTGCGGGCGATCCCAGACGGTAAAACAGCGCTGGCATCACCACCAGCGTACTCAGCATGATGCCGCCCAGCGTCAGTGCCAGCTGAAGATCGATGAAGCTCATTCCGAGGGTAACCACGACAATCACCACCAGTGCGCCGATCAGCGGCGAGATGACGCGCAGATAGAGGTGATCCAGCGTATCGACATCGGCCACGAAGCGGTTGAGCAGGTCCGCCTGCCGGAACCGCGAAAGCTGGCCTGGCGAAAGGGCCATCAGGCGGCTGAAGGTGTGGACACGCAGATGCTGAAGAACCCTGAATGTTGCATCGTGGCTGACCAGCCGTTCAGCATAGCGTGCGGCAGTGCGAATGATGGCGGCGCCACGTACGCCTGCCGCAGGCAGCATATAGTTGAAGGTATAGAGACCGGCTACGCCTGCCACTGACGAGGCGGCCAGAAACCAGCCTGAAAGCGTCAGCAGGCCGATGCTGGCCAGCAGGGTAACAATCGCCAGCACGATGCCCAGCACCAGGCGATAAGGGTGGCGCAGCCAGAGACGAAGAAAAGGACGCAAGGCGGACATCAGCGAATCTCCTGTTGACGATGCTTCAGCATCTCACTGAACGCACCCGGCTGTTGCGACAGCTGCTGCCAGTTACCCTGTTGCACCAGCTTACCGGCTTCCATTACCCAGAGGGTCTGCCAGTGACTTAGCGTATCAATCTGATGAGTTATCATCAGCGTGGTCTGGCGGGCTGCCGCCTGGTTAAGTGCCAGCATCACATGACGTTCACTGAGCGCATCCAGGCTGGCTGCGGGTTCATCGAGCAGCAAAAAATGCGAGGATTTATAGAGTGCGCGCGCGACCGCGACCCGCTGCGCCTGACCCACCGACAGCTGATTACCGCCATCGCCTGGCAGGGTGTCAATGCCCTCGGGCAGACGAGGCAGGAACTCATTAATGCCGCACGACTCCAGCAGTGCTGCAAAACGCTCGTCATCCCAGGCCGCATTCATCACGATATTGTCGCGCAAGGTGGCGGCCGGTAACTGAGGATTCTGTCCTACCCAACTGAGCTGCTGATGCCAGTCACTCCGTCGTATATCGCGAAGTTCAACGCCATTCGCTTTCAGCGAACCCTGATAAGGCAGAAAACCGAGCAGGGCGTTCATCAGGGCCGTTTTACCGGCCCCGCTTTGACCGACCAGTGCAATCTGTTCGCCAGGGGCGACAGTAAAAGAGAGCGGGCCGCACAACACCTGACCATCAGGCGCACAGACACGCAGATCTTCGGCGGTAAGTGCGATTGAGCGATCGGCAGTGAAGGGCAACTGGCCTTCCTGCGGCGCGGTGGCAGGCGTCGCCTGCATAAAGGCTTCAAGGGCATCGGCACCGCCTACAGCCTGGGCTTTGGCGTGATAGAAAGCGCCGAGATCGCGCAGTGGCTGGAAAAACTCCGGGGCGAGGATCAGCACCAGAAAGCCGGCAAACAGCGTCACGCCCTGGCCGTAATCACCAAAATGCAATTCGCCCAGATAGGAGAAACCAAAGTAGACGGCCACCACGGCAATCGCCAGCGAGGCAAAAAACTCCAGCACGGCAGAGGAGAGAAAGGCTAAGCGCAGCACTTCCATGGTGCGCTGGCGAAAATCGGTGGTGGCGGCGGCAACCGCCTGCTGCTCCGCTGCGCCACGATGAAACAGCCGCAGCGTCTCTCTGCCGCGCAGGCGGTCGAGAAAGTTACCGCTCAGGCGGGCCAGCACCAGGAAGTTCCGGCGGTTGGCCTCGGCCGCACCCATCCCGACCAGCGCCATAAACAGCGGAATCAGTGGCGCGGTGGCAAACAGGATCAGACCCGCCGTCCAGTTGAGCGGAAAAATAGTCAGCAGAATGCAGCAGGGGATCAGCACCGCCAGGGTCATCTGCGGCAGATAGCGCGCGTAATACTCCTGCATCTCTTCGATCTGCTCCAGCAGCAGCGTCGCCCAGCTGCCGGCTGGCTTTCCCTGAATCCAAGCCGGCCCCAGATCAGATAACCGATCTAATACCTGCTGACGTAAAGCCTGACGGATAGCCTGTCCGGCACGATAACCGGTCAGTTCACGGGCATAGTTAATCAGGGCGCGGAGCACAAAGCAGAGCAGTAACAGCAGGATACTGACTGTCAGAGATTCACGCGGCCGCTGGTCAACAATCAGAGCCTGCAGCAGCGAGGCCAGTAAACCCGCCTGAGCAATGATCAGAAGTGCACTTGCCATGCCCAGCAGGGTGTTGAGTCGCAACCAGCGACCGGCGAAATGACGTTGCTGACGAAGCCAGCGGGTAAGATGCTGCTGCCGCGATTTGTCCATGCGAGACCATGATGAATGTCGATGACGGGTGAAAATGGAAAGACATTTCCATCTCTTCAGGCGCAAGAATCTAGCATGAGAGCAATAAAAAAGGCGACGGAAAAACCGTCGCCTGGAACATTTGAGATCAGAGGGTTAACAACTTACTGATCGTTTTTAACCAGTCCGTCAAGAAAGCGCTCAGCGTCTAACGCGGCCATACAGCCGGTGCCGGCAGAGGTAATCGCCTGACGATAGATATGGTCCATCACATCGCCTGCCGCAAAGACGCCAGGGATGCTGGTCTGAGTGGCGTTGCCGTGCAGACCTGACTGAACTTTGATGTAACCGTTCTCCAGCGCCAGCTGACCCTCAAAAATGGCCGTATTCGGGCTGTGTCCGATAGCAACAAAAAGACCCGCCACCTCCAGCGCTTCTGTCTCATCACTGTTCTGGGTAGAACGCAGCGTCAGACCAGTGACACCCATCTGATCGCCCACCACTTCTTCCAGCGTGCGATGGGTGTGCAGCACGATATTGCCATTGCGCACTTTTTCCATCAGGCGGTCGATCAGGATCTTCTCTGCGCGGAAGCTGTCACGACGGTGAATAAGGTGCACTTCAGCCGCAATATTCGCCAGGTAGAGCGCCTCTTCCACAGCCGTGTTGCCACCGCCAATCACCGCGACTTTCTGGTTGCGATAGAAGAAGCCGTCACAGGTTGCACAGGCAGAGACGCCTTTGCCTTTAAAGGCCTCTTCGGAAGGCAGACCGAGGTAGCGCGCTGACGCACCGGTGGCGATGATCAGGGCATCTGCCGTGTATTCGCCGCTGTCACCCGTGAGGCGGAACGGACGGTTCTGCAAATCGACGGTGTGAATGTGATCGAAAATGATCTCAGTATTAAATTTTTCGGCATGCTCATGCATCCGCTCCATCAGCGATGGACCTGTCAGATCGTGCGGGTCGCCCGGCCAGTTCTCTACCTCGGTGGTAGTGGTCAGCTGTCCGCCTTTTTCCAGACCCGTGATCAGTACCGGGTTCAGGTTGGCGCGTGCAGCATAAACGGCTGCGGTATAACCCGCTGGGCCGGAGCCCAGAATGAGTAACTTACTGTGTTTGGCCGTACTCATGCGTTCCTCAGTTTCATTCGGCTGACATAGCCTGCGATTGTAGGGAATATCCGGCGACAATGACAAGGCTTAGGCAATTTTGTTAACGATAGCTGCAAACGGCGTAGACGATGAGCGACGGTTTTGCCTGGCCAATGCGCCAAAAGGGGGCAAAACTCGGGTTAGAGGGGTGCAATAGTGGAAAAATAGTCATTTAAAAACAGATACCCAGCGGACTGTCTGGCATCTTGTCCTGAATTTGGTGATTTTACTTTGACAATCGCCTGCGCTTTTGCGAAAACATTATCAGAAGCGAATAACATTTATCGGAACAAAACAGGTTTTCATCGCCCGTTTTGCACGTAACGCCGAATAAAAGCAGCCTGATATGGATAATGACGCATGATGTGGACAGACAACATGCGTCATATCGATAGGTGTCAGAACACAGGCTCTGTTAGCTCACTTCAGAAATGCCCCGAACAATGAGCGTTTTCAGGGCGTGGCAGGTAAAGGGAAGGAATTAAGAGAGACAATAATAATGGTAGACAATAAGAAACGCCCCGGGAAAGACCTCGACAGAATTGACAGGAACATTCTGAATGAACTTCAGAAAGATGGTCGCATTTCAAACGTAGAGCTTTCCAAACGCGTAGGCTTATCGCCTACGCCATGTCTTGAGCGCGTGCGTCGTCTCGAACGTCAGGGATTTATTCTTGGCTACACCGCGCAGTTGAACCCGCACTATCTGGATGCGTCGCTGCTGGTATTCGTTGAGATTACTCTGAATCGTGGTGCACCGGATGTGTTTGAGCAATTTAACGCCGCTGTGCAAAAACTTGAGGAAACTCAAGAGTGTCACCTCGTTTCCGGCGATTTCGACTACCTGCTGAAAACGCGCGTACCTGATATGTCAGCCTACCGTAAGCTGCTGGGTGAAACCCTGTTGCGCCTGCCGGGCGTAAACGACACGCGTACGTATGTGGTGATGGAAGAGGTTAAACAGAGCAATCGGCTGGTGATCAAAACTCGCTGATGCGGGGCAGGTGCAAAACCTGTGAGATTTCGGTACACTCCTGTGCATTCATACAGGATCAGCGTCGGGCTCGCCCGGCGCTGTTGCTTCTTACTTTACAGGCACCTGGAGAGTCCTCTTGAGCCAGGAATATACAGAAGATAAAGACGTTTCGTTACAATCGATGAGCAGTGGACGTCGTCTGCTGGAAGCGATGCTCATTCTGGTGGCGCTGTTTGCCATCTACCTGATGGTTTCTCTGGTCAGTTTTAACCCTTCCGACCCGAGCTGGTCGCAAACGGCCTGGCATGAACCTATCCATAATATCGGCGGCAGCGTCGGTGCCTGGCTGGCTGACACCTTACTCTTCATCTTTGGTGTGATGGCGTATGCCATTCCGCCCGTCATCCTGGGTCTGTGCTGGATTGCTTTCCGTCAGCGCGACAGCCAGGACTACTTTGACTACTTTGCCGTCGGGCTGCGCTTAATTGGCGTCCTCGCGCTGGTGGTGACGACCTGTGGTATGGCGGCGCTGAACGCCGATGATATCTGGTACTTTGCCTCGGGCGGCGTGATCGGCAGCCTGGTCAGTAATGCTATTGCACCCTGGTTCAGTCCGGCTGGCGGCACGCTGATGCTACTCTGCGTCTGGGCGGCGGGCATTACCCTTTACACCGGCTGGTCATGGCTCACCATTGCAGAAAGAATTGGTGGCGTAGTCATGGGCGTACTGACGTTTGCAAGCAACCGCTCTCGTCACGATGAACCCTGGCAGGAAGAGGATGACGAGCGGGACGCGCGTGAATACGCGGATGTGCCTGAGCTTCATGCCGCCGATCAGGATGATGATGTGCTGCTTTCTGCCCCACGTGCAGCTGCTGAGCCTGCGGCGTCACAACAGGATCCGCTGCTGGCTAAAGCTGCAGCAGCCACCAGTGCGGCAGTCGCGGCCACCGCTGAAGCCGCTGAGGTGACCCTCGCCCCTGCAGCCACGGTGACGCCAGCATCTGTCGCTGCACCTGCTGCTGCGGTTACAGCTTCGGCGCCTGCCGCGTCAGCGACATCCATCCCTGCATCGCCGTCTGCACAACCTGCGCCTGCGTACGCACAGAGCGCGCCAGCTCCGCAGAGTGTGGCGAATTCCCCGGCGCAGAGTGCTTCTGCACCCGCAGACTCACCACCGCTTTATCATTTTGAAATGCCAGACGACGCTCCGGCTACGCCGTCGTTCAGTGCTTACGACGATGATGAACCTAAAATGGGTAACTGGCGGGATACGTCAGCCATCCCTGCGGCATCGGCGGCAGCGGCAGCCGCTGCAACGGCAGCCCAGGCAACAACGCGTACTGCGCCTGTTTTTGATTTAGCCCCTGAAACCAATCTCAATCCGCAGGTTAAACAAGGTATCGGCCCGGCACTGCCGCGTCCTAACCCGGTAAAACTGCCAACCCGTCGTGAGCTGGCCTCTTATGGCATTAAGCTGCCTTCTCAGCGCATGGCAGAAGAGAAAGCGAAAACGGAAGAGACCGAACCGGTTAGTGCTGGCTCTGTTTCCTCTGCTCCGGATGCTGAAGAGGCGCTGCAGCAGGCTGAACTGCGACAGGCTTTCCAGTCTGAACAGCAACAGCGTTACGGCACCAGCTGGCAGCAGGACGAGGAAGATGAACAGGATGCACAGCAGCAGGATGCACTGGCCCGTCAGTTCGCCGAGCAGCAACAGCAGCGCTATGAGCCAGAAGTGAAAAAAGAGCCGGTATTCAATATTGATACCGCCTCAGCGTTTGATTTTTCACCGATGAAAGATCTGGTGGATGACGGTCCTTCTGAACCGCTGTTTACCATTGCGGCGACGCCAGAACCTGAAGCTCCAGCGGTTTCACACGAACCCTGGCAGCAGGTGAGTGAGGTTTCAAGACCTCAGGCTCCGGCTCATGTTCCTGCACCAGCCAGCTTTGCCCCGGCAGAGCCTGCCTATAGCGCCCCGGCAGCACCGTCTGAACCTGACTATGCTGCACCTGCGGCAACCTCTGCACCCGCTTATGGTACCCCTGCGGCTCCTCAGGCTCCGGCGTACTCTGCGCCTGGCTATGGCACGGCAGCGCCGGTTCAGCCGGTGGAAGAGGCGAAACCTTCACTGCATGACAGCCTGATTCATCCGTTCCTGATGCGCCATGAGCAGCCGCTGGAGAAACCTTCCACGCCACTGCCTTCGCTGGATCTGCTGACCGCACCGCCTGAAGAGGAAGAGCCGGTTGATATGTTCTCGCTGGAGCAGACTGCCCGTCTGGTGGAGTCGCGCTTAGGCGATTATCGCGTCAAAGCGGAGGTGGTCGGTATCTCGCCTGGCCCGGTTATTACCCGTTTCGAACTTGACCTGGCGCCGGGCGTTAAAGCGGCGCGTATCTCCAATCTGTCCCGCGATCTGGCGCGTTCGCTGTCGACGGTAGCGGTTCGTGTGGTGGAAGTGATCCCAGGCAAACCCTACGTGGGTCTGGAACTGCCAAACAAGCATCGTCAGACCGTCTATCTGCGTGAAGTGCTGGATTGCCCTAAATTCCGCGACAACCCTTCACCGCTGGCCGTCGTGCTGGGTAAAGATATTGCCGGTCAGCCGGTGGTGGCCGATCTGGCGAAAATGCCACACTTACTTGTCGCCGGTACCACCGGTTCCGGTAAATCTGTGGGCGTGAACGCCATGATTATCAGCATGCTGTATAAGGCGACGCCGGAAGAAGTTCGCTTCATCATGATCGACCCGAAAATGCTTGAGCTGTCGGTCTATGAAGGTATTCCGCATCTGCTGACCGAAGTGGTCACAGACATGAAGGATGCTGCCAATGCGCTGCGCTGGAGCGTCGGTGAAATGGAGCGTCGCTACAAGCTGATGTCGGCGCTGGGCGTGCGTAATCTGGCGGGCTACAACGAAAAAGTGGAACAGGCCGAAGCGATGGGTCGTCCGATTCCCGATCCGTTCTGGAAGCCGGGCGACAGCATGGATATGACGCCGCCGGTTCTGGAGAAGCTGCCTTATATCGTTGTGATGGTCGATGAGTTTGCTGACCTGATCATGGCAGTCGGTAAAAAGGTGGAAGAGCTGATTGCCCGCCTGGCACAGAAAGCCCGTGCTGCCGGCATCCATCTGGTACTAGCGACACAGCGTCCATCCGTGGATGTCATTACCGGTCTGATCAAAGCGAACATTCCGACGCGTATCGCCTTTACCGTTTCCAGCAAAATTGATTCACGTACCATTCTCGATCAGGGCGGCGCGGAGTCATTGCTGGGTATGGGTGACATGCTCTACATGCCGCCGAACTCCTCGCTGCCGATTCGTGTTCACGGTGCGTTTGTTCGTGACCAGGAAGTGCATGCAGTGGTTCAGGACTGGAAAGCGCGTGGTCGTCCGCAATATATCGACAGCATTACGGCGGGCGAAGAGAGCGAAAATGCCGGTGGCATCGACAGTGATGAAGAGCTCGATCCGCTGTTCGATCAGGCGGTCGGTTTTGTGGTCGATAAGCGCCGTGCGTCGATTTCAGGCGTTCAGCGTCAGTTCCGCATCGGCTATAACCGCGCGGCACGTATCATTGAACAGATGGAAGCGCAGGGCATCGTTTCTGCACCAGGACACAATGGTAACCGTGAAGTGCTGTCGCCACCGCCACACGATATGTAGTGGCTAAATGTTTTGAAACACAACGCAATGAGCCAGTTCCGACTGGCTCATTGTTTTTATGCGGTTAAACCCCATATCTGAATCAGCTTTCGGTTTTTTCCTCTGTTCTGATGGCGGAACGGCGGCCAGGCTTAATGCAGTTATCGATGGGAACGTTTAAATAAGGAATTGAAGCAGATGAAATTACGCGTAATCGCTCTGGGCCTGTTGGCCACCTTTTCTTCAGCCAGCGTTCTGGCTGATGCTTCCAGTGATCTGCAACAGCGCCTGAACAAGGTCAGCAGCTTCCACGCCAGCTTCACCCAAAAAGTGACCGACAGCAGCGGCGCGAATGTGCAGGACGGCGAAGGCGAATTGTGGGTAAAACGTCCCAGCCTGTTTAACTGGCACATGACCGCGCCGGACGAAAGCATCATCATCTCCGACGGTAAATCGCTGTGGTTCTACAACCCGTTTGTTGAGCAGGCGACAGTCAGCCTGTTGCAGAATGCGACCAGCAACACGCCCTTTATGCTGATTGCCCGCAACCAGTCAAATGACTGGAAGCAGTACAATATCAAACAGCAGGGTGACAATTTTGAACTGACACCTAAGAACAGCGACGGCAACCTGAAACAGTTCACCATCCAGGTGACGTCCAGCGGGACCATCAACCGCTTCAGTGCTATCGAGCAGGATGGCCAGCGCAGCGATTACCAGCTGAAAAGCCAGCAGAATGGCGCTATCAGCCCGGATAAATTCACGTTCACACCGCCAAAAGGCGTGACGGTGGACGACCAACGTCAGTGAGGTCACGGTGAGTAACCTGTCCCTGGATTTTTCCACCGAAAATTTCAAACCTCTGGCCGCGCGTATGCGGCCAGAAACATTGAAACAGTACATTGGTCAGCAGCATCTGCTGGGCGCAGGCAAACCTCTGCCGCGCGCGATTGAAGCAGGGCACCTGCATTCAATGATCCTGTGGGGACCTCCCGGGACCGGCAAGACCACGCTGGCTGAGATCATTGCCCATTACGGTAACGCCGATGTGGAGCGTATTTCGGCCGTCACCTCCGGCGTAAAAGAGATCCGTGAGGCGATTGAGCGGGCCCGTCAGAATAAACATGCCGGGCGGCGCACGATCCTGTTTGTGGACGAGGTCCATCGGTTCAACAAGAGCCAGCAGGATGCCTTTCTGCCCCATATCGAAGATGGCACCATTACCTTTATTGGTGCGACCACCGAAAACCCCTCTTTTGAACTTAACTCTGCGTTGTTGTCACGCGCCCGCGTTTACCTGCTGAAATCACTAACCCTGGAAGATATTGAGCAGGTGCTGGATCAGGCGATGCAGGATAAAGCGCGAGGTTATGGGGACAGTGACATCGTGCTGCCGGACAACACACGCAGGATGATCGCTGAACTGGTTAATGGTGATGCACGTCGGGCGCTGAACACGCTGGAGATGATGGCTGATATGGCCGAAATCACCGCATCAGGTCAGCGAGAACTGACGCCGCAGCTGCTTAACGAAGTCTCTGGTGAGCGATCCGCGCGGTTTGATAATAAAGGCGATCGTTTTTACGATCTGATTTCTGCACTGCACAAATCGGTACGCGGCTCCGCACCGGATGCGGCGCTCTACTGGTATGCGCGCATTATCACTGCGGGCGGCGATCCGCTCTATGTGGCTCGTCGGTTGCTGGCAATCGCCTCCGAAGATGTCGGCAACGCCGATCCGCGCGGTATGCAGGTGGCGATTGCGGCCTGGGATTGCTTCACGCGCGTCGGTCCGGCAGAAGGGGAGCGTGCGATTGCCCAGGCCATTGTTTATCTGGCTTGCGCGCCTAAAAGTAATGCGGTCTACAACGCGTTTAAAGCCGCAATGCGTGATGCGCGCGACCATCCCGATTACGATGTGCCGGAACATCTGCGCAATGCCCCGACTAAGCTGATGAAAGAGATGGGCCTGGGTAAAGAGTACCGTTATGCCCATGATGAAACCAACGCCTATGCCGCGGGTGAAGTCTATTTTCCGCAGGAACTGGCCAGCGCGCGCTATTACACCCCAACCCAGCGCGGGCTTGAAGGCAAGATTGGTGAAAAGCTAAGCTGGCTGGCTGAGCAGGATCAAAATAGCCCGACAAAACGCTACCGCTGAAACAGACGTTACGGTAATGTGGGCAATGTTTTCAACGCATTCCGCTGGAATGCGTCCCTTCTTTCAACCAACTTTTTATACACAGGATAAGCATGCTCGATCCCAATCTGCTGCGTAACGAGCCAGACGCAGTCGCAGAAAAACTGGCACGCCGGGGATACAAACTGGATGTGGAAACGCTGCGTTCGCTTGAAGAGCGTCGCAAAGTGCTGCAGGTGGAAACAGAAAATCTGCAGGCAGAGCGTAACTCCCGATCCAAATCCATCGGTCAGGCCAAAGCACGTGGGGAAGACATCGAGCCGCTGCGTCAGGAAGTGAACGCGCTGGGCGAACGCCTGGATGCCGCAAAAGCAGAACTGGATGAACTGCAGAATCAAATCCGTGACTTCTCACTGGCACTGCCGAACATTCCGGCCGATGAAGTGCCGCTGGGCAAAGATGACAGCGAAAACCAGGAAGTGAGCCGCTGGGGTACCCCGCGCGAGTTCAGCTTCCCGGTTAAAGATCACGTTGAGCTGGGTGAAGCGGCTAAAGGCCTGGATTTTGCGTCTGCCGTGAAACTGACCGGTTCACGCTTTGTGGTCATGCAGGGGCAGATTGCCCGCCTGCACCGTGCACTGAGTCAGTTTATGATTGACCTGCACACCGAGCAGCATGGCTACCTTGAAACCTACGTGCCTTATCTGGTTAACCACGAAACGCTTTACGGTACCGGACAGCTGCCTAAGTTTGGCGAAGACCTGTTCCACACCCGTCCGCTGGAAGAGGAGTCAGACAGCAGCAACTATGCGTTAATTCCTACTGCGGAAGTGCCGCTGACTAACCTGGTGCGTGATGAGATCCTCGAAGAGGATAGCCTGCCGGTTAAACTGACTGCGCATACGCCGTGCTTCCGTTCTGAAGCGGGTTCTTACGGTCGTGACACGCGTGGCCTGATCCGTATGCACCAGTTCGACAAAGTTGAGATGGTGCAGATCGTCACGCCGGAGCAGTCAATGGATGCCCTGGAAGAGCTGACCGGTCACGCTGAGAAAGTGCTGCAGCTGCTGAACCTGCCATATCGTAAGGTTTTACTCTGCACCGGCGATATGGGCTTTGGATCGACTAAAACTTACGATCTGGAAGTCTGGCTACCGGCGCAGAATACCTATCGTGAAATTTCATCCTGTTCCAACATGGGTGATTTCCAGGCGCGTCGTATGCAGGCGCGTTGCCGCAACAAACAGGATAAGAAACCGCGTCTGGTTCATACCCTGAATGGCTCAGGGCTGGCCGTAGGCCGTACCCTGGTGGCGGTGCTGGAAAATTATCAGCAGGAAGATGGCCGCATCACTGTGCCTGAGGTTTTACGCCCCTATATGAATGGCGTCGAAATTATCGGCTAAGCAACAGTAACTCTCTGAACCCGGCCATGGCCGGGTTTTTTTATGTTATTGCTCCGGAAAAACTGTTCTGTCAGGCCTCATTTTAATCACAAATAAACGTTATCGATACCAGCCAGGCCGGAATGGCTAAAAACCTAATTTTTCATAGAGATAGCATTTAGCGACCTGCCGCTTCTTACGAATGTAACCCACTGAAGATTAGTAAATTAAATTGTCGCACAGCAAAATGTGCTGCCGTTAAAATTCGCCCATTGACTTTAAAAAGGCCAGTGGCAAACTGCGCGCAATTTCCTTCATTTGCTCTGGTTTCTATCCCCTATGTCAACCTGGTCACGCCCCGTGATATTGCTGCTTTGCGGCCTGATGTTAATGACTGTCGCAATTGCCGTGCTGAATACGCTCGTTCCACTGTGGCTGACGCATGACTTACTGACAACCTGGCAGGTGGGCATCGTAAGCTCCTCCTATTACACCGGTAACCTCGCAGGGACTCTGCTGGCTGGCTGGTTAATCAGGCATTACGGCTTCAACCGCAGCTACTACCTGGCTACCTTGATGTTTGCCGTCGCGACTCTGTGCCTGGCGATGATGTCGGGTTTCTGGGCATGGAGTTCAATGCGTTTCATCGCCGGTGTCGGCTGTGCGCTGATGTGGGTGGTGGTCGAGAGCGCACTTCTGTGCAGCGGAACGGTACGTAATCGGGGACAGCTGCTGGCGGCCTATATGGTTGTCTATTACATCGGCACCGTGACAGGCCAGTTGCTGGTCAGCAAACTGTCTACGGAATTACTCAGCGTGATTCCGTGGGTGACGTCGCTGGTCTTCTGCGCCGTGCTGCCACTGGTCTTTACTCGCGTCTCCGCCAGCGGTGAAGCGACAGAAGCCGCTCCGGCCCGCATCTGGCCGATGCTGCGTCGCCGTAGCTCACGTCTGGGCATCAATGGCTGCATTATCTCTGGCATCCTTCTGGGCTCGCTTTATGGCCTGATGCCGCTTTACCTGTCACATCAGGGAATGAGTGATGCCAATGTGGGTTACTGGATGGCGTTGCTGGTCAGCGCAGGCATTGTGGGCCAGTGGCCCATTGGCCGTCTGGCCGATCGTTTTGGTCGCATGCTGGTGCTGCGAGTTCAGGTCTTTGTGGTTATCCTGGGTGCGATGGCCATGTTAACCAATGCCGCGATGGCACCAGCGCTATTTGTTCTGGGGCTGGCAGGCTTCACACTCTATCCGGTGGCGATGTCCTGGGCTTGCGAGACGGTCGCACATCATGAACTGGTAGCGATGAATCAGGCACTGCTGATGAGTTATACCGTGGGCAGTCTGGCTGGACCGGCAATGACCTCTGTTCTGATGCAGAATTATTCTGACCAGCTGCTGTTCGTGATGATCGCTGCTGTGGCGCTGATTTATCTGGTGATGCTGCTGCGCAAAGCGAATCATCAGGCTACGCCAGTGGCACATGCCTGATCGCTGAACAGCAAAAAGGGAGCGTTAAGCTCCCTTTTTTTGTGGCAGATTCTTCAGTACATCACTTCGTGGCCATAGCTGGCGAGAATGTTTTTCACGCGATCCATTGTCTCTTTGCTCGGTGGCTTCACCCCGTCCAGCTTGTACTCTTCACCCATCGCAATCCATTTATGCTTACCCAGCTCATGATAGGGCAGCAATTCAATCTTCTCAACGTTCTCCATGTCACGCGTGAATTCACCCAAGCGATGCGCGGTGTCATCATCGTCGGAATAGCCGGGCACCACGACAAAACGGATCCATGTCCGTTTGCCTTTTTTCTGCAGGTAACGGGCAAAGTCCAGCGTACGGTGATTAGAGACACCCACCAGAATCTGATGCACATCATCATTCATCTGTTTCAGGTCGAGCATCACTAAGTCGGTAACGTCGAGCAGTTCATCGATCACCGGATCATAGCGGCGTACGAAGCCGTTGGTGTCGAGACAGGTATGAATACCTTCGGCCTTACAGGCACGGAACCAGTCGCGCACAAATTCAGCCTGAAGAATGGCTTCACCGCCTGAGGCCGTGACGCCGCCACCAGAGGCGTTCATAAAATGGCGATAGGAGAGTACATCCGCCATCAGCGCTTCGACGCTGATCTCTTTGCCCCCGTGCGTATCCCAGGTGTCGCGGTTGTGACAGTAGAGGCAGCGCATCAGGCAGCCCTGGAAGAAGGTGATAAAACGGATACCGGGACCATCGACGGTGCCGCAGGATTCAAATGAGTGGATACGACCGTTAACTGACATTGCGATGTTTTCTCCAGTAAGTCTGCCGGGACAGACGGCGCAATCTCTGTTGCGCTCAGGGCAGGAAATCGATTCTGGTGGGAACCTTGATGGAGATGACCACCAGAACAGACTTTTAATTAAAAGGCTCCGCGAGGAGCCTTTTTTATCAGGTAGAGCAGTAATTACAGTGACTTAGTGAAGGTTCGGGTAATCACATCCTGCTGCTGCTCTTTAGTCAGTGAGTTAAAGCGCACAGCGTAACCGGAAACGCGAATGGTCAGTTGCGGATATTTCTCTGGATGTTCCATCGCATCCAGCAGCATTTCACGGTTCATAACGTTAACGTTGAGGTGCTGACCGCCTTCGATGCTGGCTTCGTGATGGAAGTAACCATCCATCAGACCGGCAAGGTTGGTTTTCCGCACGTTATCATCTTTACCCAGCGCGTTTGGTACGATTGAGAAGGTATAAGAGATACCATCTTTCGCGTAGGCAAACGGCAGTTTCGCGACGGAAGTCAGTGAGGCAACTGCACCTTTCTGGTCACGACCATGCATCGGGTTAGCACCTGGTCCAAACGGTGCGCCAGCGCGACGTCCATCTGGTGTGTTACCGGTTTTCTTACCATATACCACGTTCGAAGTAATGGTCAGAACAGACTGCGTCGGCACGGCATTACGATAGGTGTTCAGCTGCTGAATTTTCTTCATGAAGCGTTCAACCAGATCGCAGGCCAGGTCATCTACCCGTGAGTCGTTGTTACCGAACTGCGGATATTCGCCTTCAATATCGAAGTCGATGGCCAGACCATCTTCGTCACGAATTGGTTTCACTTTGGCATATTTAATGGCTGAAAGTGAATCCGCAGCGACGGAGAGACCCGCGATACCACAGGCCATGGTGCGGTAGACATCCCGATCATGTAAGGCCATCAGTGCCGCTTCGTAGCTGTATTTATCATGCATGTAGTGAATGATGTTCAGCGAAGTCACATACTGTTTTGCCAGCCAGTCCATGAAGTGATCCATACGCTCCATGACGGTGTCGAAATCCAGTACGTCGTCGCTGATTTTGTCGCCTTTCGGTCCAACCTGCATTTTCAGCTTTTCATCCACGCCGCCGTTGATTGCGTAGAGCAGCGTTTTCGCCAGGTTGGCACGTGCGCCAAAGAACTGCATTTGTTTGCCGACAATCATCGGGCTCACGCAGCAGGCGATTGCGTAGTCATCATTGTCGAAATCAGCACGCATCAGGTCATCGTTCTCATACTGCAAAGATGAGGTATCGATAGAGACTTTAGCGGCATATTTTTTGAAATTAATCGGCAGTTTTTCTGACCACAGGATGGTCATGTTCGGCTCAGGTGAAGGACCCATGGTGTAGAGGGTATTCAGGAAGCGGAACGTACTTTTTGAGACCAGAGTACGGCCATCAACGCCCATACCTGCCAGGGATTCCGTTGCCCAGATTGGGTCACCTGAGAACAGCTCATCATATTCAGGTGTGCGCAGGAAGCGAACCATGCGCAGTTTCATCACCAGATGGTCAATCAGTTCCTGAGCCTGCTCTTCAGTCAGTTTACCGGCTTTAAGGTCACGTTCGATGTAAACATCAAGGAAGGTTGAGACGCGGCCAAATGACATGGCAGCACCGTTTTGTGATTTAACTGCAGCCAGGTAGCCATAGTAAGTCCACTGGACTGCTTCAACCGCATTGGTAGCCGGACCGGAGATGTCATGGCCATATTTTGCTGCCATCTCTTTAATCTGGGCCAGCGCATGATGCTGGTCAGAAATCTCTTCACGCAGACGAATAGTCGCTTCCAGATTAACGCCATTCTCTAAATCTTCCTGCAGTGAGGCAAACTGAGCGAATTTATCTGCCATCAGGAAATCGATGCCGTACAGCGCCACACGACGATAGTCACCGATAATACGGCCACGGCCATAAGCATCAGGAAGGCCGGTCAGGATACCTGATTTACGGCAGCGCAAAATGTCCGGGGTATAAACATCGAACACGCCCTGGTTGTGCGTTTTGCGGTATTCGGTGAAGATTTTTTTCAGTGAAGGGTCGAGTTCACGGCCATACACTTTGCATGACCCTTCGACCATTTTGATGCCGCCATAAGGAATGATGGCGCGTTTTAATGGCGCTTCGGTCTGCAGACCAACAATTTTTTCCAGTGGCTTAATGATGTAACCCGCGTCGTGCGAGGTGATGGTTGAGGCGAGATCGGTGTCGAAGTCGACTGGCGCGTGGGTGCGGTTCTCAATTTTGATGCCTTCCAGCACGCTTTCCCACAGTTTGGTGGTCGCTTCGGTGGCACCCGCCAGGAATGACTCGTCACCTTCATATGGGGTGTAGTTTTTCTGAATGAAGTCGCGCACATTGACGCTATTCTGCCATTCGCCTTCAGCAAATCCTTCCCATGCTGAAGCCAGTTTTGCATTAAGTTCGGTCATAATATACCTGCCTTATATGAGGAGACTTTACGGTCGGGCACAGCCAACTTCCTGTGCCGTCAAAAATGCGGTTAATGAACCTGGTCACCTTTACGGAGATAGATAACCCAGTAGGTCAACCCAACCAGAACGCCGCCGCCGATAATGTTTCCGATGGTCACGGGAATCAGGTTGTCGATAATAAAGTTACTGAGGGTCAGCGAGTGAAACTGTGCCGCTGTGGTGCCAGCTGCCTGCCAGAATTCAGGTGTCGCGAAGTCACGAATAGCAATGGCATAGGGTATAAGAAACATGTTGGCGATACTGTGTTCGAAACCGCTTGCGACAAACATCGCAACAGGCAGAATCATCACGACCAGCTTATCGGTCAGGGTGCGGCCTGAGTAACTCATCCAGACGGCGAGACAGACCAGCAGATTGGCCAATGTACCCAGACAAACCGCCTCTATGAAGGTGTGATGCATCTTGTGGTCGGCGGTTTGCAGGACATTCAATCCCCAGGCACCATTCGCGACCATGTGCTGTCCGGCAAACCACATCAGGGCGACAAAGAAGAGTGCACCTGCAAGGTTACCGGCGTAGACGTTAATCCAGTTGCGGGCCAGCTGGCCCCAGCTGATACGGCCACTGGCTTTGGCGACAACGATTAATACAGTAGAGGTAAAAAGGTCAGCACCACATACCACGACCAGCATTAAGCCAAGTGAAAAGCAGATACCTCCAATCAGTTTGGCTATGCCATAGGGCATCGCGCCGCTACCGGTGGTTGCTGTAATATAAAAAACGAATGCGATTGAGATAAATACGCCGGCGTTTATTGCCAGAAAGAAGGTCGTAAAAGGATGTTTGGTTGCTTTATAGATACCCGCGTCTTCGGCCACTTTCGCCATCGCGGCGGGTAATAAAAGATTAAAAGGGTTGTCAGTTTTCACACTAACTTACTCCTGAAGTTGTCTGAAAAAATACTAACAAAGGAGTATAGGTCAGTAATTGATATGGATCATGTTTGCCAGGGTGGTAACCCACTGGTCGCAAATTAATAAGAAAATAATGAGTTAACTAACTGAATATAATCAAATAAATTTATTTTAAAAATACAAAAATATTTTAATATAAAGTGATGCGCCACTTTTTTTGTTCAGGCTGTGTTATTAATTAATGGCTTATATGTTAATTAAAATGATGTGATGTAATGGGAAGGAATTTTAAAGTAGCTAATGTTTCATAGAGAAAGTGGGGAAGGATGGCACCAGATAAATCCAGTGCCATGGTTAACCGTCTGCTTTCAGTCTGACGCGTCAGGGCTTACGCGTTTTTCCAGTAGTGACGTTTGGCGTTTTGCAGTTTTTCGTAGGCGGCAAGCAGCGACTGATGGGCCGGGAAGGCCTGCAGTTCATCATCAACAGCCTGAAGGCCGTTAAACGGATTCTCACCACTGATCGCGGCGGAGGCTGCTTCCATTGCGCTCTCACCATACATCCGCAGGAAAGCGTGATGATACTGCAATGGATCACGCTCATCTTCCATAGCCAGTAACAGCAGGGTCTGCAGGCAACGATAGTAGTTAGCGCGCTCTGGCGTAAAGATTGAGCTGTTAAACTCCATCGTCCATTCTGTCCAGATCAATGCCTGATCCAGATCGCCGCCCGCCAGCGCCAGCATCGCTTTTAATTCGCCAACACGCAGCGTGTACCAGCCATTGTCTTTACCGGTCGCCAGACCCAGCAGCTCACGAACGCGGGTGAAGTCATCAAAGCCTTCATCATCAAGCTGTCCAATCAGATCCAGATACTCTTCCGGATTCCAGTTGCTGTCAGGCAGGGCCAGCAGGGTTTCACGCATGCCCGCTCCCATGCTGTTGTTCGCCAGGAACAGATCTTCTGCCGGATAGATATCAGACATGCCTGGCACGATGATGCGGCAGGCATAGACACCCAGATGCTCGTAGTCTGCAATATAGACTTCCTGATCTTCCGAGGCGAAGATTGCCATCAGCGTGGCGAATTCCTGTTCGGTGCTGCCCGCGAATGACCAGTCGACAAAAGGATAATCCGCAGTTTCTTTAAACAGATCCCAGGAGATCAGGCCGCTTGAATCGATGAAGTGTGTTTCAAGGTTGGCATGCTCAGCCACTTCTTCGTCATCAAAGGTCGGTGGAGTAAACACATCCAGATCTTTGAGGCTTCGGCCCTGCAGCAACTCGGTAACGGTACGCTCCAGCGCCACACCGAAATCAGGGTGAGCACCAAATGAGGCAAAACAGGTTCCGTTGGTTGGGTTAAACAGCACCACGCAGATAACCGGATATTTACCGCCGAGAGAGGCGTCATAAGCGAAAATCGGGAAGCCTTCCGCTTCAAGACGTGCAATGGCCTCGATCACCTCAGGATAACGCTGCATCACGTCATCAGGAATCGCAGGCAGGCTGATCGCTTCAGCAATAATGCGGTTTTTAATATAGCGCTCAAACACTTCAGACAGCCCCTGAACACGCGCTTCATTCGCGGTATTACCTGCCGACATGCCGTTTGAGACATAGAGGTTGCCGATAATATTCATCGGGATATAGACAGTCTGCTGGTCGGACTGACGGGTAAAGGGCAGGGCGCAGATACCACGTTCAGTATTCCCGGACTGCAGATCGATCAGGCCGGAAGCCGTCAGGGCATTATCGGGATCGTAAAATGCGCGCAGGCGTGGATCCAGAATACCTTCAGGTAAGGACTCATCATCAGGTAACGCAAACCATTTTTCATTGGGATAGTGAACAAAATCGCCGTTAGCGATCTTTTTTCCCAGCCAGAAGTCAGCAAAAAAATAGTTAGTTGAGAGACGCTCGAAATACTCGCCAAGCGCGGAGGCCAGCGCCGCTTTTTTACTGGCGCCCTTGCCGTTGGTAAAACAGAGCGGGCAATCGCGGTCGCGGATATGCACTGACCAGACATGGGGGACAGGATTCAGCCAGGATGCTTCTTCAATGTTAAAGCCAAGATCCTGCAGCTTGTTCTGGAAACGCGCAATGGAGTCTTCCAGTGCGGCATCTTTGCCCGGGATAAATGTTTGCGTCATAGTGCCGCTCTCTCAGTTGTCATAGGGTGCGTAAAGCGCGCAATGATACGGATTTTGCTAACAGACCGCTATCAGGGCGGGACATTTTTACCGGCTTACTTTACCGGCTTAGTTTTCATCACTTTCGCTCTAAGGCCAAACGCGGATTAATGGCGCTGGATAAAGCCTCACAAAATTCCGTGCAGATTTGCATTGGTAACATAACCTCCGGCGAGCCAGATTCAGAAAATGTGACCGCTCCCTGATTTATGATTGCAGCTATCAGAATGCAGTGATAAAACCGGATGGTTATTCATAACCGTTCGATATGACAGTGGTGAGGGGAAATGACGCAAGTTTATAATTTTAGCTCTGGCCCGGCGATGCTACCGGTTGAAGTGCTTCGTCGTGCAGAACAGGAACTGACGAACTGGCGCGGTCTGGGTACCTCTGTAATGGAGATCAGTCACCGCAGTAAAGAGTTTATTCAGGTGGCTGAAGAAGCGGAGCAGGACTTCCGTGATCTGCTAAAAATACCGTCGAATTACAAAGTTTTATTCTGTCATGGCGGGGCGCGTGCGCAGTTCGCTGCCGTACCGGGAAATCTCCTGGGTAAAGCGACCAGTGCCGACTATGTTGATGGCGGTTACTGGGCGCATAGCGCAATAAAAGAAGCGGAAAAGTATTGTTCCCCACGCACGCTGGATGTCAAAACAACGCGCGACGGTAAACGAGCCATCCTGCCAATGAGCGAATGGGAGGTGAGTGAGACGTCCGCTTACCTGCATTTCTGCCCGAATGAAACCATTGATGGCATCGCGATTGACGAACAGCCCGACTTTGGCAGTAAAACCGTTGTTGCTGATTTCTCATCCACCATTCTGTCACGCCCTATCGATGTGAGTCGTTACGGTGTGATTTATGCGGGTGCGCAGAAAAATGTGGGCCCGGCCGGATTAACGCTGGTTGTCGTTCGCGAAGATCTGCTGGGTCAGGCACACGCCTCTGTGCCCTCAATCCTCGATTACAAAGTGCTGGCCGATAACGATTCGATGTTTAACACCCCGCCGACTTTTGCGTGGTATCTCTCAGGGCTGGTGTTTAAATGGCTGAAAGAGAAGGGCGGTGTGGCTGAAATTGATCGTATCAATCAGGCAAAATCTGACCTGCTTTATGGCGTAATCGATCACAGTGGCTTCTATCGTAATGATGTGGCAACAGAAAACCGCTCACGCATGAACATTCCTTTCCAGCTGGCCGATGCTTCACTCGATGCGCTGTTCCTGGAAGAGTCGTTTAAGGCGGGATTACACGCGCTTAAAGGCCATCGTGTAGTAGGCGGTATGCGCGCCTCTATTTATAATGCGATGCCGCTGGAAGGTGTGAAGGCCCTGACCGATTTCATGGTCGATTTTGAACGCCGTCACGGCTGATTATTAAGATATCAGCATTGATGCTGATGCCAGACCTCGTCACACGGCGAGGTCTCTGTATTTTTTGAGGATTTCGTTTCACATGCAGGACTCCCTGACTCTCCAACCGATTGCGCGCGTCAACGGCACGGTAAATCTGCCCGGCTCAAAGAGCGTTTCCAATCGTGCATTGCTGCTGGCTGCTCTGGCTAAAGGTACAACCCGTCTTACCAACCTGCTCGACAGCGACGACGTTAAGCACATGCTGAATGCGCTGACCGCGCTTGGTGTAAGCTATACGCTTTCCAGCGATCGCACCCTGTGTGAAGTGACGGGAAATGCCGGGCCACTGCACGCATCTCAACCGCTGTCACTGTTTCTGGGCAATGCCGGAACCGCAATGCGTCCGCTGGCCGCGGCGCTTTGTCTGGGCCAGCACGATATCGAACTGACCGGCGAACCCCGCATGAAAGAGCGTCCAATCGGGCATCTGGTTGACGCACTTCGTCAGGGCGGAGCAACCATTGAGTACCTGGAAAACGAAAACTATCCGCCGCTGCGTTTACGCGGTGGTTTTACCGGGGGTGAAGTCAGTGTGGATGGCAGCGTTTCCAGCCAGTTCCTGACCGCGCTGCTGATGACCGCGCCGCTGGCACAGCAGGATACCTGTATCACCATCAAAGGTGATTTGGTGTCGAAACCTTACATCGATATTACCCTTAATCTGATGCAGTGCTTTGGCGTCGAGGTTGAGAATCAGAACTATCAACGCTTCCTGATCAAGGGACAGCAACAGTATCAGTCGCCGGGTGATTACCTGGTTGAAGGCGATGCCTCTTCCGCTTCCTATTTCCTGGCCGCTGCCGCCATTAAAGGCGGAACGGTTCGCGTCACCGGGATTGGACGCCAGAGTGTGCAGGGTGACATCCGGTTTGCTGACGTGCTGGAAAAGATGGGCGCGACGATTGAGTGGGGCGATGATTACATTGCCTGTACGGCCGGAAAACTGCAGGCCATCGATATGGACATGAACCATATTCCGGATGCTGCAATGACCATCGCGACTACGGCGCTATTTGCAGAGGGCACCACCCGGTTACGCAATATTTATAACTGGCGGGTAAAAGAGACCGATCGACTGAGCGCAATGGCCACAGAGCTGCGTAAAGTCGGGGCAGAAGTCGAAGAGGGTCATGACTACATCCGCATTACGCCGCCAGCGACGCTGATTCATGCGGATATTGGCACCTACAATGACCACCGCATGGCGATGTGTTTCTCTCTGGTTGCTCTTTCTGATACCCCGGTGACCATTCTCGATCCTGGCTGTACTGCAAAAACCTTCCCGGACTATTTCGTTCAACTGGCTAAAATCAGCCAGAGCGCCTGATATCTCCCTTTCCGGTGCGGTTCGCACCGGAACTCCCCTGATTTTATCTGGCTGTAACAGGCCAGAGATCCTCTGAATTGACTAAGATTACGAACCTGATCAGTGCGAAAGGGTAACCAAGCCGTGCTATGCAGCGTATAATGCTAGTCATTAATGGTGACCGAAAGGTCAGGAAGCACGCAGCAACAGGAGGGAATAATGACAGTAACTGCCCCGGTCATAACTATTGATGGGCCAAGTGGAGCGGGAAAGGGAACCCTGTGCAAAGCGATGGCGGAATCGCTGCAGTGGCATCTGCTGGACTCCGGTGCTATTTATCGCGTGCTGGCGTTGGCCGCATTGCATCATCAGGTGGAGATTGAATCTGAAGAAGCGCTGGTGCCGATTGCCGCTCACCTGGATGTGCGCTTTGTGTCACAAAATGGTGAAATGCAGGTCATACTTGAAGGTGAAGATGTCACCGGTGAAATCCGTACTCAGGAGGTCAGCAACACTGCTTCTCGTGTTGCCGCTTTTCCCCGGGTACGCGAAGCATTATTGCGCCGCCAGCGCGGTTTCCGCGAGATGCCTGGCCTGATTGCTGATGGCCGTGATATGGGCACCGTGGTTTTTCCGGATGCGCCAGTGAAAATTTTCCTTGATGCCAGCCCGGAAGAGCGTGCTCAGCGCCGTATGCTACAGTTGCAGGATAATGGCTTTAATGTTAACTTTGACCGCCTTTTAGCCGAGATAAAAGAACGCGACGACCGCGATCGTAATCGCGCAATTGCGCCTTTAGTAGCCGCTGGCGATGCACTGGTTCTGGACTCTACCGAGATGTCTATCGATCAAGTCATTGAAAAAGCGCTACAATATGCCCGCGAGAAGCTGGGTATTACGGCTTAACTGAATCTACCACCCTGTACCATGGATCCGGTGCCGGGCATGTGAAACAACCCCATCCGACATGAAGTCAGATGGACGTTAAATTGAAGAATCCTGAAGATTATCAATATGACTGAATCTTTTGCTCAACTATTTGAAGAATCCTTAAAAACAATCGAAACCCGCCCGGGTTCTATCGTTCGTGGCATCGTCGTTTCTATCGACAAAGATGTCGTTCTGGTTGATGCGGGTCTGAAATCTGAATCTGCAATTCCTGCAGAGCAGTTCAAGAACGCAGCCGGCGAACTGGAAATCCAGGTAGGCGACGAAGTTGATGTTGCTCTGGATGCAGTGGAAGACGGCTTCGGTGAAACCCTGCTGTCCCGTGAGAAAGCTAAGCGCCATGAAGCATGGATCACGCTGGAGAAAGCTTACGAAGACGCTGAAACTGTTACCGGTGTTATCAACGGCAAAGTTAAAGGCGGCTTCACAGTTGAGCTCAACGGTATCCGTGCGTTCCTGCCAGGTTCACTGGTAGATGTGCGTCCGGTGCGCGATACGCTGCACCTGGAAGGCAAAGAGCTTGAATTCAAAGTGATCAAGCTGGATCAGAAACGCAACAACGTCGTGGTTTCACGTCGTGCGGTTATCGAATCCGAAAACAGCGCAGAGCGCGATCAGCTGCTGGAAAACCTGCAGGAAGGCATGGAAGTCAAAGGTATCGTTAAGAACCTGACTGACTACGGTGCATTCGTTGATCTGGGCGGCGTTGATGGCCTGCTGCACATCACTGACATGGCATGGAAACGCGTTAAGCATCCAAGCGAAATCGTCAACGTGGGCGACGAAATCACCGTTAAGGTGCTGAAGTTCGACCGCGAGCGTACCCGTGTTTCTCTGGGTCTGAAGCAGCTGGGCGAAGATCCATGGGTTGCTATCGCTAAACGCTATCCGGAAGGCACTCGCCTGACCGGTCGTGTTACCAACCTGACTGATTACGGCTGCTTCGTGGAAATCGAAGAAGGCGTTGAAGGTCTGGTACACGTGTCTGAAATGGACTGGACCAACAAAAACATCCATCCGTCTAAAGTTGTTAACGTAGGCGACGTGGTTGAAGTTATGGTTCTGGACATTGACGAAGAGCGTCGTCGTATCTCCCTGGGTCTGAAGCAGTGTAAATCTAACCCATGGCAGCTGTTCGCTGAGACGCACAACAAAGGCGATCGTGTTGAAGGTAAAATCAAGTCAATCACTGACTTCGGTATCTTCATCGGCCTGGATGGCGGCATCGACGGTCTGGTTCACCTGTCTGACATCTCCTGGAACGCGACTGGCGAAGAAGCCGTTCGTGAGTACAAAAAAGGCGACGAAATCGCTGCCGTTGTACTGCAGGTTGATGCAGAGCGCGAGCGTATCTCTCTGGGCGTTAAACAGCTGGCAGAAGATCCGTTCAACAACTACATCACTTTGAACAAGAAAGGTGCCATCGTCACCGGTAAAGTGACTGCAGTTGATGCTAAAGGTGCTACAGTTGAATTAGCAGACGGCGTTGAGGGTTACCTGCGCGCTTCTGAAGCTTCACTGGACCGCATTGAAGATGCAACTCTGGTTCTGAACGTTGGCGACGACGTTGAAGCTAAGTTCACCGGCGTTGATCGTAAAAACCGTGTCGTAAGCCTGTCTGTCCGTGCGAAAGACCAGGCTGATGAGAAAGAAGCTATCAATACTGTTAACACCAAACAGGAAGAAGGCAATTTCTCTAGCGCTATGGCTGAAGCGTTCAAAGCGGCTAAAGGCGAGTAATCGGCCTGAAGCACCGGGTGGGCAACCACCCGGTTTCGGTAAAAGCTGTCATACATTCCCATAGGGATAAACCGGAGGTTACATGACCAAGTCAGAACTGATCGAAAGACTGGCGGGACAGCATACTCATATACCGGCGAAAGTCGTTGAGGATGCAGTAAAAGAGATGCTTGAGCACATGGCCACTACGCTGGCACAGGGCGAACGCATCGAAATCCGGGGATTCGGCAGCTTTTCTTTGCACTATCGCGCTCCGCGTACTGGACGTAACCCGAAAACGGGTGACAAAGTGGATCTGGAAGGCAAATACGTTCCCCACTTTAAGCCAGGCAAAGAGCTGCGCGATCGCGCAAATATCTACGGCTAAGCCGATACCGAACCAGATAAACGACATCTCCGGATGTCGTTTTTTTTTGCCTGCGATTCAGGCTCAGACCTGACATCCGGATTGCTGTCATCAACACTGCAACACCGCACTCTCTTTGTGAGAGCGCTCCAGCCTGCCTGATCATCCGCTGTTACTTTCATCTCCTTTGCCCAGAATAATCGAACTGAATCAATGGATACGATTATGCTGACATGGACCGTTCTGGCGCGACTGGCGATCGTTGCAACGTTACCGCTAATGCTGATGGCCCGGCTGCCTTCCGGTGAGGTGATGGGGGGCTTCCTCCTCACAGGACTGGCTCTGCTGCATTGCCCTTACCAACCCGTCCGTCTGGCCGGTATTACTCTGCTGTTGCTGGCATGGGCCTGTAACGACGCCCGTCTGATAGTGCGGGATATCGAAAAGTTCTCGGCGCGTCCTGCCACCTACACCCTTCAGATCAGTGAACTGCGGAAAGAGCGGAAGCAAATCCGGGTTCGTCTGCTGAAAGAGGAGGGCAGGATGATTTTTCCGCCTCGCTTTGCCTGGATCTGGTTTGATGCTGATCCGGAGGTCTACTGTCCAGGACAACGCTGGACGATGCAACTACGTCTGCGACCGGTACATGCCCGCCTTAATGAGGGCGATTTTGATGCACAGCGTTTTGCACTGGCTAATAATACGCCGCTTCAGGGACGAATCCTTAAGCAGACTGCGGTAAGCGATCGCTGTGATAGCCGCTGGCGATTTATTTTATGGCATCGTGACAGGACCCGTGCAATGCCTGCACGTGCAACGCTGGAGGCACTGGCTTTTGGCATTCGGGATGAGATGAGCCAGCAGACGCGTCAGCTACTGCGGGATACCGGTACCGCGCATCTGATGGCGATATCGGGCATGCATATCGCCCTGGCCGCCAGCACCGGCTGGATGATTGCGCGTGGGGTGCAATTTATCTTGCCAGCCCGTTATATCAGCTATCTTTTCCCCCTCATCGTGAGCTGGCTGTTTGCTGCAATCTATACCTGGCTCTCCGGTGCACAGCCTCCCGCAGAGCGTTCGCTGCTTGCCCTGACGCTATGGGCGATAACACGGTTTGCGGGTGTTCAGCTGAATAGCTGGCAGGTCTGGACGTTCTGTATTGCGTTGCTGCTGGTAACCGACCCGCTGACCGTGCTCTCTGACAGCTTCTGGCTCTCGGTACTGGCTGTGGGCATGCTGCTGGTCTGGTATCACTGGTTCCCGCTGCCTGCGGCGTTCCGTCAGCAACGGCGCTGGATTCCGGTACAGCTGCTGCATTTACAGGCGGGCATGATGATTTTAATGGTGCCGTTGCAGGTGGCGATTTTCAACGGCATCAGCCTGACTGCGCTGGCGGCGAATGTTGTCGCGATTCCGGTCGTCTCGTTTATTACCATGCCTCTGGTGACGCTCGCCCTGCTGCTGCCGGTGGCGAATTTATCTGGCTTCTTCTGGGGAGCGGCCGATCTCTCTTTACGTGCACTGTTTCATTGCCTGACGTTGCTGCCACCAGGCTGGTGGCCGCTGAGTGGCACAACCTGGTTTACGGTTATGGTATGGGGCGGCCTGATTCTCTGGCGTGCGCAGCTCTTCTTCTCTCTGCCACTAAGCAGCTGCGCCTTAGCGCTGGCGATGATAATGAGTCGCCAGCCAAATCAGGAGCAGGGCTGGCGCATCGATATGCTGGATATCGGGCACGGTCTGAGTCTGGTGATCAGCCAGGGCGACGAGGCCGTGATGTATGACACCGGCCCGCGCTGGCAGAACGATAATGCGGGGAGTCGGGTGATCATTCCGTGGCTGGAGCGCCGGCAGCTACGGTTAAAACAGGTCATCCTGAGTCATAAACATCTGGATCATACTGGCGGGCTGGCGGCGATTACTCAACGCTGGCCAGCGGTTGAAGTCAGAAGTGCGCTGGCTGATGAGGCACACTTACCCTGCGTACGGGGCACGCAGTGGCGCTGGCGGCAGCTCCACTTTCGGGTGGTCTGGCCGCTGACGGCACCCCTGCCGGGTGGGAATAATGACTCCTGTGTGGTGATCGTCGATGATGGCCAGGTTCGTCTGATGTTAACCGGTGACATTGAAGCGAAAGCGGAACGCCAGCTGGTGGCGCTGGAGAAGCAGGGGCTGAAGGTCGATATTCTGCAGGTCCCGCACCACGGCAGCCGGACTTCGTCGACCTCATTGCTGCTGCGTAAAGCCGCAGGCCACACCGCTATCGCCTCGCTGGCACGCTACAATGCATGGCGTATGCCCGCGAAAAATGTGCTGGAAAACTATCGAACGGCCGGTTTTCAGTGGCTGGATACGGGCCAGTCAGGACAAATCAGTATCAGGATAGAGCAGGGCAGAGCGCAGGTTTCTACCCTGCGGGAACAATTAATGCCCCGTTGGTATCATCAGTGGTTTGGCGTCAAACGCGAATCCAGGTAGAATGGCCGGCTATTTCCAACAGCGTGAATAAATAATGCATCAAGATAAAGATCTCTCTACGTGGCAGACGTTTCGCCGACTCTGGCCGATGATCGCGCCTAATAAAGCGGGATTAATTGCGGCCTCAGTCGCCCTGATTATTAATGCTGCGGGCGACGCCTTAATGCTCTCACTGTTGAAACCGTTACTGGATGATGGTTTTGGTAAAGCTGACAGATCGGTGATGCTGTGGCTGCCGTTAGTGGTTATTGGCCTGATGCTGGTACGCGGAGTTACCAGTTATATCTCCAGCTACTGCATCTCCTGGGTCTCTGGCAACGTCGTGATGAACATCCGCCGCCGTCTGTTCAGCCATATGATGGGCATGCCGGTTTCGTTTTTCGACCAGCAGTCAACCGGCACCCTGTTGTCACGCATTACTTACGATTCTGAGCAGGTCGCCTCCTCTTCTTCGGGCGCGCTGGTCACCGTAGTGCGTGAAGGGGCTTCCATTATTGGCCTGTTTATCATGATGTTCTACTACAGCTGGCAGCTGTCGCTGATCCTGATTGTACTGGCACCTATCGTCTCCTTTGCTATCCGCACCGTCTCTAAGCGCTTCCGCACCATCAGCAAAAGTATGCAGAACACTATGGGGCAGGTGACAACCAGCGCCGAGCAGATGCTGAAAGGGCACAAAGAAGTGCTGATTTTTGGCGGACAGGACATTGAATCGGAGCGCTTTTCCCGCGTCAGTAACCGGATGCGTCAGCAGGGAATGAAACTGGTTTCAGCGTCCTCCATTTCCGATCCGATTATTCAGCTGATCGCGTCGCTGGCACTGGCTTTTGTGCTCTATGCCGCCAGCTTCCCCAGCGTCATGGATACCCTGACAGCCGGTACCATCACCGTGGTCTTCTCCTCGATGATTGCCCTGATGCGCCCGCTTAAGTCTCTGACCAACGTCAACGCCCAGTTCCAGCGTGGGATGGCGGCCTGTCAGACACTGTTCTCTATTCTGGATAGTGAGCAGGAAGTAGATAACGGTACGCGCGAAATCACCCGTGCTAAAGGGGATATTGAATTCCGTGATGTGACCTTTACCTACCCAGGCCGTGAAATTCCGGCACTGCGTAATATCAATCTGTCGCTGCCAGCGGGAAAAACGGTGGCGCTGGTGGGCCGTTCCGGTTCCGGTAAGTCTACGATGGCGAGCCTGCTGACCCGCTTTTATGATATCCAGCAGGGCGAAATCCTGCTGGACGGTCATGATCTGCGTGAGTACAGCCTGCGCTCATTGCGTAATCAGGTGGCGCTGGTGTCACAGAATGTGCACCTCTTCAACGACACGATTGCCAATAACATCGCGTATGCCCGCAGTGAGCAATACAGTCGTGAAGAGATCGAGCAGGCGGCCACCATGGCGCATGCCATGGACTTTATCAATAAAATGGATAAGGGCCTGGATACGATGATTGGCGAGAATGGCGTGCTGTTATCTGGCGGTCAGCGTCAGCGTATTGCCATCGCCCGTGCGTTATTACGTGATTGCCCGATCCTGATCCTCGATGAAGCCACCTCGGCGCTGGATACCGAGTCTGAACGCGCGATTCAGTCTGCACTGGATGAGTTGCAGAAGAACCGTACCTCGCTGGTGATTGCACACCGACTCTCTACCATCGAGAAAGCGGATGAAATCGTGGTAATTGAAGATGGCCAGATTGTTGAACGCGGTACGCATCAGGTGCTGTTAGCAGAACGCGGTGCCTATGCACAGCTGCACAAGATGCAATTCGGCCAATGATTGAACGTATCTGGAGTGGTCGCTCACCGCTATGGTTACTGCTATGGCCATTCAGCCTGCTGTATGGTGCGATCACGGCCCTGATACGCTTCAGTTACAGGCGCGGCTGGCGTAAAAGCTGGCGCGCGCCTCTGCCGGTCGTGGTGGTGGGTAACCTGACTGCCGGCGGGAATGGAAAGACGCCGGTGGTCATCTGGCTGGTCGAGGCGTTACAGCAGCGCGGCCTGCGCGCTGGCGTGGTCTCCCGAGGATATGGCGGCAAGGCGGACCACTATCCCTTGCTGGTCACGGCGCAGACCCCCACCGAACAGGCCGGGGATGAGCCGGTATTGATCGCCCAGCGCACCGGGGCGCCGGTCGCGGTCGCCCCTCAACGGCGACGGGCGATTGAGGCGTTACTGAAACAGGGTTCGCTGGATGTGATCATCACGGATGATGGCCTGCAACATTACGCCCTGCAGCGCGATCGCGAGATCGTGGTGGTTGATGGGATCCGTCGCTTTGGTAATGGCTGGTGGTTGCCTGCCGGTCCGATGCGTGAACGTGCCGATCGTCTGCAGCAGGTCGATGCCGTGATCATTAACGGCGGCGAAGCACAGCCCGACGAGATTGCCATGCAACTTCAGCCCGGGCTGGCTACCAATCTGCTGACCGGTGAAACCTGCCCGCCGGAGCAACTGGGTGCGGTAGTCGCCATGGCCGGTATTGGTCATCCCCCGCGTTTTTTTACCACGCTGAAACAGCAGGGTATAACGCCGGTCGTAGAGATCGCCTTTGCCGATCATCACGCCTACAGCAAAGATGAACTGACCCGATTACTCCAGGCGGGTCAGCAACTGCTGATGACCGAAAAAGACGCGGTGAAATGCCGTCCCTTTGCCCAGCCTGACTGGTGGTATTTGCCGGTCGATGCCCATTTAACCGGTAACGCCGTGACGCCGTTACTGGACGATATTGAACAACTCTGCCGCCATATTTCCTGATACCCGCCCCCGTTCAGGTGAAGCCTGATAAGGAAGAGGATGAACAGTACGCATTCACTTTCGTTACAGCAAGCACGCCACCTTCATCTCGCCGCGCAGGGCCTGCTACGAGCTCCGGCAAAACGCGCTGTTTATCAGGATCTGATTAACTGCATTTCCCGCATGTCGCTGCTGCAAATCGATACCATTCATGTGGTGGCCCGCAGTCCGTATCTGGTGCTGTTCAGTCGCCTGGGGAACTATCCTCAGGCATGGCTGGAACAGGCTCTGGCACAGGGCGAACTCTTTGAGTACTGGGCGCACGAAGCCTGCTTTATTCCCCGTGCCGATTACCGACTTCTTCGTCATCGCATGCTGTCGCCGGAACGTCTGGGCTGGAAATACAATGCGCAATGGGTCGCTGAGCACCAGCAGGCTATTGCCGAATTACTGCAGCAGATCAGAGACAACGGCCCGGTACGCGCCGCCGATTTTACCCATGCCGATAACCCGAAGTCAGGCTGGTGGGCATGGAAACCGCACAAACGTCATCTGGAAAATCTGTTCAGTGCCGGTGAGCTGATGGTCACCGAACGCCGTAATTTTCAGCGCGTCTACGATCTGCGCAGCCGCGTGATGCCCGACTGGCAGGATGCGATACATGGCATCAGTGAAGCGGAGGCGACCCGTCAGATGCTGATGAACAGCGCCCGCAGCTTAGGGATTTTCCGCGCGGCCTGGCTGGCGGATTACTATCGCCTGAAGCGGGCACCCGTGAACGACTTTATCGCTGACGCCCAGGCTGCGGGCGATCTGGTCGCCGTCAATACAGAGGGACTGGGTGAGATGTGGCTGCATCGTGACTACGTGCCGTTGCTGGAGACACCGCTGCAGGCGACGCACAGCGCGCTGCTGTCGCCGTTTGATCCGGTGGTCTGGGATCGCAAGCGTGCGCGGGAGCTGTTCAATTTTGACTACCGTATTGAGTGCTATACGCCGGAGGAAAAACGCAAATTTGGCTATTTTGTTTTGCCCATCCTCCATCGCGGCCAGATAAAAGGGCGGCTGGATGCCCGCATGCTGCGTCAGGCAAAACAGCTGGAGATTAAAAACATCTGGCTGGAGGAGAAGACCCGCGTTACGGCGCGATTTTTGCTGGATATCCGGCGTGCTATCGAACGCTTCGCGACGTGGCAGGGTGCTGAAAGTGTCGCTATCCTGCAGGCACCCGACGCGCTTAACGATCAGTGGCCAGCCCTGTGGACGCTGGATTAATCAATTTTGCGGCAGCCGCTGCGGGATGGCGTTTTACCCCATCCCGCACGCGCCGCGCTATGGTATGCTTGAATCCTTAAGCATTCGGTCCCTGATGGAGGACATATGGATCATCGTTTACTCGAAATCGTTGCCTGCCCGGTTTGCAATGGCAAACTCTACTTCAACAATGCTCAACAAGAGCTGATCTGCAAACCTGATGGCCTGGCCTTCCCGGTCCGGGACGGCATTCCGGTGCTGCTGGAAACCGAAGCCCGCACGCTGTCCGTTGAAGAGATTCATCCATGAGTTTCACCGCTATCATTCCTGCGCGTTATGCGTCAACCCGCTTACCCGGCAAGCCGCTGCTCGATATCCACGGTAAACCGATGGTCGTGCATGTAATGGAGCGGGCCCGTGAATCGGGTGCCAGCCGGGTCATTGTTGCTACCGATCATCCCGACGTGGCGCAGGCAGTGGAAGCGGCAGGCGGCGAAGTCTGCATGACGCGCGCCGATCACCAGTCAGGCACTGAGCGACTGGCGGAAGTGATCGAAAAATATCACTTTGCCGATGATGAAATCATCGTAAACGTGCAGGGCGACGAGCCAATGATTCCGGCCGAGATTGTGCGTCAGGTGGCGACCAATCTGGCGGGGTCGGCGGCCGGGATGGCGACGCTGGCGGTGCCGATCACCGATGTGGAAGAAGCCTTTAATCCGAATGCGGTGAAAGTCGTCATGGATGTGAATGGCTACGCGCTCTATTTTTCACGGGCGACTATCCCCTGGGATCGTGAACGGTACGCCGCATCGCGCGAGCAGATCGGTGATACGCTGCTGCGCCACATTGGCATCTACGCTTACCGTGCTGGTTTTATTCGCCGCTATGTCGCCTGGGCGCCTTGTCCTCTGGAACAGATTGAGCTGCTCGAGCAACTGCGTGTTTTATGGTACGGCGAAAAAATTCATGTCGCCGTCGCGAAAACCATTCCCAGTGTGGGTGTGGATACGCCAGACGATTTGCAACGCGTTCGTGATGCCATGCAGGCCTGACAAATGGGGAGCCTGTCTCCCCGTTTCAGCGCAACGTTCTTGATCCGTCGCTAAACTTATCTCCAACACTTCCTTCAGGATATTGTGATACTCATCTGAGGAGGATGCCGTATGGAACAGCTTAAATCGGAACTCACGCTGGCGCTGGGTGAAACCATCAGCCGCCTCGAAATGATCAGTGAACATCCACCCACCCGGCTTTATGCGTTATACGATCGGGACGGGCGCCCCATGCCGGTGGTGGCGAAATATTTTCGTCATCAGGGCCGGGCGGCGATGGAAGCCAGAAAGCTGGCGCTGCTGGGCCAGGCCGGACTGATCGCCGTGCCAGCGGTCTATGGTCTGGTGATGAGCCAGCAGCCGCCGGTGCATGAAATGCTCCTGCTGGCGCGACTGAATGGCGTGACGGCGGAAGCGCCTGCGCGGGATGCTCAGCGCTGGCAACAGTTTTGCGAACAGGTGGTCGAGGGAGTGCTGGCCTGGCACCGGCTCGACAGCCATGGCCTGGTCGGTACGGTGGACAGCACGCAGCAGAACAGCTGGCCCGCCTGGTATGCACAACGGGTTGAAGTGCTATGGTCGACCCTGAGCTATCTGCGTCCGCCAGCCTTTACGCTGGAAGATCGCCAGATTCTGTTTCGCTGCCGGGCGCGACTGGCGTATCTGTTTCGCGGCTTCGACGATCCCTGTGTGATGGTTCACGGCAACATTCAGCTGCAGAGCATGCTGAAAGATAGCCGCAGTGACCAGTTAATCGCGATGACACAGCCGGGCACCATCCTCTGGGCACCCCGTGAATACGATCTTATCCATCTGGATACCTCGCCTGCCGAAACGGCGCTGCTGCACAATTACCTGCAACGGGCGCCGGTTTCAGAGGGTTTTGTCTGGCGTCGGTGGGTTTATCAACTGTGGGACTGCATTGAGCATCTGGTACAGACCGGCACGTTTAATCGTCCACGTTTTGACCATGCACGCGCGCAATTACTTCCCTGGCTCGGCTGAGTCCGATTCCTCGCCTTTTAGCTGTTGCAATAGTGTGCCAAGCGTTTCGTAGACCGCACGTTCGCTGTGACTCAGCCAGATTGATGAGGGTATCGCCCGTTCCCATCCATTCAGCGGTGACGTAATCGCCAGCTGATTAGCGGGAGCGGCCATTGGCTTCAACCCAATCGCGTGGAAAAAGCGTATTGCCCGCGGCATATGATTCGCGGATGTGACCAGCAGAAACGGGCGATCGCCCACCACGGTTTTGACCGCCTGCGCTTCATCCGCGGTGTCGCGGGGCTGGTCGAGAATCTGAACATGTTCGCGGGGAACGCCCAGACTTTCCGCCACCTGTGCCGCTACCCAGGCGCTACTCTTTGGATTGGTGCCGCCCGCTGCGCCGGTAAAAATCAGCGTCGACTGCGGATTCCGCTGCCACTGACGAACGCCTTCTGCCACGCGCGGCAGACTGTTATTCAGCAGGTTCGAGCTGGGTGCCCACGCCGGGTTAAAGGTATAGCCTCCGCCCAGCACCACAATGAACTCCACCTTCTCTGATCCGTTCCAGGTCGGATAGCGGCTATCCAGCGGCAAAAGCAGACGATCGGCCAGCGGTTGCAGGCTCAGCAGCAGCAGTAACAGCCAGCTGACGGAGATCACGGTTTTGCCGCTTTTCTGCCAGCCAGTAAACCAAAGCAGTAAAATGCCAACCGCCATCAGCAAAAGCAGAAACGGCAAGGGTAAAAGCAGCCCGCCGATAACTTTTTTAAGGGTAAATAACATCAAAAAAGAGTCCTGTTGTCCGAAAATAGAGCACCCGGAAGGGAAGATGGGGATGAAAGGTTCATTCTTCTGGTGCCTGTGACAAAATAGCACAAGTCTCACCGCAGCATACCGGAGCGCATGCCATGCAGGATCGTAACTTTGACGATCTCGCGGATAAATTTTCGCAAAATATTTACGGCACCACTAAAGGGAAGATACGCCAGGCCATTCTCTGGGATGAGCTGGAGAAGATTCTGCCCGGTCTGTCACCGCACCCGCTATCGGTGCTGGATGCTGGCGGCGGTGTCGGCCAGGTCTCCAGCGGGCTTGCTGCGCAGGGCCATCAGGTTCTGCTGTGCGACCTTTCCAGCGAGATGCTGCGCCGGGCCGGGGAAAATGCGGCGGCGCAGGGTGTGAGCCACAACATGCAATTCAGACAAATTAGCGCTCAGCAGGTGGGTGAACATTTGGATAAGCCGGTGGATCTGGTATTGTTCCACGCTGTGCTTGAGTGGGTCGCTGAACCGGAGAAGGTGCTGAAAGCGCTGTTCGATCTGCTGCGTCCGGGGGGCGTCATGTCGCTGATGTTTTACAATCTGCACGGCCTGACATTGCGCACCTTAACGCTGGGTAACTTCGGCTATCTGCGCACCAACCTGACCAAACGCAAAAAGCGAACGCTGTCGCCTGACTATCCGCGCGACCCCGAGCAGGTCTATCGCTGGCTGGAGGCGTGTGGCTTTGTGATTGAGCAGCGTGCCGGGATCCGGGTGTTCAGTGACTACATGAAGCCGCCGAAGGGCGAGCCAAAAAGCGACGACGAAATTATTGAGATGGAGCGGCGTTACTGCCGTCAGGAACCCTTTTTGAGCTTAGGGCGCTACATCCACGTGACCGCGCGTAAACCCGGGCAGAAGGACGAATTATGAGTGAATTTTCCCAGACGGTACCTGAACTGGTCTCCTGGGCGCGCAAAAATGACTTTTCCCTTGCGCTGCCAGTGGAACGTCTGGCCTTTTTGCTGGCTATCGCCACCCTCAACGGTGAGCGGATGGATGGCGAAATGAGCGAAGGCGATCTGATTGATGCTTTCCGTCACGTCAGCAAAGCTTTCGAACAAACCCATGAAACCGTATTGGTTCGTGCCAACAACGCCATCAACGACATGGTGCGACAGCGCCTGCTCAACCGTTTTACCAGCGAAATCACGGAAGGCAATGCCATCTATCGCCTGACGCCGCTGGCGATCGGCATCACCGACTATTACATCCGCCAGCGTGAGTTCTCGACTCTGCGCCTGTCGATGCAGCTGTCGATTGTGGCCAATGAGCTTAAGCGCGCAGCCGATGCCGCGCAGGAAAACGGCGATGAGTTTCACTGGCACCGCAATGTTTTCGCGCCGCTGAAATATTCGGTGGCGGAGATCTTTGACAGCATCGATATGACCCAGCGTCTGATGGATGAACAGCAGCAGGCGGTTAAAAATGATATCGCCGAACTGCTGAATAAAGACTGGCGCGCGGCCATCTCCAGCTGTGAAATGCTGCTTTCTGAAACCTCAGGGACGCTGCGTGAACTGCAGGATACGCTGGAAGCCGCGGGCGACAAACTTCAGGAAAATCTGCTGCGCATTCAGGATGCCACGCTGGACAGTCCCGATCTGGGCTTCGTCGATAAGCTGGTGTTTGATCTGCAAAGCAAACTCGACCGTATTACCAGCTGGGGCCAGCAGGCGATTGACCTCTGGATCGGCTATGACCGCCACGTCCATAAATTTATTCGTACCGCCATCGACATGGATAAAAACCGCGTCTTTGCGCAGCGCCTGCGGGTATCGGTGCAGAATTACTTCGACGCGCCCTGGGCGCTGACCTATGCCAACGCCGACCGCCTGTATGACATGCGTGATGAGGCGCTGACGCTGCGTAACGACGAAGTGATGGGTGAACTGCCGCCGGAGATGGAGTACGAAGAGATCAACGAAATCCGCGAACAGCTGGCAGCGATGATTGAAGAAGCGCTGCAGGTCTACAAATCGCAACAAAAACCGCTCAACCTCGCGTCAGTGATGCGCGACTACCTGGCCCAGTATCCCCGAGCCCGCCATTTCGATCTGGCGCGCATTGTGGTGGATCAGGCGGTGCGCCTTGGCGTAGCGGAAGCTGATTTAGCCGGTTTGCCTGTGGAATGGCAAACCATCAATGATTACGGAGCCAAGGTGCAGGCACATGTCATCGACAAATATTGAACAAGTGATGCCGGTTAAGCTGGCACAGGCACTGGCCAACCCGATTTTTCCCGCGCTGGACAGCCAGTTACGCGCCGGACGCCATATCGGTATCGAAGAGCTGGATAATCACGCTTTTCTGATGGACTACCAGTCGTTTCTCGAAGAGTTTTACAGCCGCTATAACGTTGAGTTAATCCGTGCGCCGGAAGGCTTTTTCTATCTGCGTCCGCGTTCAACCACGCTGATTCCACGTTCCGTGCTTTCTGAGCTGGACATGATGGTCGGGAAGATTCTCTGCTATCTCTATCTCAGCCCGGAACGACTGGCCAATGAAGGTATCTTCACCCAGCAGGAGCTGTACGACGAACTGCTCTCTCTGGCCGATGAGAACCGCCTGCTGAAGCTGGTCAACCAGCGCTCAACCGGTTCGGATCTGGATCGCACCAAACTGCAGGAGAAAGTGCGCGCCTCTCTGAGCCGCCTGCGTCGCCTTGGCATGGTGTGGTTTTTCGGCAATGACAGCAGCAAGTTCCGCATCACGGAATCGGTGTTCCGCTTTGGTGCCGACGTGCGCGGCGGTGACGACGCCCGTGAAGCGCAGCTTCGTCTGATTCGTGATGGCGAAGCCATGCTACTGGAAAACGCGACAGCACCGGTCGACACCGATGAAAATGAAGGACAGGAAGGCGACGCGAGTGAGAACGCAGAGGAAGAACAGGCATGATTGAGCGCGGAAAGTTTCGTTCGCTTACGCTGATCAACTGGAACGGCTTTTTTGCCCGTACCTTTGATCTCGATGAATTAGTGACCACGCTGTCAGGCGGTAACGGTGCGGGTAAGTCCACCACGATGGCGGCATTTGTCACCGCGCTGATCCCCGATTTAACGCTGCTGCACTTCCGTAACACCACCGAAGCGGGCGCGACATCAGGATCCCGTGACAAGGGGCTGCACGGTAAACTGCGGGCTGGCGTCTGCTACTCCATGCTGGATGTGGTGAACTCACGCCATCAGCGTGTCGTGGTCGGTGTCCGTCTGCAACAGGTCGCCGGACGCGATAAAAAGGTCGATATCAAGCCATTCAGTATTCATGGCCTGCCCACCGACACCAACCCAACCGATATGCTGACGGAAGTGCTCAACAGCCGTCAGGCTCGCGTATTGCCGCTGAACGAAGTCAAAGATCGGGTTGAGGCACAGGAAGGCGTGCAGTTCCGCGCCTATAACTCAGTCACCGATTATCACGCCATGCTGTTTGATCTTGGCGTGGTGCCGCGTCGTCTGCGCTCTGCCAGCGATCGCAGCAAGTTTTATCGTCTGATTGAAGCCTCGCTGTATGGCGGTATCTCCAGCGCCATCACCCGATCGCTGCGTGATTATCTGCTGCCAGAAAACAGTGGCGTGCGCAAAGCGTTCCAGGATATGGAAGCCGCGCTGCGCGAGAACCGCATGACGCTGGAGGCGATCCGCGTTACCCAGTCTGACCGCGATCTCTTCAAGCATCTCATCTCCGAGGCGACCAGCTACGTTTCGGCTGACTATATGCGCCACGCCAACGAGCGTCGGGGACACCTTGACAGCGCGTTACAGCTGCGCAACGAGCTGTTCAGCAGCCGCAAGCAGCTCGCCACCGAGCAGTATCGTCATGTTGAGATGGCGCGCGAACTGGCCGAGCACAGTGGTGCAGAAAGCGATCTTGAAGTCGATTATCAGGCCGCCAGCGATCACCTGAACCTGGTACAGACGGCGATGCGTCAGCAGGAGAAGATTGAGCGCTACGATGCGGATATCGAAGATCTGACGCTGCGGCTGGAAGAGCAGACCGAAGTGGTCGCCGAAGCGCGTGAAATTCAGGAAGAGAATGAAGCGCGGGCCGAAGCGGCTGAGCTGGAAGTGGATGAGCTGAAAAGCCAGCTGGCCGATTTCCAGCAGGCGCTCGACGTGCAGCAAACCCGCGCTATCCAGTATCAGCAGGCATTGCAGGCGCTGGAACGCGCCCGCACGCTCTGCCAGCTGCCCGATCTGAGCATTGACAATGCGGCTGAATGGCAGGAAAGCTTCCAGGCCAAAGAGGAAGAGGCGACAGAACGGTTGCTGCGCCTGGAGCAGAAGCTGAGCGTAGCGGAAGCGGCGCACAGTCAGTTTGAACAGGCGCTGGCGCTGGTGACCAGCATTGCCGGTGACGTGACCCGTCAGGACGCCTGGCAAACCGGCCGCGAACTGCTGCGTGATGCCAGCAACCAGCGTCATCACGCCGAACAGCTCTCGTCGCTGCGTCTGCGTCTGAATGAGCTGGAGCAGCGTCTGCGCGAGCAGCATGAGGCGGAGCGTCTGCTGGCGGAATTCTGCAAGCGTCAGGGGCAGCATTATGAAGCGGATGCGCTGGCAGGCCTGCAGCAGGAGCTTGAAGCACAGATTGAACAGCTGAATAGCAGCGTCTCCGACGCCGGTGAGCAGCGCATGATGATGCGCCAGGAGCTGGAGCAGCTGCGCGAACGCATCACCAGCCTGACGGCCCGTGCGCCACACTGGCTGGCGGCGCAGGAGATTCTGACTCAGCTCAGCGAACAGACCGGGCAGGCGCTGAACAGCAGCCAGGACGTGACCGAATATATGCAGCAGCTGCTGGAGCGTGAGCGTGAAACCACCGTCGAGCGCGACGAAGTGGCGGCGCGTAAACGCGATATCGAGCGGCAGATTGAACGTCTTAGCCAGCCGGGCGGTGCCGAAGATGCGCGCCTGACCCAGCTTGCCGAACGTTTTGGCGGCGTGTTGCTGTCAGAGATTTACGATGATGTGACGCTGGATGATGCGCCTTACTTCTCGGCGCTCTACGGTCCGTCGCGTCATGCGATTGTGGTGCCGGATCTCTCCCGCGTTCGTGAGTTGCTGGATGGTCTGGAAGAGTGTCCGGAAGATCTCTACCTGATCGAGGGTGATCCGCAGTCGTTCGATGACAGCGTCTTCAGCGTCGATGAACTACAGAATGCGGTGGTGGTGAAGGTGGCAGAGCGTCAGTGGCGCTACTCCCGCTTCCCGAAAATACCGCTGTTTGGCCGCGCGGCGCGTGAGAATCAGCTGGAGCTGCTGCACCTTGAGCGTGATAAGCTGGCCGAACGCTACGCCACGCTGTCGTTCGACGTGCAGAAAACGCAGCGTCTGCATCAGTCATTCAGCCGCTTTATCGGCAGTCATCTGGCCGTCGCCTTTGACGCCGATCCGGAAGCGCAGATCCGTCAGCTCGGCGCACGCCGGGGTGAGCTGGAGCGCGCGCTGAATCAGCATGAGAGCAACAATCAGCAGCAGCGTCAGCAGTATGAGCTGGCCAAAGAGGGCGTATCACAGTTAAACCGGCTGCTGCCACGCGTCAATCTGCTGCTGGATGAGACGCTGGGCGATCGCTGCGAAGAGATCCGCGAGCAGGTCGATGCGGCACAGGAAGCGGCGCGCTTCCTGCATCAGCATGGCGCTAAGCTGGCGAAACTGGAACCGATCATCGCCGTGCTGCAGAGCGATCCTGAACAGCATGAGCAGTTACAGGCGGATTATCAGCAGGCGCAGCAGCAGCAGCGCAACGCCCGTCAGCAGGCCTTTGCCCTGACAGAAGTGGTGCAGCGTCGCGCCCACTTCAGCTACGACGACTCGGCCAGCATGCTCAACGGCAACAACGACCTCAGCGATAAGCTGCGTCAGCGTCTGGAGCAGGCTGAGGGCGAACGCAGCCGCAGTCGTGATCGCCTGCGTGAACATCAGGCGCAGCTGACGCAATACTCCCAGGTGCTGGCCTCGCTGAAAAGCGCCTATGACGCCAAGCGCGACATGCTCAAAGAGCTGCAGCAGGAGATGCAGGATATTGGCGTCCAGGCTGACAGCAGCGCCGAAGAACGCGCGCGTGTTCGCCGTGACGAGCTCTACACGGCGCTGAGTCATAACCGCGCCCGCCGCAATCAGCTGGAGAAACAGCTTACCTTCTGCGAAGCGGAGATGGATAACCTGCAGAAGCGACTGCGTCAGCTGGAGCGTCAGTATCATCAGGTGCGTGAACAGGTGGTCAGCGCCAAAGCGGGCTGGTGTACCGTACTGCGTCTGGTGAAAGAGAATGGCGTTGAGCGTCGTCTGCATCGCCGTGAACTGGCCTACCTGAGCGGCGATGAGCTGCGCTCTATGTCGGATAAAGCGCTGGGTGCGCTGCGTCTGGCGGTGGCGGACAACGAACATCTGCGCGACGTGCTGCGACTGTCGGAAGATCCAAAACGTCCGGAACGTAAAATTCAGTTCTTTATTGCGGTTTATCAGCATCTGCGCGAGCGTATTCGTCAGGATATTATTCGTACTGACGATCCGGTCGAAGCAATTGAGCAGATGGAAATCGAACTGAACCGTCTGACGGAAGAGCTGACGGCGCGTGAGCAGATGCTGGCAATCAGTTCGCGCAGTGCGGCCAACATCATCCGTAAAACGATCCAGCGTGAACAGAACCGTATCCGCCAGCTCAACCAGGGCCTGCAGACCGTCAGCTTTGGTCAGGTACGCAGCGTGCGGCTCAACGTGAACGTGCGTGAAACCCACGCCATGCTGCTGGATACGCTGTCGGAAGAGCACGAGCAGCATCAGGATCTCTTTAACAGCAATCGCCTGACCTTCTCGGAGGCGCTGGCGAAGCTCTACCAGCGTCTTAATCCGCATATCGACATGGGGCAGCGTACGCCGCAGACCATCGGTGAGGAGCTGCTGGACTACCGCAACTATCTGGAGATGGAAGTGGAAGTTAACCGTGGTTCCGATGGCTGGCTGCGCGCAGAGAGCGGGGCGCTCTCAACCGGTGAAGCGATCGGTACCGGGATGTCCATTCTGGTGATGGTGGTGCAGAGCTGGGAAGAGGAGTCCCGTCGTCTGCGCGGCAAAGATATTTCGCCATGCCGACTGCTGTTCCTTGATGAAGCGGCCCGTCTGGATGCCCGCTCCATCGCCACGCTGTTTGAACTGTGTGAGCGACTGGAGATGCAGCTGGTGATTGCAGCACCGGAGAATATCAGTCCGGAAAAAGGCACGACCTACAAACTGGTGCGTAAGGTGTTTAATAACACCGAGCATGTGCATGTGGTCGGTCTGCGTGGTTTTGCTGCCGATCCTTCGCCGGTGCGGGCGGGAAGCGACGCAGATGCGCTGCCCGATTTAACCGCTGAAAATTCGCAGGCGGAAACGTAGTCAAAAACTGAACCATTCGTTAATCTGGTTACGGCATTTGTCGCATGAGGCAAATGCCGTTTTTGTTTGTATACTCACATGATGAGTCATGGCGCGGTCGCAGTGGATACAGGGAACACTGCGAAGTTGAAAAACAAGGGGGCAGGGATGTTGCTGGTAAAAAAATTAAATCATCATCGCGTTCTATCATTGTTAGCGCTGGCGCTAACCGTTGTTCCATTTACGCTACCGCAGGCCGCTGTTATCGCCGCTTTGCCCGGGACAACGCAGGCGGTCACCTCCGTCTCCGAAAGTCAGCAACGCATCCGGCAGGCGTTTTCCAGCGCCGATCAGCCGTTTTATCTGGCACCGCTGGCGACGCTCTATGCATCCCGCCATATGCAACCGCTCTGGCAGGATCCCCAGGCGATACAAAAATTTCAGCAGCAGCTGGCTGAAGTGGCACTTTCCGGTGTTCAGCCACAGTTCACGCGCTGGATTGAGCGTCTGACTAACCCGGCGATCACCGGCTTTGCCCGGGATGTCGCGCTGTCCGATGCGATGCTGGGCTATCTGCAATTTGTTTCTAATGTGCCGACGCAGGGTGAAACCTGGCTTTACAGCAATGTTCCCTACCGGCTGACACAGCCGTCGGTGGCGGTCGTGAATCAGTGGCAGAACGCGGTCAATGCAGGATCGGGCAACACGTTTATTGCGTCACTGCAGCCGCAGCACCCGCAGTATCAGCCGATGCACGCCGCGCTGAAAACCCTGCTAGGCGATAAGCAGCCCTGGCCGCAGCTGAAAAGCAGTGAAACGCTGCGTCCGGGACAGGTCAGTGACGATGTGCCGGCGCTGCGTGAAATCCTGCAGCGCAGCGGCATGTTAACGGCGCAGGTTAATGCACCTGCACCGGATGACGATGCGGTGCCGGTGGCCGCCTCACCAGTGACCCACAGCGACCAGCCGGTTGCGGTCAGCCCTTCTGCCGCGCCAGTCACCGATCTGTCTGCGCCTTCACTGCAATCGCCGGGTAACGTTCAGAGTCAGACGCTGGAAGGGAACACCGCCAATGTCTATGACGAGACGCTGGTGGCGGGTGTGAAGCGTTTCCAGCAGTGGCAGGGACTGGATGGCGACGGTGCTATCGGTGCCAGAACGCGGCAGTGGCTTAACGTCTCTCCGCAGATGCGTGCTTCGTTGCTGGCGCTGAACATTCAGCGACTGCGCCTGCTGCCGGACGATATGCACAACGGCATAATGGTGAACATCGCCAACTACTCGCTGATTTATTACAACAACGGCAACAAGATCCTCTCATCACGGGTCATCGTCGGGCGTCCGGATCGCAAAACGCCGTTGATGCGCAGCGCGCTCAATAATGTGGTGCTGAACCCGCCGTGGAATGTGCCAACCACGCTGGTGCGTAAAGATATCATTCCTAAAGTGAAGCAGGATCCGACCTATCTCTATAAGCATGGCTATACCCTGCTGTCGGGCTGGAGCGCTGACGCTGAAGTGATCGACCCCAGCATGATCGACTGGCGCATGGTCACCGCTTCATCGTTCCCCTATCGGTTGATTCAGGCACCGGGTGTGGCGAATGCGCTGGGCCGCTATAAATTTAATATGCCCAGCTCAGATGCGATCTATCTGCACGACACGCCGAACCACAACCTGTTCCAGCGGGATATCCGCGCGCTCAGCTCAGGCTGCGTCCGGGTAAATAAAGCGTCCGAACTGGCGGGCTTATTACTGCAGGACGCGGGCTGGAACGATGCCCGCATCTCCAGTACGTTAAAAGAGGGTGACACCCGCTACGTGCCCATTCGGCATCGTATTCCGGTCAATCTCTATTATCTGACGGCGTGGGTAGCTGATGATGGCAAACCACAGTTCCGCACAGATATTTACAATTATGATGACACCGCGCGTTCGGGCAGCCAGGCTTTGAGTCGGGCTGAGCAATTGCTGCTCTAGTGATTGATTTTAAATCGTTAGCGGCGGGCCGGTTATTCAGAAAAATGTTATCAAATGGCGATTCCTGCAGGGATCGCCACGCAAACAGGTTGCAGATGGGTTGACGCTCTACTGAGAGAAAGTTATGGTTCGGGCTGTGCGCTTTTTGCACATTTCTATGGCTTCACTCTCAGGTAAATCGTTACATGTCTACTATTGATTCTTTTCGTCGCAAACTACTGCTGTGCGGTAGCGCCGCCGCCGGTCTGGCATTATTACCCGCTTCTGCAAGGGCCTCGCTTTCTACCTCTCGCCCGCGTGTATTGATGCTTAATAATCTTCATACCGGTGAAACCCTTAAAACTGAGTTTTTTAATGGTAAGAGTTACGACAAGGATGAGTTGTCACGATTAAATCACTTTTTCCGTGACTATCGCGCCAATAAAGTGAAAAGCATCGATCCGCACCTGTTTGATCAAATCTTCCGCCTGCAGGCGCTGCTGGGAATGCGTAAACCGATACAGCTGGTTTCGGGCTACCGTTCACTGGCAACCAACAACATGTTACGTGAGAGCGGTCCTGGGGTGGCAAAGCACAGCTATCATACCAAAGGCCAGGCAATGGATTTCCATATCGAAGGAGTTTCTCTGGCCAATGTACGCAAAGCGGCGTTATCTCTGCGTGCGGGTGGTGTAGGATATTATCCCCGCAGTAACTTTGTACATATTGATACCGGGCCGATCAGGCACTGGTAATGACACCGGCAACGCTGCGTGAGCCGGTCATGGAGCGTTATGAATTACCACATTATTCCTGTTACCGCGTTTGCCCAGAACTGTTCAGTTATCTGGTGCGAGTCCACTCGTGAAGCCGCGCTGGTTGATCCAGGCGGCGATGCCGATCTGATCAAAGAGACGCTGGAACAACGCCAGCTTAAACCTTCCCGGATTCTGCTGACCCATGGGCACCTTGATCACGTCGGGGCTGCCGTCGAGCTGGCTGCCTTCTGGCAGATTCCGATTATCGGACCGCAAAAGCGTGATGCATTCTGGCTGGAGGCGTTGCCTACCCAGAGCCGGATGTTCGGACTTGATGAATGCGCGCCTTTTACCCCCGATCGCTGGCTGGAAGAGGGGGAGAGCGTACAGGTAGGGCTGACCACGCTGGAAGTCCTGCACTGTCCGGGCCATTCGCCTGGCCACGTGGTGTTCTTCGATCGCCCAGGACGGTTACTGATTTCAGGTGACGTGATTTTTAATGGTGGTGTGGGACGCACAGACTTCCCGCAGGGCGATCATCAGCAGTTAATCAATGCTATCCGCATGAAACTGCTGCCGCTGGGCGATGATGTCACTTTTCTGCCCGGTCACGGCCCGATTTCTACGCTGGGGCATGAACGCATCAGCAATCCTTTCCTGCAATAAAAAATGGGCCAGCAGGCCCATTTTTCAATTCGGTCATCCTGCTTACAGCACGGCGACAATGGCTTCGCACAGCGCCGACATATTGTCTGGCGTCATGCCCGCCACATTCACACGCCCTGAGTTCACCGCGTAGACGCTAAACTCTTCACGCAGGCGAATGACCTGCTCTTTGGTTAAGCCACTGAACGAGAACATGCCGTTCTGCTTAATAATAAAGCTGAAGTCGCGCTGTGCGCCTTTCTCCGCCAGCGTGTTTACGAAGAGCTGGCGCATGCGCTGAATGCGCTGACGCATGTCCGACAGCTCCTGCTCCCAGATGGTACGCAGGGTATCGTTGCCCAGAATGGTGGCGACGATGGCGGCGCCATGTGCCGGCGGATTGGAGTAGTTCGCGCGAATGGTGTACTTCACCTGACTGAACGCGGTATCAGCCACGCTCGCATCGGCGGCAACCAGCGTGATGGCACCGACACGCTCGTTATACAGGCCGAAATTCTTGGAGTAAGAGCTGGCGACGATCAGTTCCTGATGCGAGGCGGCAAAAATACGCAGGCCTTCTGCATCTTCCTCCAGACCACGGGCAAAACCCTGGTAAGCGAAGTCAAACAACGGCAGCCAGCCGTTGGCCTGTGACAGCTCCGCCAGCTGTTGCCACTGCTCAGCGGTCGGGTCGATACCGGTCGGGTTATGGCAGCAGCCGTGGAACAGCACCACGTCGCCTGGCTGAACCTGTTTAAGTGACGCCAGCATACCATCGAAATCGAGCGTATGGTTTGCAGCGTCATAATAGTGGTATTCACAGACTTCAAGACCGGCAGCGTTAAACACATTGTTGTGATTCGGCCAGCTTGGATTGCTGATCCAGACCCGCTTCACCGATGTTTGCGTGGCGAGGAAATCGGCTGCAACGCGTAGCGCGCCTGTACCACCCGGTGTCTGAGCCGTGCGAGCGCGGCCAGCGGTGATTAGCGGGCTCTGGTTGCCGAACAGCAGGGCCTGTGTGCAACGGGCGAAATCAGCCAGACCATCAATACTGAGATAGTTTTTGGTGGTTTCATTTTCCAGCAGATATTGCTCAGCTTTTTTAACACTGGTCAGCACCGGGGTCTTGCCGGTTTCGTCTTTATAGACGCCAATGCCCAGATTGATTTTTTCCGGGCGGTCGTCAGCACGAAACAGATCGGCCAGCCCAAGAATAGGATCGGCGGGTGCAGCAGAGATCGATTCAAACATGTGTCAGGTCCATTAGCGTGAACTTTAGCGAAAAGAGCTCTCAGGTTAGCGTCCGGCCAGACAAATGCCAACCGTTTGCGAGACAAATTCATACATTTTGCAGGGCGGATTGCGCGACGGGGGAATGCAGTGATTAAAGCGGGGTAACGGCGCGGGGAAAAACGCACCTGTTGGGAATAGCAGCCATAAAAAAACGGGGACTTAGCCCCGTTTTTAAACATGTTTAAAGCGGAATTAGAACTGGTAAACCAGGCCTACACCAACAATGTCGTCTGTGTTCAGATTCAGTGGGTTGTTGTCATCCAGCTGGTTGATTTTGTAATCAACATAGGTAGACATGTTTTTGTTGAAGTAGTAAGTCGCGCCAACGTCGATGTATTTGTACAGGTCAGCATCGCCGATACCTTCGATATCTTTGCCTTTCTGCTGCACGTATGCAACGGATGGACGCAGACCGAAGTCGAACTGGTATTGAGCAACTAATTCAATAGTCTGGCTCTTATTGGCAAATGCAGTCACTGAGTCGGTAGTGTTAGCTACAGGGATGCCGATAACGGAAGAGTTACGGCCCTCACCGTACAGCGCTGCCAGGTAAACGTTGTTCGCATCATATTTCAGCGCGGTTGCCCAGTTCTCAGCACGTTTGCCCTGACCAACTACGTTACCATTCACAGCAACACCCGCTGCCTGCGAATTTGTACGGTCGCTGCTGCTATACGCACCAACAATGCCTACACCAATTGGTAAGGTATATGAAGTTGAGAATGCATAGCCGTCACCGTTAGCACGATCGATTGCGGTACGTTCGTTTTTACCCTGATACTGAGCAGCAAAGTCCCAGCCATCAACCAGGCCGAAGAAGTTGGTGTTGCGGTAGGTCAGCAGGCCGGTGCTACGACCGTTCATAAAGCTGTCTGAGCCGCCCCAGTCACCACCAAATACTGGCAGCATATCGGTCCAGCCGATTGCATCGTAAACCAAACCGTAGTTACGGCCGTAGTCGATTGAACCGGCATCGCCGAATTTCAGACCCGCGAAGCCCAGACGGGTTTTGGTGCCGTCCCGTGCGTCATCACCTTCAGATTTGTTCGCCTGAATGTTGTATTCCCACTGGCCGTAACCGGTCAGCTGGTCATTAATCTGGGTTTCGCCTTTGAAGCCGAAGCGCACATAAGTCTGATCGCCATCATCACCAGCGCTATCAGAGAATTGGTGACGCGCATCCACTTTACCGTACAGGTCCAGTTTGTTGCCGTCTTTGTTATAGATTTCTGCAGCGTTTGCTGCGCCAGCTACTAACAGAGCAGGGATAACCACTGCAAGAATATTGCGCTTCATCATTATTCATTACCCTCATTGGAGTTATTTGTACACCTGCCACTGCCGTCAAGAAACCTTTACGGGAACCCTGAACGAAGTTTGGTGTCTTCCTGTGTCTGCACGCATCTTTCCATCCCACCCGCCGTAATTCTAGCGCTTAAATGCTACTAAACTCGTAATCTTGTTTCAGTAAGAAAATATGTATTACAAAATGTAAAAAACACGGAACTTTGTGAGAGAACTCAAAATTTACAAAAATAAAAAAAGGCCGGCAGTGCCGACCTCGTTATATATATGAATTTCTTATATTTAATGCCGAATATCAGAAACTCGCGTTGCGTGGGGTGCGCGGGAAGGGGATTACGTCCCTGACATTTTGTACGCCGGTGACATAGGCGATTAAACGTTCAAAGCCTAATCCAAAGCCAGAATGTGGCACGGTACCGTAGCGACGCAAGTCACGATACCACCAGTAGTCTTCTTTATTCAGACCCATTTCTTCCAGACGCGCATCCAGGACATCCAGACGTTCTTCACGCTGTGAACCGCCAATGATCTCACCAATGCCTGGCGCCAGAACATCCATCGCCGCCACGGTTTTGCCATCGTCATTCAGGCGCATATAGAACGCTTTAATGTCTTTCGGATAGTTTTTCACCACCACCGGCGCTTTAAAATGTTTCTCGGCCAGGTAACGCTCATGCTCAGATGAGAGGTCAATACCCCAGGAAACCGGGTTTTCGAAGGTCTGACCGCAGTTCATCAGGATCTCAACCGCATCGGTGTAATCCACCTGCGCGAAATCGGTGGTGATGAAACGCTGCAGACGCTCAACCGCCTCTTTATCTACCCGCTCAGCAAAGAAGGCCATGTCATCGGCACGCTCTTCCAGCACCGCGTTGAAGACATACTTCAGCATTGATTCGGCCAGTGCAGCGGCATCATCCAGTGAGGCAAAGGCGATTTCCGGCTCCAGCATCCAGAATTCCGCCAGATGGCGGCTGGTGTTGGAGTTCTCTGCGCGGAACGTCGGACCGAAGGTGTAGATCTTCGACAGGGCGCTGGCATAGGTTTCGCCATTCAGCTGACCTGAAACGGTCAGGAACGCCTCTTTACCAAAGAAATCTTCGCTGAAGTCAACTTTGCCCTGATCGTTACGCGGCAGGTTTTCCATATCCAGCGTAGAGACACGGAACATTTCGCCGGCACCTTCGGTATCGGAGGCGGTAATCAGCGGAGTCGAGACCCAGAAATAGCCATTTTCATGGAAGAAGCGATGCAGCGCCTGCGCCAGGGTGTGGCGAACGCGGGCGACCGCGCCAATCAGGTTGGTGCGCGGACGCAGGTGAGCTACTTCGCGCAGGTACTCGATACTGTGGCGTTTCGCCGCCATCGGATAGCTGTCGGGATCTTCCACCCAGCCCACGACTTCCAGGCTGGTCGCCTGAATCTCAAACGCCTGGCCCTGACCCGGCGAGGCCACCACTTTACCGGTGACGATAACGGAACAGCCCGTAGTCAGACGCAGCACTTCATCCTGATAATTATTCAGAGAATTATTGACGACAGCCTGAACGGGATTAAAGCAGGAGCCGTCATAGACAGCGATGAAGGAAAGACCGGCTTTGGAATCTCTTCGGGTACGCACCCAACCACGTACGGTGACTTCACTGTCAACCGCGACGCGACCGTGCAGTACGTCCGCTACAGGCACTACGCTCATAAATATCTCTCTATATAGAAGAAGTGAGTAAAAAAGTTGCCCCATCCGGGGTTTTGCTATGTTACTTGCGAGTCTTCAGGAAACAAGCAAAATTCAGGGGGAAAGCAGATTTATTACAGCAGAGGCGGGGCGTATCAACGCCCCGATAAGAAGAGGATTAACTCGCTTTTTTCACCAGCGGCAGATCAAAAGCTTTACGCAGGGCCCTGACAAAGGCTTTATCCTGGCAGATGGTTTTGCCCGGGCTGTCTGAGAGTTTCGCCACCGGCTTGCCATTGCACTGCACCAGTTTGATAACGATGTTCAGTGGCGTCACGCCCGGAATATCGCAGGTGAGGCGGGTTCCGATGCCGAACACGACGTTCGTCCGCTGGCCAAAGTGGCGGTAAAGCGCCAGCGCTTTGTCGAGATTCAGGTTGTCAGAAAAGACCAGGTGTTTGCTTTGCGGATCGATACCCAGCTTCTGGTAGTGGGCGAGCGCTTTCTCGCCCCATTCGACCGGATCGCCGGAGTCGTGGCGCAGTCCCTGGTAGCGGCGGGCAAACACCGGACCGAAATCGCGCAGAAAGGCGTCCATGGCAATGCAATCGGTCAGGGCGATGCCCAGCTTATCGTCATACTCATCCAGCCACGCCTGCAGCGCCGCGCGCTGGCTGTTGGCCAGTACCGGACTGATCTGCTGGAAGGCCTGGAACCACTCGTGCGCCTGTGTTCCCACCGGCGTCAGTGACAGACGGCGCGCCAGATCATAATTACTGGTGCCAATCAGCCACGGAAAATCCTGTTTCAGCGTTGAGACGATCGACTGCTGCACATCCTGCGAATAGCGACGACGGGTGCCAAAATCCATCAGGCGGAAGCGTGACATATCAAGGTCAGCCACCTGGGCTTTAAAGTCGCCGAGTTTCTGATGTAAGTGGTCAAGTGCCTGCTGAGTAGTGACCTGCGGCGTGCGATGACGATGCACAATCTCACTGATCAGCGCCAGCAGCGGCACCTCCCACATGATCACTTCTCGCCACGGCCCCTGAATACGGAGTTCCAGCTTGCCATGGTGATTGCGCACCTCAACCTGATCCGGGTTATAGCGGAACTGGCGTAACCAGCTGAGGTAATCCTGCCGGAAGAAGGGAAGGTGAGACAACCAGGTCGCTTCATCATCAGTCAGCGCCAGGTGTTGCATTGCGGTTATCGCGTCACGAATTTCGTCAGCGTAGAGACCCAGCAGTTCGTCGCCGCGGCAGCGAAACTCCGCCGCCACCGTTATGTCATGATAGCGGTGGAAAACGGCCTGCTGCATATGGAGCTTATAGGCGTCCGTATCCAGCAGCGAGGTCAGTATCGGGGAAGCATGTCCTGTCATGGCGCGTTTCAGCATCCTGTTCGGTGGCGCAGAGCCCGGTGTTGTACACAGTCATAAAGACGCAAAAGTATAATTCACTATCTGAAGCCGATCACAGCATATTTCAGACGGGCGGGTCGAGGCCAATCTGTGCCATTGTTAACAAAGTGTAGCCATTTCACCCTTTAGGTGCATTGTGCGTGGCAAGCTTGTAGTAACAAGCTTAGACTTTGCCGGTAAACTTATAACAACGCGAGACGCAATATGACGCAACAGCCCCAAATCAAGTATCGCCACGACTACCGTGCGCCTGAGTACACCATCACCGATATCGATTTAACTTTTGAACTGGATGCGTCCACCACCCGCGTAACGGCCATCAGCCAGGTTAAACGACTGGGCGACAGCCAGGCTGAGCTGCGACTGGACGGCGAAGCGTTAACGCTGATTGCGCTGGAGGTCGACGGGCAAGCCTGGACGGCCTTCCGTGAAGAAGAGGGCGCACTGGTCATCAGCCAGCTGCCGGAAAGCTTCACCCTGAAAATTATTAACGATATTCACCCGGACCAGAACACCGCGCTGGAAGGGCTGTACAAATCGGGCGAGGCGCTCTGCACCCAATGTGAGGCTGAAGGCTTCCGTCATATTACCTGGTATCTCGATCGCCCCGACGTGCTGGCGCGCTTTACCACCACCATTTATGCCGACGGTGAGCGTTATCCATTCCTGCTCTCCAACGGTAACCGGATTGACAGCGGCCGGGATGAGCAGGGTCGCAGCTGGGTGAAGTGGCAGGATCCGTTCCCGAAACCCTGCTACCTGTTTGCGCTGGTGGCGGGCGATTTCGACGTGCTGCGCGACAGCTTCACTACCCGTTCAGGACGTGATGTGGCGCTGGAGATCTTCGTCGATCGCGGTAACCTCGACCGTGCCGACTGGGCGATGACGTCGCTGAAAAACAGCATGAAGTGGGATGAAGAGCGTTTCGGTCTGGAGTATGACCTCGACATCTTTATGATCGTGGCGGTGGACTTCTTCAACATGGGCGCCATGGAGAACAAAGGCCTTAACGTCTTCAATGCCAAATATGTGCTGGCTAAAGCGGAAACGGCGACGGACAAAGATTACCTGGGCATTGAAGCGGTTATCGGTCACGAATATTTCCATAACTGGACCGGTAACCGTGTGACCTGCCGCGACTGGTTCCAGCTCAGCCTGAAAGAGGGGCTGACGGTGTTCCGCGATCAGGAGTTCAGCTCTGATCTGGGTTCACGCGCGGTGAATCGCATTGATAACGTGCGTATCGTACGCGGTGCGCAGTTCGCCGAAGATGCCAGCCCGATGGCACACCCGATCCGTCCGGATCAGGTCATCGAGATGAACAACTTCTACACCCTGACGGTGTATGAAAAAGGGTCAGAAGTGATCCGTATGATGCACACCCTGCTGGGTGAAGAGAACTTCCAGAAGGGCATGAAGCTCTATTTTGATCGCCACGACGGTAGCGCCGCCACCTGCGATGATTTTGTTCAGGCGATGGAAGATGCTTCAAATGTTGACCTGTCGCAGTTCCGCCGCTGGTACAGCCAGTCCGGTACGCCGGTGCTGACGGTGCGCGACGATTACAACCCGGAGCTGGAACAGTATACGCTGCACGTCACGCAGCACACGCCTGCGACTGCCGATCAGAAAGAGAAGCTGCCGCTGCATATCCCGCTGGATATTGAACTCTATGATGGCGAAGGCAAGGTGATCCCGCTGCAGAATAATGGTCATCCGGTACATCATGTGCTGAATGTTACCGAGGAGTTCCAGACCTTTATTTTCGATAACGTCTACTTCCAGCCGGTGCCGTCGCTGCTGCGCGAATTCTCTGCCCCGGTGAAGCTTGATTACAAATGGAGTGATGCTCAGCTCACCTTCCTGATGCGTCATGCACGCAACGACTTCTCCCGCTGGGATGCGGCTCAGAGCCTGCTGGCGACCTATATCCGTCTGAATGTCGCCCGCTATCAGCAGGGCCAGCATCTGTCACTACCGCTGCATGTCGCCGACGCCTTCCGCGCGGTGCTGCTGGATACCGACTGCGACCCGGCGCTGACCGCGCTGATCCTGACGCTGCCGTCGGAAAATGAGATTGCCGAGCTGTTTGATACTATCGATCCGCAGGCGATTGCGCTGGTGCGTGACGCGCTGCAACGCACGCTGGCACGCGAACTGGCCGATGAGTTTTTTGCGATCTACAACGCCAATCAGCAGCCTGAATACCGCGTGGAGCATGACGCGATTGGTCAGCGCAGCCTGAAAAATATCTGCCTGACCTATCTCGCCTTCAGCGATGCGCAGCTGGCGGATAAACTGGTGCAGACCCAGTATCACCAGGCGACCAACATGACCGATGCGCTGGCGGCGCTTTCTGCTGCTGTTGCGGCACAGTTACCGTGCCGTGATGCGCTGCTGGCAGCTTACGATGAGCGCTGGCATCAGGATGGTCTGGTGATGGACAAATGGTTTGTGCTGCAGGCGACCAGTCCGGCCGCTAACGTGATGCGCAATGTGCGTCAGCTTCTGAATCATCGCTCCTTCACCATGAGTAATCCGAACCGTGTTCGCTCGCTGGTGGGTGCCTTTGCCTCGGCTAACCCGGCCGCCTTCCATGCTAAAGATGGCAGCGGGTACAAGTTCCTGGTGGAGATGCTTACCGACCTCAACACCCGCAATCCGCAGGTTGCGGCGCGGATGGTGGAGCCGCTGATTCGCCTGAAACGTTATGACGAAGGCCGTCAGGCGATGATGCGCCAGGCGCTGGAGCAGCTGCTGGAGCTGGATAAACTCTCTGGCGACCTCTACGAGAAAATTACCCGGGCACTGAACGCCTGATAATTAAAAAGGGGAGCGTCTGAGACACTCCCCTTTTTTAGCGCTGCTGCGCGTAACGAACCGGCTGGGGTCGTTCCGTACGCTGCATGACCCGATCCAGAACCTCCGCTTCCAGCTCGGCCAGCCGCGCCGATCCGCGGCGGCGGGGACGGGGCAGATCCACCAGCAGATCCAGCCCGATTTGACCCTCTTCGATCAACAGCACGCGATCTGCCATCACCACCGCTTCACTGACATCATGCGTAACCAGCAGCACGGTAAAGTGATGCTGCTGCCACAGTGACTCAATCAATCCCTGCATTTCAATGCGTGTCAGGGCATCCAGCGCCCCCAGCGGTTCATCCAGCAGCAGTAAACCGGGCCGGTGGATCAGCGCCCTGGCCAGTGCGACGCGCTGTTTCTGGCCGCCGGAGAGGGCGGCTGGCCACTCATCAGCCCGATCGGCGAGGCCTACCGCCGCCAGCGCATCCAGCGCTGCGCTGCGCCATTCGCGTCCGCGCAGACCCAGTCCGACGTTATCGATCACTTTTTTCCACGGCAGCAGTCGCGCATCCTGAAACATCAGGCGGGTATCTTCACGAGCCGACTGCAGCGGCGCATTGCCTGCCAGCAGTTCACCGCTGGAGCTCTGTTCGAGACCGGCCAGCAGGCGCAGCAGCGTGCTTTTGCCACAGCCGCTGCGACCCACCACCGCCACAAACTGACCGGAGGGAATATGCAGGTCAATCTTATTCAGAATGGTGCGGCTGCCATACTGTTTGCTGACGCCGTTAACGCCAACCGGGGTGCCGGTGTTAAGGCGCGCCGGTGAGAGAGTCTGACTCATGCGTTCTCCTCCTTCAGTTGATAAGCGGGATGCCAGCGCAGCCAGACACGTTCAAGCAACAACGCGGCGACATCCGCCAGTTTGCCGAGCAGGGCGTAAAGAATAATGGCGACCACCACCACATCGGTCTGCAGGAATTCACGCGCGTTCATGGCCAGATAGCCGATACCCGCGTTGGCAGAGATGGTCTCTGCGACAATCAGCGTCAGCCACATCAGGCCCAGCGCGAAACGCACGCCGACCATGATATTGGGCAGCGCGCCGGGCAGGATCACCTGGATAAACAGGCTCCAGCCGGAAAGGCCATAGCTGCGCGCCATCTCAACGAGCCCGCGATCGATGTTGCGGATGCCGTGATAAGTATTCAGGTAGATCGGGAACAGCGTCCCCAGCGCCACCAGAAAGATCTTGGCGGACTCATCAATACCGAACCAGAGGATTACCAGCGGGATCAGCGCCAGATGCGGCACATTGCGCAGCATCTGTACCGAGGTATCCAGCAGTCGTTCACCGGTTCTGGAGGTACCGGTAATCAGCCTGAGCAGCAGGCCGATAGAACCGCCGATACTGAAGCCGATCAGCGCCCGCCAGCTACTGATCGCCAGGTGCTGCCAGAGTTCACCACTGGCGGTCAGCTGCCAGAAGGTGGTCACAATTTTCTCCGGTGCGGGCAGAATACGGGTCGACAACCAGCCGGTTTGCGAGGCAATCTGCCACACCACCACCAGCAGCGTTGGCAGCAGCCAGGGCACCAGCTTATCAGCAAGGCGTTTTCGGGTTCTGGTCATCATGCTCTCCTCAGCCCCGGGCGACTTTTTTCTCAGGGGTAAAATCGTTGGCTACCGCTTCACCGTGTGCCTGAACCACGCGCGGCTGGGGCACCAGTGGAACCTGCAGGTCAAGATGCGGGAACAGCAGTTCGCCGACGCGATAAGCCTCTTCCAGGTGCGGATAACCCGACAGGATGAAGGTCTCAATGCCCAGCGCTTCATACTCTTTGATGCGTGCGGCTACGGTCGGACCATCGCCGACCAGCGCGGTCCCGGCTCCGCTGCGCACCAGGCCGACGCCTGCCCACAGGTTAGGGCTGATTTCGAGCTTGTCGCGGCGACCGCCATGCAGTGCGGCCATCCGGCGCTGCCCCACAGAATCTGCCCGCTGGAACGCCGCCTGCGCTTTCGCGATGGTGGCGTCATCCACATTGGCAATCAGTTTGTCTGCGGCCTGCCAGGCCTCTTCATTGGTTTCACGCACGATCACATGCAGACGGATGCCGAACCGGACGGTGCGTCCCTGGGCTGCCGCTTTCGCGCGCACCTGATCAATCTTCTCTTTAACCTGAGCAGGGGGTTCGCCCCAGGTGAGGTAAACATCGACCTGTTCGGCCGCCAGCTCCTGGGCGGGTTCAGAAGAGCCGCCAAACCACAGCGGGGGACGAGGCTGCTGCACCGGTTTAAACATCAGACGCGCACCGCGAACCTTCACGTGCTTGCCTTCATAATCGACGGTTTCGCCTTCCAGCACCCGACGCCAGACGCGGGTAAACTCGGCGGATTCCGCGTAACGCTCGCGGTGATCCAGGAACACACCGTCGCCCGCCAGCTCTTCCGGATCGCCGCCGGTCACCAGATTAAACAGCGCACGTCCGTTAGAAAGACGGTCCAGCGTGGCGGCCTGACGCGCTGCCTGGGTTGGTGAAATCACCCCAGGACGCAACGCCACCAGGAATCGCAGGCGCTGCGTCACCGGAATCAGCGAGGCGGCAACCAGCCAGGCATCTTCACAGGAGCGGCCGGTCGGGATCAGTACGCCACCAAAACCGAGGCGGTCAGCGGCCTGCGCCACCTGTTGCAGATAGGCGTGATCAACCGGTCGCGCCCCTTCGGCGGTACCAAGATAGTGGCCGTCGCCATGCGTCGGCAGGAACCAGAAAATGGATACGCTCATTGTTGCTCCTTATTGCGTCGCGGTATGCGGATGCCAGATGCGATCCTGAATCGTCACTTTTACTGGCAAGAGATGATTGGCATAGAACAGGTCAGCGGTGCGCTGCTGAGCTGCGGCAGTTTCGGCACTGACTGGCGAAATGCGGGTGGGTGGCCGATGGCTGAGGTAGCTGGCGATAACCGGTTCGGGCAAGCCCATCGCCTGTGCCAGTAACGTGGTGCTCTGCTGACGCTGGCTGATTGTCAGCGCGTCAGCAGAGCTGAAGGTGTCGAGCACCTGCTGAATAAACGCGCCATGGGCCTCGGCGTAGCTGCGCGTCGCTAAATAGAAGGAGCCGGTCAGGTTAAGGGAGCTGCCATCAATCAGCAGGCGCGAATTCCCCTGCAGCAGCACCGATGAATAGTAGGGGTCCCAGATTGCCCAGGCATCAACGTCACCCTGCTGGAAGGCGGCGCGCGCATCGGCGGGGGTGAGATAGACCGGCGTGATGTCTTTAAAGGTCAGACCCGCCTGCTGTAAGGCGCGCAGCAGTAAGTTGTGAGAGCTGGAGCCTTTCTGGAAAGCCACTTTCTTGCCTTTCAGATCCGCAACCTGTTTCAGCGGGCTGCTTTTTGGCACCAGAATCACTTCTGCTTTGGGTTTTGGCGGCTCCGCGCCAACATAGAGCAGATCCGCGCCCGCGGCCTGGGCAAACAGCGGGGGAAGATCACCGGTACTGCCCAGGTCGATACTGTTGATATTCAGCGCTTCCAGCATTTGCGGACCTGCAGGGAACTCGATCCACTTAATCCGGGTATGGGGAAAACGCTTCTCCAGTAACTGATGTGACTTCGCCAGCACCATGCTGACCGAACCTTTCTGATAGCCGATGCGAATCTCAGACGGATCGGATTCGGCGGCCTGTACCTGAAGGCCGGCCAGCAGAAGTCCGGCCACCAGCCACTTTCCTAATCTCAGCTTCATCGATCGCTTCCTTATACCGCTTGCGCAACGGGGTGGTGGTGACGGGTCAGTGCCAGCCAGAAGGCGGAGACGGCCTCATCCAGGCGCTGTGACAGTGAATCCTGCAGTTCGGGCTGACGGTCGTAATGACTGATCTGATGATCCTCGGCATAAACACCATGCAGGATCTCCTGCGCCTTTAAGGCGCTGAGCACCGGCTTCAGGGCGTAGTCCAGCGCCAGCATATGACCGGCACTGCCGCCGCTGGCCAGCGGTAAAACGACTTTGTGTTCCAGTGCGCGTTCAGGCAGCAGATCGAGCAGCGTCTTCAGCGCACCCGAAAACGACGCTTTATAGATAGGTGTCGCAATAATCAGTCCATCAGCCGAAGCCAGATCGTCACGCAGGGCGAGAAGCGCAGGTGCATCAAAACGCGCATTGATTAAATCGTCAGGCTGAAAGTTGTGAATATTCCACGGAATGACTTCAATACCACGCGCCTCCAGCTTGTGCTGACACAACGTCAGCAGTGAGGTTGAGCGGGAGGGGAATCGTGGGCTGCCTGCCAGCGTAATAACTCGCATCATCACTCCTTATAACTAAAAGTTATTGATTATCAAATGTTGAGAACTTATGCCTTCATACTGTCAGAGCAGGGGAGTGGGCTTAAATGATTTATCCGGCAAAGTAAGGGTGAAATCTGCAAATAGAAGGCGTTGCGACAGATGTCAGCATCGCCGCTTCCGATAATTCTTAAATTAAGCGCTGGCAGCGGAACAATTCATTAAGGGGCATGATACGAGATCGTCAAAATGTGTCGGTTGAGCAGAAAAAATATCTTTCGTCTGATTGCTTAATCATTTTTTCTGAGAGTGGCGCGGCCATAAAGCGCAACGGCTGACAAAATAGCGCTGCGAAGCAGCACAGAATCAGCTTATCTGCGGCAGCCTCTGCCAAAGATTAAGATTTATTGCAGAAAGCAAACTGTAATAATAATGAAGGAATGCTGAACTTATTCATCGTTTCAGATGTTCGCTTACAGATTTCTGAATCTGGTTACGTCTGCTTTGCAGGGCTAATTTAAATCGATCCTCAACGGTTTTAACATTACTGCGGGCTATAGATGCACTTTCGTTAAGAGTGATGCTCACATGAAACATTAAGATGATTTTTACGGCTGGTCTTTTTTCGCATTACAGGTTTAAGATAATCGGGCTCAATGAAAGCAATCATGATAATCGCGCCTTACTCTTTTCGACGTTTCGCCTCTGGTCAGAACCTGCATCAGGCAGGTGAATCGTATTGTCATTTTCTAACAGCAGAGAATTGCATATGTCTGACATCCTGTTATCCGTTATTATTCCAACCTACAATGTTGAGAAATATATTGTAGAGTGCGTCGATTCGTTATTACGCCAGGTTAAAGCGCCCAATGAAATAATCATTGTGAATGATGGATCTACTGATGGAACATTAGCCTTAATTGAACAGAATTATGCGCACCTTTCTCAGGTGAAAGTGATCACCATTGAAAATGGCGGCCTCGGCAATGCACGGGACACCGGCATTGCACTGGCAAAGGGTCAGTTTCTCTTTTTCTGTGACCCGGATGATGTCGTGGTTGATGGCCTCGTCACTGAGCTGGCAATGGTGGCGGAGAAGCATCCTGAAACGGATCTTTTCTGTTTTAACTCCTGCGTCTATGAAGATGGCCACATTGATATCACCTCGCCAAAAGTGAAGCATGACCAGTTTGGCCAGCAGAAACCACAGGAGGTCTTTCTGCGCCTGCTGCGTAATGGCAGATATACCTCTGCCGTCTGGAATTACGCCTTAAGAAAAAGCGTCATTGAACAGCATAAGTTGCGCTTTGTCCGTCGGGTTCATGAAGACCACAACTTTACGCTCTCCGTGTTTATGAAATGCCAGCACGCATGGGTCAGCCGTCAGGTCTATTATAAGCAGCGCATCCGCAGTGGTTCACTGACCAACAGTACCAAAGGCAATGAGTTTTTCTATCAGCGCTATGACGCTTTTATGCATGCTTATAATACGTTAACCAGTTCGCTCCCTAAATCAGCCTGGCGTAGTTCGCTGGAAAAGTCTTATTTACTTCATTCGTTCCGTCTGATGATCTATTTGTCTCTCTATAATAAAACGCCGGTGCCGGAATATGTCTGTAATGCCATTCGCTTTATGGGTCGTAATGTAAAATCAGAAAATCTTAAAGAGTGGTTGTTGTTTAATCGCCCGGAGCTCTTTATTGCGCTGCAGCACTACAAGGTTAAAAAAGAGCTCAAGCGCGCAGCCTGATTCTGAAAAATGTGAAGCGATATTGTTTATGCCTTAGCGAAATGAGAAGGTGAGACATGCAATGTGTATAAGGTTGTTGCGACATGGCAAAAGTACTCGATAAAAGTCTGGTTATTAATATTTTCTCGCTGCTGGCTTACCGTGGCGCGTCGTTTCTGTTTCCGCTGGCCACGCTGCCCTATCTTGCCCGCGTTCTGGGCGTAGAGCAGATGGGTACGCTGGCGCTGGCGATCGCCTGCGTGCTCTATTGCAGCACCATCTCCGACTGGGGATTCAATGTCTTTACCACCAAAGATATTGCTCACCATCGTGATGACAAAGAACGCGTCAGTCAGCTCTTCTGGTCAACGTTTAACGCCAAGCTGATGCTGCTGGTGGTCACCAGCGGCACGCTGCTGACCGCGACCTGGTTCAATCCCTCCTGGCACCCTCTGTTCTTCATCATTCTGGCGAACTGCACCACGCTGGTCGGCTCGCTGTTTTCATTCGGCTGGCTGATGCAGGGCTTTGAGAAGCTGGGTAAGACGGCGATGATCGCCACCTTCGGTAACTTCTGTGCGATTCCGCTGACCTTTTTGCTGGTGAAATCTCCGCAGGATACCTGGCTGGCTGCCCTGATCCCTGGCGCGGTCTCCATTATCAGCGCGGCGATTACGCTGAAGTTTGTGCTGGAGATGAAAGTCATTGGCCGCTATCGCTTTGAACCACGCGAAATCAAACAGCGCATCACCGACAGCATGGATGTATTTATCGCCATTGCCGGAGCTAACCTTTTCAACAGCGTCAACGTGGTGATTCTCGCCACCTTTGCTTCTACTTACATGGTCGGGATCTACAACGGCGCCGATCGCCTGCGTAAAGCGGCCAACTCTGTGCCGGAGCAGATCGGCAGCGCCTTCTTCCCGCGCGTCAGCCACCTGTTCGGCCGGGATAAACGGGCCGCGATTGCCGCGACACGCAAAAGCCTGCTGCTGTCGTTTTCCCTGAGTCTGTCGATTGTAATCTTCACCTGGTTCTTTGCTGACCTGGTGGTCTCAATATTGCTGGGTAAAGACTTTATCCAGTCAGCGGATGTGCTGCGCGTCTTTGTGCTCTGCTTCCTGTTTGGCAACATTGCCTACCCGGCTGGATTGCAGATTCTGATCCCACATGGTTTAGCGCGTCAGCGTATGTGGGTGATGATGGCCGCTGGTGTGGTTAACGTGCCGCTCTGCTGTTTCCTGGCGTGGAAGTTTGGCGCAATCGGTGCCGCATGGTCGATGGTCGGGGCTGAAGCGTTTGTCTGTCTCGGTATTTTTGGCATCATGCAACGTCACGGCATCCTGCGGGAATATCTGTTTCCCTCTCAGGTGAAAAATCAACCCGTAAACGATTCCGCCGCGTAAGATCAAAGCATTTTCAGTTAACTTCACGCTTCCCCGCTGTTCGATTTACTTTTGCGCCAGAGCACTTTACCATTCTGGCGCACAATTTCCCGTGCACCGACTTCCACGATCGCTTCCGTCCTTCAGGAGAGTGCATGATTTATCCTATCGTCCGACCGGCGCTGTTTAAACTTGATCCCGAACGCGCACACGAACTCACCTTTCAGCAACTGCGTTTTATGAATGGCACCCCACTGGAGATGTTTTATCGCCAGAATCTGCCGTCGCGTCCGGTCACCTGTATGGGACTGACCTTTAAGAATGCCCTGGGCCTGGCGGCGGGTCTGGATAAGAACGCAGAGTGCATTGATGCGTTTGCGGCGATGGGCTTTGGCTTTGTTGAAGTCGGCACCGTCACGCCGCGCGCCCAGGCGGGGAACGATAAGCCACGCATGTTTCGTCTGGTGGAAGCGGGCGGAATTATCAATCGGATGGGATTTAATAATCTGGGTGTTGATCACCTGGTTGAGAACGTGAAGAAAGCACGTTTTAACGGCGTGCTGGGGATCAATATCGGTAAAAATAAAGATACGCCGGTCGAGCAGGGCAAAGATGATTATCTCATCTGCATGGAGAAGGTCTATGCCCACGCCGGTTATATCGCCATCAATATTTCTTCGCCTAACACTCCAGGTTTGCGTTCGCTGCAATATGGCGAGGCGCTGGATGATCTGCTTTCTTCCATCAAACAGAAACAAAAAGAGCTGGAACAGCGTCATCTGAAATATGTTCCGCTGGCCGTAAAAATTGCGCCCGATCTCTCTGAAGAAGAGTTAATTCAGGTCGCGGACAGTTTAATTCGTCATCAGATTGATGGCGTGATTGCCAGCAATACCACGCTCGATCGTTCGCTGGTGAGCGGTCTTAAGCATGCTGAGGAAGCGGGTGGATTAAGTGGACGGCCAGTGCAGTCGCGCAGCACGGCGGTGATACAGCGCCTCTCTCAGGAACTGCAGGGACGGTTGCCGATTATTGGCGTAGGCGGGATCGATTCTCTGACGGCAGCGCGTGAAAAAATCGCCGCCGGGGCAACACTGGTTCAGATTTATTCAGGCTTTATTTATCAGGGGCCAGGCTTAATTAAAGATATCGTCACCCATCTCTAAGACAATTCTCACAATCATTGGCCGGGGGGTTTATTTATCCCCTCGGCTCGTTTATATTTTGTCCTGTTGCACGCTTTTTCAGCTTTTCCTTATGTTTCTTTTTTCGCTGAATTCTGCGTGATGTTTGGCGCAGCGGTAAATACAGGGCACACGATGAAAATTAAACCCGATGATAACTGGCGTTGGTATTTTGACAGCAGCCACGACCGAATGATGCTCGACCTGGCAGATGGTATGCTTTTTCGTTCCCGTTATTCCCGCAAGATGCTCACGCCGGATGCCTTCACTGAATCGGGTTTTTGTGTCGATGACGCCGCCCTTTATTACACCTTTGAAGAGACCTGCCGTCAGTGCAAACTCAGTGGCAGCCATCGCGCCGAACTGGTGTTAAATGCGCTGGTCGCTGCACGCTTCCTCAAGCCACTGATGCCGAAAAGCTGGCATTTCGCCTCTTATGCTCCGGCAATGCAGCCCCGTCCCGGTGAAATGGTACAGGTTACGCTGGCAGAAGAGGGAACGCAGGCACGACTGCTGGTGGTTGAGAGTGGCGATAATGCGGCGCTCTGCCTGCTGGCGCAGCCGGGATTGACGCTGGCCGGAAAAAACATGGTGCTCGGCGATGCCATCAAGGTGATGAACGATCGCCTGCAGCCCCTGTATCAGGATGTCGCGCCGCGCTACGCCCGCGCAGTCTGACTACCTTAGTTCTACATCGCCAGCCGGAATACAGCTGCAGCTCAACAGCGTGCCGTCCTGACGCAGGGCGCTCTGTTTCAGCGCCTTAACCTCACCCGCGACCAGACTCAGCTTGCAACTGCCGCACAGTCCCGCCCGACAGGAGTAGGGGATCCGGAAGCCCTGCATCTCCAGCTGATCCAGTAATACCTGCTGATTATCCCCGGTGAACGTCTGACCCTGAAACGTGATAGCCACGGCATCTGGCGCCTGCTGCTTTGGTTTCAGTGTTTCGACCACTTCACCGGCACCATAGCTGCGCGGTGCATGACGTTTCAGGACAATCATCTCATCACCGGCGCGCACCACCCCACTGTTGCGCGCCACTAAGTTCAGACCGAAATCAATATCCCCGCTGCCATCCAGGGCGGTGCGGAACGTCTGCAGCGTGGCCAGTGGATGACCGGCAGGATGCTTAACGCCGGTCTCGGTGCTGACAGTGGTGAGCACGCAGCGACTGCATGGCTTAGGCACCTCGAATATCACGTCGCCAATCTGAATCTCCGCCCAGCTGTCTTCATCCCATGCGGCAGCGCCGCTGACGACCAGATTCGGACGAAACTGTTCGGCACGGACGCTGGCCGGGCAGCGCTGTTGCAGATCATGCAGCGACGCGTTGTTGATCAGCAAAAACGGAAAGCCGTCGGCAAAGCTCAGCGGAATATGATTAAACGCTTTAACCCGGCGGCTGGGTTGCGGCCCGACCCAGCGCAACTGAACCTCACGCGGGAAGAACTGGCTCAGCCATTGGTTAATCGCAGGCGGCGCTATGCGCGCGGTGAAATGATTTCCCCAGACTTCGGTGGGGTGATCCTGCTCATCGAAATCGCTGAAGCGGATCAGGGAGTGACTGCCATCCGGGGCCGTCAGCAGCAGGCCATCCGGTAAAATCGCGGGCGTGAAGCGCACCATCTCCGGATGCTGACGCGCGGTAATAAAGGTGCCATCAGGTTCGGTCACCATAAACAGACGATCAAATGCCAGTCCGCTGTCAGTGACCAGCGCGTGTGACAGCGCTAATCCCCGCATCGACTTCACAGGATGAATAAATAAGCGGGAAAGCGTGATCATGGTGTTCTCCTTGAACCCGACGCGCAGCACAAAAGAAGCTAACTTTATGACATAGGTCTCCGATTCGCTATAATGCGCGACAATTTTCTCAAGAGTTAAAAAGTGACGATATGAATTCTCTGTTTGCCAGCACGGCGCGTGGGCTCGAAGAGCTGTTAAAAAGTGAGCTGGACGCGCTGGGCGCGCAGGATTTGCAAGTGGTGCAGGGAGGCGTTCACTACGAAGCCGACGATCGCACTATGTACCAAAGCCTGATGTGGAGTCGTTTAGCATCACGCATCCTGTTGCCGCTGGGAGAGTTTGGCGTCTACAGCGATCTGGATCTCTATCTGGGTGTGCAGAGCGTGGACTGGCCGACGATGTTCGGCAGCGACAAAACCTTTGTTGTGCATTTCAGCGGCACCAACGATTCGATTCGTAACAGCCAGTTCGGCGCGCTGAAAGTTAAAGATGCCATCGTGGACAGCTTTACGCGTCAGAATCTCGAACGACCCAACGTCGATCGTGAGCAGGCAGATATCCGTGTCAACGTCTGGCTGAATGACGATCGCGCCAGCATTGCGCTGGATCTCAGCGGCAGCTCGCTGCATCAGCGTGGTTATCGCCAGCAGACCGGTCAGGCGCCGTTAAAAGAGACCCTGGCGGCGGCCATCGTGCTGCGTTCTGGCTGGGAGCCGACGACACCGCTGATCGATCCGATGTGTGGTTCCGGTACGCTGCTGATTGAAGCCGCACTGATTGCCTGCGATCGTGCGCCTGGCCTGCTGCGCAAGCACTGGGGCTTCACCGCCTGGAGCCAGTTTAACGCTGCGTTGTGGCAGGAGGTTAAAACTGAGGCGCAGAACCGTGCCCGCACTGGCACGGCTGCCACCCAGGCGCGCTTCTTTGGCTACGACAATAATGGTCGGGTGCTGGAGTGGGCGCAGGCGAATGCCCGCCGCGCTGGCGTCTTTGAACTTTTCACCTTCGGCCAGCAGGATCTGCTGAAGCTGACTAATCCGGTCGATCCGGCGGTTCACGGTACGGTGCTGAGTAATCCTCCTTACGGTGAACGTCTGGAGAGCGAACCAGCCCTGATTGCGCTGCACAGCCAGCTCGGACGTCTGATGAAGCAGCATTTTGGCGGCTGGAACCTGTCGCTGTTCAGCGCCTCGCCAGAACTGCTGAGCTGCCTGCAGCTGCGTGCCGATCGCCAGTTTAAAGCGAAGAACGGTCCGCTGGATTGCGTGCAGAAAAACTATAAGCTGGCGGTTAACAGTCATGAAAGCGCCGGACAGATTGCGGAAGATTACGCTAACCGCCTGCGTAAAAACGTGAAGAAACTGGAGAAGTGGGCGCGTCAGGAAGGCATTGAATGCTACCGTATTTATGATGCCGATCTGCCAGACTACAACGTTGCTGTCGATCGCTATGGCGACTGGGTGATTATCCAGGAGTACGCGCCACCGAAAACCATCGATCCTGATAAAGCGCGTCAGCGTCTGTTCGATGTCATCAGCGCGACGCTGAGCGTGTTGCAACTGCCTGCCGACCGTCTGATTATGAAAACGCGTGAGCGCCAGAAAGGCAAAGCGCAGTATCAGAAGCTGAGCGAGAAGGGCGACTATTTCGAAGTTAAAGAGTTTAATGCGCGTTTCTGGGTGAATCTGACCGACTATCTCGATACCGGCCTGTTCCTCGATCACCGCATTGCCCGTAAAATGCTGGGCCAGATGAGTCAGGGCAAAGATTTCCTGAACCTGTTTGCTTATACCGGTACCGCCAGTGTGCATGCCGGTCTGGGTGGCGCGCGTTCAACCACTACGGTAGATATGTCGCGTACCTATCTGGAGTGGGCGGAGCGCAACCTGCGTCTCAACGGACTGACCGGGCGTCAGCATCGTCTGATGCAGGCGGACTGCCTGAGCTGGCTGAATGAGAGTGACGAGAACTTTGACCTGATCTTTATCGATCCGCCAACGTTCTCCAACTCAAAACGTATGGAAGAGAGCTTCGACGTTCAGCGCGATCATATGATGCTGATGCGTAACCTGAAGCGCCTGCTGCGTCGCGGCGGCACCATCATGTTCTCCAATAACAAACGCGGTTTCAAAATGGACATGGATGGCCTGAAATCACTGGGCCTGCAGGCGCAGGATATTACCCAGAAAACGCAGTCGCAGGACTTCGCGCGTAACCGTCAAATTCACAACTGCTGGCTGATCACTCACGCCGGTAAGGAATAAGCTTACATGTCATTAATCAGTATCCACGGCGCTTATCTCTCCTTCAGCGATGCGCCGCTGTTAGACAACACCGAACTGCACATCGAAGAGAACGAACGCGTCTGTCTGGTGGGCCGTAACGGTGCGGGTAAATCCACGCTGATGAAAATCATCAATGGCGAACAGCCACTGGATGATGGCCGCATTATTTATGAAACCGATCTGGTCGTGGCGCGTCTGCAACAGGATCCGCCGCGCAATATTACCGGTTCGGTGTATGACTTCGTGGCCGAGGGCGTTGAAGAGCAGGCTGAGCATCTGAAAGCCTATCACGCCATTTCCCATGTGGTGATGGAAGATCCCAGCGATAAAAACCTCAATGAGATGGCGCGTCTGCAGAGCATTCTCGACCACCAGAATCTGTGGCAGCTGGAGAGCCGCATCCATGACGTGCTGGAGCAGATTGGTCTGCAGCCCGATACCGAGCTGTCGTCGCTCTCGGGCGGCTGGCTGCGTAAAGCGGCGCTGGGCCGTGCGCTGGTGAGTAACCCGCGCGTCCTGATGCTGGATGAGCCAACCAACCACCTCGATATCGAAACCATCGACTGGCTGGAAACGTTCCTGAAGAACTTCACCGGCAGCATCATCTTTATTTCCCATGACCGTTCGTTTATCCGCAACATGGCGACGCGCATTGTCGATCTGGACCGTGGCAAGCTGGTCTCCTGGCCAGGCAACTACGATCTCTATCTGGAAGGCAAAGAGGAAGCGTTGCGCGTTGAAGAGATGCAGAACGCCGAATTCGACCGCAAACTGGCGCAGGAAGAGGTGTGGATCCGTCAGGGCATCAAAGCTCGTCGTACCCGCAACGAAGGCCGTGTGCGTGCGCTGAAAGCGCTGCGTCGTGAACATTCAGAACGCCGCGAAGTGATGGGCAAAGCCAACATGCAGGTGGGCGAAGCGTCCCGTTCCGGCAAGATTGTCTTTGAGCTGGAAAATGTCGACTACGCGGTCGATGGCAAAGTGCTGGTGAAGGACTTCTCAACCCAGGTGCAGCGTGGCGACAAAATTGCGCTGATCGGACCAAATGGCTGCGGGAAAACTACCTTACTACGCCTGATGCTGCAGCAGCTGAAAGCTGACCATGGTCGTGTGCATTCCGGCACCAAGCTGGAAGTAGCCTACTTTGACCAGCATCGCGCTGAACTGGATCCGGATCGCACCGTGATGGACAACCTGGCCGAAGGCAAGCAGGAAGTACTGGTCAACGGCAAACCGCGCCACGTACTGGGCTATCTGCAGGACTTCCTGTTTCATCCAAAACGTGCCATGACGCCGGTGCGCGCCCTTTCGGGCGGTGAACGAAACCGTTTGCTGCTGGCACGCCTGTTCCTGCGTCCCAGCAACCTGATGATTCTGGATGAACCGACTAACGACCTCGACGTCGAAACGCTGGAACTGCTGGAAGAGCTGATTGATGGTTATCAGGGCACCGTGTTACTGGTGAGCCACGATCGTCAGTTCGTCGATAATACCGTTACCGAGTGCTGGATTTTTGAAGGCAACGGTGAGATTGGTACCTTTGTTGGCGGTTATCACGATGCTCAGCAACAGCGCGCCGCCTACCGACAGCACAAGGCGGCAGCACCGGCGAAAGCGACGGGCAACGCCTCTAAGCCTGCAGCAGAGAAGGGTGATGCGAAGCGTAGCGTGAATAAACTCAGCTACAACCTGGCGCGTGAGCTGGAACAGCTGCCGCAAAAACTGGAGCAGCTGGAAGCGCGTATCGGAGAACTGCAGGCGAAGATGAGTCATCCCGACTTCTTCAGTCAGGCACACGATCAGACGCAACCGGTGCTGGATAATCTGGCTCAGACTGAGCAGGAGCTGGAAACCGCTTTTGCGCGCTGGGAAGAGCTAGAGTCACTGAAAAACGGCGCGTAGGGCAGGGCTAACGGATGTGTTCAGCAGTGAAAAGTAACGCGTGGATGCTCTGTCCACAATGCGATTTAATGATTAAGCTGCCGGACATTCCCGTTGGCAGCCGTGCGTCATGCCCGCGCTGCCACACCTCCCTGACGGCCAACTGGCACGAACCGCGTAAACGGCCAACGGGCTATGCGCTGGCAGCGCTGTTTATGCTGCTGCTGGCGAATCTGTTTCCTTTTGTCTCAATGAAGGTGGCGGGGCTGACCAGCCAGATAACCCTGGCCCAGATACCTCAGGTGATGGTGACGGAAGATTACAGCAGTCTGGCGACGCTGTTCCTTCTCTTTGTGCAGGCGGTTCCGGCCTTCTGCATGATCACCATTATCCTGCTGGTCAATCGGGTCCCGTTGCCGACTGGACTCAAAACTGGTCTGGCACGTATTCTGTTTCAGCTGCGTAACTGGGGCATGGCAGAAATCTTTATGGCGGGCGTGCTGGTCAGTTTCGTCAAGCTGATGGCCTATGGCGAGATCGGCCTGGAGACCAGCTTCTGGCCGTGGGTTCTGTTCTGTCTGCTGCAGTTGCGGGCCTTTCAGTGCGTTGATCGACGCGGCTTGTGGGACAGTCTGTCACCCCGACCTGCACTGCCCCATCCGCCCGAAGTGGGCATCAGTGGTTTAGAGCAGGGTCTGCGCTCCTGTCCCTGCTGTACGGCCATTCTGCCGGAAGCAGAGCATAAGTGTCCCCGCTGCGGCGTCACGGCTGAGGCACGGCGTAAGCACAGCCTGCAGTGGACGCTGGCGCTGTTGTTCACCTCCATACTGCTTTATATCCCGGCCAACCTGTTGCCGATTATGGTGACGGAAACCCTCGGCACTGCCTATCCCTCCAATATCATGGCGGGGGTGATTGTGCTGTGGGGTGATGGCTCCTATCCGGTGGCGTTGGTGATCTTTATCGCCAGTATCATGGTGCCTACGCTGAAAATGCTGGCGATTGGCTGGCTTTGCTGGGATGCCAGCGGACGCGGACAGCGTGACAGCCACAGGATGCACAAAATTTATGAAGTGGTCGAATTTGTAGGCCGCTGGTCAATGATTGACGTGTTTGTTATTGCCGTGCTCTCTGCGCTGGTGCGCATGGGGCAATTAATGAATGTTTATCCCGCGTGGGGGGCAGTATTGTTTGCAATGGTGGTGATTATCACCATGATTGCTGCCATGACCTTTGACCCGCGATTAACCTGGGATCGTGTACGCGAAAACAATATGAAGGAGTCGCGCCTTGACGGAAACTAATCACGGCCATGCAAAGGTGGAACAGATTAAGCGCTGGTCGCCGGTCTGGATTGTCCCCATCGTTACGCTGTTAATCGGCGGATGGATCCTCTTTTATCACTTCAGCCATCAGGGGCCGGAAGTCACCCTCATCACCGAAAACGCCGAAGGCATTGTTGCGGGTAAAACCACGATTAAAAGCCGCAGTGTGGATGTCGGTGTGGTGGAAAGCGCGGTGTTAAGCGACGATCTCCACCATGTGGAAATCAAAGCGCGCCTGAATTCAGGCATGGAAAAACTGCTGCACAGCGACAGCGTTTTCTGGGTGGTGAAACCGCAGGTGGGTCGCGAAGGGATCAGCGGTCTCGGTACTCTGTTATCCGGTGCCTATATCGAATTACAGCCGGGCACTAAAAGCCAGGCACCCGAGCAGTTTAAGCTGCTGGATGCGCCGCCGTTAGCGCCACCGGATGCCAAAGGGATTCGCATCGTGCTGGACAGCAAGAAAGCGGGTCAGCTCAATCCGGGGGATCCGGTGCTGTTCCGTGGCTATCGCGTCGGTACAGTCGAGACCAGCGCTTTTGATACCGAAAAACGCATGATGACCTATCAGCTGTTCGTCGCTGCGCCTTACGATCGCCTGATTACAACCAATGTGCGCTTCTGGAAGGACAGTGGCATCGCCGTGGATATGTCCGCTTCAGGAATGCGGGTGGAAATGGGATCGCTGACCACGCTGTTCAGCGGCGGCGTCAGTTTTGACGTGCCGGATGGCTGGGAGCTGGGTCAGCCTGCGCAGAATAAGTCTGATTATCATCTGTTTGACGATCAGCGCAGCATTCAGGATTCGCTCTACACCAACCATATTGATTACCTGATGTTCTTCACCGACTCCATCCGTGGTCTGCAGGCGGGTGCGCCGGTTGAATTCCGCGGCATTCGCCTGGGTACCGTCTCAGAAGCGCCATTGATGAAAGCCGGTCTGGACCAGGCGCTGAACAATGATTACCGCGTGCCGGTGCTGATTCGCATCGAGCCGGATCGCTTTATCAGCCGACTGGGTGAGAACTTCGATCTGCAACAGCATCTGCAGGATGGTAAAAAACGTGGCCTGCGTGCGACGCTGAAAACCGGTAGCCTGTTGTCGGGTGCGCTCTATGTCGATCTCGACTTTTATGACAATGCGCCGCCTTACAAAGGGCCGCAGAAAGTCTCTGGCTATGAAGTTATCCCAACGGTCAGCGGTGGCCTGAGTCAGATTCAGCAGAAGCTGATGGCGGCGCTGGATAAGATCAACAGTCTGCCACTGAACGGTATGGTCAATGAAGCGACAGGCACGCTGAAAGAGAGCCAGAAAACGATGCGTGATCTGCAGCGCACCATCGACAACATCAACAAAGTCACCGCCAGTCCGGCTATGAAAACCCTGCCGGAAGACCTGCAGCAGACATTGCGCGAGCTGAACCGCAGCATGAAAGGCCTGCAGCCAGGTTCACCAGCCTACAGCAAGCTGGTGGGGGATATGCAGCGCCTGGATAAGGTTCTGCGTGAACTCCAGCCGGTGTTAAGAACGCTTAACACCAAGAGCAATGCGCTGGTATTTGAGGCAAAACCGGGACAGGATCCCCAGCCGAAGAGGGCGAAACAGTGAATAAAGGATTGATACTTTGTGCCGCGCTGGTGTTGAGTGCGTGCAGTAGCAGCGTTGACAATACCTGGTATCAGCTGCCCTCCGGGGCGGCTTCCATGCAGGTCAGCAGCAGCCAGCTGAATGAAGCGCAACCGATGTTATGGGTGCAGCAGGTGACGGTGCCGGACTATCTGGCAGGCAACGGACTGGTTTATCAGACCAGCGATGTCAAATACGTTATCGCCGCGAATAATCTCTGGGCCAGCCCGCTCGATCAGCAGTTGCAGCAGACATTGATCACTAACCTGAGCAAGGCGCTGCCAGGCCGGCTGGTCGCAGGTTCACCTTTAGGCGCGCAGCACGATACGCTGAATGTGATCGTGACAGGCTTTCAGGGACGCTATGATGGCAAAGCAGTCGTCAGTGGCGAATGGACGCTGGAACATCAGGGCCGGCTGACCAAACAGGCGTTTAACCTGGTACTGCCGCAGACCGAAGATGGCTACGATGCGATGGTCAGAACGCTGGCGGCGGGCTGGCAACAGACAGCACAGAAGATTGCCAATAGTGTGGTTGCGTTAAATTAAGATTGATGTGAATAAATAAGCTAAGCCCCTGACCGATTGTCGTGCTTTTTCGACATGGGTCAGGGGCTTTTTTATTAGCTTAATCAGAAAGATAGTGTTGTCGTATGCATCACAGAACGTCATTATTTTTACTGATTAAGGTCACATTTATGACACTGGCATGAAGATTGGGCATTGATCTTTGGGTGCGCAGGAGGTAGAACATAAGGGTGGTTGAACATTAATTCACCACTTTTCTTTCCACCAGATTCCACAGACCTTACATGAGGGACACGGAGTATGAAGAGACAGAAACGAGACCGCCTCGAACGCGCCCATTCACGTGGTTATCAGGCAGGCATTACTGGACGCTCAAAAGAGATGTGTCCGTATCAGTTGATTGACGCTAAGTCTCACTGGTTGGGAGGTTGGCGACAAGCCATGGAGGACAGGTCGGTAGCTGCATAACCGGATGTCACTGAAAAGGGAATATAACCTCCGCCATGCGCGGAGGTTTTTGTTTCCGGGGGAAACAGTTAGAAAGCGGCGGTATCTTTAAACAGGCCGACTTTAAGATCGCTGGCGGTATAGATCAGATTACCGTCAACCAGCACTTCACCATCTGCCACACCCATAACCAGTTTGCGGTTAATAACGCGTTTGAAGTGAATGCGGTAAGTCACTTTCTTCGCATCTGGCAGGACCTGACCGGTGAATTTCACTTCACCCACGCCCAGCGCACGACCTTTACCTTCGCCGCCCAGCCAGCCCAGATAGAAACCAACCAGCTGCCACATGGCATCAAGGCCCAGACAACCCGGCATCACCGGATCGCCAATAAAGTGACAGCCGAAGAACCAGAGATCAGGATTGATATCCAGCTCCGCTTCAACAAAGCCTTTGTCATATTTGCCGCCGTCTTCGGTCATTTTGACCACGCGGTCCATCATCAGCATGTTGCCGGATGGAAGCGGCGGACCATTTTCGCCAAACAGTTCACCACGACCTGACAGAATCAGATCTTCTTTGGTATAGGATTCGCGTTTATCTACCATGTTTTCAATAAGCCTTGTTTTAGTGAATCACGAATATTAGCGAACAGTTGTACGCTGAGCAAATCGGATTAACGGTGGTTGAACCAGTTAAGCCAGCGCAGCGCCCAGGGACGTTGCGGACCGTCCGGCTGGTTGAACAGGCTAATGCGTTCCTGGATGGTATTCAGCAGGCAATCGCCCAGGCCATCCTCGGTACTCCAGATTTTACCGGTCAGCAGCGGTAGCGCTTCATCGGCACGGTCAATTGCCCAGATATGGAAATGACCCTGTTCAACCGCACTGACAACCGCCTGGCTGAGGCTGAGATGACGGACATTGCTGGCGGGAATAATCACACCCTGCTGACCTGTCAGTTCTCGCTGATGGCAGATATCAAAGAAGCCTTCGATTTTCTCGTTCAGTCCGCCCACCGGTTGTACGTTGCCAAACTGATCAACCGAGCCGGTCACCGCAATTTGCTGATTGATGGGCTGATTAGCCAGCGCGCTGATTAAGGCACAGAGTTCAGCCAGTGAAGCACTGTCACCATCCACCTCGGAGTAAGATTGCTCAAAGACCATTGAGGCCGAGAAGGGCAGTTGCTGATCGAGTTCCAGTTCGGCAATCAGGTAAGCCTGCATAATCATCATGCCTTTGGCATGAATATTACCGCCCAGCTCCGCTTTACGCTCGATATCCATGAATTCACCATCGCCGGGATGTACCACGCAGGTAATACGCGAGGGATCGCCCCAGGCACGGGGATGGCCAGGATATTCAACGACCGACAGGCCATTAATCTGACCAACCACTTCGCCTTCGGTTTCAATCAGAATCTGTCGCAGCAGGATCTCGTCACGCATCCGCTCATTGAGATAATTCTCGCGCCACAAACGCGCTTCCAGCGCATCACGCAGCGCTTCAGCATTCAGTTCATCGCCCATCAGGGCCGATTCGCGCATCTGGCGTTGTAGCCAGCGGGGGCAGAGTGGCAGCGTTTCCTGATCGCCGCTGTAGCGGACGCCTTCTTTAATCAGTTCTGGCCAGAAGTCCACTTCCGGCTGGGGCAGCCCCGCCTGTTGCGCCAGTTCGATGTTCCAGCGACACCAGGCAAGCATGTCATCTTCATCCAGAATCTGAATATTCTCTTCAAATTCAGTATAGATGGCCATTTCGTGAGCTTCGGGATCCAGCTCCTGAAATTCTGCCAGCGCTTCCCGATCGCCACACAGGACCAGTTTCAGATTGAGGGGCAAGGGAGGAATCGAGACTGGCAGCGGCCGGCGTTCATCCTGAGATGTCCACTCAACATAGCCCTGCTCAATACACTTTTTCAGGCGCAACCAGAGAATCGGCTGCGTTATCAGGCTACGCAGTGAAAGCAGCAGCGTGCCGCCATTAGCACGATGGATCAGGCCCGGTTCCAGCTGGATGCGATCTTTATACTGGCGCACGCAGCCAAACAACTGCTCCATCTCAGTCCATTCAGCAAAGTGAATACCACCCTGACTGGTGAATGGGCGTTGAGGATCGGAGGGGGGCTGGAGCGTGACGTTGTCGGCCATGATATGGTAATCACCGCCGAATAGAGTGGTACTGTCGGCCATAACCCGCTCTGCGGCCTGGGCAATGAATGTCAGATAATCGCGATTCTCCTGGCTACGAACCAGCAGTAACGGGAAACCCTGCGTCTGATGGTGTAAATGCGCCAGTGCATTCAGCAACCGGGGCTGTACCGTTGCCAGAGCATCAGTTTCTTCATCAGCAATTCGGGAGAAAACGGATTGGTATTGCGCGCTATCTGGCTGTAAGGTCTGCCACGTAAGTTGAGTGCTGGTCAAAATAATCGCATTTGTCTGTTTTAAGAAAAGCGAGATTATACAGGATTCACCCTTGTTAAGCACTGCAGACTTCCTGTTGAAGATGTGATGGTGACAGCATGTTTTTCGTTGCTGCATCCGGGAAAAAAGCTGTTATTCTTAGTTCGTTACGTGATCACGATGAGATTCCGATGAAATACCAGCAACTCGAAAATCTTGAATGTGGATGGAAGTGGAAATACCTGGTGAAAAAACATCGGGAAGGTGAACTGATCACGCGTCACCTTGAGTTAAGCGCGGCGCAGGCAGCAGTGGATAAGCTGCTGGCAATGGAAAATAATCCGGTTACAGTGAATGAATGGATCGCAGAACATATTCACGCTGATCTGGATAACCGACTGAAGCAGACCATCCGTGCCCGACGAAAACGCCATTTCAACGCTGAACATCAGCATACGCGAAAAAAATCGATAGACCTGGAGTATCTGGTCTGGCAGCGACTGGCAGGTCTGGCACAGCGGCGCGGCTGCACGCTCTCTGAAACGATTGTTCAGCTGATAGAAGATGCAGAACGTAAAGAGAAATATGCCACTCAGATGTCGAGCCTGAAGCAGGATTTGCAGGCGATTCTGGGTAACTCCGGTTCAGAGAGCGAATAATCGGGCAGGGCAATCAGAGCCTTCATCTCTCAGTCCGGTTTTATTACCGGCATAAAAAAACCCCGCCTTAGCGGGGTTTTTTATTACGTATAAACTTAAGCCTGTGGCTGAGTTACAACGTCTTTGATACCTTTAACGTCGATTTCTACACGACGGTCCGGCGCCAGGCAGTCGATCAGGGCATTACGGCCTTTCACGCTGTCACAGGTGTTGCCGGTAACTGGGTTAGATTCACCCATGCCACGTGCAGAGATCTTGTTAGAAGGAATACCTTTAGATACCAGGTAATCTACGACTGACTGAGCACGTTTCTCAGACAGTTTCTGGTTGTACTGCTCTGAACCGATGCGATCGGTGAAGCCCAGTACGACAACGGAACCATCTTTAGGATCCATTGAGCTCAGCTGGCTGTACAGCTGATCCAGAGCCTGCTGGCCTTCTGGCTTCAGGGTAGATTTGTTGAAGGTGAACAGAACGTCAGACTTCAGAGTGAAACGCTTGGTTTCAACAACTGGAGCTGGTGCTGGAGCCGGAGCTGGCGCCGGAGCAGCGACGTCATCCTGACCGAAGCGGTATGAAACGCCTACGCTCAGCATGCCGTTGTCTGGACGAGTACCAACGGTCTGTGCATCACCGATGTTGTTAACCCACTGGTAATCCAGACGGGTAGCCCAGTTTTTGGTCAGCGCATATTCAACACCAACAGCAGCCAGCGGAGATACGCCGGTGTCGTGGTCGCTGATGCGGCCAGTAGTTGGGTTAGTCTGCGTTGAGTCTGCACGCCATACCATGCCGCCCAGACGAGTATACACGTCCAGATCGTCATAGATTGGGTAGCTCAGTTTAGCAGCCAGCTGAACGCCCTGTGCTTTGAATGCGCCGTTAGTCACGTTGCCTTTGTTAGGCATGCGACCCAGCCAGTCATAGCCCAGCTCGAAGCCCAGGTATGGATTTGCCTGGTAACCAACGAATGCACCTGCACCCAGCTGGCTTTCATGAGTTGGACCGTCATTGTTTTCGTAACCGTTACCGTAGTAACCAGTGTCGTGATACTGAGACCAGCCCAGTTTAGCACCGGTGTACCAGGTGTCATCTTTCGGAGCGGCCTGCGCTACGGTAGCGAAGCCAGCCAGTGCCACTGCAATTGCGATAGCTGTCTTTTTCATTTTGCGCCTCGTTATCATCCAAATAGGCAATGAGCAAAAAGGTTGCTCTTGGTTTAAATCCTTCGCCGGGTCAAAACGCTCGCTTATGACTCTACCGCAAAAAACGGAGGTTATTGAGCACCCTGGCGAGCTAAAGTCTACAACGAGATTGGAAACTTACAAGTATGATGTGAGGCGCTTATGTAAAAAAACAGCGATTTATACACAATTTCTAACAATTAGGCTGGTCTTATTGCCGCGGCAAAAAGCCTTAAAAACTTGCTAAACCATTGTCAACGCTCGAACTAACAGAATCAGTGGTTTAGCTGCGACAGATAAGAAAAATAGCTTGGGAAACTTCTGATTTTTACTTAATGAAACAAATCCGACTGAATTTTTATCGCAGTTTGCGGTCTGAGAGGCGCTTCCGATGTCCCGCTTGCACGCAAAATCAATCCCAGCGCTTCACCCTCTGCCGCCGCATTTTCAAGTTGACGTCGTTCATCTTCGTCAAGATCGTAAGGAATCCATGCCAGAACGACACTGTAATTTCCTGTACGCAATGCTTTGACCATCGCTTCAACCGCATTCAGACGTTCAGAATCGGCGATATGCATACTTTTATCCAGTGGTAATCCTGATTCCTGCAGCCAGGTGCGATTCAGTTTATATGCCGGTGTTAACCACAATTGCCAGCGCGATTGCTGACTCAGCTGCTGCAATAATGGCAACAGCAACATCTGCATCATACCGGGCTGTTCGCTGTAGCGTAACTCAGTAATTCCACCGCCCTGAGAGGCCGGAACGGAAGAGGACGCATAATGATGAGCATAGCGTGAATTATCAGGATGTTGTGTTCGCATAAGTTAATCACCAGCAGTGGACTGTATGAATATACAGTACTGTCATCCTGGATAAAGATCAACCCAAATTTCGGAAAACGCCTCGCAAAATCGCGACAAGATTAGTTGAAACGCTATTTATTCATTGAACCCGCTGAAGCTTTTTTTTATCTTCTAATTACCTGATACCCAAGGTAATTTACGATATATTTCTTACATGGAGGTGGTGCAATGAAAAAGGTGAATCCGGTTGTAGAGCGCTCCAGAGCGCGCCTGGCCCCATTAGGAACAATAGAGTCGCGCACCCAGTTCGGAGGCTATGCCCTGGCTGTAGAAAGTGTGGTTTTTGCCTTAATTAATAAAGACGAACTCTATCTGCGTGCCAGTGAACCTTTGCGGGAATACCTTACAGATCGTCCGCTGCAACCCCTGATTTTTCGCAAGCGGGGCAAGCTGGTGAGTCTCAATTACTTTCGGGTCGATGAGGCGTTGTGGCGCGACCCTGACCATATGCTGGCGCTCTCCGCTGCCTCTTTAGAAACGGCGCAGCTGGAGTTGCAGGACCGACAATCCTCACCGCGGTTAAAAGATCTGCCAAATCTCAGCGTACGTATGGAGATGATGCTGTACGAGGCGGGCGTCATGAGCGTCAATCATCTCTACCAGATGGGAGCTAAACAGTGCTGGCTGAAGCTTAAAGCGATCAACCAGCACGTTGGGTTCCAGACATTACTTGCGCTGCAGGGGGCCATCACGGGCCACCATGCCGCCGCGCTGCCGCAGGCGACACGGGCGGAGCTGAATGCGTGGTTCCAGCGCACGCTTTTATCAAACCCCAATCTCAGAAGCGGCGAAGGCTAATCAGTGATTAGCGTGCGGCGCAGGCGAGCCACATCGGGCATTAATGCCACCAGCAGACCGAGTTGCTGGAGCACCAGCGGCGCACGCGTATCCGCATCTGCGGCCAGCTGGCTGATTCGCTGAGCCAGTTGATGGCGCATCGTTTCTACGTGCTCATCGCTGACAACTTCCGTTTGCAGCACATCCTCCACATAGCAAACCGTATCATCCAGCAATGTCAGCAGTTCGGGTGCGGTAATTTTATCGCGGTGAGCGCCCAGCGCAGAAATGTAACTCAGAAACGAATGGTTGGAGCAAAGCAGTTGAAAAGCCGAATCGCGCAGCTTCTGGCTGGTGCGACTTTCACTGCTCATGTTTGAGACCACTGACGCCAGTTCAGCATCCGCGTTATGCGCATCACGCCGTGCAATGCGATAGGCGAGACGGTTATCTTTGCCCTGATGATATTGCTCCATGATCGCGTCCAGATAGCGGCAATTCGCTTTCAGCGTTCGTTCTGCCACGGCAGGTAACTGACGAAAGCGCCAGTCTGGCCAGATAAACGCGACAGCCAGCCAGGCCAGCCCACAGCCCAGTAGGGTATCCACTACCCGCGGCAGGGCAACTTCAAACCCTTCACCCAGCAGGTTAAAGCAGAGCAGCACCAGCAGAGTGATAAACAGCGTGGCCTGTGCATACTGCACCTGCCTGAAAGCGAAGAACAGTACGCCCGTGATCACTATCAGGATTAACTGACCTTCAATCGAAGGCACCAGCCATAAAACGGGCAGACCAATCGCAATCCCCGCCAGCGTTCCGCCGATGCGCAAGGCCAGTCGTCGCTGCGTTGCATTGTAGTTGGGCTGGCAGACAAACAGGCTGGTCAGCAAAATCCAGTATCCCCGCTCCAGCCCGGTTACCTGAATAAAACCATATCCAATACAGAGCACCACAGACATCCGAACCGCATGCCGGAACAGCGCCGATGCGGGCGAGAGGTGGCGGCTGAAGCGCAGCCGGATATCACTCCAGCCACTCAATCCTTCGCGTGACAGCAGATTGTCACTGTGCTGAGGATCTTCACCGGCCAGCGTCTGTTCTGATTCGATCGAAGCAAGCTGTGCGTCGATGGCGCGCAGGTTGCGCAGCAGCCAGAAAAGAGCACGGGTATGCGTAGCGTCAGGATCATGCTGCTCCAGACGTTCTATCGCTTTCTGTAATCGTTCAAATGCACGCTCAAAACGGCTGTCATGCACCCACCTTTGACGCATCAGAATGCAATGTGCCAGCTGGCGACAGGCCTGAGCCTGCATATTCAGCAGGCGTTGAAAGCGAAACAGAATTTCGTTGTAGCGCCAGTCGCCGCGCAGCAGATGATATTGCAGATGGGAAGAGCTGGCCCGTTCATGAATATCCTGCGCCACAAAGTAGTAATGCAGACTACGGCGGGTGCCGCGCGACCCGCGATCGCCGCGCAGACGACTCTGCAGTGTGGTCTTGGTCAGATTAAGTTGCGCCACTAACTGGCTGTTGACCATCGCCGCATCGATAAACGCGGCATCATCCTGATCGCCCGCGTCGGGATCGAAAAGATTCGCTTTGGCATCAAGGTAACGCGCCAGTTGTGAAAAACTTCCGGCCAGTTGCTCCTGCACCGGCCGGACCGGAAACATCAGATGGCCCAGTAATGTCAGCAGGTTGTACCACAACGCGCCGACCAGCAGCAGCATCGGCTGCATATACCACTGGCTGAACAGTCCGATGCCGAGCATGGTATAGACCGCAATCAGCAGAGCACCAAAGGCGATAGTCGCATAGCGCTGGCCAAGGGCGCCCAGCAGAATAAAGCCCCAGGTCGAGATTGCCAGCCCGATAATAAAGGCGAATGGATAGGGAAACAGTAACTCGACTGAAACCGAGGCGATGCAGAAGCAGAGCAGGGTAATCAGCAGATTCTTCAGGCGACCGGCCAGGCGATCATCGAGATCGGCCAGCGCAGCAGCGACCACTCCCAGGGTCAGAGGGATCGTCCACTCAATCTGATGCAGCCACCAGGGAATGGCGGCGCAGCCACTCAGTGCAAACAGGATCCGCAGCAGATAGCGCCACGTACTGTTAAACAGATATTTGCGCCAGCCTGGCACGGCATCCGACATCATATTAGTAGCGGCGGACATTGGCTTCGCGCGCGGCGCGCGCCTCTTCCACTGATACCACCCTGCGGCCAACCGGCCAGAGCGCGATAGCGGCGATCTTAAAGTTCGCAATCCCTACCGGAATACCGATGATACTGATGCACTGCACAATCCCCACGGAGATGTGCGAAAGGCAGAGCCACCAGCCAAAGAAAATCAGCCAGAAGATATTCAGAAAGGTGCCGCCGGTATTCAGAATATGACTCTTACTTTCCGGACGCAGCACATCAACATGCACCGCCTCGTTGCCAAATGGCAGCAGCGAGAGTTTGGTGATTTCCCAGCAGGAGCGGGTCAGCGGCAGGGTAAAAATCAGCACGATGCTGATTAACGTGGCAAACAGCCAGCTCAGGGTGGTGAAAAAACCGCCCAGAACAAAATTAAGAATATTTAAAACGGTGCGCATGATCTTCTTTTCCTTTTGCATTCCGCAAGATGTGACGCCAAGTTTAGCCTGTTTTAAGGCTGGAGCGCTAAGGGTCTGACAGGTAAACTCCCCCTAATCCTATTCTCTGACGTTGGTGTCGGCGTGGAACTGAAAGCAACCTCGATGGGCAAACGGCTTGCCCAGCATCCTTATAATCGTGTCCGTTTGATGGCGGCAGGCGTCGAAGTCAGCGGCGATAAGCATGAGTATCTGATCCCCTTTAACCAGTTACTGGATATCGCCTGCAAGCGCGGGCTGGTGTGGGGCGAGCTGGAGTTTTTGCTGGCCGATGAAAAAGTGGTCCGCCTGCATGGCACGGAATGGCAGGAAACGCAGCGCTTTCACCACTATCTGCTGCAGGCCTGGCAGAGCTGGAGTCTGGAGATGAGCGCAGTGTGCCGCGAGGTGCTGCAGGCGCTACGTGACGAAATCGAGGCGTTTGGCGCGCAGGATCGCTGGCTGAACCGCCACGAGTTGCAGGCGCTGAAAACCAACATCCTCAAACAGTTCGATGCATTGCCGATGCCGCTCTCCCGCTTAAAAGATTTTGCTGACTGCCGGGATAACTGGCAATTCTGTCAGCGCTGGCTGGAGCAGGGTGAAACGGCGTTGCGGCAGCGAAACCGCGACTGGACGGCCGCCATGCTCACCCGCTATCAGGATTTCTTTGCCAGCGTCGAGAGCACGCCACTCAATCAGTCGCAATGTGAGGCGGTGGTTAATGGCGAGAATTCTCTGCTGGTACTGGCAGGCGCGGGCAGCGGTAAAACCTCGGTGCTGGTGGCTCGTGCAGGCTGGTTAATGCAGCGCAAGCTGGCCAGCGCCGATCAAATCCTGTTACTGGCATTTGGCCGCCAGGCGGCTGAAGAGATGAACGCACGTATCCAGTCGCGGCTCTCCGCCGCTGACATCCAGGCGCTGACCTTTCATTCTCTGGCACTGCATATTATTCGTGAAGGCAGTAATAAGCAGCCAGTTATCAGCAAACTTGAGAGTGATGCCGATGCGCGTCGCACGCTGCTGATCCAGCAGTGGCGGCAGCAGTGCCATGAGAAGAAGGCGCAGGCAAACGGCTGGCGTCAGTGGCTGCGTGATGAACTGGAGTGGGAGTTACCCGAGGGGCCATTCTGGGAGGACGACAGGCTGGCAAACCGGCTGGCGTCACGGCTGGAGCGCTGGCTTGGTCTGATGCGCATGCATGGCGGTGCGCAGGCAGCGATGATCGCCGACGTACCCGAAGAGATCCGGGATCTCTTCAGTAAGCGCATCAAACTGATGGCACCGTTGATGAAAGCGTGGAAGAGCGCATTAAAAGAGGAGGGCGCGGTCGATTTTTCGGGTCTGATTCACCAGGCGATTGCCATTCTGGAAAAAGGACGGTTTATCAGTCCGTGGAAACACATTCTGGTGGATGAATTCCAGGATATCTCGCCTCAGCGTGCCGCGTTACTGAGCGCATTACGCCAGCAAAATAAGCGTACCGCACTGTTTGCTGTTGGGGATGACTGGCAGGCCATCTACCGCTTTAGTGGGGCGGAGATGACGCTGACGACGGCATTCCATCACTATTTTGGTGAGGGAGACCGCTGCGTACTGGACACAACCTACCGTTTTAACGACCGCATCGGCGACATTGCCAACCGGTTTATACAACAGAATCCGCAGCAGCTGGCAAAACCGCTGAACAGCATTACCAAAGGCAATAAAAAGTCGATTTCGCTGCTGGCGCAGGATCAGCTGGAAGCCTTGCTGAACAAACTCAGCGGTTACGCGAAGCCTGATGAGCGAATTCTGCTGCTGGCGCGTTATCACTATCTGCGACCGGATTTACTGGATAAAGCCAGAACCCGCTGGCCAAAGCTCAATCTGGAATTTATGACGATTCATGCCAGCAAAGGTCAGCAGGCAGATTACGTCATTTTGCTGGGATTACAGCAGGGTAAAGAGGGCTTCCCGGCAGAGGCGCGCGAATCGATTATTGAACAGGGCTTATTACCGCAGCCAGAAGCGTTCCCTGATGCAGAAGAGCGCCGTCTGGCCTATGTGGCACTGACGCGCGCGCGTCAGCAGGTTTTTCTGATGTTCGATAAGGCCGCGCCGTCACCGTTTGTCGATCACTTCCGCGAGCTGGGTGTGCCGGTGCTGCGTAAAGCCTGAGTTACTTCAGACGATCGGCCAGATAGCGCTGATAGTCGGGGATCATAATCTCTACACTTTGCGCAAACAGTGGCGACTGAATGATAAAGTCAGCCGTGGAGCGGTTAGTGGCTACCGGGATATTCCATACGGTAGCCAGACGCAGCAGCGCTTTGACATCCGGATCGTGCGGCACTGCGTTGAGCGGATCCCAGAAAAAAATCAGTGCATCGATCTTTCCTTCCGAAATCAGCGCACCCACCTGCTGATCGCCGCCCATCGGGCCGCTCAGCATGGCTGTCACATTCAGGCCCGTATCGCGATTGATCAGATTCCCGGTAGTGCCGGTAGCATAGAGGATGTGCGATTCCAGCGCGGGCTGGTTTTGTTTCACCCAGTCAAGCAGGGCAGCTTTGCAGTGGTCGTGGGCGACCAGCGCGATATGTTTTGTGGTGCCGAGGGTACGAACAGTCTGTTCCATAAAGGCGTCCTGGTAAGGCTCATGCGCAAGAAGAGAGAGCACGAGTGTACCTCTGGCCTTTCGACTCTATCAACTCGTACGTAGCATTTTGACCAGCGTCAGAAGCTGCTGACGCGTGGCTTCATCGAAGCGGTGAAACCAGCGGTGCAGCGAGGGCAGTTCGGCCTGAGTAGTCCAGTCCAGATCGGCGGTAAGCCGGACGGAAGAGGGCGTTGCAGAAGTGGTATTTGCAAACCGCGGCACAGAGGCAATCTGGCGGGTGCGATTATAATTCAGCATCGCTTTTTCCATATCTGCGGATGTGGTGACCGGCAGGTGGTCGCGCACGCTGGTAATCTCCGTGCCTTTTTCATCCACCAGCTGAAAGTTCAGGCTGCGGTCAAAATGATAACGCTCGCGTTTTGTCTCCAGCGCAGGCAACCGAATGGTAATGGTTTTGGCAACCGCGGTGAACGTGACGATCATCGGTACCGACTGATAAGCGATGACGTTCTCATTCTGACCTTTGCGCTGCTGCTCTACCCGAAACAGAAACTGATGCTGACCGCGGTCCAGCTCCAGGCTGTCTGCACCTTTGAGAAGGGAGCCTGAAATTTTTCGACCATCCAGCACCAGCAAATCGATCTGAGGATCGAGCTTTAATGTGATGGCAGAACAGGACGCCGAAACGAGGAGGGTAATTAACCCCGTAACAGCCAGCGACAGCTTCATTTCAACTCCGGTAACTGAAGACACAAAGGATGGTGTGTAGCAAATTCTTACATTATGGCAGTTAATTTACATTTAAACATATTTATTCGTGCGCGGGTTCAATTAATTTCGCTGAGGACTTACCCGCTAAAGGGCACGCCAATCTACACTCAACACTGGCCTGAAAGGAGATAAACATGAACGATCAGACAATTCGTGAGGTGCTGACGCGCACCCAACGTATCGCCTTAGTCGGAGCAAGCGATCGCCCCGAACGTCCCAGTTACGGTGTGATGAAATATCTGCTCGACCAGGGATATGAGGTGATCCCGGTCAGCCCGAAACTGGCAGGGAAAACGCTGCTGGGGCAGCAGGGGTATGCCAGCCTGGCGGATGTACCGGGCAAGATTGATATGGTGGATGTCTTTCGCAATTCTGAAGCCGCGTGGGGCGTGGCGCAGGAGGCTATCGCCGTGGGGGCAAAAACATTATGGCTGCAGCTGGGCGTGATTAATGAGCAGGCGGCGGTACTGGCACAGGATGCGGGCATGACGGTGATTATGGATCGCTGCCCGAAGATTGAAATTCCGCGTCTGGGAATAACGCGTCAGAAATGATGAGTGTGGCGGCAGAGCGTGCCGCCACAGATTAATGTCGCAGATGAGGTGCCTGTAATTGCTGACGTACCGATGCTGCCAGCTCATCCATTGAAGGCTGCTCAGGGTGTTCAATGCTGGTTTCGCCGGAAAGCTGAATCTCAGCAACGTAGGTATGTACCTGATCGCCTTCCTCATCTTCCATCACCACATGATACCAGGGCGCAGTGCGCATTTTCTCTTCCGCGCCAACATCTTCAATTTTAGGCTCATCTAACGAGTATTCAGGATCGACATCGACGATAACGCCCAGTACGCCGGACAAACGATGACGAACCTGCTGACCAATACCAAATTTACTGGCAATCATTGTGACCTCCGAAAAAAAAGCTCTCTTACCAATATGGGGGCAGGAGCCGTTTTTTCAAGTCACATGACGCGGCAGGCGAAACCTTTCAGGTAGAGACCTTCCGGATAGCTGGCGATCACCGGATGATCTGCGGCCTGGCGGAACTGTTCGATAAACTGTACTTCGCGGCCCGCATCCAGCGCGGCATCGGCGATGATCTTCTGGAACAGATCGGTGGCCATCAGACCGGAGCAGGAGAAGGTCATTAATACGCCGCCCGGATTCAGTAACTGAATGGCGAGCATATTAATGTCTTTATAGCCGCGACAGGCGCCCATCAACTGGCTTTTGTTTTCGACGAACTTTGGCGGATCCATAATGATCAGATCAAATTTCTCGCCACTGTCACGATAACGGCGCAGCAGTTTGAAAACATCATCACGCTCAAATTGCGCGCGTGAGAGATCCAGCTCATTCAGTTCAACGTTCTGACGGGCAACGTCCAGCGCCTCCTGTGAAGTATCCACGCTGATCACTTCTTTACAGCCACCCATCAGCGCAGAAACCGCGAATCCACCGGTGTAAGAGAAGCAGTTAAGGACGCGTGCATCCTGTGCGTAACGACGCGTGGCGAGACGGCTGTCACGCTGATCAAGATAATAGCCGGTTTTGTGACCGCCCTGGATATCCACCAGCAGCTTCATGCCATGTTCAGTAATCGGCAGCAGCGGCGGCGGCAGTTCACCGGTAACGGTGCCCTGCGTCAGCGCCAGACCCTCTTTCTTACGAACGGCGACGTCCGAACGGTCATAGATGGCGCAGCCAGGGAAACAGTGCTGCAGGGCGGTGATGATCGCTGCACGCTGATATTCTGCGCCTGCCGAGAGCAGTTGCATCACTAAAAAGTTGCCAAAGCGGTCGATGGTAACGCCCGGTAAACCATCAGATTCACCGGCGATCAGGCGATAGCTGTCCAGACCATCGCGGGCCGCCAGCCATTCGCGCCACTGTTGTGCCTGTTCAAACCGGCGGACAAAGAAGGCGATATCGATGGATTCATCGGCCTGCCAGCTCCAGACGCGGGCGCGGATCTGCGACTCGGGTGAATAAGCGGCGCGAGCCAGCCATTTACCGTTGCTGTCACAAACGTCAATGGTTTCACCCAGTTGCGCTTTACCTTCCAGACGCGCAACGGCACCTGAAAAGACCCATGGATGGCGACGGAGCAGGGACTTTTCACGTCCCTTTGCGAGAATCAATCTGACTGTCATAGTTTGCTATGCTTACCTGAAAAAATGAGGCGCCATTGTCCGGTGGATAACGGGAAATTGCAACGAACAGCAGCAGGAGAGAATAATGTCAGCAGCCTGTTTTAAAGCATGGGTTCATGGCCGCGTCCAGGGCGTCGGGTTTCGTTACAGTACTCAGGCAGAAGCCAGGACGCTGGGCGTACTGGGCTATGCGCGAAATCTGGATGACGGCAGTGTCGAGGTGCTGGCCTGGGGTGAGGCGGAGCAGGTCGATGCGCTGATCGCCTGGCTTAAAGCGGGCGGGCCACGCAGCGCGCGCGTTGAAAAGGTGCTGGTGGAGCCGCACCAGCCCGCAGAGCCACCCCGCGATTTTACGACCGGTTAATTACAGACATTTCGCCGGCTTAGGCAGACCGGCGATTTTTGTCGCCTGTTTAGCCGGCCCTTCAGGGAACAGGCGGAACAGATAGCGGCTATTGCCTTTCTCTTCGCCATATTTCTGCGCCATCGCCTTCACCAGCATTCGCACGGCGGGTGAGGTGTTATATTCCAGATAAAAGGCGCGCACAAAATGGACCACTTCCCAGTGTGCTTCAGTCAGGGTCAGGCCTTCCTGATCGGCGATGTGGACAGCCAGTGCTTCACTCCAGTCGCCGGGATGCTTCAGATAGCCTTCGGCATCGACGGCGATTTCGTTACCGTTAAAATTCACGTGACATCCTCTTAGTAAATGACGGCGCAGTTTATCAAACCTGGCGGGCAGTAAAAGCAAAAACCCCGCCGAAGCGGGGTTTTACAGGCTACTGTCACTGCGGATTAGTTACTGCGGGCAAACCCCAGCAGGCTCAGCAGGCTGACAAAGATGTTATAGAGCGAAACATAGAGGCTGACCGTCGCCCGGATGTAGTTGGTTTCGCCACCGTGAATGATGTTGCTGGTTTCCCACAAAATCGCACCGGCTGAAAACAGAATGAACAGGGCGCTGATGGCCAGATGCAATGCAGGCAGCTGCAGGAAGATGTTGGCTACCACAGCAACCAGCAACACAACGAAACCTGCCATCATCATGCCGCCGAGGAAGGACATATCACGACGGGTGGTCAGCACGTAGGCCGAACAGCAGAAGAACACCAGCGCCGTGCCGCCCAGCGCCAGCGCTATCACGTCACCCATGCCTGCGGTTAAGAATGAGCTCAGGATAGGCCCCAGGCAATAACCCAGGAAGCCGGTAAAGGCAAAAGCGGCCAGGATGCCCATCGGGCTGTTAGCCAGACGGTAGGTTAAAAACATTAAGCCATAGAAGCCAACCAGCATCAGGATTAAACCCGGCGCAGGCAGGGCTAGCAGGGTGCTGGCGGTAGCCGTAACGGCCGAGAAGGCCAGGGTCAGTCCGAGAAGAAAATAGGTATTGCGCAGAACTCTGTGCGTAGACAGCAGTGAGGACTGCGATGAGGTGACAATTCTTTCCATGTTGCGCTCCTTTAAGCAGAACACCAGATATGTGCCGAGAATACGCAGGCCATTAAAGAGGGAAAAGGCGTTTTACCCTTCTTTACGCGCTAAACTGCTAATTGTTTGAGCAGAGTGGCGATTTTGACACCGAAAAATCACAATCTGGCTGTTTTTCAGGCGAATAGACAGATAGGTGCTTTACATCCCTAAACGGGGTGTTTATAGTGCGCGTCATTGCGGAGGGGTGGCCGAGCGGCTTAAGGCAGCGGTCTTGAAAACCGCCGATGGGAAACCATCCGAGAGTTCGAATCTCTCCTCCTCCGCCACATTTTACAGGCCAGCACGCAGTGCTGGCCTGTTTCGTTTCTGCTCTCTCTGTTACTTCTTCCTGTCCGAAAAAAGCGTGCCACTCTCTGTGACGCGTGGCTGCGCATTCATCTCTCCGGTGCATCTCTGCTATAGTCCACTCACCGTTTTTGCAAACATCTGGCGCTTTTCTGAGGCGAGCTGAGTTACACTGTTGATTACATCGCTCTGAGGCGAGCTAATGGGTTGATAGCCAGAGTGTTTCTTTACTGAATGAATGGAATAGGCACAATGATCAAGAAACTGAGTCTTTGCGCATTGTCAGTGCTCGCTGCATTGCCGGTCGGAACGGTAGCATTTGCTGCTGAGGGTGATATGCAACTGCAACAGGTGCTGATGTTAAGTCGTCACAATCTGCGTGCACCGCTGGCTGATAATGGCAGCGTGCTGGCGCAGTCGACCAAAAAGAGCTGGCCGCAGTGGGATGTTCCCGGCGGACAGCTGACCACGAAAGGTGGTGTGCTGGAAGTCTACATGGGTAACTATACCCGTCAGTGGCTGGCACAGCAGGGCCTGGTGAAGAACGGCAGCTGTCCTGACAGCAATAACGTCTTTGTTTACGCCAACAGCCTGCAGCGCACTGTGGCCACCGCCCAGTTCTTTGTTAATGGCGCCTTCCCGGGCTGTGACGTCGCTGTTTCTCATCAGGATGAAATGGGTTCCATGGATCCTATCTTCAATCCGGTTATCACAGATGGCAGTGAAGCATTCAATAAGAAAGCGCTGGCTGAGATGGCCGCTGCAAATGAAAAACTGTCGCTGAAGCCTGCCTTCCAGCGCCTGGAAAAGATTGTCGATTACAAAGCATCGCCTGCCTGCAACAATAAAAAGCAGTGCGACCTCAGCAGTGGTCAGAACACCTTCAGCGCTGAAAATGGTAAAGAACCGAATGTCAGTGGCCCGCTGAAAACGGGGAATTCCCTGATGGATGCGTTCACGCTGCAATATTACGAAGGTTTCCCGCTGGATCAGGTTGCATGGGGCCAGATCAAAACGCCTGAGCAGTGGAAAGAGCTGTCAGCGATTAAAAATGGTTACCAGGATGCGCTGTTTACCAGCCCGGACATTTCCCGTGAAGTGGCGGCACCGCTGGTGGACTACATCCGCAGTCAGTTAGTGGATCAGGACAAAGCCAACGCGCCAAAAATTACGCTGATGGTAGGCCATGACTCAAACATCGCCTCGCTGCTGAGCGCGTTGCAGGTCAAGCCTTATGAACTGCCTGATACCTTCGAAAAAACGCCGATTGGCGGTCAGGTTGTTTTCGAACGCTGGCATGATGCGAAAAATGATAAAGACCTGCTCAAAGTTGAGTATGTCTATCAGAGCGCCGATCAGCTGCGCAACGCAGACGTGCTGAGCCTGAAGAACCCACCGAAGCGCGTTACGCTGCAGCTGGCGGGTTGTGAGACCGATGCAAACGGCTATTGCAGCTGGGATCAGTTCTCTCAGGTGCTGAATGCTGCGTTGCAGGGCACGCCAATGCAGCCAGTGGCGGCACCACAACCGGCAGCCCAGTCTGACGACGACAGTGCGAAAGCCGCAGCGACCAATGATGCTGCTGCTGATAAGGCTGAAGCGGATAAAGCGACCGCAGCCAAAGAGAAGGCTGACGCCGATAAAGCTGCCGCTGAGAAGTCTGAAGCGGATAAAGCCGCCGCTGAAAAAGCAAAAGCGGACAAGGCAGCAGCCGATAAAGCTGCGGCTGAGAAGGCAAAAGCGGACAAGGCAGCAGCGGATAAAGCCGCCGCTGAGAAAGCGAAAGCGGACAACGCGGCAGCGAAATCAGCCAGTGCCGATAAAGGTGCGGCTGACCAGGCTAACGCCTCGAACACGCCTGCAACAGCGCACAACGACGACTCAAAGTCAGCAGCTGTGGCAACACAGTAATCGCGCTATCCGGCTGATAATAAAAAACCCCGTCGAGACGGGGTTTTTTTATGGCTGCAAGGCGATTAACCCGCCACGACCACCAGTTTCTGGTTAGCAAACTCTTTAATGCCCAGATCAGACAGCTCACGGCCATAACCTGAACGTTTCACGCCACCAAAGGGCAGTTCCGCTGAGGTGTCGCTCTGAGAGTTGATAAACACCATGCCGGTTTCAATGGCAGAGGCCAGTTTACGACCGCGTGCAATATCGCGTGTCCAGACCGAGCCGCCCAGACCATAGTGAGAGTCGTTCGCCAGCGCCACAGCCGCCTGATCGTCACCTATGACATAAATCTGCGCGACCGGACCGAAGAACTCCTGATAATAGGCGGGATTATCCGGAGTAATGCCAGTGAGAATGGTTGGCTGATAATAGCAACCTGCACCTTCAACGGCTTTGCCGCCCGTGACCAGTTTTGCGCCATTGGCGACGGCTTCGTCTACCTGTTTCACCAGGCGGTCACGCGCGTCAGCGGAGGAGAGCGGGCCAAGCGTAGTCTTCTCATCCAGCGGATCGCCCAGCGTAGCGGAACTCAGTGCAGCGCTGAACTGGCTGATAAAGCGATCGGCAATCTTCTCATGCAGAATAAAACGTTTTGCGGCGGTACAGACCTGTCCGCAGTTGCTGAGGCGAGCCTGCACGCCCTGACGTACCGCTTCATCAAGATCGGCATCATCCAGCACCACAAACACGTCATTGCCACCCAGCTCCAGCGTCGATTTCTTAAGATGCTTACCGGCCTGCTCAGCCACGGCGCTGCCCGCGCGCTCGGAACCAGTCAGGGCGACACCCTGTACGCGGTCGTCAGCAATCAGATCGGCGACCTGATCGGTGGAGATGAACAGGTTAGTCCAGGCCCCTTCAGGCGCACCCGCTTCACGAACCAGCTTCTCAAAGACATCGGCACAGTGCGGCACGATATTGGCATGTTTTGCCAGCACCGGGTTACCCAGCGCCAGGTTAGGTGCCAGCACGCGCATCAGCTGATAGTAAGGGAAGTTCCACGGCTCGACGGCGACTAAAACGCCAATCGGGTGATACTCAACCCAGGCTTCGCCCAGATCGCTGGGATAGGACTGCGGCTGCAGAATACGTTCCGCATTCTCTGCGTAGTAGCGGGCAATCTGCGAGCAGATTTTCACTTCTCCGCGGCTCTGACCAATCAGTTTACCCATCTCTTTACTGGCGATGGTGGCCAGTTCTTCCGCGCGGCTATCAATCAGGTCAGCCAGTTTTTTCAGTACCTGCAGACGCGGCTGAATATCACCTTTGCTCCATGAAGAATGGAAAAGGCGATCGGCCACTTCGAGGGCATGGCTGGCGGCGGCTTCATCGTGTGACGGCCAGCTTTTCAGCAACTGGTTGTTTGCGGGATTAATGCTTTGATAGGAAGACATAGCGTACTCCTTGGTGAGCTAAAAATTGAGGGCGGGAAAGTCCCGCCCCTGAATCAGACGTTCTTACGTTCTACGGGCTTGTCATCCCAGGTCAGGAGATCTTTATCGGTTTTTTCAAAGGCGCGAATCAGCACGTCATCACTGCCTTGCTGACGCCAGATCTCTTCTGCCAGTTTTTCATCGTAATTGGCCACTTCGAAAATGGCCTCGGCAATTTCAGGGGAGGTATGACGCAGACTTGCCCATTCGCCAACGTGATGTGCTTTTGATTGTTCAGTAGACATACTTTTCTCCTTTGATTAAATCAGTCCTGCAGTTTGACGGTCAGTCCGGCAACATGTTCGCCCTGAAAACGGGCGATATTCAGTTCCGCTTCGGTAGGCTGACGCGAACCATCGCCGCCCGCCAGGGTGGTGGCTCCATAAGGCGTTCCACCGCGAACCTGTGAAATATCGAACAACTCTTTGGTTCCGTAGCCGATTGGCACAATCACCATGCCGTGATGCGCCAGGGTGGTCCAGACAGACGTGATGGTCTGTTCCTGTCCGCCGCCGGTGCCGGTTGAGGTAAAGACGCTGGCAACCTTGCCAAACAGCGCGCCTGACGCCCAGAGTCCGCCGGTGCGATCCCAGAATGTCCGCATCTGTCCGGCCATGTTGCCGAAGCGGGTCGGGGTACCGACGATAATCGCGTCATAGTGCGGCAGCACCTCAGGCGTGGCTTCTGCTGCCTGCTGATCGGTTTTGCCGCCCACCTGGGCAAAGCGATCGGCCTCCATCGTTTCTGGTACCCGCAGGATATCCACTTCCGCGCCGGGAACCCGACGAGCGCCTTCTGCAACCGCGTTCGCCATTGTTTCGATATGTCCGTACATCGAATAGTAGAGCACCAGAATCTTAGCCATTGATCTCTCCAGATGGTTTTGACGTCCAGAAAAAGTATAGAAGAGCTTTCGTTTTACGCAGGCGATGCCGAAGCCGGAACGGAGGAGTCGGGCAATAAATCAGCAGCTAATCGGTTGTAAGTCGGCAGAGTGTTCGTTGTTTAGCCAAATTTCTGGTGATTACTCTGTTGCTAAATGTGACTGGCGGACGAGTGAAAGGATAATCTGGCTATTATTTAAACATGGGCTGAGCTCGCGTTTCGGGCCGTCAGCCCTCTGTTTTTAATTCTTAATTATCGCACTACGCGACAGGAGCAAATCATGACAACACATCGTGGGGGTTCTGGAAATTTTGCTGAAAACCGTGAACGTGCCGCAGAAGCGGGACGTAAAGGGGGGAAAAACAGCGGCGGTAATTTTAAAAACGATCCGCATCGCGCCGCGCGTGCCGGGGAGAAAGGGGGACGCAGCAGTCCTAAAAAACCGGACGCATAACCCCACACTGCCGCCGGTTGAGACCGGCGGTTAACGTCGTTGCTTTTCCCCCTCGCTCTCCCCACAATATTGTCCGGACACATCATCAGGTGAATTATGTCGGACACACTCCGCGGTTTAACCCTGCGCCTGACGCGGCAGGAGCTGGTATTACTTTTCATAACCATGATCTGGGGCGGCACCTTTCTGGTGGTGCATCGTGCGATGCAGCACTCCGGCCCGTTCTTCTTTGTCGGCCTGCGTTTTGCCACCGCCGCGCTGCTGCTGGCGCTCTTTTTCCGCCGCTATCTGGCAGGCATGACCTGGCTGGAGGTGAAAGCGGGCGCGCTGATTGGCCTGTCGATCGCCGGGGGCTATGGTCTTCAGACGTGGGGAATGCAGACCATTTCCAGCAGTCAGTCCGCCTTTCTCACCGCGCTCTATGTCCCTGTCGTGCCGTTGCTGCAATGGCTGTTTCTGCGCCGTCCGCCGGGATTGATGTCGTGGCTGGGGATTGTACTGGCGTTTACCGGCCTGCTGCTGGTGGCCGGGCCGCAGGATGGTCGCATCACTCTGAATGCAGGTGAAATAGCGACGCTGATCAGTACCCTGGCGATCGCCGCCGAGATCATCTTAATCAGCCGCTATGCCGGTAAGGTCGATGTGCGCCGTGTGACCCTGATCCAGCTGGCGGTGGCATCGCTGTGCGCCTTTGGTCTGATGATCCCCAATGGGGAAACGGTGCCTGCCATCTCAACGCCGCTGCTGCTCAGCGCGCTGGGGCTGGGTGCAGCCAGCGCCCTGATTCAGGTCACCATGAACTGGGCGCAACGCAGCGTTTCGCCAACCCGCGCTACGGTGATTTATGCCGGGGAACCGGTCTGGGCCGGCGTCGTGGGGCGTATTGCGGGTGAGCGCCTGCCTGCGCTGGCGTTGCTGGGCGGCGCGCTGATCGTCTGCGGGGTGATCGTCAGTGAGCTGCGGCTGAAACGAAAAAAAGCGGTGCAGCCTGCTGCCACACCGCTGGAGTAGGTCGTTAACCCTGCTGTCGCGCCAGTGGCTTGTCCTGCTTTGCCGCACTGCGTCGGCGCAGAATCGCATTGAGGATAATCGCGCCAAAGGTGGCGGTACCGATACCCCCCAGCGTGAAAGAACCGATTTTCAGCGCGAAATCCCCGGCTCCGAGCACCAGTGTGGTCGCCACCATGATCAGGTTACTGTTCTGGCCTAAATCAACATGGTTCTGTACCCAGATGCGGGCACCCGCTACCGCAATCAGCCCGAACACTACAATGGATGCGCCGCCAATCACCGGGGCCGGAATAGTGTGGATCAGCGCACCAAACTTCGGCGAGAAACCGGCGAGGATGGCGATGACCGCCGCGGCGACAAATGCCAGCGTAGAATAGACTTTGGTCACCGCCATCACCCCGATATTTTCGGCATAGGTGGTGACGCCACTGCCGCCGATTGAGCCGGAGAGCATGGTGGCCAGGCCATCGCCAACAAAAGCGCGTCCCATGTAAGGATCGAGATTGCGTCCGGTCATGCCCGCCACCGCTTTCAGATGCCCGAGGTTTTCAGCCACCAGAATGATCGCCACCGGGGCGATAAGCACCATCGCCTGCAGATCAAAGGTGGGAGCGGTGGTGTGCGGCAGACCAAACCAGGCGGCCTGTGACAGCAGGGTAAAATCGACCGGCTTACCCAGCCCCAGACCGTTGGTCAGCAGTGCATAGATCGCCCAGGCCAGAATCAGGCCGACCAGAATCAGCAGTCGCTGAATCATCCCGTGGGTAAATACCGCTACCAGACCAATGCAGAGTACGGTCATCACCGCAACCCAGCTGTCGAATGACGAGGCGGAGACGCTGTGAACCGCAATCGGGGCCAGATTCAGCCCGATAGCCATCACCACCGCACCGGTCACGACCGGCGGCATCAGATTTTCAATCCAGCGCGTGCCGGACTTCATCACCACCAGACCAATCAGCGTGTAGAGCAGGCCGCAGGCGATCACGCCGCCCAGCGCCACGCTGAGATTGGGATTCAGCCCCTGACCACTGAAGCCGGTTACCGCAATGACCACGCCGACAAAGGCAGCGCTCGACCCGAGATAACTGGGCACCCGACCGCCGGTGATAAAGAAGAACAGCAGCGTGCCTATACCCGAGACCAGAATGGCCAGATTGGGATCCAGCCCCATCAGCAGGGGCATCAGCACCGTTGCGCCAAACATCGCTACCGCATGCTGTAAACCCAGCACCAGCGTCTGCCCCAGAGGCAGGGTCTCATCCGGGGCGATAATACCGTTTTCTGTTAATGCCGACTTCTTTTGCCATTGCGGAAACCAGGATCGTGCCATCGTCTACTCCAGAGCGTTATGAATGCCGGTGGGATTCAGGGAAGTGTTAACAGGCATCCTGCCGCAACAGGGGATGGTATCCCCGGTCAAACCACGCCAGACCGTGGGTGTCGTCATTGCGCACTAATCCCACGACTTCGCAGAACAGCGTGTCATGCGTACCGACGCTGACAATCTGAGTGATGCGGCAGTCAAAGGACGCGACGGCGCCGCTCAGCACTGGCGAGCCGGTCACGGCCGTTGACCACTCAGCGGCAATAAAACGATCAGCCATTGGTGTTTTGCCGCCGAACAGATTGGAGAGCGTTTCATGGCCCGCCGCCAGCGTATTGACGCAGAGCTGCATATTTTCGCGGAACACCGGGTAAACCGAGGCAGAGCGGTTAAGGCAGACCAGCAGCGTCGGCGGCGAATCCGTGACGCTGCACACCGCCGAGGCCGTAAAGCCTGCGCGTCCGGCCGGGCCTTCAGTGGTGATGATGTTGACCGCAGCACCGAGCCGCGACATCGCATTACGAAACTCAGTTTTCTCAACGGCAGGGGTAAGGGTATCCAGGCTCATCGTGTTCTCCGCGAAAAGGTTATCCGACGACGCGCTGCAGCGGCTGCACGTCATCAGTCTGATCCAGCCACTGCAGCAGCAGGGCATTAAAGTTTTCGGGGGCGGTGACGCTCATGGCGTGGCCGCCCCAGGCCATCATCTGTTCAGTCGCATTGGGCAGGGCCGCGGCCAGCTCAGTTGAGCAGCTCCATGGCACCAGCAGATCGTCCTGGCTGGCGATCACCAGCACCGGTTGTGGAATGGCATCAGCCCGCGCGCTGAAGTCGGCGCTCATCAGGGCGTGCAGCCGCCGCATCAGATTTTCCATCCCCTGAAAATGTGCGACGTGATGGCTATCTTCCTGATCCAGCCGTGTCTGATGCTGTGCCATCCACTCCGCAGGATAGAGAAACAGCGGCTGAGCGCGGACAAATGCCTCGACGCCGACGTTGAGCAGCAGGTCCTGACGCACCTGAAAGCAGCGACGGGTATGGGGATGCAGCGTCAGCCAGCCATTGATCACCGCGATCCGTTCGATCCGATCCGGATAATCCAGCGCCAGCTGCATCCCCATCAGACCGCCCAGCGCGTGCCCGATCAGGCTGAAGCGCAGGATGCCGTGCTGCGCCAGCGCGGCGACCAGTTCTGACGCCATCATCGCCATGCTGTAGCCTTCCGGCAGGCTGTCAGCGCTGCGACCGGTGCCGCGCTGGTCATAGGTCACCACCCGATAGCGTGCCGTTAGCGCGGCCAGCTGCGGCTGCCAGAAACCCGCCACGCCGCCCAGACCGGATGAGAGCACCAGTGTCGGTGCATCGGGATTTTGCAGACCCAGAATATCCAGCTGCATCAGACCTCCGCTTTGCCGATGTGCGCCACGCTGGCGATCTCAATCAGCGCATCAGGCTTGACCAGACCGCACTGAATACAGAAGCGCGCCGGTTTTTCGCCGGGAAAGAACTCGGCATAAACCTGATTCACCGCGGCGTAGTTCGACCAGTCGGTGATAAAAATCGAATTAAACGTCACATCGGTCATGCTGCCACCGGCGGTCTCGATCACCTTTTTAATGGTTTCCAGCACGTGGCGGGTCTGCGCTGCGGCATCACCCACATGCACCACGTTGTTGTCAGCATCAAACGGCAGCGTACCCGAGACATAGACCACGCCATCCGCCAGCGTGCCGGGAACGAACGGGGCAATGGGGGTGGAGGTGCCTGGCGGAACAATAATACTTTTCGGCATAGCGTCGTCCTTATCGTGGATTAGCGGGCATTCAGGCTTTCGCAGAAGGTATCGACATCCGATACCCAGCCAAAAAAGGTTTCGATATTGAACAGGGCAGCCTGCTGAGCAAAGGGCGGGCCGGCCTGATAAGTGGCGTCTTCCAGCACCACGCCGAAGTACTCCAGAAAGAAGCCGTCGCGCAGCGTCGATTCAACGCAGACGTTGGTCGCGATGCCGGTAAACATCAGATGACGGATCCCGCGGCTGCGCAGCATGCTGTCGAGCGGGGTGTTATAGAAGCCGCTGTAACGTGATTTCGGCAGCACGATGTCACCGGGTTGCGGCACCAGTTCATCGACCAGCGCGTAATCCCAGCCGCCTTTTGACAGCAGCGACCCCTGCAGTTCAGGCCGTTTACGCATGGTTTTCAGGGCATTCGATTTGTGGAAATTGGGGGAACCGGCGTCGCCCGCTTCTACATAGTCACTGTCCCAGCCGTTCTGGAACCAGATGATCTGAACGCCTGCCGCACGGGCCGCCGTCACCGCCTGATGGATTTTCGCAATCACCGGCTTGGTGGCGGAAACATCGAAGCCCGCCAGATCGAGATAGCCGCCTTCAGTGGCGTAGGCGTTCTGCATATCCACGACAATCAGCGCGGTCTGGCCAGGCGGAAAGGCGATCGGCTCTGGCCGCGCCGGCAGTTCAACCTGGGGAACATCCGGCGTGTGAGCACAATAAACGGTAGCCATCATGCCACCTCCTGCTGTGCGTCGAGCAGGGCGCTGCGACAGGCCATCAGCGGCTGAATGTGCTGCCCGAAGTTCTCGATACCCTGCAGGAAGTCATCAAACGTCAGCAGCACGCCGTGGGTGCCTTCGACCTGCGCAACCTCATCCAGCATCCGCGCCACGCTGGCATACGACCCCACCAGGGTGCCCATATTGATATTGACTGCCGAGGTCGGATCCGCCATCTGGCGCACATTGGTGTCGCTGCCCGATTTGGTGTCCTGCTGACTCTGAGTGGTGAGCCAGGAGAGCGCCTCTTCATCCGCACCGGCTTTGTAGTGTTCCCACTTCGCCCGCGCTTCTTCGTCCGTTTCAGCAGCGATGATCATAAACAGCACATAGGAGCCGACATCGCGGCCCGCTTTTTCAGCGGCCTGCTTCATGCGAATCGAGGTAGAGCTGAACGCGGCAGGCGTGTTAACACCTTTACCAAAGCAGAAGTTGTAATCGGCGTGCTGAGCAGAGAAGGCCATACCGGCATCGCTCTGTCCGGCGCAGATCACCTTCATCGGGCGCTGCGGCTGCGGACTCACCCGGCAGTCGTTCATGGTGAAGAACTCACCTTTAAAGTCCGATTTTCCGGTGCCCCACAGGTCGCGCAGCACGGTAACCTATTCGGTCAGATAAGCGTAGCGGCTGCTGAAGTACTCATCGCCAGGCCACATTCCCATCTGTTCATATTCCGGTTTCTGCCAGCCGGTCACCAGGTTGACGCCAAAGCGACCGCCTGAAATGGAATCGATGGTGGAGGCCATGCGCGCCACAATCGCCGGAGGCAGTGTCAGGGTGGCGGCGGTGGCGTAGATCTCAATGCGCGATGTCACGGCGGCCAGGCCAGCCATCAGGGTGAACGACTCGAGATTATGATCCCAGAACTCGGTTTTTCCGCCGAAGCCGCGCAGTTTGATCATCGAGAGCGCAAAATCGAAATGGTAATGCTCTGCTTTCAGCACGATCGCTTTGTTCAGTTCAAAAGTCGGCATGTACTGCGGCGCATTGGACGAAATCAGCCAGCCATTGTTACCAATCGGAATAAAGACGCCTATCTTCATGTGAAACCTCGTTGCGATGGGGGAAAGGTGTTTCACGCGCTGCACTGCATCCTGCATCGTCCGTGTGGGCCGCGCTCAGTCACAATTCTGCAAACTGTGTGCCACTTTTTTTATTGTTTTAAATAACAGTGAGTTAAAGTTAACCCGAAAGAGGTAAGTGGAGTAACTGGTCCATTTCAGACCGTCTGGTCAAAATTCGCTGCACGTTTTCCATGCAGGCTGAGCAAAAAAGGTGCAGGGCGCGGATTGGGCAGCGATGAATCCCTTTGCTATGATGCGCTGACACCAGAAGGATGAGGTAAACGTGTGAATACCGATGAAAAAAAGCCAACGCGACGTTCGCGTGCGGTCGCAGCGAAGCGGGCCGCCATACTGGAAGCGGCATTAACCTTCTTCTCACAGTTTGGCATTCACGGCACCAGCCTCGATAAGGTGGCCGAGCTGGCCGATGTCTCTAAAACCAATCTGCTCTACTATTTTCCCTCTAAAGAAGTGCTGTATGTGGCAGTGCTTAAGCAGATTCTGGATGTCTGGCTGGCACCGTTGCGCGCGCTGGCGCACGATCAGGATCCATTGGTCGCGATTCGTCGCTACATCCGGCTGAAGCTGGAAGTGTCGCGCGATCATCCTCAGGCTTCCCGGCTCTTCTGTCTGGAGATGCTGCAGGGTGCTCCGCTTCTGAAAGGGGAGCTGGCAGGCGATCTTAAGCAGCTGGTGGATGACAAAGCGGCAATTATTGAACGCTGGATTGATGAAGGACGACTGGCAGGCGTACAGCCGCAGCATCTGATCTTTATGCTGTGGGCCACCACGCAGCATTACGCCGATTTTGCCACTCAGGTTGAGGCCGTTACCGGCCAGACGCTCAGCGATCCGGCGTTTTTCGATCAGGCTGTTGATAATGTGCAGCGCATGATCATCGAAGGGATTCGCGTACGCTAATTCAGGATACATCCACGGTTCAGGTACGGAGTTAATCAATGGATTCTGTTTCGCAGCTGGTGCTGGGTGCCTCAGTCAGTGTCGCAGTGATGGGACGTCGGGTGCCGGTCTGGCAGGCCGCGCTGGTGGGCGGCGTCTGCGGCACCTTACCCGATCTCGATGTCTTTCTTGATCATGGCGATGCGATACGCAACATGACCCTGCATCGCACGGAAACGCATGCGCTGCTCTGGCTCACGCTGCTCTCGCCACTGATTGCATGGCTGGTGGCGGGGCTGTTTCGCCAGCGGGTGAAGTGGGCAGCATGGTGGCCTGCCATCTGGCTGGCGCTGATCACCCATCCGCTGCTCGATTTGATGACGGTGTATGGCACCCAGCTTGGCCTGCCGATCACCGATTATCCTTATGCCATCGGCAGTATCTACATCGTCGATCCACTCTATACGCTGCCGCTGCTGGCAGGCCTGGGCGTCGCGCTCTGGCGGCGCAGTGATAAAGGGCTGCGCGGAAACCGGCTCGGGCTGATGCTGAGTACCCTTTATCTGGTCTGGAGTGTGGTGATTCAGGGCGTCGCAGGCTGGCAGATCAGAGCGTCGCTGGCGGAGCAGGGTATTCCGGACAATAAAGTGCTGGTGACGCCCACGGCCTTTAATACGCTGGTATGGCGCAGCGTGATTATGACGCCGGATCGCTATGGCGAAGTTTACTGGTCGCTGTTGTCGCCCTCACGGCCACTGCAGGTGGCGTGGTATCCGCGTCATCCTGAACTGTTCGACGCCTTTCGGGGCAGCTGGTATGCAGAACGTGTCGCCTGGTTCAGCCACGGCTTCTACGCGCTGCGTGAGCAGGACGGTCAGACGACGATTGCCGACCTGCGCATGGGCGAAGGCGATAAGTATACCTTCACCTTTGGTCTGGGCACGCCTCAGCAGCCCGATCCCCGGCCGCAGCGCTTACCTAATGAACGCCCCTCTTTATCCGCCATTTTCTCTGCGCTGGGCGATCGCCTGTAAAAAAAAAGCCCGGTCATCTGACCGGGCTTTGTTCATGATATTACCGATTAGCGGCTACGACGATTACGCAGCATCCAGCCGACACCCAGCAGGGCAAACCAGAGTGGCGTAACCATCAGCGCCTGGCGCGTATCTTCCTGCAGCGTCAGCAGCACCAGCACAAATGCGAAGAATGCCATGCAGACCCAGCACATGAATTTGCCCAGCGGCATCTTAAATGCCGACTCCGCATGGCGCTGCGGATGCTTTTTACGGTAGGCCAGATAGCTGCACAGAATGATGGTCCAGACGAACATAAACAGAATGGCCGAGACGGTGGTCACCAGCGTGAAGACCTTCATCACATCCGGGATCAGGTAGATCAACGCCACACCAATTAGCAGGCACAGGCAGGAGAAAAACAGGCCGGTAGTCGGCACCGCACGGGCAGAGAGTCGGCCAAAGGCGCGGCTGGCCACACCCTGCTGCGACAGGCCATAGAGCATACGGCTGGTGGAGAAGATGCCGCTGTTGGCTGAGGAGGCGGCAGAAGTCAGCACCACAAAGTTAACGATACTCGCAGCCGCAGGCAGACCAATCAGAACGAACATCTCAACAAACGGACTGCGATCGGCCATCACCTGGGTCCAGGGCGTTACCGCCATAATCACCATCAGCGCCAGCACGTAAAACATAATGACCCGCAACGGAATCGCATTAATCGCGCGCGGTAACACTTTATGCGGATTGTGGGTTTCAGCCGCTGCCGTGCCCACCAGTTCAATGCCGACAAAGGCAAACACCGCAATCTGGAAGCCGGCAAAGAAGCCGCTGAGGCCTTTCGGGAACATGCCGCCGTGATCCCAGATGTTGCTGAGTGACGCTGTGCCGCCGCCCGGTGAGGGGTAGTGAATCGATACCAGCACAATCCCGGTTACGATCAGTGCCACAATGGCGACGATTTTAATGATCGCAAACCAGAACTCCATCTCACCAAACAGCTTGACGGTGGCAATATTGAGCGCCAGAAAAACCACCACGCAAAGCAGGGCGCTCATCCAGATCGAGAAGCCCGGAAACCAGAGCTGGAAATAGGCGCTGATTGCCACCACGTCGGCAATGCCGGTTACCACCCAACAGAACCAGTAGGTCCAGCCGGTAAAGTAGCCGGCCCACGGGCCAAGCAGATCCGCGGCAAAATCGCTAAAGGATTTGTACTCAAGGTTGGAGAGCAGCAGCTCCCCCATGGCGCGCATCACAAAGAACAGCATAAAACCGATAATCATATAGACAAAAATGATCGAGGGGCCAGCCAGGCTGATGGTTTTACCGGAACCCATAAACAGGCCGGTACCGATAGCGCCACCAATGGCGATCAGCTGGATGTGACGATTGTGCAGATTGCGCTGGAGTTTATCGGGCGTCTCGTGGGTGCTTGCGGTTTCTTTAGATTGATCAACCATAGAATTGTCTTTCCTGTCGTGATGTTGTGTTCAGCTCTGCTGGCTGTTAGTCAAGGCGTCTGCCTGAGGGCAAGTCGGCATAAGATAGAGGAAGAGAGCCGGGATCGGGTAACGCTTTTTTACCAATTGTGATGCCTGCCGCCCCGGAAGCGGCAATAAAGCGCGATTTTGTTCAAACCTTCGTCAGCCTGGGTAATTATTCATCACGTTATGTCAGTCAGGCGGCGTGAAAGGCGATGGGCTTCTACACTTTTTGTTTGCTAATCATCATGCTGCGAGAGGGACTATGCGCACGCTTATCCTGTTTTTGCTATTGCTTGCGCTGGGATGGGTCAGCTTACCCTGGCTTAAGCAGCATCTGCCGCCGCAGTTTAATCCCTTTACGCCACTCTCTGTTACCGATCCGCCGGGCTGGATGACGCAGATTAAGATGAAAAGGCTGGCCAGCGATCCCGACGCATGTCTGGCGGTGATGCGCCGCGCTCAACAGGCGGGCTGGGTCAGCTTCAGCGAGCGTCCGGACGTCACGGGTCACTGTCCGCTCAGTCATCCGCTGCGGGTTCAGAAATTTGGCCCTGTCAGCCTCAGCAGCAGCTTTCTGGCCAGCTGTCCTATGGCCGTCGCCAGCACCATGTATGCTCTGCGCAGTCGTGAACAGACCGCCAGAGAGATGCACAGTCCACTGGTACGAATTACCCATGTCGGCAGTTACGCCTGCCGTAATATTTATCATCGTGCTCAGGGGCGGCTCAGTGAACATGCCACCGCCGATGCCTGGGATGTGACAGGCTTTCAGCTGGCTGATGGCCAGCGGCTTGAGGTCAGTCGTCACTGGCAACAGCCGGAAGAAAAAGCGGCAATGCTTCATACGCTGTGGCGTGGCGGCTGTGAGGTATTCGGCAATGCGCTGGGGCCGGACTATAACGCCGCTCACGCCTCACATTTTCATCTGGGTATGCGAGGTGCAGGCTACTGCCGATAAATCATCAGACAGGATTAATACCGTGTTTGATTAAGAAATGTTCTTATGGTGCCAGTAAAACCCATCCAGTTATCATTGCTGAACCTGATCCCTTACTGAAATAGTCTGACAACAGGTCAGGATGCTCCTAAAAAAACCGATTTCAGGGCCATTTGTAAGAATAAAACGATGCCTGCGGGATAAAACTCTTGCGCAAATTCTCAGCGTCATTTGCTCAGCGCCTGCTGGCGGCATGATGAAATTATTTCATGATTGCGCTGGCAGAAATAAGGGAAAGGTATCGCATAAATAAAAAAGTGCGTGATTAAGAAAAGAACGGATTTTACCTGCAAATTTATTTTCAGATGATTTAGTTGCGTGACTATCGGTAAAGTGATTTAACTGATTAAAATAGAGTCAGTGCTGAGCATTACGCCGTAAATAGTGATCTCCGCCACGTATTGCGGTCAGACAGCAGATTAAGTAAAGGTGACTATTACGGACGTGCTGTCCTGGGTCAGGTACCCGCAGTCAGATAAGTGGATAAACCACAGCAGGATATGAATCGACTGGCACAGAGCACGGTCGGGCAGGGGAGACCCGAAAAGGTTTATTAAACAGCACATCGTTACGCTTACAGGGCTGCCACTGAAAACCGGGACAGGTCTTTCACCGGCAAGCGCGTGGCGCGGGCAGCATGCCGGTTAGCTGCCTCAACAGACGCCACAGGGGCTGCGGGGTCGTCTGACGAAACCGGTCCTGATGCTGCAAAGAGAGAGCCGGGCTTATTTCCTGATAAAAAATATGTCAGAAATTTGTCATTGCCGCTTCGCTTATAACGGAGTAATTAACGCCTTGTTTACTCGTTATTTACCCAACAATCAGCATCGCGATTCAATATTTTCAGCAGACTTTTCAAGTCCGAGAAAAAATTGCACTGGAGGTCAGGGATTGAAATCCTATCAGAAAAATCTTATTCTTCTGGGGTGATTGAAATTGCTGTGATCGGCCTCACCTTGTAAAGGCAGGAACACTTTTTCACTCCGCTCCAACGGTGAAAGGTTAAATGCGCTGTAGATCGGGACGGGTTCGTCCTGCACGATAAATTAGTTTTCTTCTGCAAATTTATTTTATCCGATGAATCTGAATGAATATTACCGGAAGGGCGAGTGAAATTAACGCTGAGGCAATATGAGTACTGAAAATTATTTCGCCTGGCGAGCTGAGGCGAAAGAACAATTTCAGGCATTAACGGTTTCTTCTGAATTGAAGCCGTTATTGCAACAATTTATTGAATCATTAGGCTTCGATTATTTTGCCTTTTTGATTCAGCACCCGGTGCCTTTTACCCGACCGCGTATTCATTTACATAGCACCTATCCCAAACTATGGGTTAAACGCTATGAGAAGCAGAATTATTACGCTGTCGATCCGGTGCTCAGGTTGTGTCAGCGACCGGGCAGAGGCATGGCGTGGACGGAGGAACTGTTCGCTGACGCCGGCAATTTGTGGCGTGAGGCGAGAGAATATGGGCTGCAGAGCGGATTTTCTTGCTCTGCAATGGCACCAAATCGCGTCATTGGTATATTATCTATATCGTCGCAACAGCCCATTTCTGTCCAGCTCTGCCATGCTGAGCTGGAGGTGAAACTACACCTTTTAGCGGAACTAAGTCTGGATACGCTGGAACGCTTTAGCGATGATGCAATGATGGTACTAAAAAAAGAGTTTAGTCAGCGCGAGCTGGAAATTTTGAAATGGACAGCCGAAGGAAAAACGGCGGTCGAAATTTCACTTATTTTATCCATCTCTGAACATACCGTTAACTTTCACCAAAAAAATATGCAAAAGCGTTTCAATGTTTCCAATAAAACGCAGATTGCCTGCTATGCAGCGGCAATCGGACTGATCTGAACATTAAGCAACGGCTACATTTAGCTGTTCCTTTGCACAGGTCTGTTGTCTATTCTGCGCCGGGACTTTGCCAGGCTGGCGCAAAGAAATCATTGCAAACATGGGGATGTCAGAGGCGCATGATGAAAATAGTGCAAACGCAATTAAAGGATATGCCATCCTCTTTGCTTGCCGAACTCGGCAGCTACCGATACAGCGTCTTTGCGCGCGGCGAAGGGTGGTCAATTCCGCCGCGCCTGAGCACGCCAGGACAGGAATATGATCGCTACGATCGTTCAGATGTCACCTGGCTGATCGCATGGAATGCGCGGGAGGGCATCAGCGGCTGTGCGCGTCTGATGCCCTGGTTCGAACCTGAACTGAGTGAAGGCATCGTACTGCCTTTCAGCCATGAGAAAGTGTGGGAAATGTCGCGCTTCTCGGCACGGCTGGATGTGGACGCTGAACTGCCACTGAATATTCTCTGGCACGCCGTGCAGCTGGCAGAATTGAACGGTATGGAATACATCATCAGTTCGGCAACGCCGATGCTGGAGAAGATGTTTGAAGAGCATCAGGTGGTGTATGAGCCGCTGACGCCGGGACTTATTCTGTCAGAAGATAATCTGTTTGCGATCCGTATTCCGGTGGTTCAGCCAGCGCTGGCTGAAAAGTATCGGGGAACGCGGCGCTTTAGTCCGGAAGAGGTGCTGCCTACGCTGGGCGTTTCGGTTAACTGGCAGGCGCACAGTTAATTAATTTGCCCCCGCGGCTGTGGGGGCAAGCAAGCTTACTGACGGTAGGCTGTTTTGATCTGCTTAATGGTATTGCTGAATACTTCCGCCTGAGGCTTGTCGCCCAGCGTCTGTACATAGCGTTCCATGTTGATAATCACTTTGCCGGCATCAGCCTGGCCCATACCTTTCAGGATCAGGGTGATCATCATCTTCAGACCCGCGATTTCATCCGCTAATTTCCGGGCTTCCTGCGAAGTTGCAAAATCTTCATCGCTCATGCGTTTCTCCTTGGTGAATGACAATGTGTCGGCAATCTGTCCGAACAGCAGTGCGTGAGTATATCACAGGGTCAGTAAGTTGCTGGAGCAGCCGGTTCGCTTCGCTATAAACAGCTGGTTTGTCCAGTACAACTAATCAATCGCTGAAAGTAATTACAGGTGTTGCCGGGCCAGATATCACAAGGGCCTGCAGCGATAAGGCACAGCAAAGTCTGGTGTTAATACCATGAAATATTAAGAGTTTAAGGATTATTCAGTACGCCTGTCGGTTGTAAGAAATCTCTGTTATTGCTGGCTGCACGGGGCTGGAAATCGTTATGCGAAGCGTCGACTGTTTTGCTTTGTTGATGTGCTTTTGAGGTAAAAGCGGGTATGATTATCGCCTGTATTCGTTAATTGATTCCTCTTTTTTTAGCCTCTGGAGTTTCCCCGTTGATCAGTGTGCTTCTTGTTGATGACCATGAACTTGTCCGTGCCGGAATCCGTCGCATCCTGGAGGATGTCAAAGGTCTGGCCGTGGTCGGAGAGGTCAACTGTGGCGAGGATGCCGCTAAGTGGTGCCGTGCCAATCAGGTTGATGTGATCCTCATGGATATGAACATGCCGGGCATCGGTGGACTGGAGGCGACGCGCAAAATCGTGCGTTACAATCCCGATATCAAAATCATCATGCTGACCATTCACACGGAAAATCCGCTGCCTGCGAAAGTGATGCAGGCGGGGGCTGCAGGCTACCTCAGTAAAGGGGCTGCGCCGCAGGAGGTGATCAATGCGATTCGCTCGGTCAATGCCGGACAGCGCTACATCGCTTCAGATATCGCTCAGCAGATGGCGCTGAGCCAGATTGAGCCACAAAAAGCGGAATCCCCCTTCAGCTGTTTGTCGGAAAGGGAATTGCAGATTATGCTGATGATCACCCGTGGACAAAAGGTGACGGAAATTTCCGAGCAGTTAAATCTCAGTCCTAAAACCGTTAACAGTTACCGCTACAGGATGTTCAGCAAGCTGAATATCAGTGGCGATGTAGAGTTAACGCATCTGGCCATTCGACATGGCCTCTATAATGCGGAGCCGTTAATCAGTAGTGAATGACGTTTTTGATTCCAAAGCCTTTCTGAGTACGGTAACCAGCAAGCCCGGTGTTTACCGCATGTATGACGCCTCAGGCACCGTCATCTATGTGGGCAAAGCCAAAGACCTGAAGAAGCGTTTGACCAGCTACTTCCGCACTCAGGTCGGCAGCCGCAAAACCGAAGCGCTGGTTAGTAATATCCAGCACATCGATGTCACCGTAACCCACACCGAAACCGAAGCGCTGCTGCTTGAGCATAACTACATCAAGCTCTACCAGCCGCGCTACAACGTGCTGCTGCGCGACGATAAATCTTACCCCTACATCTTTCTTAGCAGCGATACCCATCCGCGACTGGCGATGCACCGTGGTGCAAAGCATGCCAAAGGCGAATACTTTGGCCCGTTCCCCAACGGCTATGCGGTGCGTGAAACGCTGGGGCTGCTGCAAAAAGTTTTCCCTATCCGCCAGTGCGAAAACAGCGTCTACCGCAATCGCTCCCGGCCCTGTCTGCAATATCAGATTGGTCGCTGTCTGGGTCCCTGTGTCGCGGGACTGGTCAGTGAGGAGGAGTATGCACAGCAGACCGATTACGTGCGCCTGTTCCTGGCGGGTAAAGACGATCAGGTTCTTAACCAGCTGGTCAAACGGATGGAAGAGGCGAGCATGGGCCTGCGCTTTGAAGAGGCGGCACGCCTGCGCGATCAGATTCAGGCTGTGCGACGTATCACCGAAAAGCAGTTTGTCTCGAATCAGGGCGATGACCTTGATGTGATGGGTGTGGCTTATGAAGCGGGCATGGCCTGTCTCCACGTGCTGTTTATCCGTCAGGGCAAAGTGTTAGGCAGCCGCAGCTACTTCCCGAAAGTGCCCGTCGATACCGATCTGGCTGAGGTCGTTCAGACCTTTGTCGGGCAGTTCTACCTGCAGGGTAGCGAGGCACGTACGCTGCCTGGCGATATTCTGCTGGACTTTACCTTGCCAGAGCGTGAACTGCTGGCAGAGTCCCTCAGTGAGCTGGCCGGGCGTCGGGTGAGTATTCAGAGCAAGCCGCGCGGGGATCGCGCCCGTTATCTCAAACTGGCACGCACCAACGCCGCGACGGCGTTAACCACGCGTCTGTCACAGCACTCCACAATTCATCAGCGGCTGATGGCGCTGGCGGAGTTTCTTGAGCTGGACAAAATTAAACGCATGGAGTGTTTCGATATCAGTCATACCATGGGTGAGCAGACCATCGCCTCCTGCGTGGTGTTCGACCAGAATGGTCCGCTGCGTGCCGATTATCGTCGCTACAACATCAGCGGCATTACGCCGGGTGATGACTACGCCGCCATGAATCAGGTGCTACGCCGCCGTTATGGTAAAGCGATTGAAGAAGATAAGATCCCGGATGTAATTCTGATCGATGGCGGTAAGGGCCAGCTGTCTCAGGCGAAGCAGGTCTTCGCGGAACTGGATGTGCCCTGGGACAAAAGCCGGCCGATTTTACTCGGCGTAGCGAAAGGCAGCGATCGTAAAGCCGGACTGGAAACGCTGTTCTTTGAAGCGGAAGGTGAGGGCGTTTCGCTGCCACCCGATGCACCAGCGCTGCATGTGATCCAGCATATTCGTGATGACGCTCACAATCATGCCATTTCAGGCCACCGTAAAAAACGGGCCAAAGTAAAGAACACCAGCGCACTGGAAAGCATCGAAGGGGTGGGGCCGAAACGGCGTCAGCAACTGCTTAAGTACATGGGTGGCCTGCAACCGCTGATGAACGCGTCGGTGGAGGAGATCGCCAATGTACCCGGTATCTCACATGCTCTGGCAGAAAAAATATACTACTCGTTGAAACACTAGCATTGAAACGGGGGGGGCAATGTAGGAACATAGGCTAAATTCTACCTATATCCAGACAGTTACCGGCATATGCAATTAAACATTCCGACGTGTCTCACCCTGTTTCGAGTCGTGCTCATCCCGTTCTTTGTGCTGGCTTTCTATCTGCCGTTCACCTGGGCGCCGCTGGCGACTGCACTGATTTTTGTTTTTGCTGCCATCACCGACTGGTTTGATGGCTTTCTGGCGCGCCGCTGGAAGCAGACAACACGCTTTGGTGCGTTTCTCGATCCGGTAGCGGATAAAGTGATGGTGGCTATTGCGCTGGTGCTGGTGGCTGAATATTTCCACGCCTGGTGGATTACGCTGCCCGCTGCCACCATGATTGCACGCGAGATCATTATCTCTGCGCTGCGTGAATGGATGGCGGAGATTGGTAAACGCAGCAGCGTGTCGGTTTCCTGGATTGGTAAAGTGAAAACCACTGCCCAGATGTTCTCACTGTTTGCCTTGCTGTGGCGTCCTGATGCGACCGTCGTGGCGATTGGTGTGGTGGCGTTATACATTGCTGCCGTGCTGACTTTCTGGTCTATGTTCCAGTATTTAAGCGCCGCGCGCGGTGATCTGCTCGAACCGTGATCGATACGATTTAAAAAGCAGCAAACGGACGCGCTGTGAGGATAATTTTATTGACTCATTGCGTCATCTAAGTAGAATGCATCGCATCGAACGGCAGCCAGGCTGCCAGAAGATAAATAAAATCAGCAGGTTCGACGAAATTGCTGAAATGCGGGAATAGCTCAGTTGGTAGAGCACGACCTTGCCAAGGTCGGGGTCGCGAGTTCGAGTCTCGTTTCCCGCTCCAGATTCGCAGGTCAGGTTAACCTGACGGCACATCAGTTTAAGGCGCGTTGGCAGAGTGGCTATGCAGCGGATTGCAAATCCGTGTACCTCGGTTCGACTCCGGGACGCGCCTCCAGTTACACCCTGCCCGGGTGGTGAAATCGGTAGACACAAGGGATTTAAAATCCCTCGGCTGTAAGGCTGTGCGGGTTCAAGTCCCGCCCCGGGCACCATATTTCTGCCGAAGAAAATCTAATAAAATAAAAGCAATATGCAGTAATGTCGTAACCGCCCAAGGGCGGTTTTTTTGTGCCTGCTATCTGGCGGATATGGCGACTGCAACTTCCGTTTAGCGGTATAAGCCGACATCAGCCCCGGGAGCTGAATACCAGCTCATCATCAGTGTCACTCACCAGCACCATCCGTTGCGCCTCACCACTGGAAGAGACAAAGGTCACTTCATGGCCGATGCTGATATCATCAAAGGCGTCGGTCGGCTGTGACTGCTTCCGGATCTCCAGTACCATGCGCGAGGGGTAGGGTTTATCATTAACCGTATCAATATGATAATTGGCGGTAAAATTCAGTTCGGGTTGATCAACCACGTAAAATTGTCCTGACGGCATAGTCTTGACCTCTGCAAAATGTTGGCCATAAATCCCGGTCGGAACAGGCTGCCTGAAACTTAAGGTTAGCTGAATAATCAATGCCTACAGGCAGCAGCACCTCTTTTTTGATTTCATACGACGGTTGCAAAAATACCTGCCGCTTGCGCTTGCCTGGTCAGAAAGTCGTACTACGCTTCTTGTTCACATAGCGCGGCTTTTCCAGGCACGCCATTCGGGCATGGTATAAAGGTATTACTGCAACTCTTAACGGGTTGACGATGCGGGTTCAACTCCTGCTGCCCGGTCCCTCTCCTGCATCTACGTTAACGCCAGCCTTATCCCTTTTGGGTTTCTGCCGATCTATCCCAATTACATCCGATTTCACTCATTTTTGCGGCCTGTGTCGAACTCTGTAACCTGTTGAAACGTTGTGGTTTACCGTATTGTGGTGACTATTGTTTGCCGTCGCAGAGAATTAATGCCAATGATTACACCTTTCACACCTGACTTAACTGAACCGGCGGCCCCTCCGGTTATCGGTGTTGTCGCCAGCCAGTTGCTTAATCCGTATCAACAAAAAATGCTGGACGAAGTGATGCGCCAGCTTAACGCGCGCGGTGTTATCTCGGTGCTAATGAGTGCCGAAACCGACGTCACACTGACCGCACTCATCCGGCAGGCTACACCACTCGGGCTGCGTGGTTTGCTGTTACTCCCCGGTAACCGCGTTACTGATGCCTGCCATTTGCCGGTGCTTCAGATTGACGCTGAGCCTGAACTGCAGGCGGATGCACTGCGGGCGGGTGAGGTGACAGCGGAATTATTGCTTAAACAGGGGCATCAGCGGTTTGGCTTTATGCAGGGCCAGCCAGGCGAACTGGCGCAAAAACAGGGCTATCGCGCCTCTCTGCTGGCGGCAGGCATGGCGCTGAACGCCGAACTGACTGTGGGGAGTGATGATCGCGACTGCGCTTATCAGGCGATGATGTCTTACCTGAAAAAGACACGTGCTGCTGAGCGTATCCAGGCACTCTTCTGTGAAAGCGATCTGATGGCCTTTGGTGCAATGCAGGCGATTCGGGATTTTGGTCAGGGTATCCATCTGGCAGTGGCAGGTTTTGGTGATAGTGAGGAAGCCCGTAGCTCAACCTGGCATCTTACCAGCTGGTCACCTGACATCCGGCAGATCGCTGGCCGCGCGCTGGATCGCTGGCTGGGACAGCAGGCAGGCAACAGCAGTGCTGAAGAGCAGGGGCAATTACAGCGGCGTCACTCTCACGCAGGCAAAGTGCTGCCGGGTGAGATGTCAGCCTGCGGCTGCGCCTTCCGGCATTAACCAGCCCGCAACGCAGGCTGGCAGAATAATGTCAGGCCTGCGGTTGTCCTGCCGGGCCGCTGCCGCCGGGTGCGCCCACCGGCTGCTGCCCGCCAGGTGGTGGCGGTGGCGGGGCATCTCTGCCCGGTGGCGGCGGTGCACAGGCCGTAAGCGTGGCGAGGATAGCCAGTGTGGATAACAGATAAGCAGTACGTTTCATCGTAATTCCCCGATCAGGTAAGCGGAACGTTGAGTATAGAGAATTGCAACAAAACCGCCCGGACAGGACTAAATCATCAATACGCATGGCAAATTGTCGACGATTATTTGAGACGCCTCGCAACCCGCGCATGCTGGCAATGCGTTTCAGGCCGGAGCGCGCTAAGGTAGCGCTTCATTTAAGAGGAGTCGTTATGAATGGCATGATGAAGTTCGTCCGCGGGTGGCTGGTGTTCTCTGTACTGTGGGGCGTATTCATGTGGTTTATGTCATGGCATCAGCAGGGCAAAGAGCCTGGTCTGGCGATTCTGACAAGTCTCTACGCCGGTTTAATCTACCAGGCGCTGATTACCATGGTTGGCCGCTACCGCGCGCGGCGGCAACAGGCTGAGTGAGTTCTGCTGCCGGAGAGGCAGCAGAACGGCGTTTTTAGCCGAAATTACCGGTCAGACGCTGATGGAAGTCCGTGCTGCGTGGGTCCAGCCCCTCAATGGTCACCTCTGCACCATAACGCTGATAGCGATACTCAATGCCATCCAGCGCCGCGACGCTGGACGCATCCCAGATTTGCGCGTGCGTTAAATCGATAGTGACCTTTTTAGGGTCATGGGCATAATCGAAATGCTCAAACAAATCGTTGCTGCTGGCGAAAAACAGCGGGCCGCGCACCACATAGCGCACCGACTCGCCATCTTCGCTCAGCTGACGCTCCGCATGAATAACGTGCGCAATACGGCGGGCAAACAGCAGCATAGCCAGGATTACCCCAGCCAGAACGCCCAGTGCCAGATTACCTGTCCAGACAGTCACCGCTACCGTCAGCACCATAATCAGCGTCTCTGACCACGGCATACGTTTCAGGGTAGCGGGTTGCAGGCTATGCCAGTTAACGGTTTTCACGGCCACCACCATCATGATCCCGGCCAGTACCACCATCGGGATTTGCGCCATAATCCGGCTCAGTCCGGTCACCAGTAACAGCAGCACCAGACCGGCGGCCACGGTGGAGACCCGGCTGCGCGCCCGGCCCAGCTCAACATTGACGATGGTCTGACCTATCATCGCGCACCCGGCGATACCGCCATAAAAGCCCGCCAGAATATTCGCCACGCCCAGGCCCCAGGATTCGCGACGCTTACTGGATGGGGTATCGGTCAGGTCATCGACCAGTTTGGCGGTCAGCAGTGACTCCATCAGCCCGACAAAGGCGATGCTCAGGGCCGTGGGCCAGATAATCTGCAGGGTCTGCAGGTTAAGTGGCACCAGCAGGCTGTTAAAACCGGGCAGACCGGGACTCATCGGCCCTTCATCGCCCACGTTCGGCATGCGATAGCCCATTAACAGCGCGACGGCAGTCACTACCACAATGGCAACCAGCGGTGAAGGAACACTTTTTATCAGACGCGGCAACAACAGCACGATAGCCAGTGTGACGGCAAAGAAGATCCACACCAGTGATGACTGTCCCCAGACGTGCGGCACCTGAGCAAAGAAAATCAGCACCCCGAGCGCATTCACAAATCCCAGCATCACCGAGCGGGGGATATAACGCATCATGCGCGCCAGACCAGCCACACCAAACAGAATCTGAATGACGCCGCCCATCACCACCGCGGGCAGAATATATTCAACGCCATGCAGATGGACCATCGGCCCGATAACCAGCGCCACTGAACCCGCAGCCGCTGTTACCATCGCCGGACGTCCGCCCAGTATCGACAGGGTCAGGCAGAGCACCACCGAGGCGACGAGGCTGACTTTAGGGTCTACACCGGCAATAACGGAAAAGGAGATCACTTCAGGGATCAGCGCCAGCGCGGTAATCACCCCGGCCAGGCATTCGCGGGTCAGCAGCGCAGGCGAACGCAGAACGCGCCCTACACTGATATCGCCCGCCACAACGTCGGTTGCGGCAATATCATTGGTTTGAGTCATAAAGGATTGCAGGCTCTTTAGTTATTTTGCTCCCGCGCGAGGGGCGGGAAGATCAGGATAAACAGTGAGGGGCAGATAGTACCGGGCGACTGGCGAAGATACCAGAAAAAGGCGGATGACTCCCTCCGTGGAGTCGATGCTACAGTGAAAAATCGTCCGGGGTTTTATGGACCACCAGTTCAAGCAGCTGTCGGTAGATATCCAGTAATTCCCTGTCGCTTTCCAGCTCCAGCCGATGAATAAGCTTTGAGATAATCGCTTTATTGTTCACTGGCATGCCTGACTGCAAAATTTCTGCAACCAGGATACCCAGCATCTCCATCTCGCTGGCGGGTTTATTGGCGGCAGGATTAAAATAATCAGCAATTTCCTGATTGGTCCGGGGAAGAATATATTGCATGTGTAAGCCCTTCAGAACAGCCCGATTCCGGTTCGGATGTCAGGACAAAAGCGATCAAAAAAACCACCGCATGGACAGATGCGATGGTACCAGTGTCACAAATTGAACAGAAAAAATAACCTCTGAAGGTGGAAATCCACTGACACCTTCAGAGGCGACGCAAGTGCATCATTCGTTACAGAGTCGCATGACAACTCGTGGCAGTAAACTTATACAATGAAGCCCAATCTGTACAATCGGATTCTTTAACAAAGTGTGCTATTTGACACTTATCAGCAGCTTATAAGGACTATTCCGAAACGAAAGCTGTACAAGTAACCTGTACAAACGGCGGGGTCGAGGGGCAGGAGGGGAAAAACAGGAAGCCATGACCAGCTTCCCGCAAAAAGATTAGCTGAATAGCGCCAGTTTTGCCGTCAGCTTTCGCAGGGCTTTTTTATCGCCGACGATGGCGACTCCCAGCAGGCGCCACTGCTGACGCAGTTGCTGTCGCAGGACGGCGCTCAGCGCCTGATAATCGGTGGTGGTCTGACCCTCTTCCGGAAACAGCACCAGATCATATTCAGCCTGTTCGCACTGTTCCCGCAATGCACTGAGCTGTTCATCAGTCGCGGCCAGCACCGGAATGCCGGTGGTGATCAAACCGGGAGAAGGGCGCCTCTCAGCATCCTCCAGGGTGTCGCCAACCAGCGCCGGATGTCGCTGTCCCAGGGTTAATGCCATCACGGCGGCAGCATTGGTGGCTTTGCCAGGCGGCAGAGCGGCATTGAGTATCATTACACAGCGTGGGTCTTGCATTGCGTTTCTCCTGACTAAAAAAACGCATTGTGGCAAGTGGCTTAACCCAGGTCTGGAAGATTTGTGCAGGCGTGCTGATAACGGGAAGGGGTAAGCTGGCAGGCGCGTTTGAACCAGCGGCCCAGGTGACTCTGATCGGCGAAACCCAGCGCGGCTGCCACATCGGCGACGGGCTGGCCCTGCGCCAGCTGACGACGCGCCTGGCTCAGCCGCCACTGCACCAGCCAGGCGTGGGGCGGCAAACCCCAGTGAGCCTGGAACAGACGCGATAACCGGAAGCGATCCACCTGCAGATGCTGCGCCATCTGCTCCAGACCGGGATTATCCGCATGATGGGCAATCAGCCAGTCACGCGACTGCAGTGCCAGCCGGGCATCTTTATCCGGGGGCTGAGCGGGCAGTGACCACTGCCGGTGCGGGATGAGCTGCCCAAACATCCGGTCCAGCGCCGCCTCTTTGATGATGTCGGGATGGTTGTGCCACAAGGCATCGAACGCATGCCAGACGGCATAAGCCAGTGGACGCTCGTCGCGCAGCGTGGCGGCAAAACGTAGCTCACGCAGTGAGGGTTTATCAGCCAGCATCGGAGCCAGGTGCTGCGCAATCTGCTGCGGCGAAAGATAGAGCATCCGGTAGGTAAAACCGCTGTCGTTGATGGCATCACCATCATGCAGCTCCTCCGGCTCCAGCATAAAGACCGTGCCTGGTCGGCTCTGATGCTGTTTGCGCCGCGAATGAAACTGCTGTACACCTTGCTCGGTCACGCCAATCAGATAACTGTCGTGCCAGTGAGGATCATAGGCGTGTCCGGTAAAATGGGCGCGTAGCGCCTCAATACCGCTGACGGCGTCACGGCGCAGATCGACCCAGTTTGCTGATGCCTGTTTCATGTTATCCGGCTCCCGGTTGCGGCCTCTGGACATTCTGCCGCGATCCACTAATTTTTAACAGACCGGACGCTTTTCATTGGCGTTTCGCTTTGCGTATAATAACGTCACCACTCAATTAGAACTCTTACTATTAGGCTGCTAACATTTGTCTCAGCACACGCGTACCTTTACCCACTTATTGCATCTGACCGCACATGCCTGGCGCCTGGCGGTGGATCGTCACCTTAAAGATAGCGGCTTAAGCATGAGCAGCTGGATGGCCATCGGGCTGATTGCCAGTGAGCCGCAACGCATGACCCAGACCGAGCTGGCACAGCTGCTGGGGCTGGAAGATGCCAGCATGGTACCGCTGGTGGATCGGCTGGTGAAACAGTCACTGCTGATGCGGGTACAGCCGCCAGAAGATCGACGTAAGCGTCACCTGGTGCTGACTGATAAGGGTAACGAAGCGTTCGCCAAAGTGAAAACCGAGGCTGACGCACTCCGTACTGAAATGCTGGCCGATATTGACCCTCAGGATCTGGCCGTGACCGAGCGCGTATTGCAACAACTCCTGAGCCGCATGGGAAGTATGTAGCAGTGGCAAAGCGAAATCCCTACGCTGCACGCGAGTGGTTGCCGCACGAAAAACCGATGCTGCCGGGATCGCCCTCGACGCCGCTGCATCCGATGCCAAAACGTCTGGCGTTTGGCCTGATCGGTTTACTTATCTCGCTGACCGGTGCGCTGAGTAACGCGCTGGTCACGGCGAATCTGGTCAACCTGCAGGGTACCTTTGGTGCCTGGTCGAATGAGATTGCCTGGCTGCCCGCGGTCTACGTGATGGGAAATATCTCTATTAACCTGCTGCTGGTGAAATTCCGCCAGCAGTTTGGCCTGCGTGTCTTTACCGAGGCGTTTCTGGTGCTGTATGTACTGGTGGCGTTTTTCCATCTCTTCGCCAACGATCTCAGTTCGGCGATCATTGTGCGCACCGCTCACGGTATGGTGGCTGCGGCGCTCAGCTCTCTGGGCATCTACTATCAGGTACAGGCCTGGCCTGCGAAGCATCGCCTGAAAGCGCTGGTGATTGGCCTGACGGTATCGCAACTGGCTATCCCGCTGGCACGTTTATTCTCTTCGGAATTGCTGCAGCTCAACGAGTGGCGCGGTCTCTATCTGTTTGAACTCGGTCTGGCGCTGATTGCGCTGGGCGGGGTACTGCTGGTGAAACTGCCACCGGGCGATCGCATCAAAACCTTTGAAAAGATGGATTTCGTCACCTTTATCCTGCTTGCACCCGGTATGGCGCTGCTGTGCGGCGTACTGACGCTGGGCCGTATTGAGTGGTGGTTTACCACGCCCTGGCTCGGTATCTGTACCGCGATCGCCCTGACGCTGATTGTCGCTGCGATCGTCATTGAGCATAACCGGCGCAACCCGCTGATCAATACCCGCTGGCTAAGCAGCGGCATGATGGTGCGGCTTGGCATTGTGATGATCATGATCCGTATCGTACTGGCGGAACAGAACACCGGTGCAATCGGCTTTCTGCAGCAGATTGGCTTGCAGAACGATCAAATGCGCGGTCTGGCGCTGGCGATCATGGCCGGGGTTATTGCGGGCATCGCCGCCAGTGCGCTGACCATCAAGCCCAATCATCTTAACTGGCCGATTGTCACCTCGCTTGTGGTGATGATTATCGCCTCGCTGATGGATGCGCAATCCAGTCCGCTGACCCGCGCCAGCAATATGTATTTCAGTCAGTTTCTGCTGGGCTTCAGCAGCGCCTTTTTCATGGCACCCGCGATGCTGATGGGCATTGGCAGCGTGGTGACTCAGCCGAAAAATCTGGTGAGCTTCGTGGTGCTGTTTGGCATGAGTCAGAACCTTGGCGGGCTGATCGGCTCGGCTATTCTTGGCACGTTTCAGGTCTGGCGGGAAAAATATCACTCCAGCCTGCTGGGCGATCAGCTCTCACTGCTCGATCCCAACGTCACCGAACGGCTCAGCCAGTATAATGCGCTGTTTAATTCGCTGGTGGGTGATGACGTTCTGCGCGGCGCGCAGAGCACCAGCCAGTTACAGGTAATCGCCACGCTGCAGGCCAACGTGCTCGCTTATAACGACACCTACCTGTTAACCGCTGCGCTGGCACTGGTCACCCTGATGTGGGTGATCTGGCGTTTGACCCGTCGTCGTTATCTTGACTGGCGTCAGGCGCAATTTAACCTGCGTGAGCAGCAACAGCTGGCCGCATTACAGGAATCAACGGAGAAACAATGAGTCAGCAGGATGAGCTTCAGGCGGCGGAACGCGAACGCGCGAATCGCCGCCGTATTCTTTCTATCGCCGCAGGCAGCGGCATTGTGGTGATTGGTGTACTGGTTATTCTTTATGCCTGGCAACTCTGGCCCTTCACCAGCGCAATACAAAGCACCGAGAATGCCTATGTGCGCGGTCAGGTGACCTTTATCAGCCCGCAGGTTAATGGCTATCTCACCTCAGTCGAGGTGATCGATCTGCAGCCGGTGAAAAAAGGGCAGTTGCTGATGACGATTGACGACCGTATCTATCGCCAGCGGGTGCATCAGGCGCAGGCGCAGCTGGCGATGAAGCAGGCGGCGCTGAACAATAACCTGCAGCAGCGTCGCAGCGCAGAAGCGACCATCCAGAGCAATAAAGCGGCACTGGAGAATGCCAAAGCACAGGCGCTGAAAAGCGGCTTCGATCTGAAGCGTGTCGAAAATCTCACGGCGGATGGATCCCTGTCAGTGCGTGAGCGCGATGCCGCCCGGGCCGCAGACGCCCAGGCGCAGGCACAGGTTCGTCAGGCTGCGGCGCAGATCGCCGTTGCCCAGCAGAATCTGCAAACCGTCATCGTTAACCGTGACGCGCTGAAAGGCGATGTCGACAGCGCCCGCGCCGCGCTGGAGCTGGCGGAGATCGATCTGGCGAATACCCGAATTACCGCGCCCGATGATGGCCAGCTCGGCCAGCTGGCGGTCCGCACCGGCGCCTATGTCACGGCAGGTACGCGCCTGACCTCGGTGGTGCCTAATCACAAATGGATTATCGCGAATCTGAAAGAGACCCAGCTGGCAAATATTCGTCCTGGCCTGCCGGTGACGATTCGGGTCGATGCGCTGGATGGCAAACGCTTTACGGGTCAGGTTGAATTTATCTCTCCGGCCGCAGGCTCAGAGTTCAGCGCGATTTCGCCCGACAACGCCACCGGTAACTTCGTTAAAATTGCGCAGCGCATTCCGGTTCGCATCCGCATCAATGACCAGGATATGCATCAGTTACGCCCGGGTATGTCGGTCGAAGTCAACATCGACACCGCCGCACAACCCGCTGGTGAGGGTGCGCCATGATGCGGCGCAGCTTAATGGTAAGCGCACTGGCACTCCTTCTGACCAGCTGTGCCACGCAGGTTGAAAAGGCACCGGCCTCTCTGCCGATCCCCGACGCCTGGCGCAATAGTGTCGGGCCATCTGCTGCGCCGGAGGCGGAGTGGTGGCGCGCTTTTCATGATGAAAATCTCAACCGGCTGGTGACGCAGGCGCTGCGCAATAACCCCGATATCCTCACGGCGCGATCCCGGGTTGACCAGTATCGCGCCCAGCTACGCGCCACGCAGGGCGATAACTTTCCGACCCTGAGCGCCGGTGTGGCCGCGACCCGTGAGCGTACCCTCTCGTCAGTGACGGGCCAGCCCTATGAAACCGATATTTTTCAGGGCTTATTACAGGCGAACTACGAGGTCGATCTCTGGGGAGCACGCAGCAGCAGCATCACAGCATCGCAGGCGAGTCTAGCGGCGCAGCAGGCCGCTGCGTCTGCCGCCGAGCTGACCATCGCCAGTTCGGTGGCGTCAGGTTATCTCAACCTGTGCGCGCTGGATGAGCAGTTGCGGGTCACGGAGGCGACGCTGGCGACCCGCAACAATTCGCTGAAGCTGGCACAGCGTCAGTTTGAAACCGGCTACACCTCCAGGCTGGAGTGGATGCAGGCCGCCTCGGAATATCAGTCGGCCAAAGCGCAGATGCCTCAGTTGCAGCACCAGATCACCCAGCAGGAGAATGCGCTGAGCCTTCTGGTGGGTATGAACCCGCGCAGCATCGCCCGTCGTCAGCAGTTTGACCAGATTTCACCGCAGCGGATGCCGTCACTGCTGCCATCAGAGCTGCTCAATCGCCGTCCGGATATTGTGCAGGCTCAGCGCCAGTTACTGGCCGCAGATGCCAGCCTGGCATCATCGCGCGCTAAGCTGCTGCCTGGGCTTAACCTCACTGCGACCGGCACCCTGCAGAGTTCGGTGCTGCACCAGTTAGCGGATGATCCGTTCCGGCTGTGGAGCGTGGGCGGCAGCATCCTGGCACCGCTGCTGAACCGTGAAGCGCTGACGGCGCAGGTAGATGTCTCAATGGCGACGCGCAATCAGGCACTTTATGGCTATGAAAAAGTGGTGCGCAACGCCTTCTCGGAAGTTAACGATGCAATAGACGCCATCAGGCAGCGTGAGGCACAACTTCAGGAGCTGCAAAAGCAGGAAGCCTATGTAACGGAGGCGCTGCGCATTGCCCGCAATCGCTATCAGAACGGCTACGCCTCCTATCTGGATGAACTGGATGCGCAGAGAACCCTGTTTTCAACGCAGCTGAATCGGGTGACTGTCAAAAATAACCTGCTGCTGGCGCAGATCGATCTCTACCGCGCGCTGGGCGGTGGCTGGACACCCGCCTCCACACAGTAATCCCCAGACCGATCCAGCCGCAGCCAGAGTTTCTGCGGCCGGGATCGGCCTCTGCGCTGTCGGGGCGACTGCGTATATTCCCCGCTTTAATCCCCCAAATAACCCCCTAAAACCCATGCATACTTCTGCTTACCTGTCTTTACATTCGGTGGTATCATGCGCGGGTTTTAAGCCAGCCAGACGGAAAAGCGCACTGAAAGCTTAGCCTGCGCGAGACGGATTATCCGTTTAACTTACTGATATAAAAATAAAAGAAGGGATTCATCATGAATAAAAAAACTATTTGCACGCTGGCCGTGGTCGCTGCGTTATTAACCGGCTGCGCGCGCACTGCGCCGATTCATAACGTGAATCAAACGCTCACTCAGCGTTACAGCGACAACCAGATGAAACTGGCGATCATTGAAGCGGGTATTGGCCGGAAATGGGTGATGACTCCCGTTTCGCCTGGCGTGATCAATGGTCGTCTGGCCCAGCGTGATTTCGTGGCGACTATTCGCATTACGTATACCAGCCAGAACTACCGCATCGATTATGTCAGCAGTGAGAACCTGAAAGCGGAGCAGGGCGAGATCCACAATAACTACAACCGCTGGATTGCCAATCTCGATCAGGATATTCAGTTACGACTCTCTGCTCTTGCCGCTCAGTAATGCGTGCGCTGTCGCAATGATGTGTCGACAGCCGATCAAAGCATAAAGATCTCCGGCAGCCGGCCGACAAATCAGATGAGCTGCTATTGCTGAACCACTGAGTAACCCTCTACCGTGAAGGCCTGATGCGGAATCGGCAGAGGGTTTCCCGGACGCACTTTTTTTGCAGAGGGCCGGGATGACGCCCCGATGAACGCCGACGCCACACATATGACAAAAAGAGTGTTGAGATGAGACTCGCTTACTCACTGGTCGACTGGCAGGCTCTGGCTCCGGGATTACACGGGGGCGAGGGCTGGCAGCACTGGGCGCAACAGGGCACCGTCATAGACCCTAAAGAGGCGATGGCAAAGCCGCAATTTTTACCGATGATGACAGCACGTCGTCTGAGCGGCGGCAGTCGTGCGGCGGTAGAGTGTGGGCTGGCGCTGCTCGCGCGTCAGCAGGTTGACGCTATCGTGTTCACCAGTCGTCACGGTGAACTGGAACGTAATCTGCGTATCCTCACTACGCTGGCCGATCAGCAGTCAATGTCACCCACGGATTTTGCCATGTCGGTTCACAATTCGGCGGTCGGCAGCCTGACCATTGCAGCCAAAGCACCACTGGTCTCCACCTCAATCGCCGCCGGAGTCGACTCGTTTCAGCAGGGATTGATCGAAGTCAGCGCGCTGCATCAGGCGGGTTATCAGCAGGTACTGCTGGTCGATTTCGACGGCATCGTGCCTGACTACTATCTGCCGTGGCTGCCGGAACAGCGTGTGAACTTTCCCTATGCGATGGCGCTGCTGCTGCGCCCGGGCGACCAGCTGCACTGCACTGGCCGTCCTGGCAGAGAGGAGAGGGCAGACACAGGGTTACCGCAGAGCCTGCGCTTTCTGCAGCAGTGGCTGGCGGAATCGCCCACCTTCAGCCTGCCGGGCGAACGCCTGACATGGCACTGGGAGATTCATCATGGCTGATTGTTCACAACCGGCGCACTACACCGGCAGCCGCATGAACTATTGCTGGCGGCTGGTGATGACGGCGGTGAGTTTTACGCTGTTTGGCATAGGCGGACTGCTGCTGTCGCTGATTGGCTTCAACCTGCTGCTGCTGGTACAGCGCGATTCGCTGCGCCGCCGCCTCCTGGCCCGACGCGCTATCGCCTTTAGCTTCCGTTGCTTTCTGCGATTCTGCCGGATGACCGGGGTCTATGACTACCGGATTGAAGGCGCAGAGCTGCTGCAACAGGATCGCGGATGCCTGATTGTCGCCAATCATCCATCACTGATCGACTATGTGATGATCGCTTCGGTACTGCCAGAGATGGATTGTCTGGTTAAAGCCGATCTGCAAAAGAACCCCTTTATGCGTGGGGTGATCCGCGCCGCGGACTATCTGATCAACAGTGAAGCGGAGACGCTGTTGCCGGACAGCCAGCAGCGACTGGCGCGCGGCGACAATATCCTGATCTTTCCGGAAGGCACCCGCACCCGCTACGGTCATCCACTGACTCTGCAGCGCGGGGCAGCCAATATTGCGGTGCGCGCCGGATGCGATCTGCGTGTGGTTCACATCACCTGTAGCCAGCGTATGCTCGATAAACAGAGCCGCTGGTATCAGATTCCGCCGGTTAAACCGCTGTTTACCGTGCGTGTACAAACGCGAATCGACAGTCAGTCGTTTTGTGAAAGTAATCCCGATGCGCAGCCGCTGGCCGCGCGTCGCCTGACCCGCCATTTACAGCAGGCGCTGGTCCCCCAGAACAGGTAAGACGAAAACCGGTATGGATTCATTAATTAACGATATCAAACAGATGATTATCGACACGCTGAACCTTGAAGATCTCAGTCCCGATGATATAGAGACCGACGCTGCACTGTTTGGCGACGGACTGGGGCTGGACTCGATTGATGCACTGGAACTTGGCCTGGCAGTGAAAAATCGCTACGGCGTGGCGCTGTCCGCTGAGAGTGAAACCCTGCGCGCCCACTTTTTCTCTGTTGCGACGCTGGCTGCGTTCGTCAACCAACAGCGCGGCTGAAAGCGGAGACAACCTTATGATGAACAAAGAACAGATCTATCAGGAAGTGGCTTCGCTGCTGACCAGCCTGTTTGAAATTGCGCCTGAGGATATCCATCCCGAGGCACGTCTGTATGAAGATCTCGAACTCGACAGCATTGATGCCGTCGATATGGTGGTTCATCTGCAAAAACGTACCGGCCGTAAAATTAAACCGGAAACCTTCCGCGCAGTGCGCACCGTGCAGGATGTGGTGGATGCCGTGGAACAACTGATGCGCGAAGACGCCTGATCCCGCCGTGCCTGCTGCTACGCTTCGCCTGCTGAATCTGCTTACGCTACTGGCCTGGCCACTGCTGGTCTGGCTGGCGCTGACCCAGCCGCGCTGGCAGGGGCTTTTCTGGCTGCTGGCACTGCTGTTTGGCCTGCGCTGGCTGCAGCTGCGTCGTCAGCAAAACGCCATGGGCGCGGTCATGGGCTGGCTGGCGCTGCTCGGCGCACTGCTCTGTGTCAGCAGCCAGCTATTACGCACTCAGCATCTGCTGCTGTGGTATCCGGTGGCGGTCAATCTGGCGATGCTGCTGGTGTTTGGCGCCTCACTCTGGAGTGCGATGCCGCTGGTGGAACGCATCGCCCGGCTGCGTGAGCCCGTGCTTCCCCCTGCGGCAGTGCGCTATACCCGCCGCGTCACCCAAATCTGGTGCCTGTTTTTTATCGGCAACGGCAGCATGGCGCTCTATACCTGTTTGCTGGGCGATCTGCAGCTCTGGACGCTGTGGAATGGCGGCATAAGTTATCTGTTAATCGCAGCGCTGATGAGTGCTGAATGGCTGGTACGTCAGCGTGTGAGGCGAAAAGCATGAGAGTGGCCGACTGGCTGACGGGAGACGATCGCGAGGTTGCCTGGCGCGGCGACCAACGTTTGATGCTCAGCGCGATGCATCGTCAGGTCGTGGCGCTCCGCCAGCGCTTGGCAGCACAACCGGGCAGCTACTGGGCGCTCTGTTTTGATGACAGTTATCGTTTTTGTGTGGCGCTGCTGGCATGCTGGTATGCCGGCAAAACGCCGGTGATGCCGGGTCACTGCCGCGCCGCGCTGCTGGATGAGAGGCATGATCGGCTGGATGGCGTGCTGTGCGACATGCCGCTGGCGGTCAGCCTGCCGCTGCTGGCGTGGGACGACGCAGAAGCGCAGGGGCCGCTGCCGCCGCTGCCGGAGAGTGCAGAACTGGTGCTCTTCACCTCGGGATCCACCGGCGCACCGCGTCAGGTAGTGAAGTCGCTGGCGGTGATGGAGCAGGAGAGTCGCTGGCTCAGCAGCCTGTGGGGCGAACCGTTGCGGGGGTGCCGGGTCATCGCCTCGGTCAGCCATCAGCATCTCTACGGTTTATCGTTTCGACTTTTCCTGCCGATGATGCTCAGGCTGCCGTTTGCCGCCCAGCCGCTGTTTTACGGTGAACAACTGGCCCAGCTTCCGCGCGACGTTCGCTATGCCTTTATCAGCAGCCCGGCCTTTTTATCGCGGCTGGACAGCACGCTGAAAGCGCCCGCCTGTGAACTGATTGTCTCTGCCGGTGGCGCACTGCGCGACTCTGATGCGGAGCAGGTCTGGCAGCGATTTGGCTGTCAGGTCAGTGAAATCTACGGCAGCACCGAAACCGGCATTCTGGCCTGGCGTCAGTATGATCGGGCGGAGGCGCCGTGGCGCTGCTTCCCGCAGGTCAGGCTGGAGCAGGTGACGCCCGATCGCTGGCAGGTCTGGTCGCCGTTGATTGCCGGTGACAGCGGGCTGCAGCTCGACGATCGACTGACTATGCAGCCGGACGGCGGATTTCAGCTTGCAGGCCGCCACGATCGCATCGTAAAAATCGGTGACAAGCGCATCTCATTAAGCGAGATAGAGCGCCGTCTGACCGACCTGCCGGAAATAGAGGATGCCGTAGCGCTGGTGGTCACGCGTCATGAGCGTCAGGCGATTGGCGTCGTGCTGGCGCTGAACAGCGCGCTGGATGAGGCGGCTCTGCATCAGCGCAGGCAGCAGTGGAAACGCCAGCTGCAGCGCTGGCTGGAACCGCTGGCGATGCCGCGCTACTGGCGGATTGTGGCCACTATTCCGGTGACCACCCAAAGCAAACGCGCCTGGCCGCAAATAGAGGAACTTTTTCATGTTGCCGATTGAACGCAGCCGGGAGCTGCGGGCTGACAGCGTCACGCTGATCCTGCAGATAGATGCCGGACTCTTCTGGTTTCAGGGCCACTTTCCGCATCTGCCCATTCTGCCGGGTGTGGCTCAGCTCGACTGGGTGATGCACTACGGCGTATCACTGCTTGCGCCCGGTAAACAGTTTGCCGCCGTTGATAACATTAAATTTCAGCAGCCGGTATTACCCGACTCGCTATTGCAACTGCATCTGGACTGGGACGCTGAAAAATCCCGCCTGAGTTTCCGTTACAGCCTGCTGAAGAACGACGGCGAGCAGATCGCCAGCAGCGGGAAGATCGCGCTGTGTTAAGCGCCCCGTTTTCACCCTGCGTGGTGATCCCCTGCTACAACCACGGCGCGATGATGGCGTCAGTGCTGGCACGGCTGGCACCCTTTAATCTGCCGGTAATCGTGGTGGATGATGGCAGCGATGCGGCCACACAGCTTCAGCTGGCGACGCTGCACGCCCCGCAGCTCAGCCTGCTGCGACTCGACAGCAATCAGGGTAAAGGCGCGGCGGTGATCCACGGACTGCGGGCCGCGGCGGCACGCGGCTTCACCCATGCGGTGCAGCTTGACGCGGACGGCCAGCATCAGGCGGAAGATCTGCCGCTGATGCTGGCGGAAGCGGAGCGTTATCCCGACGCGCTGATCTCCGGTCAGCCGCTCTATGACGACTCGATCCCCAAATCACGCCTTTATGGTCGCTACATCACCCACTTCTGGGTCTGGATTGAAACGCTGTCGCTGTCGATCCGCGACAGCATGTGCGGCTTCCGCGTCTATCCCCTGGCCGCGACGCTGGCGCTGTGCGATCGCCGGGCCATCGGTCAGCGCATGGATTTTGACACCGAGATCATGGTGCGGCTCTACTGGCAGGGAACCCGCAGTCGCTTTATCCCGACCCGCGTCACCTATCCGGCCAGCGGGCTGTCACACTTCGATGCGCTCTACGACAACCTGCGCATCTCCTGGATGCATACCCGGCTGTTTTTCGGCATGCTGCCGCGCATTCCTCGTCTGCTGGCGATGCGTAAACCGCCGACGCACTGGTCTGCGGAAACGGAGCGGCGCGGACAGTGGGGATTACGTTTTATGCTGGCGGTCTATCGCTACGGCGGGCGGCTGCCCTTTACGCTGCTACTCTGGCCGGTAGTGGCGGTCTATTGGCTGAGCGGTCAGCGCGCGCGACGCGCTTCCCGGCAGTGGCTGGCGCAGGTCACTGCCGCCGCTCAGCAGCAGCAGATTGCGTTACCGCCACGGCTTAACAGCTACCGCCATTTCCTGCGGTTCGCCGGGGCAATGCTGGATAAAGTGGCCAGCTGGCGCGGCGATCTGCGCTGGGGACGTGATATCGATTTTGCGCCAGGCGCAGAAGCGGTGATCCGCACACCCACGCCGCAGGGCAAGCTGATTCTCGCTTCCCATCTTGGTGACATTGAAGCCTGTCGCGCGATGGCGCAGCAGGTCAGCGGACTGGTGATTAATGCGCTGGTGTTTACCGACAACGCCCGGCGTTTTCGGGCGGTGCTGGAAACCATCGCCCCGCAGGCGGGGGTGAATCTGATGCCGGTGAGCGATATCGGGCCGGAGACCGCTATCCTGCTGCAACAGAAGCTGGATGCGGGCGAATGGGTGGCGATTGTCGGGGATCGCACCGCGGTCAATCCGCAGCGCGGCGGCGAGCGGCGGGTGATCTGGAGCGACTTTCTGGGCCGCGCCGCGCCCTTTCCACAGGGGCCGTTTGTACTGGCGGCCGCGTTGCGCTGTCCGGTGCTGCTGATGTTCGCCCTGCAGCAACAGGGTAAACTGCGTATTCACTGTGAGCCCTTCGCCGATCCGCTGCTGCTGCCGCGTGCGCAACGTCAGCAGGCACTGCAACAGGCGGTCGATCGTTACGCAGCGCGGCTGGCCCATTACGCACTGCTGGCGCCGCTCGACTGGTTTAACTTTTTCGATTTCTGGACGCTGCCTGATCAACAGGCGCACCACAAGGAGTCTGACCATGACTGAACATCATGCTGAAGTCGTGCTGACCGTCTCATTCCACGACTGCGATCCCATGGGGGTGGTCTGGCACGGCAACTATTTTCGCTTTTTCGAAGTGGCGCGTGAAGCCCTGCTGCGCAGCATTAACTACAGCTATGGCGAGATGGCCGCCAGCGGCTACGTCTGGCCGGTGGTCGATACCCGGGTCAAATACCGCCAGCCACTGCGCTGCGAAGAGACGATCCGCGTCAGCGCCCGGATTACGGAATATGAGAACCGTCTGCGCATCGACTATGAAGTGCGAAATGCTGCCGGCCAGATCACCACCAAAGCGCATACTCTGCAGGTGGCGGTGGAGCAGGAGAGTCAGGCGTTGTGCTTTGTTTCACCCGATATTTTACTGGAACGTTTAGGAGTGAAAGGATGCTGAAAATTGTGCTTACCAGCCTGCTGCTGTGGGCCAGTGCCGCCAGCGCGGTCACGCTGGATCAGCTGCAGCAGCGTTTTGCCAGCCAGCCGGTGATTCGGGCAGACTTTATCCAGACGCGCACCATTTCCGGCATGCGTCAGCCGCTGGTCTCGCACGGGCAGATGCTGATCGCTCGCGAGCAGGGCTTATGGTGGCATCAGCAGACACCCTTTGTGATGACGCTGCTGCTGGATGATAAACGCATGGTGCAGAGCCTCAGCGGCCAGAAGCCTCAGGTAATCACCGCCGACAGCAACCCGCAGATGTTCCAGTTCAACCATCTCTTGCGGGCGCTGTTCCAGGCCGACCAGAAAGTGCTGAACGAGAACTTCAGCGTGGCCTTCAGCGATCGCGGCAACGGAGCCTGGACGCTGGAGCTGACGCCCAAAGTGGCGCCGCTCAACAAAATCTTCAACCGTATCTCGCTGGCGGGCAGCGCCTTCCTGGACAGTATCAATCTGGATGATAAGCAGGGCGATAAAACGCAAATAGAGCTCAGCAACACCCGAATTGAACCGCCGCAGTTAAGCGACGAGGAGCAGGCGCGTTTTGCCGGGCCGTAACGATCGGCTGCTGGCTCTCCTGTGGCTGGCCCTCTGTCTGCTGCTGGCGGCTGCGCTCTCTTTTTTGCTGCCGCGCAGTCAGCTCAACAGCAGTGTGCTGGCGCTACTGCCGCAGCAGAATCTGGGGGCGGCACCGCCTGCGCTGCAGCAGGGCTTTATGCAGCGGCTGGATCGCCAGCTGGTGTGGCTGGTTTCACCCGGTGAGCAGGACGATCCCCAGGTCGCCGACTGGTGGCTGGCCCAGCTGCGCGCGCTGCCTGACCTGAAACAGGTGCAGGGTGATCTCGACGGGCAACAGCAGCAGCAGTGGGGCCGCTTTGCCTGGCAACACCGTAACGGCCTGATCGATGAGGTGACGCGCGACCGCTTGCAGAACGGCGGCGAGGCGCAGGCTGACTGGCTGCTGGCGCAGCTCTTTTCGGCCTTCTCTGGCGTCAGCAGCAAAGAGTTGCAGGGCGATCCCCTGATGCTGGTGCGGGGTTCGCAGCTGGCGCTGGCACAAAACGCCGGGCGCATGACGCTGCATGATGGCTGGCTGACAGTAAAAGATGCACAGGGTCAGCAGTGGTATTTTCTGCATGGCGAACTGGCGAACAACGCCTTCAGTATGCAGCAAAGTCATGCGCTGGTTACCCGACTCAGCGCGCTGGAGCAACAGCTTAAAAGCCGCTGGCCGCAGGCGAAACTGCTGACGCGTGGCACGGTGCTGTTCAGCGACAACGCCAGCCAGCGTGCGCAGCATGACGTTAAAACGCTGGGCAGTGTGACGCTGGGTGGCGTCGTCCTGCTGGTGCTGCTGGTCTTCCGCTCACTGCGCCCGCTGTTGCTGACGGTCACGTCCGTGGCCATCGGCGCGATGGCGGGCACGGTGATGACGCTGCTTTGCTTCGGTGAACTGCATCTGATGACGCTGGTGATGAGCCTGAGTATTGTCGGCATCTCTGCGGATTACACGCTCTATTATCTCACCGAGCGCATGGTTCACGGCGATCAGCAGACGCCGTGGCAGAGTCTGCGAAAAGTCCGCGGCACGCTGCTGCTGGCGCTCGGGACCACCGCCATCGCCTGGCTGCTGATGCTGCTGGCACCGTTCCCGGGGCTGCGGCAGCTGGCGGTGTTTGCCGCCAGCGGATTAACGGCTTCCTGTCTGACGGTGATTCTGATCTACCCGTGGCTGGTACGCGGATTACCGGTGCGTCCGGTGCCGCTGATGGTGCCTCTGGCGCGCTGGCTTGCCGCCTGGCGTCGCCAGCGCGGGCTGCGCGTCGGATTACCGATGGCGATGGCGATCTTCGCGCTGGCCGGTATCGCCCAGTTAAAGGTGGATGATGACATCGCCCATCTGCAAAGTGCGCCTGCGCATCTGCTGGAGCAGGATCGCCAGCTGGCAACCCTGACCGGACAGCGCGCCGATCAGACCTGGTTTGTGGTCTGGGGCGATGACGCGCAGCAGACGCTGCAGCGACTGGAAAAACTGGCACCGGATCTGCACCAGGCGCAGCAGCAGGGCTGGCTGCAGCACTATCGTCTGCTGCCGCTGACGTCGCTGGCGCAGCAACAGCGGGATCTTCAGCTGTTGAAACAGGCAGCACCGGATATTACGGCCCGCCTGCAGCAGGCGGGTATCACGCTGCCGGCACCGAATCTGACCCCGATGCCGGTAACGCCAGAGGCGTGGCTGTCGAGTCCGCTGAGTGAAGGCTGGCGACTGCTGTGGCTGACGCTGCCAGACGGGCGCAGCGGTGTTTTGATCCCCACCAGCGGCGTAAAAAACAGCGCTGCACTCGCGGAGCTGACCAAACAGCATCCGGGCGTCAGCTGGATTGACCGTAAATCAGGTTACGATTCGCTGTTCAGCTTCTGGCGCACCCTGCTGAGCGGGTTACTGGCGCTGGCGCTGCTGCTGATCACCCTGAGTTTTGTCCTGCGACTGGGGTTAAAGGCGGGCTTACGCAGCGCGCTGCCGTCAGTGCTGTCGCTGGCGATGGCGCTGGCAACGCTGGGCTGGATCGGTGCGTCGCTGAATCTGTTTGCGCTGCTGGCACTGATTCTGGTGCTGGGCATCGGCATTAATTACACGCTCTTTTTCAGCAACCCGCAGGGTACGCCGCTGACCTCGTTGCTGGCGGTGTCGCTGGCGATGATTACCACCTTACTGACGCTGGGTATGCTGGTATTCAGCAGCACCAGCGCGATTGCCAGTTTTGGCACAGTGTTATGCAGCGGCATCTTCAGCGCTTTCCTGCTGTCGCCGCTGGCGATGCGACCCACCCGATCAAGGAGTAAACGATGATCCGCGCCGCTCTTATTCTGCTGACGGCTCTGCTGCTCAGCGCCTGTGCCGGACCTGCACCCGACAGCAGCCGTCCCACCGCCTGGCTGAAACCGGGCGTGAAGGTGACGCTGCCACCGCCGGGCATCCGTCCCGCCTTCCAGCAGCAGCAGTTGCTGACCGGACAGGTGAAAGGCCAGAGTCAGTCACTGCTGGTGCTGCTCAGCGCCGATGAACAGCAAATTGATCTGGCCGGACTCTCCTCGGTGGGTATTCGTCTGTTCAGCCTGCGCTACGATGCCAGCGGTATTCACACCCAGCAGCTGATGCCGCTGCCGCAGATGCCGCCTGCCAGTCAGGTGCTGGCGGATATTATGCTCAGTTACTGGCCACGGGAGCTGTGGCAAAAACAGCTGCCGCCAGGCTGGACGCTGCAGGATCAGGGGTTAAAGCGACGGCTGATCGATGCCGATAATAAGCTGGTTACCGAAATCGATTATCTGCAACGCGGTAATCAGCGCCAGCCCATCAGCATTCAGCAGCATGCGTTTGGCTATCAGATCCGCATTCAACATCTGGACGGCTCATGATTTACATCTCTGCCATCGGCATGCTGAATGCCCTGGGGAACAACACTCAGCAGATTGCGGCCAGCCTTACCAGGGGTGAGGCACCCGGCATGCAGCTGCGTCATGGCTGGCTGAGCGGCGACCGCGCCTGCTGGCTTGGCAGGGTTGAAGGCGATTTGCCATCGGTTCCTGCTGCCCTGAGCGTGCACAACACCCGTAATAACCAGCTGCTGCTGGCCGCGCTGGCGCAAATCCGTCCGGTGCTCGACGCGGCGATTGCTCACTATGGTGCCAGCAGAGTGGCAGTTGTGCTGGGAACCAGCACCTCGGGCGTGGATGAGGGCGATCAGCAGATTGGCGGCAGTCAGTCCGGTTATCACTATCAGATGCAGGAGCTGGGCGATCCCTCCCGTTTCCTGGCTCACTATCTAAGCCTGGATGGCCCGGCCTATACCATTTCAACCGCCTGCTCCTCCAGCGCCCGCGCCATTATCAGTGGTGAGCGGCTGATCGCGGCAGGGCTGGTGGATGTGGCGCTGGTGGGCGGTGCGGACTCGCTGAGCCGGATGCCGATCAACGGATTCGACAGCCTGGAGTCGCTCTCTGAACGTCGCTGCGCTCCCTTCAGCCGCGATCGCGACGGCATCTCGATTGGCGAAGGGGCCGCACTGATGCTGCTGACGCGGGAACCGCAGCCGCTGGCGCTACTGGGAGCTGGCGAATCGTCTGACGCCTGGCACATGTCCGCTCCCCATCCGCAGGGCGAGGGCGCTGAACGGGCGATGCGTATGGCGCTGCAACAGGCGAACCTGTTGCCAGAGCAGGTGGGTTATATCAATCTGCACGGCACCGCGACGCCGCTTAACGACCAGATGGAAGCCGCCGTGATTCAGCGTCTGTTTGGCAATGCGGTGCCGTGCAGCTCGACCAAACATCTGACCGGCCATACGCTCGGCGCGGCGGGAGTGTGTGAAGCCGCCCTCAGTGCGCTGATCCTGCAAAACAATCTGCCGCTGCCCGCGCAGGATTTCAGTGAGATGGCGGCGGATGAGACGCTGCCGGATTGCGGATTGTTATTACAGCCGCAGGCGCTGCAACGGCCTGTCATCGCTTCTAACTCCTTCGCCTTTGGCGGCAACAACACCTGTCTGATTCTGGGACGCCAACATGGTTATTAATTCTCCCGCGGCACGCTGGCTGCCGCACGCTGCGCCGATGCTGCTGCTTGATCAGCTGATCGCCGTTGATGATGAGCAGGTTCACTGTCAGGTGTCGACCTGCGCCGGTGGCGTACTGACACCGTTTCTGACGCCTCAGGGTGAACTGCCCGCCTGGTTTGGCGTGGAGATGATGGCGCAAACCGTGGGCGTCTGGTCGGGCTGGCATGCAAAGCAGGGCGGCGCCACCCTTATCCCGCCCGGCATGCTGCTGGGCGGACGCGGCTGGCGTGCAGAGCGATCCCTCTTTCCCGCCAGTGTTACGCTGGATATCAGAATGACGCTGCTGATGCGCGATGACCGCATGGGCAGCTTTGAGGGTGACATTCATTACGGCACTCAGCGGCTTGCCAGCGGTCGTCTGAATACGTATCAACCCAATGAAGCAGAATTACAGCAATTGATGTCACAAGGAAATCAGCCATGACAGATTCGGTATTAGTGACGGGCGCCAGTAAAGGGATTGGCCGCGCGATTGCGTTGCGTCTCGCCCAGGATGGCTATCAGGTTATCGTCCATTTCAACCGTGACCGCGCAGGCGCTGAGCAGTGCCTGCAGCAGATCGAAACCGCAGGCGGCAGCGGCCGTGTGCTGGGATTTGATGTGGCCGATCGGGCAGCAACCCGCGCTGCGCTGGAGGCGGATATTGAGCAACATGGCGCCTATTATGGCGTGGTAAGCAACGCCGGTATTACCCGCGATGCGGCGTTTCCTGCCCTGACGGATCAGGAGTGGGACAGCGTCATCCACACCAATCTCGACAGTTTTTACAATGTGATCCAGCCCTGCGTGATGCCGATGATCGGTCTGCGGCGCGGCGGCCGCATTATCACCCTCTCGTCGGTGTCGGGGATAATGGGCAATCGTGGTCAGGTGAACTACAGCGCGGCGAAAGCGGGCATTATTGGTGCCACTAAGGCGCTGGCGATTGAGCTGGCGAAACGCAAAATCACCGTTAACTGCATCGCGCCAGGCCTGATTGATACCGGTATGGAGGGGCTGGAACCTCAGGTGATTGAGGAAGCGATGAAGATCGTGCCGATGAAGCGCATGGGCGCGGCTGAAGAGGTCGCCGGACTGGCGAGCTATCTGATGTCCGATATCGCAGGCTACGTGACGCGTCAGGTCATTTCTATTAACGGAGGCATGCTGTGATCCAGCGGGTAGTCGTAACCGGCATGGGCGGCGTAACCGCCTTTGGTGAGTCCTGGGCTGAAGTTTCGGCACGGATCCGTGCGGGCCGCAATGCGGTGCGCTTTATGCCGGAGTGGCAGATCTACGACGGGCTGCATACGCTGCTCGGCGCACCGGTGGATGACTTTGTGCTGCCGGCGCACTACACCCGCAAGCGCATCCGCGCCATGGGCCGCGTTTCGCTGCTGGCAACGCGCGCGACCGAGCTGGCGCTGACCCAGGCGGGCCTGATTGACCATCCGGTGCTGACCAGCGGAGAAACGGGTATCGCCTACGGTTCTTCCACCGGCAGCACCGGGCCGGTCAGCGAGTTCGCCACCATGCTGACCGAAAAGCACACCAACAATATCACCGGCACCACCTATGTGCAGATGATGCCACACACCACGGCCGTTAATGCCGGGCTCTTTTTCGGCCTGCGCGGCCGGGTGATCCCGACCTCCAGCGCCTGTACCTCTGGCAGCCAGGCGATTGGCTATGCCTGGGAAGCGATTCGTCACGGGTATCAGACGGTGATGGTGGCTGGCGGCGCAGAAGAGCTCTGTCCGTCGGAAGCCGCGGTGTTTGACACCCTGTTTGCCACCAGTCAGCGTAATGACGCGCCGCACACCACGCCTGCACCTTTTGATCAGCAGCGCGATGGTCTGGTAATTGGCGAAGGGGCGGGCACGCTGATCCTTGAGTCGCTGGAACATGCCCTGGCACGCGGTGCAACGATCTACGCCGAGATCACCGGTTTTCATACCAACTGCGACGCCGCCCATATTACTCAGCCGCAGCGGGAAACCATGCAGATCTGCATCGAGCGGGCGTTGCAAAGCGCCGGTATCACGGCCGCAGACGTTGGTTATGTGAATGCGCACGGCACCGCCACTGAACGGGGTGATATGGCCGAAAGTCTGGCGACGGCGGCGGTGTTTGGCGAAACGACGCCGATCTCCTCGCTGAAGTCCTATTTTGGCCATACGCTGGGTGCCTGTGGGGCGCTGGAAGCCTGGATGAGTATTGAGATGATGCGGGAAGGGTGGTTTGCGCCAACCCTGAACCTGACGCAACCGGCAGCAGATGGCGGCCAGCTGGATTACATCATGGGTGAGCCGCGTGAGATTGAAACCGACTATATCCAGAGCAACAACTTTGCCTTTGGTGGCATTAATACTTCACTGATCTTCAAACGCTGGCGCAGCGTCTGATCTCAGGCCCGTGCCGCGCTGGCACGGGCCAGTTTATTTTTCGGACGAAAGAACCGGACGATAATCAGCCTTTCATCTACACTGTCACTCACCGCATCACTCCCGGCGGCCCATGTTTTTCACAGGATAGTTATGTCTTTACCCTTGCCGCCCGACGATCACGATGAGCCAATTCGCCAGTCACTTGACGATGCGCACTTTGCGATAGTGGTGCTTGCGGTGACCTCGGTAACGCTTATAATCTTTGTCCTGATGATTACGCTCTGGATGAGCTGACACGCACAGGGATTCAACGGATTGAATAAGGAGAAGGCGATGGACTCCGGAGATGACAAATTAATCGCAATTATCGGTTTGCTGGCGGCCTGCCTGATCGGGGTGACCTTCCTGTTTACCATGGTCTGGCTGACCGACGTACGTCATCCTGCCGATCCCTCTCTCGACGTTCGCTCCTGTTACCCTAAAAAACCACCTTCTCAGCACGTCTGATTTCGTGTCGCAAACTTAATCTGCTGACTGCGCAATACCAGCGCCAGCGGCTCATGCAGATTACGGTTGCCATTGGGATCGGCTAATCCCAGCAGCGGGCCAGGGGAACGCCGGTCATCGGCCCAGGCCGGATACTCCACTACCGGATAGAGCGAAATCCCCTCCACCGCAATGCCCTGATCCAGCGCCACCGCCACGTTTTCACTGATCTCCTGCAGCCAGGGGGCGCGCGCTTCACCCTCAGCGCCGGTTTCAGCAATCAGTATCGGACGCTGGTAGCGCTGCCAGCACTGCGCCAGCAGAATATGCAGCGGCACACGCTCCGGATCCTCCAGCGACATCGGCTGGTCGGGGAAAAACCAGTGGTTATCGGGATAGTAGTTCAGGCCGAGGATATCCAGGCAATCTTCACTGCCGCCTAGCTCCTTATCGACGCGACCGGCCAGCATGTCCCAGGCTTCGAACTGCGCCTGATGCTGCGCATCGGCATAGGGTTTGCTGTCCGGATTGTCGGGATGATGAGCGATCTGCACCAGCGGGTCAGTCAGTACAAAACGCGCCTCCGGATAGACCTCGCGAATGGCATGTATCGCCGCCAGCGAGGCGCGGACCAGCTGGCGTTTAAGCTCTTTACCACGCTGCGCCGCATGAGGATTAAACCAGGCCACATCCGCCCCGGCCCATGACCAGAATGAGATTTGATTAACCGGTGTAAAAAAGGGGCGTTCGATACCCTGATCGCGCATCAGTTGTGCCATCGCACGGGCGAAACGACTAAAATGGTCAACAAATTCGGCTTTCCAGATATTAAGATGATCGGGATAACCGAAATGAGCCAGCTCCCAGATGATCTCCATCTGCTGACGTCGCGCGGCGTCGACCATTGGCAGAAAGCTCTGCCAGTCATACTGGCCAGGGATCTTTTCGATCAGATGCCAGCGCGCACCGTCGCGGGCGGTGAGCAGATGCTGCTCAGCCAGGGCGGCATAATCTTTTTCCAGCAGCATATCGTGTCCGCTGCTGATCACCATATCCAGCCGTTTACCGGGCGTACGGCAGGCAGTGGAACAGGGGAAACTGCCCTGGAAAAAGCTGCGAAACAGGCTGGGATGATAGCGCTGGCGGGCATCTGTAAGGGATTGATGAGACATATTCCTCTCCTGCCGGGATAATGCCGGTCACAGATCGTCCGGTTAAGTCTAGACTAAAAAACGCCCGTGACCCCTCACTAACTCAGAACAGAGGAATAGCATCAGAGGTCGGACCGGGGAATAATAAAAATAACTGCATTTTACAGGGAAATGTCATGACCGAAGCGTTTGAGCTCTCCCAGCCATTGGAACGGTCCAGCTGGCTGGAAACACAGCTGGAGCCAGAGTGTCTGCGCCATCCGGGGCTGAGCGGCGTCCATCAGCTGAGCGACGGGCTGGATGCTTTTGCTGCCCGCTATCTGCTGATGCAAAAAGCGGAGCGTTCACTCGATATCCAGTATTACATCTGGCAAAACGATCTCTCTGGCCGGTTGCTGTTCAGCGCCGTGCTGGAAGCTGCCCGACGCGGGGTGAAAGTGCGGCTGCTGCTGGATGACAATAATACGCCGGGCCTGGACGACACGCTGGCCCAGCTCAACCGCCATCCCAACATTGAGGTGCGGCTGTTTAATCCGTTCTCGTTTCGCACTCTGCGCGCGCTGGGTTATCTCACCGACTTTGCCCGTCTGAACCGCCGCATGCACAACAAAAGCTTTACGGTGGATGGCGTCACGACCGTGGTCGGTGGGCGCAATATCGGCGACGAATATTTCGGCACCGGCAATGAACCGCTGTTTGCCGATCTCGACGTCATGGCAATAGGCCCGGTGGTTAAAGAAGTCGCAGAGGATTTTGAGCGCTACTGGCGCAGCAAGCCGGTCTCGCCGCTGCAGCAGGTGCTGGATGAAGAGGAGCCGGAAGAGGACAGTGTGAGTCTGCCAGCAGAGTGGCGTCACAGTGAACCGGTGCAGCGCTATCTTCAGCGGCTGGAAAATTCTTCGCTGCTACAGGAGCTGGAAGAGGGCACGCTGGCTCTGACCTGGGCAAAAGCGCGCCTGCTGAGCGATGATCCGCGTAAAGGGCTGGGCAAAGCGCGTGCCAGAAGCCTGCTGCCGCAGCGAATGCTGGAGGTGATAGGCACGCCGCAAAAGCAGTTCGACATCATCTCGGCCTATTTCGTGCCGACCCGCGCAGGGGTCGCTCAGCTGCTGTCGCTGAAGCGCAAAGGGGTAAAAATTGCCATTCTGACCAATTCGCTGGCGGCTAACGATGTGTCGATTGTCCATGCCGGCTACGCTAAGTGGCGCAAAAAATTGCTGCGTCATGGTATTGCGCTCTATGAGCTGAAACCGCAGGCGGGCGTGCCTGATGCCCCGCACGACCGGGGATTAACCGGTAACTCCGGCTCCAGCCTGCATGCCAAAACCTTCTCAGTGGATCAACAGACGCTGTTTATCGGCTCGTTTAACTTCGATCCCCGTTCAGCGGTGCTGAATACGGAAATGGGACTGGTGATTGAGAGTGCGGCGCTCGCCGGAGAGACGCATCAGCGTTTCAGCCAGTCAATGCGCGATCGGGCATGGACGCTGCGGCTGGATAAGTGGGGCAGGGTAAACTGGCTGGAGTATCCGGGTGAGCCGCAGCAGATTGTGCATAAACACGAGCCAGGCTGCTCCTGGTGGCAGCGCCTGCAGGTACGCCTGGTGTGGCGACTGCCGATTGAGTGGCTGCTGTAAGCTGGACCTTGCCTGGGTACAGGCGCTGGATCAGGAAGCATGCGCCCTCCGCAAAGACGCAAAACCCGCCATCCCTGGCGGGCTCAGCGCGGGCGATTACGCACCTCATCCCTGAGGTGCGCCCGTTGCCGGGCCAACGCGTTGCTTTGTTCAAAAACGCTCCCGGCGTTTTTGTCCCTGGCCCGCTATGCTTTGCTACTGGCGTATGCTCCCATCGCTTTAAACTCTTAAGCTGTCTGTGAGACACATCATTTATAGCCTGACCTCACTTATGGCCCGAGGTCACTGATCGCCTGTCATTGTGCTTGTTTACGCTCAAATTTCCCCGAGAACAGGAACCGCAGCAGCGGAATGCGCAGGTGAATCTCATACAGCAGAAACGCGATGCCAAACACCATCAGCAGGCCAACGAAGAAGCCCAGCGTGTTATTTTCAATCCGTGGCGTCACGTAAATGCCATACAGCAGCGTCAGCGGATGGTGCACCAGATAGATAAACAGTGACGCATTGACCAGATACATAATGCGCGGCGAATGTGAATTCAGCAGCTTATGACCAAAGCAGAAGCAGACATTCAGCATGCAAATGCCCATCAGCGTCGAGATAATCGCATCCAGCTCATACAACCAGCCCTCACCGCTGCTCAGTCGCTGGTTGGCGCAATAGGCCGCAAACATCAGCAGCGCACCGACCCACATCACCAGATTGAAGCGGACAAACAGCTGCTTCAGCGGGGGATGTTTCCACGCCAGCGCTCCCAGCATAAAGAACGGCAGATAGAAGAGCGTCTGCATCACTATGATGCTAAACAAACCATCCATCAGCCACGCAGGCTGGAAAATAAACACCAGACGCCGGAACACGCACCAGAGCAGCGCCCACGCCAGTACGCCCGCCGTCAGCGATCCCCAGCCAACCCGCGAATAATCAATGGTGCGATGCTGATCGCGCAGCCAGCGGAAGGTCACCATCCCCAGCGTGGTCAGCATCACCAGCACCACCAGGAACCACAGGTGTGAAATCAGCTCCCACATCAGGTTATTAAATTTCTGATAGGGGGTGAAACGGGGCCAGTCAGCCAGCTTATCCGTCCACTCTTTCAGCATAAAAAATTGCGGCAGCGTCAGCAGCGGAATGGCGGTCAGCATTGGGATACCTACCCGTTCCAGACGCACCTTCAGGAAGCGACGTGGCTGATAGCGCAGATAAAGCATGTAGGAGAAATAGCCCGAAATGACGAAAAACACCTGCATACGAAACGCATGAATAAAATCATTCAGCAGTGTCAGCCACAACGACGCTTCATGACTGTTTACTGCCCATTTCTGCGCGGAGTAGATGAGGGAAACGTGAAACGGCACCCCCAGTAACATCAGATAGGCGCGGATGGAGTCGAGGAAGTATTCACGTTCAGGTTTTACAGTACTCATAAAGTTCCAGTTCGTTAGTACGTTTAACCGGTTTCACCCTGAAACCGGATTATGCTCTGTGAAAATTCTACCTGGGATAAACCAGGTATACTATCAGTGGAATCCGTAGTGTCTAATTGTCCTAAAAGCAGGGTTAAGCCTGACGAAATGCGGGAACAATGTTGCGCATAAGCTGTCGGAAAACCGAATAATCCTTTAAGATAAACGGGTTTGATTTAAGCACACGAAAGGGGGGGATGTGCTGACTAAAGAAAAAAATAAAGCCGGACTGATGAAGGTACGCTGGATTGGTACTGCAGTTCTGCTGGCGTTGTACGCCAATAACAGTTGGGCGTTTAACATCGACGATGTTGCCAAACAAGCCAAAGCGTTGGCAGGGAAAAGCTTCGAAGCGCCTAAAAGCAATTTACCCTCTCAATTTCGTGAAATGAAATTTGCTGATTATCAGCAGATCCAGTTTAACCACGATAAAGCGTATTGGGGCAAACTGCGCACGCCGTTCAAGCTGGAGTTTTATCATCAGGGAATGTATTTCGATACCCCGGTGCAGATCAACGAAGTGACCGCCAGCGCGGTGCGCGAGATTAAATACAACCCCGATTATTTTAATTTCGGTAATGTAAAACATGACGCAGATGCGGTAAAAAACCTCGGTTTTGCCGGTTTCAAAGTACTTTACCCACTCAACAACAAGGGTAAAAACGATGAGATCGCCAGCTTCCTGGGCGCGAGCTATTTCCGTGTCATCGGTGCCGGTCAGGTTTATGGCCTGTCGGCGCGTGGACTTGCCATCGATACGGCGCTGCCATCCGGTGAAGAGTTCCCGCGCTTTAAAGAGTTCTGGATTCAGCGTCCTAAACCACAGGACAAACAGCTGGTGATCTACGCACTGCTCGATTCGCCGCGTGCGGCGGGTGCGTATCGCTTTGTGCTGCATCCGGGTGACGCTTCAACGGTTGATGTGCAGTCAAAAGTTTACCTGCGTGATAACGTCGGCAAACTGGGTGTTGCACCGCTGACCAGTATGTTCCTGTTTGGTCAGAACCAGCCATCAACGGTGAACAACTTCCGTCCGGCACTGCACGACTCTGACGGTCTCTCTATCCACAATGGCAACGGGGAGTGGATTTGGCGTCCGCTGAACAACCCGCGTCATCTGGCAGTGAGCACCTTCACCATCGAGAATCCGAAAGGGTTTGGTCTGCTGCAGCGTGGGCGTGACTTTAACAACTATCAGGATCTTGATGACCGCTATGATCTTCGTCCAAGCGGCTGGGTTGAGCCAATAGGCGACTGGGGTAAAGGCCGGGTTGAACTGGTTGAAATCCCGACGGCAGATGAAACCAACGACAACATCGTTGCGTTCTGGACGCCGGAGACGCTGCCAGAGCCTGGCAAAGAGATGAACTTCAAATATCGTCTGCACTTCTCGCGCGACGAAAACCAGCTGCACTCCGATGATACCGCCTGGGTCAAAAATACCCTGCGTTCAGCGGGTGACGTGAAGCAGTCTAATCTGGTGCGTCAGCCGGATGGCACCGTGGCTTTCACCATCGACTTCGTGGGTAAAGACATGAGCAAGATGGCGGAAAACAGTCAGGTGGCACCGCAGGTCAGCGTGGGTAAAAATGCTGATGTGGTTGAGCAGAGCGTACGTTATAACCCGGTCACCAAAGGCTGGCGTCTGGTGTTGCGTCTGCGTGTGAAAGATGCCAAACAGTCCACCGAAATGCGTGCGGCCTTGGTTAGCGGCGACAAGACATTGACGGAAACCTGGAGCTATCAGTTACCTGCCAATGAATAAATCGACTTTTACACCTCAACGTTATGTGGAATCTCTGCCGCTGGATGCGGCAGGGAAGGCCCGCCTGAGCGTCTCATTGCAGAATGCCAGCGAGTTCCACTTCATCCATGATGTGCTGGGCAGGGATGTCGCAGCCAGTGACCGTCCCGACGATGCGCCGTTAAAATCGGTCTCATCGCGGGTTGAAATGGCCTGGCCCGATTCGCTGGCCGAAGGTCAGCAGTTGGGTAAAGATTACCTCGACCGCACCACGCTGAAGGCGATGCCGAAGGTCAAACGCTCACTGATGTTCCCGGAAGCCTGGCGTACCAACCCGGTCGCCCGTGCCTGGGACTCACTGCGTGGACACAAATCGGTGCCGCGTTATAGCAATGCGGAAGAGCGGCGTGCCGAGGAGAAGTGGCGTCATGTCGGTTCGATTCGACGCTACATTCTGCTGATCCTGACCATTTTCCAGACCGTGGTCGCCACCTGGTACATGAAGAGTATTCTGCCGTATCAGGGCTGGACGCTTCTGGATCCGATGGAGATGATCAATCAGAACTGGCAGCAGTCAGTGATGCAGATCCTGCCTTATTTGTTGCAGACCGGCATCCTGTTCCTGTTCGCCATACTCTTCTGCTGGGTCTCTGCCGGTTTCTGGACGGCCCTGATGGGATTCCTGCAGCTGCTGATTGGACGTGATAAATACAGTATCTCTTACTCAACGGTCGGAGATGAACCGCTCAACCCGGAACATCGTACCGCGCTGATTATGCCGATCTGTAATGAAGACGTTGAGCGTGTTTACGCCGGTCTGCGTGCGACCTGGGAGTCGGTGGTTCGTACCGGTAACGCTGAACACTTCGACGTCTACATCCTCAGCGACAGTTACGATGCGGATATCGCGATTGCCGAACAGAAAGCCTGGATGGAACTGGTGCGGGATGTTGGCGGGGCAGGCAAGATTTTCTATCGCCGTCGTCGTCGTCGCGTGAAGCGTAAAAGCGGAAACATCGATGACTTCTGCCGTCGCTGGGGCAGCAACTACAGCTACATGGTGGTGCTGGATGCCGATAGCGTCATGAGCGGAGAGTGTCTCACCGGTCTGGTACGCATGATGGATGCCAACCCGAATGCCGGGATCATCCAGTCGTCGCCGAAAGCATCGGGTATGGATACGCTTTATGCGCGCTGTCAGCAGTTTGCGACCCGCGTCTACGGTCCGTTATTTACCGCCGGTCTGCACTTCTGGCAGCTGGGTGAGTCTCACTACTGGGGTCACAACGCCATTATCCGCGTGAAACCCTTTATTGAGCACTGTGCCCTGGCACCGTTACCGGGAGAGGGCTCCTTTGCGGGTTCAATCATGTCGCATGACTTCGTAGAAGCTGCGCTGATGCGTCGTGCCGGTTGGGGCGTCTGGATTGCCTATGACCTGCCGGGATCCTATGAAGAACTGCCACCGAACCTGCTGGATGAGCTGAAACGTGACCGCCGCTGGTGTCACGGCAACCTGATGAACTTCCGCCTGTTCCTGGTGAAAGGGATGCACCCGGTTCACCGTGCGGTGTTCCTGACGGGTGTGATGTCCTACCTCTCGGCTCCGCTGTGGTTTATGTTCCTGGCGCTCTCCACTGCCCTGCAGGTAGTGCATACGCTGATGGAACCGACCTACTTCCTGCAACCGCGGCAGCTCTTCCCGGTCTGGCCGCAGTGGCGTCCGGAACTGGCAATAGCTCTGTTCTCAACCACCATGGTGCTGCTGTTCCTGCCGAAAATGCTGAGTGTCGTGTTGATCTGGTTTAAAGGATCGAAGGCCTACGGCGGACCTCTGCGGCTGCTGGCTTCACTGGTGCTGGAAACGCTGTTCTCGGTGCTGCTGGCACCAGTGCGTATGCTGTTCCATACGGTGTTTGTGGTCAGCGCCTTCCTCGGCTGGGAAGTGGTGTGGAACTCACCGCAGCGTGATGACGATGCGACACCGTGGAGCGAGGCGTTTAAACGTCACGGTTCGCAGATGGCATTGGGTCTGGTGTGGGCGATTGGTATGGGACTGCTGGATCTTAACTTCCTGTGGTGGCTGGCCCCGATTGTCTTCTCACTGATTCTGTCGCCGTTTGTCTCGGTCATGTCGAGCCGCGCAACGCTGGGCATTAAGAGCAAGAAAGCGAAGCTGTTCCTGATCCCGGAAGAGTACTCGCCGCCGCAGGAGCTGGTGGATACCGATCGCTATGTGGTGCTGAACCGTGAGCGCGCGCTGGAAAATGGCTTTATGCATGCCTTATTCCATCCTGCTTTCAACGCGCTGGCAACGGCACTGGCCACATCGCGCCACAAGCAGAGTCAGTTACTGGACTATGCGCGTGACCGTCGGGTTGATCAGGCGCTGAGCGATGCGCCGGATAAACTGGGCCGCGAACAGCGTCTGCAGTTGATCAGCGATCCGGTGGTGCTGGCCCGTGTTCATACCCGACTGTGGGAAGATGCGGACAAGTATCATCAGTGGGTTGAGAGTTATCAAAAACTCACGCTCAACCCCAACGCGCTGGCAAACAACGCGTAATCTGAAAAAGCGGCAGCGATGCCGCTTTTTTTATCGGATTAAAACAGCGATTCGCTGATAAATTTATTGCTGGCAGTCACCGCGAGCAGCGTGTGACGATCTCAATGGCTGTTTCTTCATGGCGGATATGTGTGGTGAAAGGGTGCTTAAAGGCGGGTGTTATCGTCGCGGCTGTGCTCTGCTTAAGCGGATGCGGCAGTATTATCAGCCGTACCATTCCCGGGCAGGGGCACGGTAATCAGTACTATCCCGGCGTACAGTGGGATGTTCGCGACAGCGGATGGCGGGTCCTGACGATCCTCGACCTGCCGCTGTCGCTGGTGGTTGATACCCTGTTGTTACCGGTGGATGCCAGCCACGGTCCTTACGAGTAACTGCGATCGGAATCGCTGTTATCATCTTCCCACTCTTGCGCGGCAGCTTCACCCTCTTCGGTGTCCAGCGGCGGCTCCAGCTGGAACTCGCCGTCATCCCACTCGTGCAAGGTATTTTCTGCTAACCACTCCTGACGTAGTTCAACTTCGTCAAAATCTGCATCAAAAATAGCCTGTGCCGCTTCACCGCTACGGTAAGGCAGACATTCGCCTGCTTCACCTTCTTCTGCCATGAATTCAGCCTGCCACATGATATCGCCATCCTGCATCACATACTTTTGCAGACCAAACTGGCTGATTGATGCGTCCCCTTCCTCGAGCTCCGGGTGGTTAGCGAGGAACTCTTCACGTGCAGCATCGATGGCTTCCTCTAAGGTACTGTACATGCTCATCGCTCTTCTCCTTCACGGGTCTATGACTATGGATTTATTTGATTTCAGTGAAGGATAGACGAAATCTGAAGGAGGGAAAGGTCAGGCCGGTGCAACTGGCGGGAAATAAGCCATTTCCCGCCAGTCAGGGTCAGATCATCTTTTGCGGGAAATGCAAAACCGGTTGAACGGACTCATGAATCACGGGGGCTGAGTAGCGGATACAACATTTTATACATGGCTTAACTTTCTTAAAATTAATTCTGGCGATGGAGAGGGCCTGACTCAAATTATATAACGTGCCGATAAATATGACCTCTTCTTTATCAGGCATACGCTTGCACCCTTTACGATGAAGAAAGTGATAATTTTCCTGATCGGTACCGATTGTAACGTAATAGTAGAGACCTTTGTTCATATTAACTGTCCCATTAGAGGTTTGCTGTGTTGTCTTTTTTATAATTCTGGCCAGAGCCGTTAAAGGCCTGACTGTTACAAACGAAACTACCGATAAGCATTAATGAGTTCAAATTCCATAATGGTCTATCGGAGTGTTAAAAAAATGTAAAATGGAATATAAGCTAAATCAGCAAGGCAATTGCTTGTAAAATAAGTTAATTTTTATCGATTCATAAGCGGTGAGACACCGTTAAGACCGGCTAAATAGGATTAGGCCTGGCGTGCAGAATAATCAGCGCCATAACAGATTTAATAGCACTCGCTGCAATATTAATTAATAAATAGCGAAACAGGCTGAATGCCGCCTGCCGTCCTGTTAATTGATTAGCTTTTTTAAATTTAAACAGAGAGAAATTATATTATGAATATAGGTGTTTATTAATTACTGGACCTGCGGTTTCGCTTACAGGCTGAGTCAGCCATGAGTGATTTATTTAGCAGGGGAGTAAAACGCGCTAAATGCCTGACAGACATTTAGCGCGAACAGATTAATAACGGGAGGGTTCGCCCTCGGGGCGCGTTTTAAAGCGGCGGTGGAGCCACATATACTGTTCAGGTGCCAGCAGCACACCCTCTTCAACAACCTGATTCATTCTGGTTGCGGTTGCGACATCACTTTCCAGCGTAAATTCGCCGCTGATGTCAGGCAGTATCATCAGTTCATAGCCGCGACCCCCAGGCAGACGACGCGGCACAAAAGGGATGACAGCCGGTTTACCGGTGCGGATCAGCAGATGGGTGCCCACCGTTGTGGCCGCTTTTTCCACGCCAAAGAAGGGGACAAAGACGCTGCTGCGCGGGCCATAATCGTGGTCGGGCGCATACCAGATAATGTCACCCTGTTTCAGTGCGCGGATCATTCCTTTGAGATCTTTACGATCGAGCATGCTTTTATTCGACCGCATCCGACCTTTGACCTGAAGCCAGTCGATCAGTTTGTTGTCATTCGGGCGATAGACGCCAATGCCAGGGTTATGGATACCAAACATGCGTGCACCAATCTCCAGCGTCAGAAAGTGCATGCCGATAAGCAGCACGCCGCGCTGGCTATCGCGCGCCTGCTGAATATGCTCCAGCCCCGAAGGCGTATGCCATTTATTGATGCGCCAGTCAGGCCAGAACCACGCCATACCGGTCTCAATTAATCCCATGCCGACCGATTCGAAATTGTGTTTAACCATCGCTTCGCGTTCATTTACCGGCATATCCGGAAAACTTAATTCCAGATTACGCCGGGAAATACTGACGCGGTGTTTCATAAAACGCATCCCAATGCGGCCAATATTACAGCCGAGAACATAAAGCAGGGGATAAGGAAGTAGCACCAAAAGATAAAGAGAAGCGACACCCAGCCAGGTCAGCCAATAGCGCGGGTGAAGCAGTTCTCGTGAAAACTGAGGCAACTGAGTCATGTGAAGGTTAATTTTCCTGCGTCGCGCACCGTGCGGTGCTGATATCTCGTTGATTTACACCATTGTGCCAGTTTTTGACGTGCGCTTAAATATCACTATCGGAACGTGCCATCAATGAACAAAGGTTAATAGTCCAATGTTGCTGCAAAAAACGGCAACAGGCGATCAATCTGGTCACTGGCCTTTGCATCCCGGTGAAATCAGGTATCATGTGCGCGCTAAATTTCTTCTATTGATAACAGGACGAACACCATGCCAGTGTTACATAACCTCGTTTCCAATAAAGAGCTGAAGGCGCGCATGCTGGCTGAAACCGAGCCGCGCACCACTGTCTCTTTTTATAAATATTTCCAGATTGCCGATCCCAAAGCATTCCGTGACGCGCTCTATCTTGGCCTGACAGCTCTTAAGGTCTTTGGTCGCGTCTACGTGGCCCACGAAGGCATCAATGCGCAGATCAGCGTGCCAGCCAGCCAGTATGAAAAGATGAAAGAATGGCTATATGGCTTTGATCCGGCGCTGAACAACCTGCGGATGAATATTGCGCTGGATGATGATGGTAAATCGTTCTGGGTGCTGCGTCTGAAAGTGCGAGACCGCATTGTCGCGGACGGTATCGAAGACGACAGTTTTGATGCCAGCGATGTGGGTCAGTATCTTAAAGCGGCGGACGTTAACGCCATGCTGGACGATCCTGACGCCCTGTTCGTGGATATGCGTAACCACTACGAATATGAAGTGGGTCGCTTTGATAATGCGCTGGAAGTGCCTGCTGACACCTTCCGCGATCAGCTGCCGATGGCGGTTGAGATGCTGCAGGATCAGAAAGACAAAAAGATCGTGATGTACTGCACCGGCGGGATCCGCTGTGAAAAGGCCAGCGCCTGGATGCGCCACAACGGCTTTGAGGATGTCTATCACATTGAGGGCGGTATCATCGAGTATGCCCGACGCGCCCGTGAGCAGGGATTACCGGTACGTTTCAAAGGCAAAAACTTTGTTTTTGATGAGCGGATGGGTGAGCGGATCTCTGACGATGTGTTGTCGAACTGTCATCAGTGCGGCGAACCCTGTGATACCCACGTTAATTGTGTCAATGACGGTTGTCATCTGCTGTTTATTCAGTGCAAAAGCTGCGCGGAGAAGTTTGAGAACTGCTGTAGCCCGATCTGCCAGGAAGAGGCGAAGCTCTCACCGGAAGAGCAGCGCGCGCGTCGGGCAGGACGTGAAAATGGCAACAAAATCTTTAACAAGTCGCGTGGCCTGTTAAACATGACCATTCCCTCGCCGCTGAAGAAATAAGCGTGGCCGCCTGAAGTCAGCTTCAGGCGGCTTGCTGTTTTACTGGCGTACACCCTCAACCGAAATCATCAGCTGAACCTTCTGCGAAGCTGGCCCCAGATCTTTGGTGATGTTGAAATCTTTCAGTGCAATTTCCCCTTCAGCCTCAAAGCCAGCGCGGTAGCCGCCCCACGGATCTTTACCTTCACCCAGCATTTTCGCCTCGAGCGTTACCGGTTTGGTCACGCCATTCAGCGTAAGATCGCCAGTAATCTTCAGCTCATCACCCTCTTTTTCCACCGCTGTGGATTTGAACGTGGCCTGCGGGTTTTTGCTGGTGTTCAGGAAGTCGGCACTGCGCAGGTGCTTGTCACGTTCAGCATGGTTAGTATCGATGCTGCTGGTGTTAATGGTGACGTCGACTTTATCTGCGGCAGGATTCTTCTCATCAAAGGTAAAGCGGCCATCAAAATCCTTAAAGGTGCCGTAGAGCCAGCTGTAACCCAGATGCTGGATACGGAACTGAATAAAGGCGTGCTGGCCCTCTTTATCGATTTTGTAGTCAGCGGCAGAGGCGGTGAGTGAGCCGAGCAGCAGACTGGCACCGGTCATCGCCAGCAGGGTCTTTTTAAACATATTATTTATCCTTTTCAGAGGGAGAGGTGAAACGCAAACCCGACATCCGTTTTAAGGTGATATCGCGATCGATAAAGTGATGTTTTACCGCAGCCAGCCCATGCAGCAGTGACAGGACCGCAACCGTCCAGGCCAGCCAGAGGTGAATGTCGCCCGCAAGATCAGCCTGTTCGCCAGCACCGCTGAACAGCGCGGGCAGGGTGAACCAGCTGAATACTGAGATGGGTTTGCCATCGGCGGTGGAGATCAGATAGCCGCTGATCAGAATCGCCAGCAGCAGGGTATACAGTAACAGGTGGGCCACCACCGAACTGATGCGTACCAGCGGGGAATAACTGCTAAGCGGTTTTGGCGGCGGTGAAATAACGCGCCACAGCAGGCGAACGATCAGCGTCAGCAACAGGATCACGCCGATGCTTTTATGGATCTCAGGCGCGTCGTGATACCAGCTATCGTAATAGCCGAGGCCGACCATCCATAATCCCAGCGCAAACATGCCGTAAATCGCCAGCGCCATCGACCAGTGCAGCAGCACAGCAACCAGGCCAAACTGATGAGATGAATTACGTAATAACATAATGAGGTTTCATGAAGTAATAATCTGAAATAAGCATCCACATTATGAAATATAAAAGCAATCATCCTTACGCTTCTATAACTTTAATTTTATATTGTGAAAAGGTTGAATAAACCAGGTGTGAAATGCGCAATATTACTGAATGAGTTATTTGTGAGGCGCTGGTCGTCAACTAAAAAGAGCCGGAATTAACCCAAAGGGCGAGATATATTCTGATTTTATGTCAGTAATAGTCAATTTTCGTCAAAGTCTGTCAGTCGGGCGGCATCAGGCTGATACCACCCTTTATCAGAGTCAGAAACGTGAGAGGCGGAAGGGTGTCAGATCAAAAGAGAACGGTTTTAGCTGGGCAAATTCTGCAGCCAGTTCGCCCAATACGCTGGCGAATTTAAACCCATGTCCACTGAGCCCGGTGATTAACAAGCGGTCTGGTTCACCCGGCAGGGTATCAATTATAAAGTCTTCATCCGGGCTAAAATCGTAGCTGCAGGCTTCGCCATGCAGGCAGACACCGACGCCAGGTAAAAACTGACGCAGAAATCCAAAAGCTTCACTGCCATCGGCCGCCACCGCGCCAAAAGGCTTACGATCCTCAGGCTGCTGCATCAACTGACCGCCATCATGACGACCCACTTTCAGGGCGTTGTTATCCGCCGGGAAGCCATAAAACTGGCTGCCATCGCCCATTTCCACCGTAAAACCGGGAAACTTATTGTTCTCACTGTAGCGGCCATCGGCCTGATACCAGGCGAACACCTTGCGGGTGGGCGCGACCGGCAGGTCAGGAACTAATTTGCCAACCCATGTGCCCGCACTGATCAACATTTTGCGGCCCCGGTAGACGCCATCCAGGGTAGTGACCTGCTGCAGATCGCCATCGCGACCCAGCTCTGAAACCGGGCAGTTAAACAGCTGCGCGCAGCCCGCCTGCTCCGCCAGCTGGATCCAGCTGCGTACCGCCTGTTCACATTTCAGATAGCCGGACTGCGGCTCAAATACGCCCAGATAGCCCTCAGGCACATTGATTTGTGGCCAGCGCTTGCGCACGTCATCTGGCTGCATCACCTCAATATTGAGCTGCCAGCGGGTCGCGCTGTCGATGACGTTCTGAATAAACGGCGACTGATTCGGGGCGAGGTTAAGTACGCCACTGCGATGCATGATGCGCTCACCGGCACGCTGTTCCAGCTCATCCCACAGCGTTTGCGCCCGCAGAACCAGGGGGACATAGCGTTCACCTTCACCATAGGCGTGACGAATCAGCCGGCTCTCGCCATGATGTGTGCCCTGATTATGGGGAGGATGGGCGCTGTCGATCATTAACACCGATAAACCCGCCTGGGTGGCATAGTAGCCTGCCGCCGCGCCCACGGAACCGCTGCCAACGACGATAAGATCATAAATCATGGTAACTACGCTCTAAGAGACAGATAATCAAAAGCATACCAGAAACAGAAACGAAAAAGGCACCCCTGAGGGCGCCTCTTTGATGCGGCAGAAATTAATGCTTTTTGAGGAGTCGTTCTATCTGCTCGGCTGATTCTATCTTGGCGATGCCTGCTTCGAGGATCGAGATAAATTGCCTTGCCACATCCGTTGTCAGCCAGTATGTCGGGCCAACATCCGCTTCTTCTTCTTTTTGATCCTGCGACGACAACGAGTGCAGGCGGATCATCATGGCGTCATAGCTGTCAACGGTACTGATATCCCAGCCCACCAGTGGGTGAGTCTGTATAACATCTTTTCTTCTGTCCATTATAACCTCCTTATTACTCGTTAAACGAAGTGCATGATGAGGTTCAATGCGGCTTTTTTATTCCAATAGCGAAACAATTATAACAGTAAACGAGGGTATCACTGTTTAAAAAATGCCGTGAGTCAGCTTCTCACAGAATATTTGCGTTTGAAAGGCGGGCGTAAAAAAATAAAATGCCTGACGGGCAGGCATTTTTATCAGCAGTCAAAAGAGAGGCAAAAAGCGGGCTTAGCCGCGTGAGCGGACTCAGAGAGCCGGCGTTTCTGGCACTACGCCGCCGCCGCGTTTTTGCAGTGTTTCTGCCAGACGGGCAAAGTGCTGCTGAAGCTGCTCATCATGGTTTTGATTTTGGGCTTCCAGCGACAGATTGTGTACCAGTAGCTGACTGGCACGATCGTCAAGACAGAAAATCAGACTGGAAAAGGCATTTTCCAGCACCGTTAAACGACGCTTCTGATCACCAATCAGTGCTAACAACTCACCAAAGGTCATCGCCTCTTCCGGTTTATCAGTAGTCATGGTGTCGCACCTCCTGTTATGCGTGACGAGCGCAAGGATAGGGCATTGATCATTAAGAGTCTAGATGCAGGTCGGGGTAAGTGCGAGAGGGGAGAAAAGATAAAAAAACCGGGTGGCGACACCCGGAAAAAAAGCACAGTGGCGGTTAATCAGTATTGAACCAGTCGTCAGCGCTTTCCCACGTCTGCTGCAGGATTTCGCTGATCTGGTCGCGCGTCTCTTTTCCACCGCCCAGCACGCTGAGATTATTGGCACTGGCATAGCGTACCTTGACGTGATTGGTCGAGTCAGGGAACTGTTCATCAATGCGGCGCGATAATTCATCGCTTAACGCTTCTATCGCACCAGCAGGAAGAGGTCGGGTATTTGATACGGTAATTTCAACGCGCATAACAGCCTCCGTTTAAGATACTGTATATATTTACAGTATCAGCAGGCCGGAGGCAAGTAAAATTATGCGATGCGCCAGTTAAGCGTTTCACCCGCCAGGAACGGCACCAGTGAATGGCTGCCGAGGGCGATGGACTCTGGCACCTGCCAGGACTCACGCACCAAAGTAATCGTCCCTTCATTCAGCGGCAGGCCGTAAAAACGCGGGCCATTCTCCGAACAGAACGCTTCAAAATGTTCCAGCGCGTTCAGCTCTTCAAAAACGGTGGCGTAAGCGGGTAACGACGCTGGCGCATTAAATACCCCCGCGCAGCCGCAACTGGCCTCTTTGAGATGACGCAGATGCGGTGCTGTGTCGGTGCCGAGGAAGACGCGCGGATGACCACTCGCTACTAATTTGCGCAATGCTTCCTGATGCACGTTGCGTTTAAGAATCGGCAGGCAATAGAGGTGCGGACGAATACCGCCCACCAGCATGTGATTGCGGTTAAACATCAAATGCTGCGGGGTAATGGTCGCGCCCAGCGTCTCATCGGCGGCGGCAACATATTCTGCGGCGTCCTGAGTGGTAATGTGCTCCATCACCACTTTCAGTGCCGGAAACTGGCTGCGCAGCGGCAGCATAACCGTTTCGATAAACCGGGCTTCGCGGTCAAAAATGTCGACATGCGCATCGGTGACTTCGCCGTGGATCAGCAGTGGCATACCGAGCTTCTGCATCCGCTCCAGCACGCGGGCAATGGAGGCGATATCGGTAACGCCATGGCTGGAGTTCGTCGTAGCGTGCGCCGGATAGAGCTTAGCCGCGGTAAACAGACCGGAGGTGAAACCGCGCTCAAGCTCATCAGGATCAAGCGAGTCGGTCAGATAGCAGGTCATCAGCGGCGTAAAGGCGTGATCGGCGGGCAGCGCCGCCAGGATGCGATCGCGGTACGCTTCACCTGCTGCCACGCTGGTCACCGGTGGCACCAGGTTAGGCATCACAATGGCACGCCCATTCACCGCGCTGGTATAGGGCAGGACCGTGTTGAGCATCTCATCGTCGCGCAGATGAATATGCCAGTCGTCAGGGCGACGCAGGGTAAGTTGCTGAGGTTGTGCTGTCATCAGTGAAGCTCCGGCAGAAGGGAAACAAAAGGCGTGTTTTGGCCGGGGTCTAAGCATAAGGATTCAGGCAACCGTTTGCACCTGCTTTTTATGCTGTCAAAGAAAATCCGCTGCCCAACAGGGTAATGCTGGTCAGTTAAGATTAGATTTGTAAAGGCTGTCACGGTCAAACGTGGCAGCTTTTTTCCGGGCGAGCGAGCCGCAGTGCGGGCCAGAGCACCTCTGCTGCTGCCGGGCCGTCCTCGCGCCGCTCACGCGGTACCTTCGGCTTTGACGTCGTGCCGACGAACCGT